>NZ_JBITFQ010000005.1:0-456925 GCF_044456225.1 Streptomyces sp. NPDC050988 | reverse complement strand
GGGTGTCCGGGGGGGGGGGGGTTGCCGCCGGGGTGTGGTGGGGGGGGGGGGTTTGTTTGGGGGGGGGGGGGGGGGGGGGGCTGGTCGCGCAGTTCCCCGCGCCCCTTAAAGGCAAGGGCTACCGCCCCCCGAAGACGAAAGGCAGGGGCGCCAGCCCCGGCCTTTGTCTTCAGGGGCGCGGGGAACTGCGCGACCAGCCACGTCGGACCCGCACCCTGAAGACGACAGAAAGCTCAACGACGCCTGTGCACAAGGCGCCCCGCGCAAACAGTCGCCACGCACGCCCCGTCCTCGTCGAAGACCGCGAGGTCGGCCCGGCCCCCGGCCACGATCCCCGCGGGGCGGACCCGGGACAGCACGACCACGTCGTTACGCCCGGCCGCCGCCCTCAACTCGACCGTGTCGGCGTACTCCTCCAGAACCGCCACCGCCCCCGCCTTCAACACGGAATGCACCCGTTCGCGCGGTGTCGGGGCGTCCGGGAGCGGGCCCTCGTGGATCAGGGCGGGCCCGAGCACTCCGGGCCACCGCCGCACCCGTGCGTCGGGAAACCGCTCGCGGATCTCCGCGAACGTCCCGACGGCCGCCACCCGGCCCCGTCCCACGACGACCGCGCCGTCCTTGATCGGCTCTCCGCCGTCCCAGCCGACGCGTACCTCGTCGGCAGTGTGGATCGTCTCCAACTGGTCCTCGTAAGGGCTCAGTTGGAGGCGAGGAGCTTCAACTCCGGGTGGGCCGTGCCGCCCTCGATCGCCGTGGAGGAGATGTGGGACTGGACCCGCTCGTCGACGGGGTCGTTCGCCGGGTCGTCGTGGACGACGAGGTGCTCGTACGTCGTGGCCCGCTGGGCGGGAACACGGCCGGCCTTGCGGATCAGGTCGATGATCTCCATGCGGTTGGAGCGGTGCTTGGCACCGGCCGAGGAGACGACGTTCTCCTCAAGCATGATCGAACCGAGGTCGTCCGCGCCGTAGTGGAGCGACAGTTGGCCGACCTCCTTGCCCGTGGTCAGCCAGGAGCCCTGGATGTGGGCGATGTTGTCCATGAAGAGCCGCGCGATGGCGATCATCCGCAGGTACTCGAAGAGCGTGGCCTGCGTACGGCCCTTCAAGTGGTTGTTCTCGGGCTGGTAGGTGTACGGGATGAAGGCCCGGAAGCCGCCCGTCCGGTCCTGCACGTCACGGATCATCCGCAGGTGCTCGATGCGCTCGGCGTTGGTCTCGCCGGTGCCCATGAGCATGGTGGAGGTCGACTCGACGCCCAGGTTGTGCGCGGCCTCCATGATCTCCAGCCAGCGCTCGCCGCTCTCCTTCAGCGGGGCGATGGCCTTGCGGGGCCGCGCGGGAAGCAGCTCGGCACCGGCGCCGGCGAAGGAGTCGAGCCCTGCGGTGTGGATCCGCGAGATGGCCTCCTCCACCGACACCTTGGAGATACGGGCCATGTGCTCGACCTCGCTCGCCCCCAGGCTGTGGATGACGAGCTGCGGATAGGCGGCCTTGATCGCGGCGAAGTGCTTCTCGTAGTACTCGACGCCGAAGTCCGGGTGGTGCCCGCCCTGGAACATGATCTGCGTCCCGCCCAGCTCGACGGTCTCCGCGCAGCGGCGCAGGATGTCTTCCAGATCCCGCGTCCAGCCCTTGGCGGTGTCCTTCGGCGGAGCGTAGAAGGCGCAGAACTTGCACGCCGTGACGCACACGTTCGTGTAGTTGATGTTCCGCTCGATGATGTACGTCGCGATGTGCTCCGTACCGGCGTACCGACGGCGGCGTACGGCGTCGGCGGCGGCGCCCAGCGCGTGCAGCGGGGCGTCACGGTAGAGGTCGAGCGCCTCTTCCGGGGTGATCCGCCCACCCTCGGCGGCACGGTCGAGGACGGACTGAAGGTCGGCCTTCTCGGTCACCGGGACGGTCCCTTTCGTAAGGGTGCGGACGGACTGATCCAGCGTACGCCAGCCCGTGTGATCACCCGACGTCAGGCCGCGTACGCCCCGATGAGCAGGCCCACGAAGGCGCCCGCGATCAGGAAGGGCCCGAACGGCATGGAGGTCTTGCGCCCGGCCCTGCGGACCACGACGAGCCCCAGCCCGTACAGCCCGCCGAACAGGAACCCGGCGAAGGTGCCGAGCAGCAGGGCTCCCCAGCCGTACCAGCCGAGGACGGCCCCGGTCCCCAGCGCCAGCTTCACGTCGCCGAAGCCCATGCCGTTGGGGTTGATGAGGAAGAGCACGAAATAGCCGCCGCCGAGGGCGAGGGACCCGTACAGCGCGGTCAGCCAGTCCCCGGCGTTCTCGGGCGCGGCGGCCGCTCCCGCGAGCAGGACCAGTGCGGCTCCCGCGAGCGGCAGCGTCAGCACGTCCGGCAGCCGCTGCACGGTGAAGTCCACGACGGCGAGCAGTACGCCCAGGGGCGCGAGCAGCAGCCAGACACCCAGCTCGGGCCGGGTACCGGTCGCCGCGGCGAGCGCCCCGCAGACGAGGGCGGTGGCCAGGGCGACGAGGGGGGTGCTGGGCCCGTACGCCCGCCCCCCGCACTCCCGACAGCGGGCCAGCCCGACCCAGCCGCCGACGAGATGCCCTTCGGGACACCGCGTCTGCCACGGCTCGTCGGGGGCGACGGAGAAGCGATGGGCAGGGCGAGGGATGAACACGCCGATGGCGCCGCCCCAGAGGGCGGCACCAAGAATCAGCAGGAGATCCACGGCGGGCCCCACTCATCCGACGGCAGCAACACCACTCCGCCAGGCAGGAAGCAGTTCGTCCAGCAGGGCCTCGGTCCTGGGCGGCAGCCCACGAGCACCGCTGCGCGACACCAGATCCGAGGCGAGCGTCTTCAAACGATCACTGTCACCCGTCGCATGCGTCGCCCGAAGCAGCTCGTTCCACAACCGCTCATCCCCCGGCGCGGAGCCGAGCGCCGCGTTCAGCGCCTCGATCGCCTTCTCCGCCCGGTCCTTCTCCAGGTGGAACGCGGACAGGGCGAGCCCGATGTCCGCGACGAGCAGGGGCAGTTGCGCGTCGATGATCTCGTGGGTCAGCCACCCGTACCGCCCCGCGGACCGCTCGGCCAGCAACGGCCCCCGCACCAGCACCAGCGCGTCGGTCAGCAGACGCCCGCGCACGGCACGGCTGTTGGCGCCCCGCCCCTGCGTGGCCTCGTGGTACAGCGACCGCAGCACGTCCAGGTCGGACACGACGGACTTGGCGAGCTTGAGCCGCCCGGTCGAGTCGGTGCCGAGCCGCGGCGTACCGTCCGGGTCGTTGCCGAGCCAGGCGCGCAGCCGCTCGACGAGCGCGTCCCGTACGTCGTCCGTGACACCGCGCGGCCACAGCGCGGAGGACAGCACCCGCGGGTGCACACCCTCGCGGTGCAGAAGCAGCAGCGCCAACGCCTCGTGCAGCAGCGGGCTGCGCTCACCGTCCGGCGTTTCGAGGCCGATGATCTCGTACGGGCCGACGAGCCGCGCGTACACCGCGGGACGCCCCTGCTCGCTGATGTCGACGAGGAACGGCGGGGTGGTGGTGGGGCGGTCGTCGTCGCGCTCGGGGTCGGCGTCGGTGAACAGCTCGACGACAGCCCGCTGCTGGGACACCGGCAGGAGCTGCGCGTCGAGTTCGAGGCCGAGGAGCGGCGCGAGGAGCTTGCCCTCGCTGGTGATCTCCATCTCCCAGGCGGCACCGGGCAGATCGCCCGACTGCGTACCCACGAGGTACCCGATGCCCAACCGGCTCGCGTCGGCGGCCAGTTCGGCGAGCGTGACGGCGTCCTCGGCGGACGGCTCGGCGGCCAGCAGCACGAGGTGCGGGGCCCAACGGGTGTGCTGGGCAGGGCCCGTACGGCCGGTGAGCACCGAGTCGTGACCTGCCGCACCCAGCGCACCGCGCCGCTGCCGCGTCTCCGCCTCCATGGTCTCCACGAGCGCCTCGATGTCGTCGAGGTGGCGGAGCCGGTTGGGCGCGAGCGGGGTCAGGTCCTCGCCGAAGCCGACGAGGGTGATCGTCATGCGGTCGGACCAGCCGTTCGTCGCCAACTCGGCGGCCACGGAGGCGAACACGCCCGCCCGGTCCTGCTCACGGCCGCTCAACGAGACGATGCCGGGCACGGCCTCCAGGTTGAGCAGCAGCCGCGAGTCGTCCATCGTGCCGAGGCTGACGAGGCCGGGGTAGGGGGCCGCCGTGTCGACGTCCTCGTACCGCTCGGCGTCTGCGCGGGCCAGCATCCAGAACGTCTGGTCCTGCCCGAGCTGCCAGGGCGCCGGCGGCTTCCCCGCGGGCTGGGCGAGCTGGAGGTGCAGGTCGCCGTTGCCGCTCATCCAGGCCGCGTAGACGGTCGGCAGCGGCCGGGACTCGCCCGCGAGCGAGGCGGCGAGCCCGCGCAGGGAGAGGTCGAGGAGGCGTACGCCCTCGGGGTCGGCCCCCACCAGCAGCGCGTCCTGCGCGTCGGCGGCGGCGCCGGTGGGCGTCGGCGGTTCCATGCCGCGCCGCCCGCCGACGGCACCGAGGGCGGACTGCCACAGGGCCTGACGCCGGCGCCGGCCGAGGGCGCCGAGGAGACCGGCGGCGAGAAGGGGCGCGCCGAGCAGTGCCTGCGGCAGCCCGAACCCGCCGTCTTCGCCGGCGGCCGGGGCGGCATGCTCCTGCCCCTGCTGCCCCTGCCGCCCGTCCTGACCCTGCTGGTGTCCCTGGTCGGGGGCGGGCCGCTGCTCGGGAAGGCTGATGTGGGCGGTGTCGCGGTCGAGGGATCCGGAGCCGCCGCCCTGCTGGCCGCCGGCGCCCTCGGCACCGCCGGTCCTGGCGTAGTCGGAGATCTGCTGCTGGACCTCTTCGGAGACCTTCGGGGCCTCGTCGGGCATCTCCACCAGCTCGCCGCCGCGGGCGTCGCCGGGCATCTCCATGATCCAGCCCGGCCGGATGAGGCTGGCCTCGGAGAGCTTCGAACCGTCGGGCTGCGTACGGTCCTTGTTGAGCTGGTAGATCTCCTTGTACCGCCGCCCGTCGCCGAGGTGGCGCTCGGCGACCTCCCAGAGGGAGTCGTGGTGACGGCCCTCGGGCGGCTGGATCCGGTAGAACTTCGTGTCGTCGTCCGAGGCGTGGGCGCCGGTCCCGCTCTCGGCGTGCGCGGCGGCGGAGGCCGCCTGCTCGGCCAGGGCGGCGGCCGTCGAGGCCGCCTGCTCCTGCTGCTGGCCCAGCAGCCCGCCCGGCGTCTGCTGCGCGGCCGCGACGGCCGGCCGCTGGTTCCCCTCCAGCTGCTGCCCGAGCTGCGACAGCCCCGGCGTGAAGCTCGCCGCGGTCGCGCCGACGAGCAGCAGGGCCGCGACGAGCTGCCGCGCGAGCAGCTGGCTCGGGCCGGCGCCGGGCACGCGGTTCGGCAGCCCGACGCCCGACAGCGCGGCCTTCACCTCGACGAGCACACACGCGGTGAACTGGGCCCAGGCGAACCACACGACGACGGTCAGCGTGTTGATGAACGTATCGACGCTGATCTCTTTCTGGAGCCAGTCCAGACTCGGCGAACCACTCGGCAGCGGCCAGCCGATCTGCGAGGCCAGCGCCCCGGGCACCCCGATCAGCAGCACGAGCAGGGCGACGAAGGCGAGGAACGCCTTCAGAAAGTCCCCGAACGTACGACGGCGCCGAGGCAGGGGCTGCGGCGTCCGATTCCTCGGACCCGGCGAGCTTCCCGTCGAGTTGGAAGTGGTACGTCGCGCCATGGCGGGTGTCCTGGTGTCGTGTGTGGAGGGAGGGAGAGCGGGGGTGTGCTGAGCCTACTTAGATCCTATTGAGGGTGTCGAAGGGCGGGCAGGTGGCACGGTCCTTCACTCCGGCCACTTCACTACACCTGGTCCCCTAAGCCCGAGTTGTCCACCGGGCCCCGACCGTGCCACCGCCCAGGATCCAGGCAGTTCGCAACTGTCACGTCACAGTTCTCACAATCCCCACACAACCCCCCATCACCGCCCTGAAGCCCTCTACGTGTCCCTGGTAGCTTCGTTCCCTGTCGCATACACGAACCCCGGGGGAGATCGACAGTGGCTCGCCGCGCTCTGACCACCACGACGGCCGCGTTCGCCACGACGGCGGCGCTGCTTCTCACCGCTTGCGGCGGGAGCGACGACAAGTCGTCGGACGACATCAAGGGGGCGGACAAGGGGTCGGGCAGTCCGTCGGCCTCGGCGTCCGCGACGACGGGCGGTGACGGTCCGGATCTCGGCCTGCCGAAGGACGTAAGCCTGGTCTTCGACTTCGACAAGCCGTCCGACGCGAAGCACTCGGCGGCACTCGCCGACGCGCAGAACTACCTCCGGGCGATGTATCACGGCATCGTCGCGCAGGACCCGAACGACCCGGCGTACCAGTACTACTCGGTCGGCCAGGCCGCTCAGTACGTCAAGTCGCAGATCGAGGCCTCCGTGAAGGGCGGCTGGACTCCCTTCGGCACGGAGAAGTATTACGACGAGGACGTCACCACTCTGAGCGACGGCAAACGCACCCTCGTCACCTTCTGCAGCAACCAGGCGGAGATCTTCAGCAAGGACATCAAGTCCGGGAAGGTCAACCGCACCGAGGAGAGCCTGAACAGCTATCTGAAGTTCCGGCTCCTCATGCTTCCACCGTCCGGCTCCTCCCAGGTCTGGAAGGCACAGACCACAGAGGTCGTCGGCAAGGCGAAGGAGTGCCGGGTATGAAGACCCCGGCACCCTCGTGGCTCCTGATCGTGATGGCGGCGGCCTCCGTGGTGCTGTGGAGCAGCGGCAACGCCCACGCCGACCTGGACGGGAACAGGGCTACCACGCCGCCCGACACTTCCGGCAACGCGCAGGGCAAGTCGCTGTCCGCCTCCGTCTCCCGTATCAAGGTCACCCAGGTCAGCGGCCCCACCGGCGGCAATCGCGGCCGCATCTCGTCGACGGACGTGAACTGGACGCCGCCGCCGTGCTGGTACGAGCCCGTCCTCACGTCGGAGCAGCTCAAGGCGCTCGCGGAGACGAACGGCCTGGGATATGTCAGCCCCCACACGGCCTGGGGTGGCGAGAAGCTGTGGACGGACCACTACCGGGACGGCAAGGACGCCTACAACTACAAGGACGGCTCCCTCAACCCGGCCGCGGGCTACGACAACTACAACATCGGCAAGGACGGCTACTTCTGGCGGGGCGTGGCCCCCGACACCGCCGACCCGGAGTCGTGGGACTGCGAACGAGTCATGTTCTGGCAGAACGCCGGTGAGATCCCCGCGGTACCGAACGCCCCCACTCCGGAGACGCTCGCCGAGTACGCCTACGACAAGGTCGAGGTCCCCGACACCGAGATCGAGCTGAAGCCTGCGGTCAAGTCCACCGTCAACCTGCCCACTTGGGTGTGGCTCGACAAGGGGACCTTCCAAGAGATCAAGGTCCGGGCGGAGTTGCCCAACACCAACCTCTGGGCGGAGACGACGGCGAAGCCGGTCGCCCTGCACCTGGAGCCGGGCACGGAGGACGCGGAGACCTACCCCGCGGGCGGTGACTGCGAGATCAACGAGGACGGTTCGATCGGCACCCCGTACGTGAAGGGGGAGGCCGACAAGACCCCGCCCTGCGGCATCACGTACCTGCGCGCCACCAGCGGCCAGCCCTACGCGCTCAAAGCCTCCGTCACCTGGCAGATCTCCTGGGAGGGCACCGGCGGTGCCGGTGGCGACCTGCCCGACGGCACCTTCGAGACCACCCAGGACATGAACGTCCAGGAAATCCAGTCGATCAACCGCTGACGCGCGGCCACCCCTTCGCAGCAGCCCTTCGCGGCAGCCGTTCCCCTCCTCCGAGCCCCCGCAACCTCTCCGACGCCCACAACAGAAGAAGAGACGCGCACACCATGGCATCCCCCCACCCGGCACGCGCCGCACGCACGACCGGTATCGCTCTGCTGATGCTCGGTCTGACCTCCACCGTCGCTCTCACCGGGTGCGGCGGCACCACGGACGAGGACGGAAAGGGCGGCACGAAGGCCTCGGCCTCCGCCGCCCCCAAGGGCGCCGTGACCCGCGAGCAGGCGGCGAAGATCGTCGACAACTACACGGCTGTCAACGGCAAGGCGAACAAGACACAGAACGCCAAGCTGCTGGCGACGGTCGAAGGCGGCCAGGTCCACGAGCAGAGCAAGGCCGACTACAAGACCTTCGGCACCTGGACGAAGGCGGACCAGAGCGACTACGAGAAGCCCTTCACCTACCAGGACCGTACGTACTACATCCCCGCTGGTGAGGACTGGTTCGCAGTGAAGGCCACCGCCAGTGGATCGAAGATCCCCGCCCTCCTGGTCTTCGACAAGGAGGGCGGCGCCTGGAAGTTGATGGCCGCGGTCTACTCCGACGCACCGATCCCGGCGATCGACACCGGCAACCACGGTCTCGCCACCGCCGTGGCGCCCTCCACCCGTGTCGGAGCCCTCGCCCCGAACGACGTGAGCGCGGCGTTCGAGGACCTTTACGAGACCGGCGGGAAGAAGGCCGGCGCCGCGATCTCCCACACCACGGACCCGGCCAAGGACGCCCTCAAGCTCTACAAGGCGCGCGACACCTTCGATCTGGCCAAGTGGGCGACCAAGAAGTACTTCGCCAAGGACCCTGCGTACGGGACGACTTACGCGCTGCGGCTGGCCGACGGCGGCGTGCTCGCGGTCGTCCCGACCTCCCACACCCAGGAAACGCTCCTCAAGCAGCAGTACATGGGCAGCTTCGAGATCACCCCGAACAAGGAGGAGTCCGTCTACAACCCGGCCAAGCGCGCCCTCGTCACCGACACCTTCCAGGGCATGACGCTCGCCACCCTGCCGAAGTCGGGCAAGCCTTCGGTGATCGCGTACGAGTACCGGATGACGGACTCGAAGTAGTCGAAGAGGCCAGCGGCGGTCACCCCTGACCGCCGCCGAAGCCGGTCTCGTACGGCATCTTCGACGCGGGTACGGGTACCTTCGTTCCGGTAGACATCACGAGGCACGGACACCACAGGGGGAACGCACATGGGCAAGCCCGACCTCGCGCTGCCGCTCAGTGAGCTGGAGGACTACGGCACCCGGCTGCGTGACATCAAGACGCGGATGAACCACACCAAGAAGCTCTTCGAGTCGTACGAGGACGACATCGGCGACGGCGGCGTCTACGACAAGCTCGAGGACTTCGAGTCCAACTGGGAGGACGGGCGCGAGGACATCAACCAGCAGCTCGACGCGCTGGCCCAGATGTCCGAGGCGATCGTCCGGGAGTTCAAGAAGCTGGACGACGACCTGGCGAAGCAGGTCTCCGAGGGCGTGAAGAGCGAGGAGAAGGGCGGCGGCAAGGGCCAGAGCGGCGGCAACAAGTAGCCCCGGCCCTTCTCCCCATGGAAATGGAAAGAGCGTAGGGCCGGCCTCACCGGCCCGGCCGATCCGTCAGCCGACCTCGTTCTCGGCGACCGCCCGTCCTCGGACCGTCACGTCCCCGCCGTAGAACATGCCCGTGAAGACCGGCGAGTACGTGAGCTGGACCTCCACCTCGACCTCGTCGGCGTTCGCGGCGACGCAGTGGGTGGCGGCGATGTCCGCGCCGGTCATGCCCATTTCCTGGGCGAAGGCCTTGACCCGGGCGCCGCAGTTCTCGAACAGGATGGGGGCGCCGCCGCCTTCGTTCTCGTACAGCTCCTCCAGGTCCACGTCCTGGGCGGCGTAGCGGGCGGCCTGTTCCGCGATGTCGGCGGCGCGTTCGCGCTTGGAGATGGACAGGCCGCCGTCGATGACGAAGGCCGACAGCGACAGGAACACCAGCGCGAAGATGATCACCGCTCCGGCGCCCGACCCCCGGTCGTCGAGGCGTGCGCGGCGTGCGTCCGTCCAGGAGCGTACGGCTCCCGCGACGCGTCCGGCCGTATCCATCAGCACCCCCATCCGCCCCGTCACGCCTTCCTCTTGAAGGGATCCAGCGGTGAGGTGAACGACGCCGTCAGCCGGGTCGGGACATCCAGGCCGAGCATGGCAAGGCCGCGTACCTCGCAGCTGACCTCGACCGTGAACAGGTCGGCGTCCTCGAAACCGGCGCTCGTCTTGTTCACTGTCACCGCACCGGAGCAGACGTCCGCCAGGTCGGCGTCCGCCGCCTTCTGCGCCTCCGCCATCGCCGAGGCCACATCCCGCTGGAGCGACCCGGATCGAGCCGCGTCCCTGGCCGCCCCGTCGATCGCCCCGCGTCCGTCCACCAGTTGCCCGAAAGCCACCAGCACCAGGATGAAGAGGATCATCACCGGCGCCAGGATCACCACCTCGACGGTGGACAGCCCACGGTCACTGCCAACGCGACCGCGACCACGACCGTGACCGCCGCTGCCGCTGCCACTGCCACTGACGGCCGGGAACAGAGCCAGGACCCGGCGGCGTACGAGAGCGCGCATCTAGTTCCCGTCCTCCTCGACGAACCGCTCCACCGGCCCCACCGACTGCGCGTGCACCGTGAGGTCCAGCCCGGGGAACACCGACGGCACCTTCGCCGTGACCTCCACGCCCACCGTGTTCTGCTCCGGCTGGAGCATCTCGACGTTCGGGGAGAGCACCAACTGCGGCCCCAGCTGCGCGATGTAGCTGTCGACGACGTCCCGCGCCTCGCCCCGCCACGCGCCCGGCTGTTCGTCGGCCGTCGCGCGGGCCTTGCGGGCGCCGGCCTGGGCCGCCGCCTGGGCCACGTGGTCGGCGAAGAAGTACAGGGCGAACTGCACGGTGGCGAAGATCATGAAGAAGAGCACGGGCGTGAGCAGCACGAACTCGATCGCGGTCATGCCGGAGTCGCCGCGGGCGGAGGCGGCCTCCACCCGGCGGCGTACCCAGCGTCGTACGCTCACCAGTTACCCCGTATGAGAGATATGAGAGATATGAAAGGGAAGAGAGGGACGAGGGTCGGAAAGCGGAATCAGCAGGTGCTGCCCGCGTCCGCGCCCTTGATGCAGTCGCCGACCTTGTTGGCGCCGTCGCTCAGCGCGGCGTTGATGATCGCGGCGACCACGCCGACGATCGCCACGACGACCGCCGAGATGATGACCCACTCCACCGCGGACGCACCACGGTCGAGCTCGCCGGAGCGGGCGCGCTGCACCCGCCCCTGGAGGAAGGTGATCAGGAAGTCCACCCCCGGGATCCCGGTGCTGAAGTTCCGTCCGTTCATGGTGAGTTGTCCTCTCAGAATTCTTGGAAGTAGGAGCGGTCGACGTCAGACCTGGAACACACGCATCGCCGCCGGGAAGATCAGGAAGACGAGGAAGCCCGCGCAGAGCAGCAGCTGCGCGACGAGCATCGACTGCGACTTCTCGCCCGCGCTGCCCTCGATCTCGGCGAGTTCGCGGTGCCGCATCGTCTCGGCCCGGGAGGCGAGCGACTCGCGCACCTTCGCGCCGTCGTCGGCGACCAGCGCCAACGAGGCGGAGAGGTCCTTCAGTTCCTCCACCCCCAGGTCCTCGCCCAGCGAGCCCAGCGCCTGCCACTGGCTGATGCCGGTGATCCGGGCGTCCGCGAGCGCGTTACGGATGCGCTGCGTGGCCCAGCCGTCGGAGACCTCGGCGGCGGCCATCAGGGCCTCCGGGAGACCCCGGCCGCCCGCAAGGCTCATCGACACGAGGTCCAGATACGCGCCGATCACGCGCCGCAGGTCCCGCCGCTTCTCCGCCGCGTCCCTGCGTACTTCCAGGTCCGGCAGGAAGAAGAAGAGGGTCGCGAACATCAGCGCGAGCCAGATCGGGATGACCGGGCTGCGGCCGACCCCGAGCGTCCAGACCACGGCGAACATGAACGGGCCGAAGAACAGCCCGGCCGCCGCCAGCAGCACCTTCGTCGCGAGGAAGTTCTCCCAACTCCGGTCCAGCACGGCCAGATCGGCGCGCAGCGACCGCAGCTCCCAGCCCTGTTGCATATAGAACTCGGAGACGCGCGCGCCGACTCCGGCCCGTACGCTCCCGAGCCGCCCGGCGTCCGGGGTGGTGCGGTGCGAGGACTCGTACGCCGCTCCCCTCGCGCGCATCGCGTCGATGCGCGCGACCTGCGAGACCGCGCTGCGCTTGGACGGCATCATGGCGCGTACGAGGGCGTAGATGCCCAGGCCCAGGACGGCGCCGACCACGACGGGCATGGTCAGGGACGAGTTCATCGGCGTACCCCCTCCTCCGGCAGCGTCTGTGACGGAGCCTGTGTCTGGGACGACGACGGAGACTGCGTACGGGGGCGGACGAACTGGACCGACGCCTCGTCCCGGACCAGGAAGCGTTCCGGCGTCTCGATGGTCGAGAGCTTGCGCAGCCATACGAAGCCGAGCGCGAACAGGCCGCAGACACAGGCGAGTACGAGCTGACCGACCGCCGTGCCGTACGGCTCGACGAATTCGCGGTTGAAGATCGACAGGCCGAGGACGAAGGCGACGGACACCGCGACGACGATCTGTACGGAGCGACGGGTCGAGGCGCGCTGCGCCATGACCCTCTGCCGCATGTCGACCTCTTCGCGCGCCGACTTGGCCAGCGCGCCCAGGACCTGCCGCAGACCCGGGCCGCGCAGCCGCGCGTTGAGGATCAGGGCGGCAACGATGATGTCGGCGGACGCGTCGTCGATCTCGTCGGCGAGCTGCTGCAGGGCTTCCGGCAGCGGCGTACGGGAGCGGAGGCGGTCGACGAGGGCGTCGAGGTGCGGGCGCAGGACCGGTGCGGCGGCACGCGCGGAGGCGGGGATGGCCTGCTCCAGGCCGACCGCGCCCGCGATGGTGTCACGCAGCGACTCGGTCCAGGAGGCGAGGGCCTCCACGCGGCGCATGGCGGACTTCTCCTCGGAGGCGCCGCCGAAGAGCTTGTCCCAGAAGAAGACGAGGACGGCGGTCGCGATTCCGGCGACGGCCCACCGTGTGAGCAGCAGGACGACGATTCCGGCGCCGGCGGCGATCGAGCCGCGCCGGCCGGCGAACCGTACGAGCTCGGAGGCCCGTTCGCTCGCCTTCTGCTTCTCGTGCTCGGGCTTGGCGGGCAGTCCGCGGACCGCGACGGCGAACAGCGCGAGACCGCCGCCGACCGCGATGCCGCACGCGAGCGCGTACAGGACCGTGGTCGAGAACAGCCCGCCCATGGAGCCGAGCGAGTCAAGAGCGGCGAGAGTCATGGTCAGGTCACCCCCAGTTCCCGCCGGGCAGGCGATAGCCGTGCTGGATCAGGTCTTCGAGGCAGGCGAGGGGCGCGTGCGGCACGATCCGGCCGTCCGAGGCCTCGGCGAACACCTCGCTGGACAGGACGCGTCCGTCGACGCCGTTGACCTCGCGGATGGAGGTGACCATGCGCTGGAGCCGGCCGCCCGTCTGGTAGTTGTTGCGCCGCTGGATGAAGACGACGAAGTTCACCGCGCCCGCGACGAGCATCTGGCTGGCCTCGATGGGCAGCCGCTCGGTGGCCTGGAGCGCGTACGTGGAAATACGGTTGAAGACCTCGCTGGAGCTGTTGGCGTGGATCGTGGACAGCGAGCCGTCGTTGCCCTGCGACATCGCGTTGAGCATGGTCACGATCTCGTCGCCGAGGACCTCACCGACGATGACGCGCGAGGGGTTCATACGCAGCGACCGCCGGACCAGCTCTGCCATCGAAATGGTGCCCTGGCCCTCGGAGTTGGGCAGCCGCTCCTCGAACGCCACGACGTTCGGGTGCAGATCGGCGAACGTGTCGAGCCCCAGCTCCAGTGCACGCTCGACGGTGATGAGGCGCTCGTGCGGCGGGATCTCGTTCGCCAGGGCCCTCAGGAGGGTGGTCTTACCGGCGTTCGTCGCGCCCGCGATCATGATGTTCTTGCGCGCCCGGACGGCACAGGCGAGGAAGTGCCCGACCTCGGGGGTGAGCGTGCCGTTGCCGACGAGGTCGGACATGAAGACCTTGCCCATGCGCGCACGACGAATGGACAGCGCGGGCCTGCGTGTCACATCCATGACGGCGGAGAGCCGGGACCCGTCCGGCAGCCGCAGGTCGAGCTGCGGGTTGGCGGAGTCGAAGGGCCGGGAGGAGAGACCGGAGTACGCGCCGAGGATCTGGATCAGCTCGATGAGCTCCTCGTCGGTCTCGGCGACGGGATCCCCTTTGACCTCTTCCCCGTTGGCATAGCCGACGAAGACCTGGTCGTACCCGTTGATGTCGATGTTCTCGACCTCGGGGTTGTCGAGCAGCGGCTGCAGCCGCCCCACTCCGAAGAGCGCGGCGTGCACGGCGGCCGCGTACTGCTCCTCGGTCTCGGCGTCCAGCGGCGTACGCCCGGAGTTGATCTCCGTACGGGCGTACTCCTCCAGTATCTGGGCTATCACCGCACGGGCGTAGTGCCGCTCGTCCTCGTTGGACATCGGTGTGACGCCGGAGACCTGGTCGAGGCGGCGCTGCTCGGCGATACGGTCACCGGCCTCCTGCCGGAACCGCTTGACCAGCTGGTGGTCGACTGCCGTCATCGGCCCGCTCCGGCGGTGGGCTGACCGTTCGGACCGCCGGCCGCCGGTACGGCCCAGGCCGCGCCGAACTGCTGGTAGAGGTCCGAGGTCACCTTGCGCGCCGAGCGGATGAGCAGCGACTTGTCGAGCCGTCCGCGCTTGCGGCCGGCCAACTGGTCGGCGCCTGCCGGGTCTTCGGCGATCGTGCCGACGACACGGGCGCCGGTCTGCGCGGCCACCAGCATGTCGTTGACCTGGTGGACGAGCTTGCCCGACTCGCCCGGGTCGGTGATGAGGACGACCCCGATGAGGGGCGTGCCGAGGGCGGCCGCACCCCGTGCTCCGCCGTGCAGCTTGGCGCTGAGGGCGGCGGCCCGGTCGCGGACGCGCGCGATGGCCTCCGGCTCGGTGCGGGAGATGAGGAGTACGAGGGCGGCCTGCGAGAACATCTCGACGGCCGGGGTGTCCCCGCTGATCCGTCCGCAGTCCGCGATGACGTCGGCGGGCGCGTGCGGGGAGTCGGCGAGCTGCGCGAAGGCCCGGCCGAGCGTGGGCCACAGCCCGGCGAGCCCGGCCGCCTGCTCGGCGTTCCCGAGCCCGACGAGCACTTCGAGCCCACCGCTCAACGGCTGTACGTGGTCCCAGAGTTGATCCGGTACGAGACCACGGCGGGCGGTGGCGGCGATGGACAGCATGCCGGTGTTCGGGTTCAGCGGCCCGCCGTGCGCGGCGGCACTGCGGTACACGAGGTCGCCGCCGGCCGGGTCGGTCTCGGCGAGCAGCACCCTGCGGGGCCAGACGGCGGCGAGGGCGACGGCGGCCGTGGTGACACCGGGGGAACCTTTGTCGGCGGCTAGGGCGATGAGGGCCATGGTGTGTGTGACTCTCTTGCCGCTAGTTGCCGGGGATGAGGACGAGGGCGACCTGGTTCGCGGCGGCGGCACGGGCCAGCGCGGCGGCGTCACTCTCGTCGACGGTCACCGTGACGCGCTTGTTGGTGCTGCTGATGGTGCTGTCGCCCTTGGCGTCCGGCACCTTGGCGACACGGGCGTTGTCGACGATCGGCGTACCGCCGGTGCCCGCGGAACCGGTGCCCGTCTCGTCGTCCGAGTTCGAGGAGCTGGTGTTGCCGACCTGGTAGGCGGCCACGAGGTCGCCCGACTGGATGCCCTCGGGGTACTGGCCCTCCTTGAGGGAGAGACCGACGACGGCCTTGCCCGCCGGGACGCTTGCCTCCGTGCCGAACATCTCGCCGATGACGAGGGTGCCCTTGTAGATCGTGGACTTGGCCTTGAGCTTCTTCAGCGTCTCGACCTGGGTCCACTTGATGTAGTTGACCCCGGAGTCGTCCGCGACCAGCACCGACTCCACGTTGTTGCCGACGGACTCACCGGCCTGGATGTCGCTGGTCACCTTCACGACCTCGACACGGTCGCCGGCGCGCAGCACCAGCATGGTGGCCCCGAGCGCACCCACGAGGATCAGCAGGACCGCGAGCGCGGCCAGCGCGGGTTTGCGCTCGCGAGGCGGCGAGGGAAGGCGCTCCCCCATCGTCGGCTGAACCGGCGCAGCGGAACGGTTGTTGCCCGCCCCCGTACGCTCTTGGATCTTCACGCAACCGCTCCCCGTACACCCAAGAAGGTTTCGTCATTCAGGACACTTGGAACACTTCACCCTCACCGGGCGTACCGCCCGACCTGGTCGAATAGCCACGGCCGGAACGAGTGTCAAGTCATCGCACCGTATCAGCAGCACATAAGCCCCTCAAGGCGCGCCCATGGCCTCGGATCCCACACGCCCCGACGTTATCCACGCGCAACGCGGGCCGTCCGGTTCCCGGCCGAGGAAGGCCCTGCGTACGGGGCCGCCACTGTGCACCAGCGAATCATCCACCCCTGTTCCGACGGCCGTTCGTCACGCTCCGTCCATCAGGTCTGCACTACTCGCTCACGGGGACGGGGCAGGGGTGGGACGGGGGCGTGGAAGGATCTCCAGCGATCTTCGGCCGCACGGAAGACGGCCCCATCCGTCGCCTCGCGAAAACGGCCCCACCGTCGCCTCGCGAAAACCAAGGAGCCCTCCCCCACATGAAGCGATCCGCCCTCGCCGCCTCCGCGCTCTCCGTCACCATGCTCGCCGGACTGACCGGACTGACCGCCTGCGGAGGCGGCGACTCGGAGACGGACGCGGCCGACAAGCCCGGCGGCAAGGCCACGGCCACGACCTCCGGGGCCAAGGAGGTCAGCCCGGCGGACCGTCTGGCCAAGCTCATGATCACCAAGGCTGACGTGGACCGCTACGAGAAGGGCTACGAAGTCAAGGAGCCCTCCGACGAGTTCGTGTTCGCCAAGTCACCGGAAGAGGTGACGCTGGACAAGAAGGTGTGCGCCCCGCTGGCGTACGCGATGAACCAACTCCCGCTCGGCGAACCGCAGGCGGACCTCACGCGGGTCGCCTCGAAGGACGGCCTCAACGGCGGCTACACCTACGTCACGCTCACCGCCTACGAGGGCGGCGGAGCGGAGTCGGCCATGGCGGGCCTCTCCAAGGCGGTGGCCTCCTGCGGCGACGGCTTCACCGCCAAGTCGAAGGGCGGCACCAGCCCGTACGACTCGGTCACCGCCGAACCGACCACCAAGGCGGCCGACGAGTCCCTCGCCTTCAAATCCACGATGACGGTCCTGGGCACCACCCACACCCTCCACTCGGCCGCCGTACGCCGCGACGACGTCATCGCGGTCTACTTCTCGGTGGACGGAAGGGCGATCGCGGAGTCGAGGCCGAGCAACGTGAAGCTGGCGAGCGCGGTGGTGGGGGCGCAGAACGCGAAGCTGGGCTGATGCGCGTCGGCCCGAGTACACCCCGGCGCTCGGGCCAACGGCAGGAAGCACGCCGAGCCACATCGAGTCGGCGACCACCCGTACGAGTGAGCCAAGGCATGTGCCCAACCTGCTCACATGGGCCGCCAAGCCGATCACCATCGGCCCCGACAGTGGCGCACCCTCACCCTCCGCCCCCTCGTCCTGGGCCCGCACAACGTCCCGGCCATCACCGACCCGTCCACCGCGGCCCGTGACATCCCGAGCCAAAGGCCGGACCAAGGGCCCTGCGGACCTGGCTCAGGCGCTCCGTCACGGCAGCGACCGCCGGCGACTTGTTCATGGACACGTCGGACCGACCGGCGCGGATGAAGCAGGCCCCTGAGGGGCCCGCCTCACTCCTGGTCCCAGGCGGACAAGTCAGCAGCCGCCAAGTCAGCAACAGTCACCGCGGCTTCCATGAACGAGTTCTGGGCGTCCCGCTCCGATTTCCGAATCCGTCCGACTTCCTCGTTCTCACCGTTCGGCGTAGTGGTCACTTCACTCCCACCGAGCGTGAAGTCAAAGCTTCCCGGAATCGTTTCGAGCGTCAGCCCCGATATCTCAGCCCGCACCGGAATCGGATTCAGATACCCACCACGATTGCCGCGCTCTTGTTCCCCGTCGGGGGATGTACCCCCTAGATCCCGGCCCGCAGTTCACGTTCGAAGAGAGACAAGCAGCCGGCCAGGTCCGGAGCGGCGATCTCACACGGGATCGGCCCTTCCGTGTAGACGTCTCCTTCGATACGGGAAGGGGGCAGGCGGTACACGGTCGAGCCGTCGGTGGTGCTCAGGGCGAACAGGGCCCCGCCGCCGTCGGACCCGAAAACCACCACGGAGTCCTCGCGTGAGCCGACGATCCGCGTCGGCAGGTCCCCGCGCAACCCGGCCGCCGTCTGGCCTTCCGGGTGGACGAAGAACCCCGAGCCCACGTCCGGAAGGCTGACCCGCTCCACGTATCGGTAGAACGTGACCAGATCCTCGGGCACACCGCCGATGCCCGCGATCTCTTCTGATCCAGAAGTCGAGGCACGAGCCACGTAGTTCTCGTCCGGCGGGTAGCCGAACTTGGACGTGAACTGCTCCATGAAGGTCGAAGCGAGCGCGTCCATACGCCCGGCCCATTCGCCGATCCACTCACCAGTAATAGTCACGGAATCCCTCATCGATCGTCCGGGCGAAACTCTCGATCTCGGCCCGCGACGCGTTCGGGTTCGCGGTCCGGAAGTCTGCCCAGTGGTTGGTTATGTCCTGATGGTGATTGGTCGTACGTCCACCCGACCTGCTACCGAGAATTCCCCGCATGTTCGACGGGTGGTCGAAATCGAAGTCTGCGAAATCGGGATGCCCACGATACTCCTGGGGTATCGCGTGATGTGCGTCCCAGTCCGCGGGCAGTCGCTGTCGGCCGTCTCGGTGCAGCGCTGCCTGGAACCTTCCCCGGTAGTTCTCCAGCCGAATGGTCGGGAACTCCGGATCCATCCCCTCTGGAACACAATCGTCCGGAGCCAGGCCCAACGGGTCGGCGGTCTGCTGGGGTGTGGCCACGTACCCGTGATGGTTCGGTGCCGCTTCAAGACCGAGCGGGTCCGGCGATATGTAGCGGGCCGTCTCGGGGTCGTAGTACCGGTGGTGGTTGTAATAGTGGCCAGTCTCAGGATCGGCGTACTGGCCGGGGAACCGCAGGGGACAGTCGACGGCGCCGGGCTCCGCCGGGGCCGGGTCGTCGCCCCGGACGCCGGAGCCCCAGACAGTGGCAAGCCGCTGCCAGGCGACATCACCGTCCTCGTCGACGAGTTCGGTGGGAGCGCCAACGAGGTCCGCGACGATGGCGTAGAAGCGGGCGTCGGTGTCGCCGTCCCCGACCGTCTGGGCGATCGGCCGGTGGCTCCCCGGCGTGTAGTCCCAGGTCTGGACCCTGCCGGTGTCGTCGACCTGTTCGGCAAGCCGGGTGCCGTCCCAGCTGAACCTGGTCTCCTGGAGCGTTTCGCCGTCCTCGGCCACGCGGCGCTTGGCGATTCTGCGGCCGATGGGGTCGTAGAGATAACTCCACCGGTGGCCGTCCGGTGTGACCGTCCCGATCAGCCGGTCCTCGGTGTTCCAGGTGTATGTCCACGTGCGCGACTGGCCGTTGAGCAGACGGCGCGTCTTGCGGACGAGTCGGCCCTGGGCGTCGTGCTCGTAGACGGTGAGTCCGGCGCGCCGGACGAGCGTGCCGGTGAACTCCCGGGCCCCGTCCGCCGCGCCGTCGCCCGGTGTCTCGGCGTGGGTGACGTTCCCCGCTCCGTCGTAGGCGTATCGCTCGGTCCAGTCATGGGCGACGACCGCGGTGACGCGTCCGCCGGGCTCGGAGTCGAAGTGTCGCGCTCCGGCCGACCGGTCCGTGATCCCGGCCAGGCGTCCGTCCACCTCGTATGTGAAGACACGTTCCTGAAGCAGCTCGGCCACACTGTCCGGGTGTGCCTCTACGGTCTGGCCGATGAGCCGATCGACCGAGTCCCATGTCTGAGTGAGGGCGAACGCGTCACCGAGGCGTCTGCCGGTCTCACGGCCGAGGGCGTCGTGGCTGAAGGTGAGCGTCCGCCCCGCCGTCTCCAGGGACACCGGCAGGTCGGCGTCGTCGTAGCACCACGTGGAAACGTGCCCGCTCGGCGTTGTCCGGGACACGCGTCGGCTGATCGCGTCGTACGCGTACGCCGTGCTGCGTCCGTTCACGCTCTCCGCGACGATGCGGCCCAACGCGTCCCGGTCGACACGGAGTTCGGCATCCTCGTCGGCCGAGCGGACGACCGAGTGAATCAGCCGGCCGACAGCATCGTACGCGTACGTCGTCGTCTCGTCGGCGGTCTCCAGGGACGTGGTCCGTCCCATGGCGTCGCGGGTGAACCGGACGGTCTCGCTGCCCGCGTTGGTTCGTGAGGTGAGGTTCCCCGCGCCATCGTGGGAGTACGTGATCGACCGGCCGTTGAAGTCGGTCTCGGACACGAGACGGCCGGCCCCGTCGTACGCGTAGGACCAGGAGAGCCCCTGTGGGTTGGTGACCCGGCTCAGACGCCTCTCGGTGTCGTACGTGAAGGAGTACGCCCTTCCGTCGAGCCCGGTCCGTGCGCGCGGCAGGTCGAAAGGGCCGGTCGCGAAGCGGGTGGCACGCCCAGCGGCATCCGTGTGGTCCACGAGGTTTCCCTCGCCGTCCCACGTCCACCGCTCACGACGGCCGTCATGTGTCGTGCGCCAGAGCAGCTTGCCCTCGGCGGACCACCCCATGCGGATCGCACGGCCCAGGACGTCCTCCACCGTCTTGGGCCGCCCGAACGCGTCCCGCTCGATGCGGGCGGAGTTGCCGAGCGGATCGGAGGCGGCGACCACCAGGCCCGCCGAGTCGGATACGAAACGACGAGTACTGCCCAGCGGGTCGATGACCTCGGAGGGGCGGCCGTGGTCGTCGTAGGTGTAACTGGTCGTGAATCCGGCAGGGTTGGTCGTGGCGATCCGATTGCCCCGCGCGTCGTAGTCGTGCCGCCACATCGCCCCGTCGGCGTCGACGACCACGGTCGGCTGGTGCCACTCGTTGTACTCGGCGGTTTCGGTCGTGCCGTCGGGGTGGTGGATCGCGGTGGGATTGCCCACGTCGTCGTAGGCGAAACGCGTGACGTTCTCCAGCGGATCCGTGCTGGAGAGAAGGCGGTTGTGCCTGTCCCATTCGCTGCGGGTGGTGTTGCCGAGCGGGTCGGTGACGGCTGTCCGCTGGAGGAGTTCGTTGTAGGAGTGCGTGGTCGTGTGCCCGAGCGAGTTGGTGTATCGCGTTTCCCGTCGCTCGGTGTCGTACTCGATGGTGCAGCCGAGGATGCCGTCGATGCCCTCGCCGCGTACACAACGGTCCTGCTCGTCGTAAGTGAAGCGGTACCAGGAGTTGTTGCGGTCGGTCCAGGAGGTGATGCGCGCCTGGTCGTCATAGGTCAGCCGGAGAGGCAGCCCGGAGGAGTTGTGGATCTCGGTCAGATCGCCGTCGCTGTACGCGTAGCGCAGCAGGGTGGTGCCGTCCGGGCCGTCCTCCGGGTTGCGCAGCCGCAGACGGGAGACCCGGTCGTTCTCGACGTCGACGTCGACGTGATAGCCACCGGTGTGCCGAACGGCCACGGGCGTGCCGTCATCGGCCCGGTCGAACTCGATGCGGTGGCCGTTGCGGTCGGATATCGCGGCCAGCGGCAGGGTGAACGCCTCATCCATGGGCGAGGATCCACCGACCGGGGCGAAGTGCCGAACGTGGCCCGTCTGCGGATCGGTGATGCGGATGGGGGCGCCAGGCGCCCCGTCCCAGTCCAGCGGCCAGCGAGGCCCCTCGACAGGCAACACCGAAGTGCCGGGCGACGGCACGGGATAGACCAGGATCATGCCGTCCTCGGTGGCGAACAGCGCTCCCTCGGCATCGAGTTCCAGGCGCTCATCCAGCGTGGAGGCCCAGGACGGGCCGAACCAGCGGCCCCACCGGTACGTCGACAGATGCGTACGACGCAGAACCAGCGGGAGCAGCCCGGGCAGCACCACATCGGTCTGCTCCATGAGCATCTCGCCGGAGACCATATCGATCGGGTCGCCACCCTTGCAACGCCCCTTCGCGGGCTTGCTTTTGGCGAGCGCGTCATCACCTCCGCGGCGCAGCCCTTTCCCGAGGCCTTTCGCCATGCCTTTCAGGCCCATCTTGCCGAGCCCTTTGAGTCCCTTGGCGAGTCCGCCGAGAGTCGTCAGCCCCTTCATGCCCGGGATGCAGTCCAACGCGGCGAAGGCCACATCCAACAGGGAGGCTTGGCCCTTCATATATTTGTTGAGGGTGTCGGCGAGGACGACGAGGGCGGCGATCAGGACGATCGCACCCAGGATCGGCCCGCCGATGATCATGGCGATGATGCCGAGGACTGCGACGACGACCTTGCATACGGCGACGATGGTGTCCCAGTTGTCGGAGAACCAGTCCCCGACCTCCTCGTACCACTTGCGATTCTGAATACCGGCGTCGGAGGCTTCGTCGAGTTTCCGCTTGGCGTCACCGGCGGCGTCTTCGCGCATCTTCCGGGCATCCGCGGCCATCTTCTTCGCGGCGTCGAGGGCGTTCTGCGCGGTGGTGACGTCGGACTGGGCGGAGGTGTGGGCGTCCTTGGCGCTCTGGGCGTCGCGGGTGGCGGCGCGGACTTTCGCCTCGTCCGGCTTGGGGACGTCCTTGCCTGCGGAGGTGGGGTCGTCCTTGTATTTGTCGGCTTCCTTGTTGGCGCGGGTCACCCATGAATCGGCCGAGGAAAGGCGGGACTTGGCGGAGGAGAGGTCCGCCTGCGCCTCCCGGCCCTGGGCGAGGGCCTTGTCGGCAAGTGCCTGGGCGCGTTCGAGTTCGGGCCAGTACGCGGCCAGCGCGTCCCCGGCAAGGTCGTACGACTTCTTCAGCTTCTTCAAGTTCTTCGGAACACCCGAGAACTCGTCCCGGAACACATCGGCGGTCTTGCCCACCATCGTCAGGACGGCATCCTCGTCCGCCATCCCCTTCACCAACCGCAGAGCGTCCTGCACGTCATCGGCAAAGTCGTGCAGGCTCTTCGCCAACGACTTGACCCGGTCCGGATCACCCGGCGTCGGATCCTTCTCCAGGTCCAGCACATGCCAGTCCGTCGGCCGATAACCCGCCACGCCGCAACCCCCGTCACGCCAACCCCGTCAACCACACATACGCACAAGTGAAGTTACTGGGTACGGGTGTTCGGGGGAAAGGTCACGGTGGTGGCGAGGCCCAGTACAGGGTTCCGCCCCTGCCCCGTCCTACTCCGCGAAGCGGAACGTCGACGTGATCGCGTCGAAGATGTCGAAGAACGAGTCGGCGAGGTCGAGCACCTGGCTGCTGCCCGCGACGAGGGCGACCTTGCCCTCCTGCCCCGGGACGGGGATGAACGTTTGCATGAGCACGGCGCGGATGGTGCGCTTGAGGGCGTCGTCGGGTACGGGGATGTCCTCGATGCCGTACGTCCGCGCGGCCGTGCCGACGCCCGGGATGTCGACCGTCGTGACCTTCCGCCACGCGTCGCCCTCCTTCTTGGCCTCCCGCACGGCGAGCTGGCTCGCGATGACCTGCGGGTCGGTGGAGAGGGGCTCGCCGGCCTGCGTACGCCCGCCGACGAGCGAGACGGTGATCGAGCCGGTGATGGGGGTGTCGCCGCCGAAGCTCTCGGCCATGCAGCCGCAGTACAGCGCGCCCGACTTCCAGGCGTCCGCCGCGGCCTTCCGGAGGAAGGCGGTGTACGTGTCCTGGTGCTTGGCCAACTCGGGCTGTTGCCGCACCCGTTCGGACACCATCCGCCGGATCGAGTCGTCCCGCGACTCGGGCCGCACGTCGAACTCCCACCACGACTCCGGAACCTTGATCCGAAAGCCGCCGCGCTCGATGGTGAGCGTCTCCATGTAGCGGGCCATGTCGGTTGCTCTCCCCGGGTTCCGAAGCAAACTGCAGTCTGATGTGCGCGCAAGCCTACGAGGCCGCGTACGCGCGGTCCCAGCGGCTCATTCGTACGCTTCCCCAGGTGCCCATCGCCACGGCGGCGAGGACGAGGCCGGCGATGAGTCCTCCGTAAGAGTCGGACTCGGCATCGGTCACCGGGCCGGCGACACCTTCGGGGTCGTACCGGACCCGCAGGATGTCGCCCTTCGACACCGAACGGCAGCCGTCACCCTCGGAGAGCGTCGGCGAGATCCTTGTGCCGTCCGCCCGCCGCTGCAGGGTGCACTGGTCGGTTTTGGCGTCCTCCATTCCAACGACCGTGGCCGTGGTCCACCGCCCGCGCTCGGCGAGCGCAGACTGCTGCCCGGCCTCACCCGCCACGACGCCCAGTGCCACGCCCGCGACTACCGGAACGATGAGCTGCCACGCCATCTTCCGCTGGGCACGCGGAACGCGCCGCAGCCCAAGCATCGGGACGAGCACCGTCGCCAGCGGCAGCAGGAACCACGCCATCAGTACGGCCACCCCGCCGACCCAGGACTTCAGCGGCAGCGCGGGGGCGAGCCAGCCGAGCCCTGCGGATCCGAGAGCGCAGGTGAGGCTGAAGGCGAGCCAGCGGGCGGTCTGTTTCGACATCCGAGCAGCCTAGGCCCGGATGTGCGGGGCGCTCGTCACAGCCAAATCACCGAACCCGACCCATACGGGAATCAGCGGGACACATTCGCTCTGGCGAAACCGTTGGACGCACGGATACCGTCACTGCTCTTGACTGAACCTAAATCTCACGGGGAGTCCACTGTGAAGCGCCGCACTTTGCCCGTTGCTGCCGCGTTGGCCGCGACCGCAGCCCTACTGCTGACGGCTTGCGGCGGCGGGGACGACAAGTCGGACGACAGCGACAAGATCGCGGGCGCCGACCAGGCGTCCAAGGAATCGGCTTCGCCGAGCGCGGAAGCATCGGATGCCGTCGAGCGCCCCACGGTCACGCTTCCCAAGGATGTCAGTAACGTCTTCGAGAGCTGGAAGACGGGCGACGCGACAAACGACGCGGTACTCGCGGACGTCACCCGGCGGATCAACGCCACGGACGCGTCGATCACGGCCGGCGAGCCGGACTCCGAGGCGATCAAGTTCTACTACAAGGGTGACGCCCTCATCGATGCTGTCGAGTGGGTCCAGGGCTACAAGAACGACGGCAAGTCGATCACGGGGACAACGCGTTACTTCAACCCTGAGATCAAGGTCGCGGACGAGGACACGGCCGCTGTTGCCTACTGCTCCGACGAGAGCAAGGCATACGACAAGGACCGGAAGACGGACAAGGCCGACAAGACAACCGTCACCAAGAACTCGTACGTCACCTACAGCGCGCGCGTCCAGAAGAACGATCAGGGTGTCTGGCAGACCACGAGTCTGCTCTCGGAGAGGGGGAACGCGAAGTGCGCTCCGTGACATTGCGGGGCGGATGGTTCGTGACGGGAGTCGCGGCCACCGCGTTGGTACTCACTCCCGGCACCGCATTCGCCGACAAGGGCGGCAACAACGCGCAGGGCAGCGGCAAGGCCCAGACCAGTGGCGGACAGGGCGGCGGCGCCATCGACTCCCTCGTCACCTTCAGCGGCAGTACCGGCGGCGGGGGCAAGGCGAAAACGGGCAACGTGCGGCCCGTGGGCGACTGGGACCCTCCGGCCTGCTGGTACGAGCCCCGTACGGCGGACCAGTTCGGCAAGTACGTCGAGGACACGTACAACGAGACGGTCAACTACCCGGGCCAGCACAGCTACGCCAAGACGGCTGTGGGCCAGTTCAGGGACAAGTACAAGGACGGCGACTACAAGGACTACAACAAGGATGTGGCGGACGAGGGCAACTGGTGGGTCGCCGTCCGTGACGAGGACCGCTGGATGGAGCCGGAGGCGCAGGTCTGCGACGAGCAGCCGTTCTGGGTCGAGAACGGTGACGATCCGGGCGTCCCCAACGCGGTCACCCCACAGGTCCTCGCCGAACTCGCGTACAACCGCCTTCAGCTCCCCGAAACCGAGGTCACGCTCGCTCCCGAGGCGAATACCAAAGTGAACCTGCCTACCTGGGCCTGGCTGGACAAAGCCACGTTCAAGGAGGTCGACGTCACCGCCGAACTCAACGCGGGCGGCCTCAACATCCAGGCCACGACCACCGCCAAGCCCGTGTCTCTCAAACTGGAACCGGGCACGGCGGACGCCGAGACCTACCCCGCCTCCGGTGAGTGCGTGATCAACGACGACGGTTCGATCGGAGAGCCGTACGCCAGGGGCAAGGCCGACGAGACACCACCCTGCGGCATCAGGTACCTGCGCTCGTCGGGTGACGGAACATTCAAGCTCCAGGCCACCGTCACCTGGGAGATCAGCTGGACGGGCACCGGGGGCGCGGGCGGCGACCTCCCCGACGGCACCTTCGGCGCCGACCAGGAGATCACCGTCCAGGAGATCCAGTCGGTCAACCGCTGACGACAGCGACACAGAAGACTGCGGCCGGGGGCGTACCAAGACGATTGGTGCGCCCCCGCCATCGGACCACATCCACGGCCTCCCGGTGACGGCCCGGTGAAGCGCCCCACCATTCGGGATATGCGCACCCTGCCACCGCAACATGAGCCATCCGGTACTCGCCCCCGAGGCGCACGCCGCAACGGGCCCCGGCTCCGAACGCGTACGCCGCGTTCGGAGCCGCTGTGCGGCCAGACACATTCAGGCCACAGGAGCAATTCGCTTGCCCCGGTTCATCCTCATCCGCCCAACCGTGCAAGGAAGTTCGCTGTAGCGAAAATGATCGCCCCACGGATACCGTCGTTGCTCTCGACTGCACTTCTGTCTCACGGGGAGTCCACTGTGAAGCGCCGCACTTTGCCGGTTGCTACCGCGTTCGCCACCTTGCTACTGGCGGCTTGTGGGGGCGGGAGCGAGGACAACCGGTCCAGCAGCGGCGACAAAGTCGCCAACATGCGACCAGGAGCAGAACCGCCGGAGAAGCCGGCCGAGCCGTCGGCGCCACCCGCGGACGACGAACCGGACGGCGTGGACGTGTCTCTGCCCGCCGACGTGGATCTGGTCTTCGACTGGAACAAGCCGAAGAACAGGAACGAGGCGGCCGCGACGTCCGACGCCGCCAACTTCTTCCGCGCAATCTACCGGGGTGTGGACAAGCGGACGCCCAAGGACCCGGCTGTGACCACGTACTCCACCGGCGAGGGGCTGAACTACGCGAAGACGCAGATCGACGCCTGGATCGACGGCGGTTGGACCGCCACGGGCACCCTGCGCCACTACGACGCCACCACACGCTCCACCGCGAACGGCGACTCGGTGGAGGTCGCGTTCTGCGCAGACTCCGGCAAGTTCTACGGCAAGGAAATCAAGACCGAGAAGATCCTGAGGACAGAGCCCGGCATCAAGGACTTCGACCACTACAAGCTCGTCATGGTCAAGGCCTCTCAGAGCACGGACTTGTGGCAGGCGTCCAAGGTGTTCGTCGAGACGAGGGCGACGAATTGCCGGTGAGTTCCGGCATCGGTGCCGGCCACGACCGCTTCCTCTCCTCACCCCACATACAAACCACTCGGGAAACCCGGACCACAATATGAGTGACCTGCGTCTCGAAGACACAGTCTTCGAAGACCTGAAGAAGACCTTCTCGACGATCAGCGACCGAATGGACACCGCGCGCCGCACGCTCCGTGGCGCCGACGGCTCCGCGGTCGGTGAGAGCGAACTCGTCGAGGAGGTCCACGAGTTCGCCGACGACTGGGGCTACGGCATCAAGCAGCTCGGCAAGCACACCCATGGCGCCGTGAAGATGATCAACAAGATAGGCGAGGAGTTCGGCAAGCTCGACCACGATCTCGCCGAATCCCTCAGGACGAAGAAGAAGGGCAAGTAATCGTGGCCGGCAAGCGCCCCGCCTTCCCGAACATAGGCTGGGACCCGACGCCGGGAGACGTCGACGACACCCGGGACCTCGCCAAGAAACTCGGCGGCCTGGCGAGTGACCTCGGCACCACTCTCCGCGAGTTGGAGCGGATCGAGGCCGGTGCCTGGAAGGGCAAGACCGCGGTCGCCTTCACCGAGTACGTCGGCAAGGACGTCACCCCGCTCATCCGCAAGAGCCACGACTCCTTCGACAAGGCCTCGCGCGCCCTGCACCGGTGGGCGAACGAACTCCTCGACTTCCAGGACGAGGCGAACCGGCTGGAGAAGTCCGCCGGGGAGAAGCTGGAAGCCAGGGAGACCGCACAACAGAAAGCCGACGCGAAAGGCGACGGCAAGGGCAGCGAAGAGCTCGGCCGGGCCTCCGGCGCGGTCGACGAGATCACCGGCAAGGTCCACGACCTCGAGGACCGCTACAAGCGGGCCGCCGGCAACATAAGCAAGGAACTCGACAAGGCCGGCGACATCGCGCCCGACGAGCCCGGTTTCTGGGACAAGCTCACCAAGGGCGTCGCAGACGCGTGGGACGCCACCGGGCAGTGGATCAAGGACCACGCCGACATGATCAAGCTGATCGGCGATCTGCTGAGTGATCTGAGCGCCGTGCTGGGCATGTTGGCCATCATCACTCTGCCCTTCCCACCGCTGGCGGCGATCTTCGGTACCGCCGCGCTCATCGCAAGCGGTCTCGCGCTGGCGGCACACGGGTTGGCCAAGTGGGGTGGTGCCGATGTGAGCTGGATGCAGATGGGGCTGGACGCCGTGGGACTGATGCCGGGCATAGGCATGTTCAGCAAGGGCATCAAGGTGGTTGGCGCCGGCAAGGCCACGGCCCTGGCCGGGAACCTCGGCCAGGGTTTCACGAAGACCTCGATCGGCAGCTCACGCATCCTGATGGCCTTCGGCAAGAACGCGCGGGGACTCGAGGGCGGACTCGGCAAAGCCGGCCTGGTGAAGATCGGCGGCAAGTCCGGCGACGTCTACGAGGTGGCGCACGCCACCAGTGGCCTGAAGTCACGTATGGGTGGCCTTGCCGCCGCCGGTTACCACGAGGGCCAGTGGCTCGGTTCCAAGGGTCTCAACATGATCCCGGGCGTGAACATCAGCCCCTTGGGCGCCGGTATCGCCATCGACGCGGGGGCCAAGATCTTCCCCAAGATCACGAGCATCCACCAGCACGTGGGGGAGGCTCTCTTCCCTGGCGACCAGTTCGAGAAGTCCGCCACCGGAGGCTGAGCCTCCGGACCAGAGTGTCAGAGTGAACCGACCAGGACGAGCCTGCTGACTCGCCACGCTCCTCCCCAGTCGCCCCCCGTCGCCGCGTAAGGAAGTGAATACGGACATGAACATCTGGCAGCCGGAACCAGGAGAGACGCTTCTCGGGCGCGCTCCGATGACCTTCGCGACGGGCGCCGCCACGCAGGTCAAGGGCATGCGCTGGTTCCGCGACACCGAGCGCAACGACATTCAGGCCGAGCTGCCGGGCTGGCCCGAGGGGCCGGTGTTCACGCCCCGGTCGATGGGAGAAACGGCCGCGAGGAAGACCGTGAAGGGAGCGGCGATGGTCCTGGGCGTCGCCGTCATGGCCGTCCTCAGCTCCGCCGGAGGCAATGTGAGCGGGTCCTCCGGCCCGGACTCCGGCAAGGACACTCCGGACGACCCCGAGAACGAGGTCGAGGACTTCCCGGTCATGTGGGCCGCGCCCGGCACGCTGGCCCGCACCCTGCCCTGGCAGCTGGATCCTGCGCGCTCCGACGAGAAGCGCTACCGGACGCACGCGATCGTCACCGACCGCCGACTGGTCGTCGTGGGCCTCCCCTACCACAAGAAGGACTCCACGATCATCGAGGACGAGGTCCTCTGGGAGACCCCCCGGTCCAACATCAGCGAGGTCGAGCACAGGGACTTCAAGGACGGGTACGACGTCAAGATCCTGTTCTCCGACGGTTCGTGGTGCAGGTTGGGCAGTTTCAGACGGCAGAAAGTCACCGGGTATCTCATCCACCCCTTCGACGTGGTCCCCCTGGACAGCCTCGCGCCGGCACAACGCGGCGCCATCGACAATTTCGTCGCGACGGCCCACGCCCCGGACCTCGGAACTCCCGTGGTCACTCGTCGCCCCTCCGGCCACTTCCGGGTCGAGGTTCCGGTGCCGAGCGAGCTGAGCTCCTTCTTCGGCTCCGGCAGCCGCAGTCTGGTCATGGACGCCGACGGGGTCGAGGTACCGCACAAGGACATCCGCCCGGAAGACCTCTGACCCCTGCCCGTACGCCTGACCAGAACGGCCCGCCTTCCATGACTCCCCCCACCAAGACGACGAGCCCCCTTCCCAGCGCCCCCTCCTCCCAAGAACCCCCACCCATCTGGTTCCTGGCCCCCGAGGGCTTCTTCGCGCTCCCTCTCGCCGCCACTCCCGAGGAACGAGCCGACCTCTCCCATTCCTTCGTACGAGAGCTCTACTCCCGCGGCGACGAGAACGTATGGGAACCGGCCGCCCCGTACTACGCGGCGATGGCCGAGATGATGGCGGGCACCGGAGTCTCGTACTCGGCGATGGGGCTGTTCTCGACTGCCGACGAGAACGGGACGCAGGACGACGGGGCGCAGGCCGACGGGACGCAGGACGGGGAAGTCGCCCGGCACGAAGGAGCCGACGGAGTCGCCCAGTGCGCCCTCACCGTGGCCGCCGTGCCGACGGACCAGGCCGACACCGACACCGACGTCGTGGCCCAGGGCATCCTCGCGATCCTCTCCGGCGACGAGTACAACGACGCCCGCTGGCTCGACCTGCCCTGCGGTCCTGCTGTGTCCTGCGTGACGCTGCGCGAGTACAGGATCAAACCGGAACTGACGGAGACCGGCGAGCAGGTCGATCTGCTCACAGGACAGATCCAGGTCCATGTCCCTTTCCCCACGGGCCCGTTCACCGCGGTCTTCACGCTCCACACGGCGTCCATGGACTACTGGACCGAATTCTGCGACCTGATGGCAGCCGTCCTCCAGACGGTGTCCTTCACGGATCCGACGGAGGGTACGGAAGGTTTGGAGGGTGCGGAGGGTGCGGAGGGTGCGGAGGAGAGCCAAGCATAGTGATCGTCGAGACCGATTCCGACCCAGCCGTGTGGTTTCACATGCCCCTGCGTGGCACCGGGGCGGAATTCGCACAGTGGATGGACCTGCAACTCAAGGCGAGTGCACTGGTCCACCGGCGCCAGCTCACCTGGCGTGAGAAGCAGCGGTCGAAGAAGTTCTTGGAGAGTTCGGCCGCCATGCTGCGCGACCGCGTCGAGGCCGACCAGGCGTTCCTCTTCGGCCCGATGCCCCCGCAGGCGTCACCGCTGGTCCTCTTCACCAAGCAGTTCGCCTGCGACGAGGAACACAGCCCCCTGCACCTGAGCATGCTGGTCGAACCCGACCCCGCGGCCGACGGGCACGCGGACACAGCCCCCTTCGTCTCGCTCCACCTCGGCGAGGGCCTGCGCTGCGTGCGCAGTTGGACCCGCCCCGACGGTGGCCCGATCACGTCCGTCGCGTACGCCTGGAACGACGCGGCCCGCGATATCGACCTGGTACTCAAGGGGCATTACGACAACCCCGACCTCCTCGAAGCCTCTTTCGACGCCATCGAAGACTTCGCAAAAAGCATCTGGATCGCCTGACGAACTCCGCGGACACGCGGACCAGAACACCTTGGGGGACAAGGACATGGCAGGGTCAGCCAAGCCAAGACGGCCGAGGGCAGCCGCACCTTCGTTGCGGTATGAACACCGGCCCGGCAAACGGTCTGGAGGCGGGGGCAAGAACAAGGGTTCCGGGAAGGGCGACAAGGCATTCGGCTGTCTCGCCCTCCTGGCCGTTTTGGCCTCGTTCGCTCTCCTCGTCCTTTCGGACATGTTCTGGGGCGACGAAACCTGGGAATGGTCGGCCGGCACCTGGCCCGGCGGCGCGTACGGCTTCGCCATGTTCCTGGGAGCACTGGTGCCGTGCGTGGCGACGCTCTTCGTTCTGACCGCATCCCGTACGGATTGGAAATCCTGGAAGTCCCACAAGGTCCGATCGTTCGGTTTCACGTTGCTGGCCGTCGTGTGCGGCGCGGCGATGCTGCAGCTCGTGTCGCTGATCTTCAATGCCCAGGACACCGGCAAGTGGGGCCGGGGTCGGGACACTCCCCCCAGTTGGGTCTTCAGCAACTACCCGTGGCTGTGGTCGGTCGGTCTGGTGTCCACCATCGTCACGGCCACCCTGCTGATCGCCTTGGCCATTTCACGCGACAAGCGGACTTCGCCGACCGCTGACGCCGGTGCGTCCGCACCGAATTGACTCCGTTTGCTGCCTCTTGTTATCTCTCGCGGAGAAGTTCGCAGTGGCGAAAACACGCCCCCCGCAGCTAGCGTCGGGCGACATGCGACAGACCGCGCCCGCCGACCGGACCGCCTACGGCAAGACCGTTGGTGAGACCGATGGTGAGTCCGATGGCAAGACCGATGGTGACAACGTCTTCGGCCTGATCACGCCCGAGGACTGGTTTCGCATTCCGCTCGTTCCCGAGGAGCGGCGTGAGGCGTCCGTGAGTGCCCTGATCAAGAGGCAGTTCGCAGGTGTGGACGACCAGCCGGTGCTTCGCCGTCAGGCGGAGGAACAGTTGCTGGGGGCCGCGGAGGCCGGGGTCGAGCAGGGTGGAGTCGTGCTCTACCTGTCGTTCCTGGAAGCGGCGGGCATCCCTCTCTCCGCGTCCCTGCTGATCTCCCGCATCCACCAGCGGTTCGACAGCCTCGACGCGGTCTCTGCGCTGAGGGGCAAGGGCGAGGCGGCTCACGTACGGCTGCCGGCCGCCGGGCGGGCGGCCCGGCGGCGACGGTCGGAGCGGACCCGGGAGTCCCGGCGGCTCGGCACCGAGTTCGAGGACACGATCGTGGAGTACTTCGTGCCCGTACCGGATCGCGACGAAGTGCTGATGCTGACGTTCAGCACCCCGCTGGAGCCCATCGCGGACTCGATGGTGGAGCTCTTCGACGCGGTCGCCGGTACCCTCCGCTGGCAGAAAAAGGCCCAGCCAACTCCAGCAGGTCAGGCAGCTCAACCGGCCCAGACAACTCAAACAAGTCAGGCAGCTCAAGCAGCTCAGGAACCACGGGGGCAACAGGGATGACGGAGGGGCGGCTCAGGGTCTCCACCGAGGATCTGCACACGGCCGGGGTCGGCCTGCGGACGGTGGCCACGGAGTTCGAGGGGCTCGACAAGCTCCTGGACGCCTACGACCGGCGGACGGTCGGGCACAAGCTGCTGCAGGAGAGGCTGCAGGAGTTCTCGGACGGCTGGAACGACAACCGCGAGAAGATGATCGAGGAGATCAAGGGCCTGGGCGAGGTCGCCAAGACGGCCGGCGAGGCCTACACGCAGATCGACGACGAGCTGTACAAGGCGCTCGTCGGCGACAAGAACGGCAAGAGCGACAAGGGCGGCAAGGGCGGCAAGGGCGGCAAGAGCAAGACCGGCAAGGACCAGAAGTGACGCGCCCCGCCGACCACCGCTGGGAGGTGCTGGGCGAGAGCGAGGATCCCGTACCGGGTGATGTGTACGACCTGACCGCGCTCGCCAAGCGTTTCACCGCCACCGCGAAGACCATCTCGGACGCCGCCGCCGCGCTGCGCAGGCTCGGCGACCAGAAGAGCTGGGACTCCAAGGCAGGCCGGGAGTTCGCCGAGAAGGCCGACGACACCGCGAAGACCGTGAGCAAGGCGCACGGCCGCTACGAAGAGGCCGGCGCCGCGCTGAAGGAGTACCACACCGAGCTCTCGACGATCCAGGGCGAGGCCGACGGGCTGCTGAGGCAGGCCGAGACGAAGAGCGGCGACCTCACGACCGCGAAGTCCAAGGCCGACAACCCGCCCAAGGACACCGACAAGGCCGGGCAGAAGACGCTCGACACCGCCGTCACGGATCTGCAGGGCGACCTGGACGATCTGCGCGGCAAGCTCGCCACCCTCAAGGGCCGCCACAACACGGCGGGCAACTCCGCCGCCAAGCGCATCCACGAGATCACCGAGGGCGACGACCTCAACGACTCCTGGCTGGACGACCTGCGTGACACCCTGAACATCGTCGCCGACATCGCGGGAGCCGTCGCCGCCGTCTGCGGGGTGGTGGCGCTCCTTGTCGGCTGGATCCCGATCATCGGCCAGGCGATCGCCGGTGTCCTCGGTACCATCGCGCTGATCGCCACCGCCATCTCGCTCGTCTGCCATCTGCTCCTCGCCATCAACGGCGACGGGTCGTGGGGCGACGTCGCCATGGACGTACTGAGCCTTGCGACCTTCGGCATCGGACGGGTCTTCTCCGCCGGCGCCAAGCTCGCCGCCACGGCAGGCCGCAGCCGCGTCTGGACGGCGGCGGCCCAGTACGTACGCGGGTGGAATCCGGCTATGAGTTCGGCCGCGCGGCGCGCGCTGGTCATCGAGATGGTCGGTGCGCGCGCCGGGGCGACCGGGGCCGCCGCCGCGCCCCGCGTGGGCCTGTCGGGCGCCTTCAGGGGTCTGGGCACCTCCTTCGTCGATGACCTCGGCACGATCCGGGGCAACTGGAGGGACCTGTTCAAGGCCGGCGACAACATCTCGGCGGTACGTGACGCCTACCGCGCTGGTGGTGCGCGCGGCCTCGCGAGCATGTACGTGGGTCCGGGGATGGTCGACGAACTCGCCCGGATCAAGAACATCGATCCGACGGACCTGAGCTTCATCGGCACGCCCGACGCCTTCAAGCAGGCCATGTCGTACAACTCGTGGGCGCTCGGGGCGACCGGTACGGGGGCCACCACGGACACCAACAGCTTCATCGGACTCTTCGAGGGCAACGACATCGACGTGACCGGCCCCGACGCCTCGCTGGCGGGGAGGTAGCCGCCGATGGACACCACGGAGACGGCCGCGGCCGCCGACTGGCACGAGTGCCGTGTCACACTGCCCGCCCCGCACAACTGGTTCGTACTCGACCTCACCGCCGAGCGGCCCGCGGAGTGGGCGCGGGCGGCGGCCGAGGAGCACTTCCCGGCCGACGACCCCCCCGCCGACTGGCGCGAGGCGTTCGCCGAGGACGTGCTCTGGTACTGGGCCGTCGCCGCCCGGCAGCAGGCGCTCTGCGCGGCGGTCCTCGCGCCTCAGGGCGGTGGCGTGGCCGCGTTCTACTGCGTACGGGAACTGGGGGGCGTCCCGGCCGAGTCGCTGCGCCTGGATGTGCTGCGCGCGGAGGCCGAGGCCGCCGAGGGGCCGTTCTTCCGTCCGCCGGAGATCACGGAGGTCGAGCTGCCGCTGGGAGCCGCGCTGCGCGTGCACCGCCTGGAGCCCACGGATCCCGAGGCCGACAGCGGCACTGTGCTGGAGGGTGTGGCGCACTACGTGCTGCCGCGCGAGCACCCCACCGCGTTGGAGTGCCGCCTTCTCTGGGGCGCTCCCGGGCTGGGCGAGGAGCTGGGAAAGATGGCCGACGAGCTGGCGGACTCAGTCCGACTTGTCTGACTCGCCGTCCTTGTCGAGAGAAGTGCCGAGGGAAGTGCCGCGAGAGGTGCCTCCAGAGATGCCGCCAGAGCTGGGGAGCGGGCCTCCCACGCCTCCCAGCCCGAACCGTTCCCACGGGACGAGCGCCAGCGGCATCCAGCTGAAGCCGACGACGAAGAAGCTCACCAGGGTCGTCGGCCCCTTGGGAAGAATCCAGCCGAGCTGGGCGGCAAGCAGCGAGACGACGACCAGGTAGACGCTGAACACAACAAGGGCGAGCGCCTTGAGGAGGGCCTCGCCCGGTCCGAGCCTGGGCTTGTCCTCGGTGCCCCGGACCGCCGCGAAGAGGAGCAGCGGCAGCATCAGGCCCAGCAGGCCGCCCATGCCGATGCCGCCGAGGCCCACGGCATTCCGTCCGTCGTCAGGGACCGCTGACGACAAGAACGAGTCGTCGGCCAGACCGAGGGTCAGGGCAACGCCCGCAAAGGCGCCGAGCGTCATGGTCGCCAGCACAAGCAGCAGCCCCGCACCGAACACGATGTTCCCTGCCGTCGACCGCCCAGGACTCTGCGCCCGGGGTTCCCCGGCCCCTGATCCAACAGACATGGACTCTCCCATTCCTCATGGAGTCCGGACGAGGATAGCTGGCCGGGGTGGCCGCGAGGAGTGGGGCACTCAGCGGTTCACGGACTGGATCTCCTTGACCGTGACGTTCTCCTCGTACGTGGACAGATCGTCCGGCAGCGCGGGCTGCTGCGGCGGGCCGTCCGGGTCGGCGGAGTCGGTCCAGGTCACCTTCCAGGTGATCGACGCCTTGAAGGGGTAGGTGCCCGTGCCGGACGAGCGACGGTAGGTGACGTTGCAGCCCGCGTCCTCGCTGTCGACCGTGTAGCCGTTCTTGCCCTTCGCGAGGTCGTACGTGCAGGTCGCCGGGTCGGCGTCGTCGGTACCGGCCTCCACCTTGAGCGCGACCGGGGTCGCGACGGTGGTCGCGGCCATCTGGACGCCCTTGTAGTCGATGCTCGCGGTCGTCCACACGCGATCGAAGTCGCCCTTGAACTTCACCCGCGTACCGAGGTTCACGATGAGCCGGTCCGCGCGCGGGCTCAGTTCGACGGGTGGCGCGGGCAACTTGGTTGAGTTGAAGGCGAGTTCGGAGAGGGTCTCCGGGGTGAGCTTGTTGGGATCGGGCTGCGGGTCGGCCGGCGGGACCCAGATCTCCCAGTTGTCCGTGGTGACGGGGCAGGCGTCGGTGTACTCGTCGTTGCGGAACTGCACCTGCCACCACAGGCCCTTGTCGTCCTTGCGGTAGCCCTCTTCCTCGCGCTTCCTGGCGTAGCTCGCCGCGGGTTCCTGCGCCCCGTCGTAGGCGGTCTTGATGAACTCCTCGTACTCCTCTGAGGTGTACATGGGCTCGTACCAGCAGACCGGGGGCTTCCAGTTCGCGTTCGAGGACGTGGTGGTCGAGGTGGGGCCGCCCGAACCGGCCTTGCTCTGGTCGATCCGGATGTGGGCACCGATGGTCCCGTTGCCGGAACCGGCACCGGAGTCCTGGTTCGGCCGGTCGGGCGCGGTGGTCCCCTGGTCTCCGCCGGTGGTCTCACCCGCGTACGCCGGGAAGCCCGTCCCCAGCGCCATGACCAGCCCGGCGGCCACGGCAGTCCGCAGAACGGGACGAGCCGCGCCCGCCCCTGCACCGGCACTCGTACGTATCCCTGTACCTATCCCTGCACGCACGACGCGTCCCCCTTCTTCCAGTTCTGCTGCGTCACCTGCCAGTCGCCGCGGGAGTCCTTCTCGACCTGGAGCGTGTTGAGGACGAAGTCCTTGTCGCTCGGCTGGGTGCGCTGCACCTTCTCGGTCTTGATCACCTTGTTGTAGGCCTTGCTCTGGTCCTCGCAGTAACGGGCCGCCGCCTTCCTGCCGTTCGCGACATCGGTGACCTCGAAGTCGAAGTACCGGTAGTCGCCCGTGACGGTCAGCCCGTCCTTCTTGACCGTCGCCACGCGATCGCCCCAGTAGGCGAGGGCGTTCGCCGCGAAGTAGCGGTTCATGTTGGCGGTCCGGCCGTCCCCCTCGGCGAAGGCCTCAATACGGGCCTGCGCCGCGTACGCCACATCCCGCACGATCGCGTCCTTCGTCGCGTCCCCGGTCGACTCCTTCTGGACGTCCACCGTGATGTCCGGGGGGAGGTCGAAGGCCGGGGCGCCTTTCTCGGGGGGACGGGGACGCCGACGGCGTCGGAGAGTTCGACTCGCCCGAATCCGCTCCCGCGATGTCGTCGCCGTCCGATCCGCTGCTCGAATCGCTGCTGCAACCAGTCATGAACAGGGTGGTGGCAACAAGGAGGCAGCCCCCAGCCGCCCTCTGTCGCGTGCTCAGCATTCGCTCGCCCTCAGAGGTAGATGATCGGCGTGCCAGGGGATGCTCCCATGTCCGGTCTGTCTCGGACCATGCGTACCAAGGGACTGGTGCGACGCGGAGACAGTCGTGATGCAACCTTCACAACTGCGACACCGTTCGTGAACGCGTCGGGCCGCGGTCACCGTAAGGCTTCGTACGGCGGACCGCTTCCTCCGCCCACTCGAACTGCCCGCCCTCAGCTGCTCAGTCCCAGTGCAACGTCTCGGCCACGGCATCGAACAACTCGACCATCTTCGGCGCCAGTGGTTCCAATGGAGTTGAGAAGACCAGCATCAACCAGTGGTCGCTGGCGGGGATCGGCACGTGGTATGTGACGGTCGTTGTCGAGAGAGTGTTGCCGAGTTGATCGTCGGGCTTCGGGGCTTCCACCTTGTACTCACGCACCGCTTCGCCTGCTGCCGTGAGCTCGACGACCTTCGTGTCGCGTCCTCGCCGTCGCAGGCTCGACGCCACGTCGTGTGCCGTAGGAGTTCCTGGCCAGCTGTTCGGTGGAATGCTGACCAGCAGTGACGATGCCAGTGGCAGCGGGCCCACCATCAAGGTGGACAGGTACAGCTCCAGTCCGCCTACCTTGCGAGCCTCCTTCGCCTTCTTCTGGAGGTCTCGCATGAAGCGCTGCTTGATGTGTGGAGCGTTGTCGACTCCGTCGAACTGACGGTCCGCGAGAGCGATGATGCTCCGATCGCGCTCATCCGGGTCCAGCGAGATCTGGAACCAGCCATTGGGCACGACGAGCTTGTAGTCACTCGGCGGCGACGACCACTCTTCGGCATCACGAATTACCGATGCCATCTCAGGAGCCCGCACCGATCTCGTTTCCGTCTGCGTCGAGCGGGACGAGCCGCATCGTCGCGACCAACTCATCGGTCAACTCGGTCAGTTCCTCTGCGCGTTCGAACACTTCCCAGCGAGTAGCGATCTCGATGATCGTCTCCGTACCAGGAGGGAAGACGGCATATCGGATCGATTCGCTCAGCCGACTTCCGATCCCGAAAAGACGCTTCGCCTGGAGGGTGGCCTGCACTCGAACTGCTGGACCGGCCGCGAGGTCCATGTGGGACACGTCGGGGGTCCCGACGACCTTCACGTTCGACCACTGGAGCAGCATGGGCTCCACCTCGGCCGGCGTGGGGCGGGTAACCCCGTCCTCCGCATACGAGCTGACCACGACCTCCGCCAGGAATCCGCCACCGCCCGAATAGCAGGCGGCCACGAGGATCGGGCCATCCTCGTCGGCCCTGAGAGCTCTGTCGGCCAGCTCCTTGACGAGCGACTCTCTGGGCACCAAGAGGGTCAGGGGATTGAAGTGGTCGACCGCCGCCCTTGCCAGTTGCTCCGCTTCCTCCTTCGAACCCTCGGTCAGAGTCAAGTCGATCCACCCTGGCTGGAAGTCGAATCGGCAAGCGAAATCGTCTGCCGAAACCCGATCCGAATGATCCGTCACAGCGGCCTCTCAGTCATCTCCACCACTCACCTCATCAATAAACAGACCACCGACGGTAATGGCAGAACCGACGCCGGACATGACTGTTGCTTTCGTTGCGATCTTGTTGGCCCCTGGGAACTGGCCGAGGGCGCCACTCATGCCCTTGATTTCTTTCAGCTGTGATGCCACACCGGCATCCGCCAAGGAGAAGGATCTCGCTGCACCCAAGGGTAGGCTCCCCTCGCCACGGATGGTCACAGTGTTCTTCGCATCGCGGAATCCGCTCGGAGTCTTGAACGTCTTGAAGCCGTCCTTCCACACAGTCTTGGTGAACGGTTCGGTGAAAACCTCCCGGAGCGACTTGAGAACATCCCCCTTCTCAAGGGTTTCCTTCTTGCCAGCGAGCTTATTGAACTGCTTGCCCTGCCGTCGCGTGGCTTTTGATGTTTTTGCCGCCTTCCCGGCCAAATCCATTCTCTTGACCGCAGACTTCACAAAACGCCCTGCCACTTTGGAGAATGCCTTGCCCACACCCATGGCCAGGAATCCAACTGCCGCCCATCCCAGCTCAGTCCATGACGCGTCTCCCATGGCCACTTGAATGGCGGTACAGAGCACATTGACAAGTGTGGCCACCATGGAAATAGCGCCCAACAGGCCGGCCAGGGCTTGCCCGATAACCGGAATCCATCCGACTAGAAGGGATGCGATTCCCGCCCACTTGGCAATATTCTCCGTCAAGTCGGCAATGAAAGAGACGACATCACCGAACTCGTCCCAGAAACCATCCTTCAGAGAATCGCTCGAAATCACATCATCGATGGCATCCCGAGCGACCTTTGCGGCCCGGTCACGGATCCCCTTGGCTTCCTCAAGTTTCGTTCTTGCGGCCTCGACATCGCCGGCTGCCGCGTCACGCTTTTCTTCCAGCTCTTTCTTGCTCTTCTTTTCATCTTTACCTGTGAGCTGGTCGAGACTCTTCGCGGCGGCGCCTTTTCGCTCATCGGCATCTCTGGCTTCCCTGAGGGCGACATCGGCGATCTTCTGAGCGCGATTCAGGTCGGTCGCGTAGTCCCTGGGTGGAGCCGTCGCATTGGCTTCATAGCCCGCACCATAGTCGATGATGGAATCACCAATGGCGTCGGCTACCGTCTCGTAACGCTTGAGAGCCGCCTCAAGCCTTCCTCGGCTCTCCTTGACTTTCCCCCGAAACTCCTTTCCCGCGTCAGAGTCCCAGGATTCAACCTTCACAACCGATTTAATATGGCCTAGCTGCCTGTCCAGCTCATCCGCAGTCTTGCGCAGCTCTTTTCCGAGCTGCTCGAGCCGCTCCGGATCTCCAGGAATCGGATCACTGTCTGCCAATGGATGCCAGTCGCGCGAGCGTCCCCCCATGTTTCATTTGCCCTTCCCGGGAGATTTCTTGGCACCGTCACCACGAATGGCCTCCGCAAGGTCATGGTCTATATCTTCATAAGCCTTGGCTGCCGCTTTTGCGATAGCGGCGAGACGCTTGACTTCTTCAGCCAACTCCTCTCGGTGAATTTCCCAGTTCTCCACGAAATCCTTGAACTGCCACGCCAGATCGTGCTCTCCGAAATCACCTTCATATTTCCCTTTGAGCTTCGACAGTCCCTCGAATGCCTTCCTGATGTTGTCGAGACCTGTTCCCATGTCGCGGATCACCGACAGGTCCTCGATCTTCGTGTACTCGGCCACGATCCCCCGTTCTCACCATCCCAGCGCAGGTCAGCGCGAGGCATGGCTGCGCGTCCCAGGCATCCCTTGTGTACGGCTCGGCTCAGCCAGGGCTCCTGGCCCAAACGGCAGCCGGTGCGACAGGGTGCGCAAACACCCCATCGCACCGGAAGTGCCGAGCAAATGGCTACTAGCCCTTGACACCCTTGGCCAGCTCGTCGTCCAGGTCCTGGTACGCCTTCGCGGCGCTGGTCAGGAACTTGGACATGCCGGTCAGGCCCTCGATCGTGTCCTTCGCGCCCTTCTTGAACTCGGTGAAGGAGTCCTCGAAGGCCTGCGAGCCCTTGCGGGTGGTGTAGCCGTCCTTGACGAGGCCCTGGATGTAGCGCTCAAGGGCGTCGAGCTTCTCGTCGATCTTGTCCTTGGCGTCGGTCAGCTTGGTAGCCGCCTTGTGCATCTCGTCATAAGTGATATCTGCGTCTTTGCCGCCGGCCATGTGGCGTCCTCCATAACAACTCGACTTGCCGCAGGGCCAACCCCCGTGGCTCCCGTTGCGGATGATGCGATCGTCCGCCGAGTCTGCAGCTTACGCAGGACGCTTGCAGCCGCACACCCCGGATCCTTCAAGAGCCTTCAGGGAACCAGCACATACGCCGTTGCCTGTGGGAAGGGTGGAGCGGATATCGTCACTGGGCAGCTTCTGGGCAGCAGGAGAGCAGTCAACGGGGAGGACGATCGTGCGCCTGACTCTGACCGTCGTCGATCCACTGGGCGGCGCCAACGCCGACGTGGTGCTCGACGCGGATCCCGAGTCCTCGGTCGGGGACATCGCGAAAGAGCTGGCCGCACACGTCGGCTACAGCGGCGGGGCACAGATCATCCCCATCGGACACCACGGACAGCATGGACAGCACGGACAGCAGGCGGGCAGCGGCGGAGCGCCCCTCGCCTATGTCGACGGCCATCCCGTCGACCCGGCCTCCACCATCGGCACCTCACCCCTGCGCGAGGGCGCCGTCGTCAGCCTGCACGACCCCGCCGGCTGCCTGCCCGGCGAGCCGACCGGCCTGGTCGAGCTGCGCGTCGCGAGCGGTCCCGCGGCCGGCGCCGTGCACCGGCTCGGCATCGGGCGGTACGACATCGGCAGCGGCCCCGCCTCCTACGTACGGATCGACGATCCCGAGCTTCCCGCCCGCGCGCTGACGTTGTCAGTTGCAACGGACGGAACCTGTCAGGTCGTCGCACACAGGGGCGACCGGAACAACGGGAACAACGGGGATGACAAGGACGCCACGGACAAGGGCGGTGTCACCCTCGACGGTGAGCCCCTCGACGGCAAGGACTGGCCCCTCGGTGCCCAGGTCGCCGTCGGCAACACCCTTCTCGAACTCGATCGCTACTCCCCGCCCAACGCCGCGTTGAAGTGGTCCGACGACGGGGCGGGGCTGGACTACAACCGGCCGCCCCGCCTTCAGCCGCCCGAGCGCCAGACGCGGTTCAAACTGCCCGCCCCTCCGCGCGACTTCGAGGCCCGGCCGCTGCCCTGGCTGATGGCCCTGACCCCGCTGGTCGGCGCGGTCGTGGCCGTGATGATCTTCGGACGCTGGTACTACCTGATCATGGCCCTGCTGAGCCCGCTGATCCTCTTCGGCAACTACTTCATGGACAAGAAGCACGGGCGCAAGTCCCATGCGAAGCAGGTCAAGGAGTACAAGGAGCACAAGGAGCGGATCGAGAAGGACGCTCAGGACGCGCTGATAGCGGAGCGGCTCGACCGGCGGCTCGCCGTTCCCGATCCCGCCTCCGTGCTCTCCATGAGCACCGGGCCCCGTACGCGGCTCTGGGAGCGGCGGCGCACCGACGCCGACCATCTCGTCCTCCGCGTCGGCACGGGACAGCTGCCCTCCGAGGTCGTGCTCGACGACCCCGAGCAGGACGACCACAAGCGCGAGGTCACCTGGAAGATCCAGGACGCCCCGGTGACACTGCCGCTGCGCGAGCGCGGTGTCGTGGGGATCGCCGGGCCCGGCGACTCGGCCCAGTCCATCGGGCGTTGGATCGTCGCGCAGAGTGCCGTGCTGCACAGCCCGCTCGACGTGCAGTTCTACGTCCTCACCGAGAACAGCGCCCAGACCACCTGGGACTGGGTCCGCTGGCTGCCGCACTCGCGCCCCTCCGGCGCCCAGGACGCCAACGTCCTGATCGGCACGGACGCCGAGACCGTCGGCGCCCGCATCGGCGAGCTCACCCAGCTCCTCGACGCCCGCCAGAAGGCCGCCAAGGAGAACGGGCGCCAGACCAACTTCACCGACCCGGATATTGTGGTTATTTGGGACGGTTCGCGGCGGCTTCGGTCCATGCCGGGTGTGGTGCGGCTGCTGCGCGAAGGCCCGAGCGTCAGCATGTACGCGATCTGCCTCGATGCCGAAGAGCGGTTCCTGCCCGGCGAGTGCCAGGCCATCGTCATCGCCGAGCCGAAGCCCGAGGAGCACATCACCTCGGTCACGGCGTCCCGCGAACCGGCCGCCCAGGGCGGCGGCTTCCCCTCCTTCCAGGCCTGGCACACCGCCGAGCCCGACGACCAGCGGGCCGGCGAGCAGAAGCCGCTCGAACTGCGGCTGCGCGTCGAGCAGACGGGCACGGCCCGGGTCAAGAACGTACGGCCCGACTTCGTGTCGGCGGCCTGGTGCGCGCGCCTCTCCCGGTCTCTCTCCCCCATCCGCGACATCAGTGGCGAGACCGAGGACTCGGCGCTGCCCGGCTCCAGCCGGCTGCTCGACGTGCTCCAGCTGGAGCCGCCGACGAGCGACGCGATCTCCGCCCGCTGGCGCATGGGCGGGCAGTCGACGATGGCGGTCGTCGGTGAGTCGTACGACGGGGCGTTCGGCATCGACATCCGGCGGGACGGGCCGCACGGTCTGATCGCGGGTACGACCGGTTCGGGTAAGTCGGAGCTGCTGCAGACGATCGTGGCCGCGCTGGCCGTGGCGAACACACCCGAGAACATGACGTTCGTGCTGGTCGACTACAAGGGTGGCGCGGCCTTCAAGGACTGTGTGAACCTGCCGCACACCGTCGGCATGGTCACCGACCTCGACGCGCACCTCGTCGAGCGGGCCCTGGAGTCGCTCGGCGCCGAGCTGCACCGGCGCGAGCACATCCTGGCCGCCGCCGACGCCAAGGACATCGAGGACTACCAGGATCTCGTACGGCGCGATCCCTCGAACCGGCCGCTGCCCCGACTCCTCATCGTCATCGACGAGTTCGCCTCGATGGTCCGTGACCTGCCCGACTTCGTGACGGGTCTGGTCAACATCGCCCAGCGAGGCCGTTCGCTCGGTATCCACCTGCTGCTCGCCACCCAGCGGCCGAGTGGTGTCGTGTCGCCCGAGATCCGGGCCAACACCAACCTCCGTATCGCGCTGCGGGTGACGGACGGCGGCGAGTCGAGCGACGTCATCGACTCGCCCGAGGCCGGGCACATCTCCAAGAGCACGCCCGGTCGCGCGTACGTCCGGCTCGGGCACGCCTCGCTCGTACCGTTCCAGTCGGGACGTGTCGGTGGCCGGCGGCCCGGAGCCGCCGACCCGACCGTGCTCGCGCCCTGGGCCGGGCCGCTGGCCTGGGAGGACCTGGGGCGTGCCGCGCTCGTCAAGCCCAAGGCCGAGGCCCGCGAGGAGGAGGAGATCACCGACCTGAAGGTGCTCGTGGACGCGATCCGCGACGCCAACGGGGCACTCGGCATCCCCTCCCAGCACAGCCCGTGGCTGCCCGCGCTCTCCGAGACGCTGCTGCTGGACGAGGTCGAGATGCCCGCGGTCGCCGCACTCGCGGCGGGCAAGCTGCCGCCGGCCCCGTTCGGTGTCGAGGACCTGCCCGCCGACCAGGCCCGCCGCCCGGTCGTCGTCGACTTCTCCACCTTCGGGCACCTCATCGTGGGCGGTGCGCCGCGCAGTGGCCGTTCGCAGATCCTGCGCACCCTCGCCGGGTCGATCGCCCGCACGCACTCCTCGAAGGACGTGCACCTGTACGGCATCGACTGCGGCAACGGCGCCCTCAACGCGCTGACGCGGCTGCCGCACTGCGGTGCCGTCGTCGCACGTAACCAGACGGAGCGGGCCGTACGACTGGTCACGCGCCTCAAGGGCGAGTTGACGAGGCGTCAGGATCTGTTGTCCGACAAGGGGTTCGCCGACATCGGGGAGCAGCGGGCGTCCGTCACCGAGGAGGAGCGGCTGCCGCACATCGTCGTACTGCTCGACCGGTGGGAGGGCTGGCTGCCGACGCTCGGCGAGTACAACCACGGTGAGCTGACGGACGAGTTGCAGACGATGATGCGCGAGGGCGCGAGCGTCGGCATCCACCTCGTCGTGACCGGTGACCGGCAGGTGCTGCTCGGCCGGATGGCCTCGCTCACCGAGGAGAAGTACGGTCTGCGGCTCGCCGACAAGTCCGACTTCTCGATGCTCGGCATCAACGCGCGCAAGGTGCCCGAGGAGATCCCGCCCGGGCGCGGTTTCAAGAACGAGTCGGCGATCGAGACGCAGTTCGCGCTGCTGTCGGACGACCTGAGCGGTCAGGGTCAGGCGGCGGCGCTCGCCACGATCGGCGAGGCGGCCACGGCCCGGGACGCCGAAGTCCCGCGCGCCAAGCGCCCGTTCCGGGTGGACTCCCTGCCCTCCCGCATCGGTTTCGCGGAGGCCTGGGAGATGCGGGACCCGGCGGTCGCGCAGTCCAAGCTGTGGGGTCTGGCGGGCATCGGCGGCGACGACATCATGGCCTTCGGTCCGGACCTCTCGCAGGGCGTGCCGACGTTCGTCGTCGCGGGCCCGGCGAAGTCGGGCCGCAGCACGGCCCTGTTGAACCTCGCCCGCTCGTACCTCCTCCAGGGCGTACGTATCGTCGTGGCGGCCCCGCGGCCCTCGCCACTCCGCGAACTCGACGGCCAGGACGGCGTGTTGAAGGTCTTCACGGACGACGACATCGAGAGCGACGACTTCAACGAGGCGATCGAGTCGGCGTCCCCCGAGGAGCCGATCGTCGTCATCGTGGACGACGGCGAAGTCCTGGAGGACGCGGACTGCGAACGCGAGCTGAAGCGCCTCGTCCAGCGCGGCGCCGACCGCGGCCTCGCACTCGTCATCGGCGGCGACGAGGAAGAGGTCTGCAGCGGCTTCTCCGGCTGGCAGGTCGAGGCGAAGAAGGGCCGCCGCGGCATCCTGCTCTCCCCGCAGGACTCCGGCGCCGGCGAACTGATCGGCATCCGCACCACCCGCAGCATGGTCGGCGGCCCGATCACCCCGGGCAAGGGGATGCTCCACCTGGGCAACGGGGAGCCGGTCACGGTGACCGTGCCGCTGTAGTACCGCGGAGGGTTCGCCCGGGGGGGGGGGGGGGGGGGGGCGCCGCCCCCCCCCCCCCCCCGCCCCCCCCCCCCCCCCCCCCCCCCCCCCCCCCCGCCCGGGACGTGCGGCTCAGGACGGCAGCAGTCCGCCGGTGGGCAGCGGCAGCGCGCCCGTCGGCAGGGGCAGCTTGGGCAGACCCGGCAGGTTCGCCGCGGGCAGGCCGCCGCCGAGGACCGTGGCGACGACGACGTTGACGAGGCCGGTCACGACGGCCAGCGCGGCCGCCGCGACACCGGCGACGTCACCGCTGGTGGCGGCCTTGACCAGGGCGTCGACCGCGGCCTGAAGGGCCTTGAGCGCGTCGGCCTTGAGGTCGAGCGGGGCCTCGGCGACCGCACGCTCGGCGTCCTTCGGCATCGGCAGCACGGGGGCCGCCGGAAGCTTCGGCACCTCCGGCAGCGCGGCCGGCGGGGCGACCGGCGTGACGGGGGTGACCGGCGTGGCCGGAGCGGCGGGCTTGGCGGGGGTCGTGGGGGTGGCCGGGGCGGCCGGAACGACCGGCTCGACCGGCGAGGTCGCGGCGTCGGGCATCGCGGGCTTGGCCGGTGCCGACGGAACGGCGGGCATGGCCGGAACCGCCGGCTTGGCCGGAACCGCGGGCTTGGCCGGGGCCGTCGGCGTGGGCGGTGCGGTCGGCGCGGCCTGGTCCCGCTCGGCCTTGACCGGCGGGGTCAACGCGCCGGCGGCCGGGGCGGCCGCGGAGGCCTTGGTGATGGCGGCCTTCACCGCGTCGGCGAGTTTGGCGGCGTCGGCGGCGGGGAGCTGGCCGTTGTCGGCCTTGAGCACGGCGTCGAGCAGGTCGGTGACCGGCTTGAGCACTCCGCCGACGTCGCCGAGGCTCTTGACCTGCGCCAGCAGAGCGTCCGCTCCGGGCACCGGCGCCTGGGCCGCTATCGAACGGGCGTCGCGGGTCGAGTCGTGGTCGGCGGCGACGGCAGCCGGTCCGGCGATCCCGAGCAGAAGCGTGGCGCAGAGTGCGGGGGCCGCGATACGCCGTGCGGGCAGAGCACGCATGGAGGGGTCCTTTCGGTGGTGCGTACGGATCTTGTGCTCACCGTGGAATCCGCGAGCACCTCCTGCAACCGAACGACCGCTCTCCGTAGCGGTCCTGGCCCGCCGCCGCGTCCGTTGTCCCTGGTGAGGCGCCCTGCCGGGGCGTTCCCCGGGCGCTCGGCGCCCCTCCCTCCATTCGGGGCAACGCGGACCGGCCGCCCTCCCTGTGGGAGGACGGCCGGTCAAGGGCCGAGCAGCGACGTCAGTCGTCAGTCGTTGACGCACTCGTTGCCGAACGCCGGGTTCAGCAGCGCGATGATGTTCACGGTGTTGCCGCAGACGTTGACCGGCACGTGGACGGGGACCTGGATCAGGTTGCCCGACAGGACGCCCGGGGAGTGGGCGGCGAAGCCGTGCGCGTCACTGTCGGCGGCGGCGACGCCACCGGTGCCCGCCATGGCGGCGGCGGCAACGGAGGTAAGGACCAGGCCCTTCGCGATACGCGACATGGAGAGGTGCTCCTTGGGATTGACACAACAATCCGGGCGGGGTGCCCGGCTCTGGAATCAACGCGCGGCACTGGCGCGGGTTGTGCCACCAAATGGGTGAAGTCCCGGTCCGGGTGCCGAGGGAAGGCCGGGCCCACCACGGAGCCTCCGCCCGACATGGCGTCAACCAGTGTATACAGCATGATTACGACACACTTGACGGGTTTCACCGATAAATACGGATAGCGGCTACAGTTGCGTTCCTCCTCAGGCCGCTTGAAACAGACGGGGAGTCATGGCGGCACTCAGGTGATGTCCACAGCTTGTCCGTCCGCAGGGTCAGAACCTCTCCCCGAATTCCCCCGAAAGGGCAACGCCGGTCATGCGCAATTCCCTGGGTCCTCTGCTGCGCCGTGGGATGGTGGGTGTCTTTTCCCTCGCCTCGCTGTGGGCGCCGGGCGGACCGGCGGCGGCCGCGCCTGCCATGCCCACGACGTCGACCACATCGACGACGACCACATCGACGACGTCGTCAACAGCGCCGACGGCTTCGGCACCCTCGCCCGCGCCGGCCGCCGAGGCCGAGAGCCTCGCCTTCACCCAGCGGTACCGCGCGCTCCAGCACGGCGGGATCGTCCGGGCCGCCAACTCGTCCATCACCTGCCGGCGGCCCGTCGAGCGGTCGGCGGCGTCCTGTCCCGCCGCACGCGAGGGCCGAGCGGCCGCGAACGACGACAACGACGACTTCGAGATGTTCTACATCGACGTCGACAACGACCCGAACACCTACAACTCCAGCCGCGCCGAGGTCCGTCCGCCGGCCGGCGCCCGGGTCTCGTACGCGCGGCTGTACTGGGGCGGCAACCTCCGGGTCGGTGAGCAGAAGCCGCCCAAGGACAACGGGCGGGTGCTGATCGCCGAGCCGGGCGGCCAGTACAAGGAGGTGCTCGCCGACACGGTCGTCGGGCACCGGGTCGCGCACGGCGCGGACGCGTTCCAGGCCTCGGCGGACGTCACCCGTCTGGTGCGCTCCAGCGGCGCGGGCGCCTACACCGTGGCGCAGGTCAATGTGGCGATGGGCCACTCGGCGGCCGGGGCCTGGGGCGGCTGGACGCTGATGGTGGCGTACGAGAAGGCGTCGGAGCCGCTGCGGCATCTGGCGATGTGGGACGGCTTCGACCCGCTGGGCGCGGGCGGCGGGCAGACGGTCCGGCTGCCCGGCATGAGGTTCCCCAAGGGGGCCGAAGGGCGTGCGGGGCTCGTCGCCTACAACGGTGACCGCGGGCGGACCGGCGGCTCGCTCACCCTGTCGGCGGGCGGTCTGACGACCCGTCTGGCCGACGGGGCGAACCCCCGTGACGACGTACTGAACTCGACGATCAGCGACCCCGGCCGGACCGCCCCGGGACGCACGCCCGCGTATCCGAACACGCTCGGGTACGACTCCGACGTCTTCGCGCTCGACAAGGGACTTCGGCGCGGCGGTGACCGGCTGGACCTCCGCCTGGTGTCGCCGCGCGACACGGCCTGGGCCGGAGCGCTGTTCGTCGCCGTCGACGCGAAGCGCTGACTGCTTTCCCCGACTTTCCCTCCGACTTTCCCCCAACTTCGCCCCCTTCCCCGTGAGTTCCCCAGTGACCTCCCCCTGAGCCCCTCCGAGCGCCACACGTGAGCGAGGAACGCACGCATGCAACTGTCACCGCCCGGCTTTCGGCCGCGGGTCCTGCACGTCTCCCAGCCCGTCGACGGCGGGGTGGCCCGCGTGATCACGGATCTCGTACGGGCACAGCTGGCCGCCGGGGCCGAGGTCACCGTCGCTTGTCCGGCGAGCGGCACGCTCACCGTGGCGGCCGAGGCGCTGGGCTGCGGCGTACGGACCTGGCACGCGACCCGGTCGCCCGGGCCGTGGCTCGCGCAGGAGGTACGGAGTCTGCGCCAGGTCGTACGGGAGGTGGACCCCGACGTCGTGCACGCGCACAGTGCCAAGGCCGGCCTCGCGGCGCGGCTCGCCGTGCGCGGGCGGGTGCCGACCGTGTTCCAGCCGCACGCCTGGTCGTTCGAGGCGGCCGGCGGGGTCACGGGACTGCTCGCTCTCAACTGGGAGCGGCTGGGCGCACGTTGGGCCTCCCGGGTGGTGTGCGTCAGCGAGGCCGAGCGGCGGACCGGACGGCGGTCGGGGATCGCCGGGCGGTTCACCGTGATCCCCAACGGGGTCGATCCGGAGCGTTTCCACCCGGCGTCGGTCGAGACCGTACGGGCCGGGATTCCGCTGCTCGACGGGGTCGATCCGGCGGCGCCGCTGGTGGTCTGCGTCGGGCGGCTGTGCCGGCAGAAGGGGCAGGACGTCCTGCTCGACGCCTGGCGCGAGGTGTCCCGGCGGGTACCGGAGGCGCGGCTCGTGCTGGTGGGTGACGGTCCGGACGCGCAGGCGCTGCGGGCCGCCGCTCCCGGGTCGGTGCTGTTCGCCGGGGCCGTCACCGAGGCCGTGCCCTGGTACCAGGCCGCCGATCTGGTGGTCCTGCCGTCCCGTTGGGAGGGCATGGCACTGGCGCCGCTGGAGGCCATGGCCTGCGGGCGGCCGGTCGTGATCACCGATGTGGACGGGGCGCGCGAGAGCCTGCCGCCGGGCCAGGGACCGCGCTGCCTGGTGCCGCCGGACCGGCCGGCCGAACTGGCCGCGGCCGTCGCCGAGCTGCTGCTCGACCCGCTGCTGCGCGAGTCGCTCGGCCATCAGGGGCGCCGGTACGTAACGACCACGCACGACATCGGGCGCATGGCGAAGGCCGTCGCCGAGGTGTACCGCGAGCTGATCGGCACCCGGCCGACGCGGTCGACGCGGCCGAGAGGACGGAACACGGGCGTGGAAGCCACCGAGTGCAGGGAGTCCATCCACACGTGACTGCGGAAAGTACCGTTCCCTCCCCCGGTGGCCGGCCGCGGGCGACGGACCACGGATTCTCGCCCGTCTCGGTCATCCCGCCGCGCGAGGCCGCCGGCGGCTTCAGATTCCCCAGCGGCGGACGGCCGTTCGTACGGCGTGCCTCGCGGCTGCCGCTGCCGGCCGTGGACGTCTGTGCGGCCCTGCTCGGCGGCGGCCTGGTGCTGCCCTGGGCGCATCCGCTTCCGCTCGCCTCGCTGGTGCTCGCGGTGCTGTGGCTGAACGCGCACGGGTCGCTGTACCGCGCCGCGCCCGTCCCCGCCGTGCTGGACGAACTGCCCGCCGTCTGCGGCCGGATCGCGGTGGGCTGGTGCGCGCTCGCGGCCCTGCTCGCGGCGTACTCCCCGGACCATGCGCTGTCCGCCCGCACCCTGCTCCTCGGCTGCGCGGTGCAGTCGGCGGCGAGTTTCCTGGGCCGCGGTGCCGTGCACGGGCGGCGGCGCCGGGCGCTGCTGCGGCGGCCGCGCGCGGCCCTGGTGATCGGCCGAGCCGCGACCGCGCAGCGCGTGGCGGCCGCCTTCCTCCGTCACCCGGGCTGCGGGGTGCGGCCGGTGGGTGTCGTCTCCGACGAGACGTCCGGCGGCGAGGGGCTGCCGGTCCTGACGACGGGCGAGGAGGTCCAGCGGGCGCTCATCCAGAACGGCGTGCAGGACGTACTCGTCGTGGGCCCCGCCGCACGCACCGAACAGGGGCCGCTGCTGCGGGCGCTGGGCGAGTCGGGCTGCGCGGTGTGGGAGGTGGACGCGGACTCCCCGGCGTACGAGAGAGCGGACCGGCTCGCCGGGTTCGCCTGCCGGCGGCTGCCGGTGGGGCGGCTGTACGGGAGCGCCGGGAAGCGGCTGCTGGACGTGCTGGTGTCCGGGGTGCTGCTGCTGATGGTCAGTCCGGTGCTGCTGATGTGCGCGGTCGTGCTGCGGATCGTCGACGGGCCCGGGGTCGTGTTCCGGCAGGAGCGGATCGGCAAGGACGGGCGGCCGTTCACGCTGCTGAAGTTCCGTACGCACCGGCCGGCCGACGCGCACGAGGCGGCGACGCGGTGGAGCGTGGCGAACGAGCACGAGATGGGCTGGTTCTGCCGCTTCCTGCGACGCACCTCGCTGGACGAGCTGCTCCAGCTCTGGAACGTCTTCTGGGGCGACATGAGCCTCGTCGGTCCGCGGCCCGAACGGCCCTATTTCGTGGGCCAGTTCAGCCAGACGTACCCCGGCTACGCGGCCCGCCACCGGATGCGGACCGGGATCACCGGGCTCGCGCAGATCCACGGACTGCGCGGTGACACCTCGATCGAGGACCGCTGCCGGTTCGACAACGCGTACATCGACAACTGGTCGCTCTGGCAGGACGTGTGCATCCTGCTGCGCACAGCCGCCGCGCTCGTGCGCCCGACGGGGAGCTGACCGCGTGACCCAGCTGCTGACCGCTCCGCCTCTCCCGACCGCCGCGTCGGCGCCGCGCCGCTTCCTTCCCGTGCTGCCCGTGGTGGCCCTCGTCGCCACGATGGCGCTGCCGGTCTCCGGGGGCGGCGACGGCGGAGGCGGCACCATCGCCGACGCCGTGTCGGGTCTGGTCGTGCTGTACTGCGCGATCCGTCTCGTACGCGACCGCCGGCGCCCCCTGTCCCGTACCGCCGCCGTCGTGCTCGCGCTGCCCGTCGTCGGGATCGCGCTCGCCGCGGCGGGGGCGGCCTCGCCGGGGGCCGGGATCACCGGGCTCGTGCGCTATCTGCAGATCTTCGTGCTCGTCCCCGCGGCGGTCATGCTGCTGATCCGGGACCGCCGGGACGCGCGGCTGGTCGCCTGGTCGCTCATCGGGCTCGCGCTGTGGCAGGGGGCGATCGGGGTCCATCAGTACGCGACCGGCACCGGTGCCTCCTACATGGGCGAGGAGATCCGGGCGGTCGGCACCTTTGGGGCGACGGACGTCATGGGGATGGCGACCGTGGTGTCCTTCGGCGTGGTGTGCGCGCTCGGGCTGGCGCTCGGCGCCGGGCCGGGGCGGCAGCGGACCGCGGCGGCGGTGTGCGCGCTCGCCCTGTTGCTGCCGCTGGCCCTGTCGTTCAGCCGGGGCGCGTGGGTCGCGACGGCCGTGACGTGCGGGGTCCAACTGGCGCTCGCCGGGATGCGGCGGGCGGTGAAGGTGTTCGCGGTGGCGACGGCCGCGTCGGTGATTCTCGTGGGCGGACTCGGCGTGGGCACAGCGATGCTCCAGGAGCGGATCAGCAGCATCACGCAGGTCGCGGACGCACCTGACCAGTCGGTGACGGACCGTTACACGATGTGGGCGGCGGCGGTCGGCATGTGGCGCGACCAGCCGCTGACCGGGGTCGGGCTCAAGGGCTTCCCCGACCATCGCGACGGGAACGCCTCGCTCGCGCTGTCCTCGGGCAGCGACACGGAGGGCGCGGGCGCCGGCTTCAAACGCCAGCCGCTCCTGTCGCCGCACAACATGTACTTGCTGGTGCTCAGCGAGCAGGGGCTGCTGGGGCTGCTCGCCCTGGCCGGGAGCTGGCTGGCCCTGCTGGTGTGCGGGCTGCGCAGACTCCTTCGCGCACGGCGGCCCGTACACGAACGGCGGCCTGCGCCGCACGGTCTCGACTGCGCGCTGGTCGCGTGCGGGCTGCTGACCTGGCAGCTCGTCGACTTCGCGTACGCCGACATCGGCGGCCCCTCGACCGCGCTGACCGCGGTCCTCTTCGGGCTCGGCGCCTGGTGGGCGCTCGCCTCCGAGGAGGCCGGGGACCGATGACGGTGACGCCTTCCCGGGCGGAGGGGGAGGACGCGGTGGTCCGGGCCGGGGGTCATGGTGATCCGGGGCCGGGGGTCGGGGGCCGTGTTGGCCCGGAGCCGGAGGCCGAGGGCCGGCTTGGTTCCGGAACGGGGACAGGGACGGGGACGGAGGCTGGGGTCGAGGGGCGGGGTGCGAACCCTGCAGCCGGGTCTGCACCCACGTCCACACCCGTGCCCACGCCCGTGCCCACGTCCACGCCCACGGGGCCCCCCGGTGAAGGGGCTCCATCCGCTGAGCACGGCCCGGCGAGCACGACCGGGAGGCGCCGCCGGTGGGCCACCGTCAAGAGGCGCGGCCCCTCGTCCGCGGCCGAGAAGCGACAGGCGGCGGACGGAGTCGACGGCCGCCCTGGCGCTGGGCTCGCAGCCGGACGGCATGACCCGGAAGCGGTCCGGCGGCACGCCCTCGATGCCGCCGGTCGCGGCAGGGACGCGGTCGTCGAGAGCCCGGTCCCCAAGAACCCAGTCTCCAAGAACCCGGTCGCCTTGCCCGCGGCCCGGGTCGCGTCCGGCGCCGCTGCCGAGCCCTCCGCCGACACCGCGTCGCCCGCCGGTGTCGACCAGCCCACCCGCAAGTTCCTCGCCAGGGCCACGCTCGTCACCGCTGTTCTCTCCATCGCCGGTGCCCTGCTCGGTCTTGGCCGGGACCAGGCGCTCGCGCATCTCTTCGGGGCCGGGACCGAGACGGACGCCTTCCTGGTGGCGTGGACGGTGCCGGAGGTCGCGGCGACGCTGCTGATCGAGGACGGGATGGCGTTCGTGCTGGTCCCGGCGTTCAGCCTGGCGGTGGCCCGGCGGGCGCGCGGGACCGGCACCGGCGCAGATCCCGTACGCGCGCTCGTCGCCTCGACACTGCCACGCCTCGCACTGGCCTTCGTGGCGGTCGCGGCCCTGCTGATGGCCGGGGCGCCCTACCTGGTCGCGGCCCTCGCGCCGGGACTGCCCGACCCGGGGCTCGCCGTCGACTGCACGCGGCTGACCGCGACCTGCGTCCTGAGCTTCGGGCTCGCCGGTTACTGCAGCGCGGCCCTGCGCGCGCACCGCCGCTTCCTGGCGCCCGCGGCCATCTACGTCGCCTACAACACCGGCATCATCACGGCGATGTTCGTCCTCGGCGGCCGCTGGGGCGTACGGTCGGCGGCCGTCGGCGTCGCGCTGGGCGGCTGTCTGATGGTGGCGGCGCAGGCGCCCTCCCTAGCCCGGCAGCTCTTCGGCCGCCGCCGGTCCGCCCCGGAGGCCGAAGCCCCCGCCGCACAGGGCCCGTCGCCCGTCGACGGCCCCGAGGCACCCCAAGCCCTCGATGCCACCGACGGCCCGCTCCCCTCCGTGAAGCACGCGGTCGAACTCGCCCTCATCGCGCCGGTGCTCATGTTCGCCCTGTGCCGTCAGTCCCAGGTCCTCATCGAGCGCTTCCTCGCCTCGACCCTCCCCTCCGGGGCCATCTCGCATCTGAACTACGCGCAGAAGGTGGCCCAGATCCCGATGACGCTCTCGCTGATGCTGTGCACCGTCACCTTCCCGGTGCTGGCGCAGGCGCTCGCCGAGGGCGACACCGAGCGGGCCCGCACCCGCGTGGAGCGTGACGTGGCGGTCGCCTCGTGCATGGTGCTGCTGGGCGCCGCGGCGGTGTTCGCGTGTGCGCCGCAGATCATCCAACTCCTGTTCCAGCGAGGCGCGTTCACCGCCCAGGACACGGCGGCGACGGCCACCGTCATGCGGGTCTACTCCGTCGGGCTGCTCGGGCACACGCTGGTGGGCGCGCTGGTGCGGACGTACTTCTCGGCCGGCCGGCCCACCTGGTACCCGCTGGCCGCGATGGCGGCGGGCATCGTCGCCACCTCCTGGATCGGCGCGGGGACCGTCGAGGCCTGGGGGGTGCGCGGGATCGCCGCCGCCAACGCGATCGGGATCACCGTCACCGCGGCCCTGCTGCTGTCGGGCATGGGCGAGCGGCGCAGCGTACCGATCCGCACCCGACGCGTCCTGCACGAACTGTCCAAGCCGGTCCGGGCCGCCGTGTGCGCGGCCGTCGCGGGGGCCTTCTGCGCGAGCCGCGTGGACTCCCCCGAACTCGCCCTGGCCGCCGGCGGTCTGACCGTGACCGTCGTCTACGTCCTGCTGCTCCGGGTGCTCGGCGTCAAGTCCGTCGCGCCCGCCTTCCGCAGTGCCCTCCGCTCCGTCACACGAAGGCTGCCGCATGTCCGTTTCCGCTGACACCCCCGACCTGACCCGTACCGACCAGCGCCCGGCCGCGCCCCTGTGGGTGGCGATGTACCACTCGGTGGGCGACTGCTCGGACGACCCGTACCGCATCACGGTCTCGCCCGACCGTCTCGACCGGCAGCTCGGCTGGCTGCGCCGCCGGGGCCTGCGCGGGGTGAGCATGGCCGATCTGCTCGCGGCCCGTGCCCGGGGCGAGGGGAAGGACCTGGTGGGGCTGACCTTCGACGACGGGTACGCGGACTTCGCCGACAACGCCCTTCCGGTGCTGCGGCGCTGGGGCTTCGGCGCCACCGTCTTCGTGCTCCCCGGCAGGCTGGGCGGCGCGAACGAATGGGACCCGCTCGGCCCGCGCAAGCCGCTCCTCACCGCCGACGGCATCCGCCGGCTCGCCGACACCGAGGGCCTGGAGATCGCCTCGCACGGCCTCACCCACGTCGACCTCACCGAGGCGGACGACGCCCTCCTGGGCGCCGAGGTGGGCGGCAGCCGGGCCCTGCTCTCCGAGCTGACGGGCCGCGAGGTCCTCGGCTTCTGCTACCCGTACGGGACCGTCGGCCGGCGGGTCGCCGACGTGGTGCGCGCGGCCGGCTACGAGTACGCGTGCGCGATCGACCCCGGCCCGCTGACCGGCCCGTTCGCCCTCCCCCGGGTCCACATCGGCGAGAACGACACCTCCTGGCGGCTGCTCCTGAAGTACCGCCTCAACCGGCTCCGCCGCCGCCCGGTGACCCTCACTCCGCCGGAGCCCCTCCCCGCCTCCGTGTCCCTGCCCTCCCCCGCGTCACCGGAGTCCCCGGTGAAGGAGACCCCGTGAAGGCCCTGCACGTCATCACCGGCCTCGGGGTGGGCGGGGCCGAGCAGCAACTGCGCCTCCTGGTTCGCCACCTGCCGGTCGACTGCGACGTGGTGACCCTCACCAACCCGGGCGCCGTCGCCGAGGACCTCACCGCGGACGGCGTACGCGTCATGCACCTCGGCATGCACGGCAACCGGGACCTGTCGGCGCTGCCCCGACTGGTCCGCGAGATCCGCGGCGGCCGGTACGACGTGGTCCACACGCATCTCTACCGGGCCTGCGTGTACGGCAGGATCGCCGCCCGCCTCGCGGGTGTCCGGGCCGTCGTGGCCACCGAGCACTCGCTGGGCGACTCGCAGATGGAGGGCCGCCGGCTCACCGCGGGCGTCCGCGCGCTGTACCTGGCCAGCGAGCGCCTGGGGCGTGCGACGGTGGCCGTCTCGCCCACGGTCGCCGAGCGCCTGCGCCGCTGGGGTGTGCCCGGGCCGCGCATCGAGGTCGTACCGAACGGCATCGACGTGGCGCGGTTCCGCTTCGACGCGGACCGGCGCGAGAACACCCGGCGGCGGCTCGGGTTGCCGCAGGGCGCGTACGTCGTCGGGGGCGTCGGACGGCTGACGGCCGGCAAGCGCTTCGAGGTGCTCGTCCGGGCGCTGGCCGAACTCCCCGACGACGTCTGGCTGTTGCTGGTCGGCGGCGGCCCGGAGGAGAACGTGCTGCGGCGTACGGCGCAGGCCGCGGGGGTCGCCGACCGGGTGCTGTTCACCGGTGAGCGCCCCAACACCGAGTCCTCACAAGGCGGTTCGGGTCTCGATCTGCCCTCCCTGATAGGAGCCATGGACGCGCTCGCCTCGCCCAGCGCGGAGGAGGCGTTCGGTCTCGCCGTGGTGGAGGCCCTCGCGGCGGGCCTGCCCGTGCTCTACGTCTCCTGCCCGGCCGTCGACGACCTGCCGCCGGGCGCGGCCCCGTTCGCCCGGCGTGTCCAGGGCGGCGCGGACTCGTTCGTACGGGCCCTGCGGCAGGTGCGTGCGGAAGGCCCGCGGCCGCGCTCCGCGCCCGAGGCGGCCCACCACTACAGCATCGCCCGCAGTGCCGACCGGCTCATGGACATCTACACGGCCGCAACTCTGGGAGTGAGTTCCGCATGACCGACAACCCCACTCGTACAACCGGCCGGCCGGTGACGGCACTTGTCCGCGTCAAGGGGCTGCCGCCCTGGTCCCTGCTGGTTGCGGGGGCCGTCCTCGGCGGTCTGCTCGGCGGCGCGTACGGGGAGCTGAAGACGCCGCAGTACTCGGCCACGAGCTATGTCATCGCCGTACCGACCGAGAAGTCGGACCCGACGGCGGCCCTCGGCTTCGCCCAGGCGTACGGCCGGGTCGCCACCCAGCTCGCGGTCCTCGGGGACGCCCAGGTGTGGGCGAACGTGCCGGTGTCGACGCTGCGCGAGAGCGTGCGGACGGCGACCTCGCCGGACGCCCCGATGGTCGCCGTGACCGCCACCTCCGCGCGCCCCGACCTCGCCGCGGACATGGCCAACGCCGTGTCGCGCTCGCTGACCCGGCACGCCAACTCCGCCGAGGACAGCACCCATGTGGAGCTGCTGCAGTTCTCCCGCGCGATGAAGCCCACCGAGGCGTCGTCGGCGTCCTCGACGGTGACGGGCCTGGTCGGCGCGAGCGCGGGCGGGCTGCTCGGCGGGCTGGTGCTGCTGGTCCGGCCGCGCCGGTCCTCGGACGTCCCGCCCACCCCGTCGGTGCCGGGCCCGGCCACCGCCGCCGACGTCCACGGGCAGCTGTGAACGGCACGGTGGCCGGTGCCGCGACCGGTGCCGCGGTGACCGAACTGTGCACGGACGAGCGGGAGTTCGGCCGGCTGGCCGAGGAGTGGGGGCGGCTGTACCGGCGGTGCGGCGCGGCGACCCCGTTCCAGAGCCATGCCTGGCTGCATTCCTGGTGGCTCTCGTACGGAAGACCCGGGCGGCTCCGGCTCGTTCTCGTCCGTGAGGGCGGTGAGCTGGTCGCCGCCGCCCCGCTGATGCTCGTACGGCAGCCGTGGCCGGCCCTGGTGCCGCTCGGCGGGTCGATCTCCGACTTCGGGGACGTACTCATCGAGGACGGTGAGCGCGCCGACCGGGCCGCCGCCGCCCTCGCAGAGGGGCTCGCCCTGGCCGCCCGTACCGCGCTGATCGACTTCCGCGAGGTACGGCCCGGCGGCGCGGTGGAGCGGGTCTACGCGAGCTGGCGCGGGCCGCGTCGGCGGGTGCGGGACTCGCTGTGCCTGGAGCTGCCGGGCGCGTCGATGGACGATCTGATCGGACGGCTCGCGACGGCCAAGGCCCAGCAACGGGTCCGCGCCAAGCTGCGCAAACTCACCTCGCTGGGTGTCGAGCGGCGTGCCGTGCGCCCCGACGAGGTGGGCGCGGCGCTGCGCCGGCTCCTCGAACTGCACCGGCTCCAGTGGCAGGGCCGCAAGGTGACCACCGAGCATCTGCAGGAGCGGTTCGCCGAGCATCTGGTCCGGTCGGTGGGGCCGATGGTCGACGCCGGGGACGCGGTGGTGACCGAGTTCCGGCTGGGCGACACCGTGATGGCGGTCGATCTGACGCTGCTGTCACGGCAGTTGGCGGGCGGCTATCTGTACGGCGCCCATCCGCAGCTGCGCGAGCGGAAGGCGGACGTGGCGACGATGCTGCTGCACGCCTGCGCCCAGCACACCGAGGCGGGCGGCCGCCGGGTGCTGAGCCTGCTGCGCGGCAACGAGCCCTACAAGCACCACTGGCGGCCCCAGCCCGTCGTCAACCAGCGCTTCCTGCTGGCCCGGCGGCGGACGGCCCCGCTGATGTCGGCCGCCGTGTGCGACGTGGCCGCGCGCAGCCGGGGCAAGGAACTGCTGGACCGCTTCCACGGCTGGAGGGAACGCGGTGGCGGCAGGCCGTGACCGACCCGCCGCCACCGCCCCGCCGGCGGATGCCCGCTCAGCGGTGGCGCGACCACCAGTCGAAGCGCAGGCAGAGCTTCCCGCCGAGCCAGTACTCGACCCAGTCGCCCAGCTCCAGCGGCGAGCAGTTGGGCGGGTTCGGCGGCGTCGGCTTGGGCACCGGGGTCGGTGCGGTCGGCTTCGGCGTCGGGTCGGTGGGCTTGGGCAGCGGGGTCGTGTCGGTGCGGCCGAAGAGCGCCGCCCGGTAGATCTCGGACGCCTTGGGGTTGTCCCCGCACTGCCACACGCCGTGCGGGCAGTAGTCGGTGAGCGTGTTGTACAGCGGCTTGTGCTCGTCCATCCAGGCGAGCATGCGCTTCATGTACGTCGGGTTGTCGCCGTTGCGGAAGAGCCCCCATTCCGGATAGGAGATCGGCTTTCCGTGGGCCTTCGCGAAGTCGACGTGCGCCTGAAGTCCGTAGGGCTCCGACACGGCCTCGTCGAATGACTGTCCGCGCGGCTGGTCGTACGAATCCATGCCGATGATGTCGACCGTGTCGTCGCCCGGATAGCACTGGGTCCAGGGAATGGCGTCCCGGCCGCGGTTCGGCGCGAAGTCGAACTTGAATTTCTGCCCCGGCACCGCCCGCATGGTGGTGACGATTCTGTTCCAGTACTTCTTCCAGGCCTCCGGGTCGGGCCCGCAGCGATGGGTGTACGTGATGCCGTTCATTTCCCAGCCGAGCACGATGACGGTGTCGGGCGCGTCCAGGTCGACGAGCCGCTCGGCCAGCCTGCGGAAGTGGTGGTCGAAGTCTCCGGCCGCGCCGCGGCGCAGCTGGAAGCGGACCTCGGCGTCGGAGACGTTCTCCTCGTTGCGCTCCAGCATGGGGACGTTGAGGACGAAGAGCCGGTCGTCCTCGTCCGCCCGCCAGTCCGCCCAGGTGTCCAGGAAGCCGGGCAGGCCCTCGATGTTGCTCCAGCGGTCGCCGGGCAGATATGTGTGCGCCACGCGCAGGTCGGCACCGCCCAGCCAGCGGCTGAGCTCGGAGATCCGGGCCACGCCACGGGGGCCGTAGTCCAGGTAGGCGCCGAAGGCGGGCCCCCCGGGTTCCTTCGAGGGCGTCGCGGTCGGAGTGGTCGAGTCGGCCGGGTCGGCCGCCGCGGGCGTGGCCGGGGTGACGGGCTGTCCCGGTGCCACGGGCGCCACGACGGCGGTGGGAACGGTCGGCGTCGGAGCCGGCGGATCCCCCACCCCCGCGCCCACGGCGTACCCCGGCCCAGAGGCGAGGGCGGCCGACGCGACGAGTCCGGCGGTGAGTGCGGCGGTGGCGTACACCAGCCGTCTGGTTCGGGTCCGTTGCAGTGGGGCCATGTCCGCTCCTCGCGTTCCTTTTCCACCGTCCACTGACACCCAGTCACATAAATGTGCAATGCGCCAACCGGGCCGGGCAATCGGAGAAATCCCCGATCACCCGCACGAGTGAGACATCAGAAGAGACAGCAGAAGAGACCTCAAGGAAATATGCCCATGTCGCCCTTCGACACCCGTGTTCCCGCCGTACTTCTGCGAATCGACCGGAATCCCTTTCACCACGGAACGCTCGGAGCCGTACGCTCCCTCGGCCGGGCCGGAATCGACGTGCACGTGGTCGCCGATTCCGCCGGAAGTCCGGTGCGCGGATCGCGCTTTGTCCACCGGATGCATCCGCCGCCCGCACCCGACGCCTCGCCCGCCGACATCGCGCTGGTGTTGCGCCGAGTGGCGGCCCGGGTGTCCCGTCCCGCCGTGCTGATCCCAATGGATGACGCGAGCGCGGTCGCGGTGGACCGGATGCGGGACGCCCTCGCACCCCGCTATCTGCTTCCCCTCTCCCCCGCCGGTCTCGCCGAACGCGTCGCCGACAAGGCCGAACTGGCCACCGTCTGCGAGGCCGCGGGCATCCCGCACCCGCCGACGCTCGTGCCCGACACCCCGGCACAAACGACCGCCGCGGTCCGGCGGCTCGGGCTGCCCGTCGTCGCGAAGTGGAGCCGCCCCTGGCTGCTGCCCCCGGGCACGGACCTGCGCAGCACGGCGGTGCTGCACTCGGCGCAGGAGGCCCGCACTCTGTGCCGCCGCGCCGAGGAGGCGGGCAGCGAGCTGCTCCTCCAGGCGTTCCTGCCGCCGGCGCCCGACCAGGACTGGTTCTTCCACGGGTACGTGGACCGGTCCGGGTCGGTGTGCGGCGGCGGCCCGGGCCGCAAGCTGCGCGCCTGGCCGCGCGGGGCGGGGCTGACCGCGGTGGGCCGCTGGACCCCGAACCCGACCGTGCAGGCGCTGACGGAACGGCTGATGTCCGCGCTCGGCTACCGCGGCATCTTCGACCTGGACTTCCGCCGCGACCACGCCACGGGCGCGTACCACCTGCTCGACTTCAATCCGCGGCCCGGCGCCCAGTTCCGGCTCTTCGCGGACGGGACGGGGCTCGACGTGGTGCGTGCGCTGCACCTGGATCTGACCCACCGTCCGCTGCCGCCGCCCGCCCCGCTGCCCGGCCGCACCTTCGTGGCGGAGAACTACGCGCCGCTCGCCGCGCTCGGCTCCGGCACCGAGCGGGCCTGGCACGCCCGGGACGATCTCGCGCCCGGCGCCGCCCTGTGGGCGCTGTGGTCCCGCCACGCGGTCCGCCGCGTGCTGCACCGCGCCCGCCGGGCGACCGCCGCACCGGCCGCCGGCACGCGGGTCGTCCGACAGACGGCCCGCCATGACGCCACCCCCCTGTCCGACGACGAGAAAGCGAGCAGCTGCTGATGTACGACCTGCTGGTGGTGGGGGCCGGCCCCTACGGTCTGTCCATCGCCTCCCACGCCGTGGCGGCCGGGCTGAGCCTGCGGGTGTTCGGCCGGCCCATGGCGTCCTGGCGCGACCACATGCCCCGCGGAATGTTCCTCAAGTCGGAGCCGTGGGCGTCCAGCCTCTCGGACCCCGAGGGCCGTCTGCGCCTGGACACCTACTGCGCGGAACAGGGCGTACGGGCCCGGCACGGGGAGCCCGTCCCGGTCGAGATGTTCGCCTCGTACGGACTGTGGTTCGCGCGGCACGCGGTCCCCGGGGTCGACGAGCGCATGGTGACCGGCGTCCACCCCTGCCTGGGCGGCTTCGAGGCGGTCGTCGAGGACGGCAGGACGGTCCGCGCGCGAACGGTCGTACTGGCGGTCGGCGTCCTGCCCTTCACCGAAGTACCCGCGGTCTTCGGCGAGTTGGGCCCCGAGCACGTCTCGCACAGCAGCGACCACGGCGATCTCGACCGCTTCCGCGGCAAGGACGTGACCGTCATCGGCGGCGGCCAGGCGGCCCTGGAGACGGCGGCCCTGCTCGCCGAACAGGGCACCCGCGTCCGGGTGATCGCCCGCGCCGGCGGACTCCGCTGGAACGACGTGCCCCCGCCCTGGGACCGCCCCTGGTGGCAGTCGGCCCGCGCCCCGCACAGCGGCCTGGGCTGCGGCTGGCGCAACTGGTTCTACGCCGAACGCCCCGACGTCTTCCGCGCTCTCCCCGAGTCCACCCGCACCCGGGTCGCCGCCACGGCACTGGGCCCCGCGGGCGCCTGGTGGGTCCGCGACCGGGTCGAAGGGGCCGTCGAGCTGCTGCTGGGCCAGGAGGTCGCGGCGGCCTACCCGGCCCAGGGCGCCGTACGCCTCGAAACACTGGGCCACTCCGGCGAGTTGAACTCCCTGGACACCGAACACGTCATCGCGGCCACGGGGTTCAGGGCGACCCGCGACCGCCTGGGCCTGCTGGCCGAGGACGTACGCGGGACCCTGGCCGTGTCACCCGACGGATCCCCTTGCGTGGGGCGGGAGTTCGAGTCCTCCTGCCCCGGCCTCTTCCTGGCGGGCTTGACCACGGCCTCCGCCTTCGGCCCCGCGATGCGCTTCGTCCACGGCGCCTCGTTCACGGCCCGGACCCTCGTACGAGGAGTGCGGCGCCGGCTGCGTACGGGGCCGGCCCGGGTGCCCGTGCCCAGCGCCCGGGAGCGGCGCGGGGTGCTCGGGGCGGCGGGTCACTGACCGTGCGGGTGCCGGGCGCGAGGCGTCCGGCACCCGACACGTCACCACTGCCGGGACGCGACCCGGCTTCGTCGGTACAGCACCGCTCCACCGATCAGCAGCCCCGCACTGGCGGCCGAGGCCGCGAACAGCTGGTCACTGCCGGTGTGCGCCAACTGCGGCGCCCTGACCCCCGGCCCCGGAGGGTTCGCGGCAGGCGGCACGGTCACCGGAGGACTCACGACCGGAGGTGTCGTGACAGGCGGACTCGTGACAGGCGGAATCGCGACCGGAGGTGCCGTGGTCGGCGGAGTCGTGACAGGCGGAGTCCTGGTCGGTGGTGCGGTGGTGGGAGGCGCCGTCGTCGGCGGGTTGGCCTTCGGCGGCGTGGTGGAGGGAGGCGTGGTGGTGGGAGGCGCGCTCGGCGGCTTCGTGGGCGGCGTGGTCGGGGGCTTGGCCGGTGGTGTTGTGGTCGGCGGCACGCTCGGGGGCCCGGCCGGCGGGGTGTCGTCGCCGTAGCCCTGCGGGCCGTTGTGCTGCGGGCCGTGACTCTGTGGACCATGACCCTGCGGGCCGTGGCTCTGTGGGCCGTGGCTCTGTGGACCGTTGTGCTGCGGACCATGCCCCTCCGGACCGCGGCCCTGCGGGCCGTTGTGCTGCGGGCCGTGACTCTGTGGACCATGACCCTGCGGGCCGTGGCTCTGTGGGCCGTGGCTCTGTGGGCCGTGGCTCTGTGGACCGTGACTCTGTGGACCGTTGTGCTGCGGACCATGCCCCTCCGGACCGCGGCCCTGCGGACCGTTGTGCTGCGGACCATGCCCCTGCGCGCCATTGTGCTGCGGACCATGACCCTGCGGACCATTGCGGTTCGCGCACTTGTTGCCGAACGCCGGGTTCAGCAGGGCGACCACGTCCACGGTGTTGCCGCACGCGTTCACCGGTACGTCCACCGGCGCATGGGTGTTGTTGCCCGATCCGACGCCGGGCGAGTTGTGCGCCCCGCCGTGCGCGGAGGAGCCACCGCCGTGCTGACCGGAACCACCACCGTGCCCGGGACCACCGTGATGGCCCGAGCCCTGGTGACCGGAACCGTGGCGGCCCGAGCCGTCACCGTGGTCCGAGCCGTAAGCGTCGTGCCGGCCGTAGTCAAAGTCCGAGCCATAGCCATAGTTCGAGCCGTAGCCATGATCCGAGCCGTAGCCATGGTCGGGGCCGTAGCCGTAGTCATAGCCGTCGCCCGGGCCATGACCGCTGTCCGAGTCGTAGCCGGACGGAGGGGCGTGCCTGGGTGTGTCCGGCTTCCTGTGTTTGCCCGTGCCCGGGGCACTGGCGCAGGAGTTGCCGAACGTCGGGTTGAGGCCGGCCGCGACGTCCACGGAGTTGCCGCACGCGTTCACCGGAACGGTCACCGGCGCCTGCACGCTGTTGCCGGACAGCACTCCGGGCGAGTCCGCTGCGACCCCGTTCGCGTTCGTGTCGGCGAACGCCTGGGGGGTGTACAGGGACATGAAGCTCGTCGCGGCGGCGGCCACGACCATTCCCCTGCTCAGGGTCTGTCGCAATCTCGTTGTCTTCTCTGCTGGTAGAAGTGGGAAAGCCGGCCTTGGCGCCGAAAGGCGGTCCAAGGCCGGCGTGACACAGCCGGTCGGCTGGTGCGTTACGACGTCAGTCGTTGACGCAGTGGTTGCCGAACGCCGGGTTCAGCAGACCGATCACGTTGATCGAGTTGCCGCACACGTTCACGGGGATGTGGACGGGAACCTGGACCACGTTGCCCGAGAGGACACCGGGCGACCCGACGGCCGCACCGTACGCCTCGGAGTCGGCGAAGGCCGGGGCGGCCATGCCCATGGCCATGATCGCGCCGGCTACGACGACGGCACTCTTCTTGTGCTTCACGTACTTCCCTTTCTCTGCGGTCATGCCCCTATGACGGCCGAAACCGGACGAGCCCAGCCTGAACGGCTCGCACCATGACCTGCGGGCTGTAGAACGAGGAGAAGGGGGCCGAAGAAACTACAGAAAGTGCGGTTCCCCGGTAATTCACCCGAACGCTCCGCGTGGATTCGACAGGGGAAACGTCACTGCCATAAGGGAGGACCAGCGGAGAACCGGCAGAAAACAAAAACAGAAAATAGTGTCAAAGAGCCCGGGTGCCCCCTGCGTGAAGAGCGAAGGGGCCGCCCGGGCAGCTCTGTGACGGTGGATCAGCTGCGGTCGGCGCCGTTGCCCGAGAGCACCGGGATATTGGAGAGGACGTGCGACACGGGCTCGTCACCCTTGGCCTGGGTGGAGTTCTCGGCGCACTGCTGGTTCTGCGGGGCCGAGAGGACCGGCACGTCCTGGAGGACGGTGACCGGCACGAAGATACCGATGAGCGAGGCCGCGTTGACCTTGGCAGGCAGGCCGACACAGAGCTTGTTCAGCGAGCCCTGGACCAGCGAGGCCTGGGGGCTCAGGTCACCGCCCGTCTTGGCGTTGCCGTACGCCTGCTCGGAGTGGTTGCCGTTGGCCGTGGTGACGCCGTCGTCGTTCCCGATGGCAAGCGCCTGGGGGGCTGCCGCCGCCGAGACGCCGACGACAGAAGCGGCGACCGCCGCCGTGGCCATTGCCTTCTTGAGCATTTCTCCGGTCCTTTCCTGGCAGAGACACATGTTCCTGCTTTCGCATCAACCGGAGGCGGCTCCATTGGTTTCGTACTGTCACCCGATTGGCCCGTTCGGCGGCCCGGAATTAACGGAATCCCTCGCGCGCGTGCGCCGTACAAACAGGCTTCCCAAATGGGCCATCGGAGTGAATCGGAGCAACTATGCGGGCCGGGGGCAGTTGTCCAGGTCGCTCCGGTGGACGGGGTTACTCCAGAAGGGACCAGCAAGTGATCAAGAAGGTTATGGCTGCAGCGGCGGTCGCCGCTTCCGTCGCCGGTGTTTCGGCTGCCGCCGCGCCCCAGGCGATGGCGATCGGCAACGACGGTGGCGTCACCACCGCCAATGGAAACCACGCCGCGCAGATCTACGGCAACCAGGCGACGTACGGGCACATGAGCCCGCAGATGGCGCTCATCCAGGGCTCGCTGAACAAGCCCTGCATCGGCCTGCCGGCCAAGGCCAACCTGGCCTCGCTCATCGGCCTCGTGCCGATCACCGTCGCCCAGGACGTGCCGATCCTGTCGGCCCCGCAGAACCAGCAGTGCACCGAGAACTCCACCCAGGCCAAGGGCGACGAGCCGCTCTCGCACATCCTCTCCAACATCCCGGTGCTCTCCGGCAACGGCGCCGACCGCAGCTGACCTGCCGCACCTCGCAGCGGATCGCCGGCCTCACGGCGGTCCGCTGCCCCTCTCACGTCCTCACGTCTTACGGCGGCGCGCGCAACTTCGGTCCCGAGGAACCCTGTGGGCCAATCGGGGCAAACCCCGCAACCGCACCGTCCACCGCACTGTTGATCGTTATGCGGCTCCGTAACGGGGCCATTCTCCGAAAGGGAACGAACATGAAGAAGCTGATGGCGACCGCGGCCATTGCCGCCTCTGTCGCCGGTCTGTCGGCCGCCGGCGCGCCCCAGGCGCTGGCCATCGGCAACGACGACGGCGTCACCACCGCCAACGGCAACGGCTCCGTCCAGAAGTACGGCAACCAGGCGACGCACGGCAAGATGAGCCCCCAGCTCTCGCTCGTGCAGGGCACGCTGAACAAGCCGTGTGTCGGTCTGCCGGTCAAGGCCAACCTGGCCTCGCTCATCGGCTTCGTGCCGATCACCGTCCTCCAGGACGTGCCGATCCTGTCGGCCCCGCAGAACCAGCAGTGCACCGAGAACTCCACCCAGGCCAAGGGCGACGAGCCCCTGTCGCACATCCTGGACAACATCCCGGTCCTGTCGGGCAACGGCGCCGACCGCAGCTGATCTCCGCAGCGGCGCGAACAGCGGGTCACCCCTCGTGGGTGGCCCGCTGTTCCCATGCCCGGCCCCGGCCGCCCGCCCGGCCTCCAGCCACCGTGCCCCGGCCTCAGTCTCCGTACAGCGCCTCGATCTCCTTCGCGTACGCGGCCGTCACCGCGTGGCGCTTGATCTTCAGGGACGGGGTGAGAAGACCGTTCTCCTCGGTGAACTCGCCTTCCACCAGGGCGAATTCGCGGATCGACTCGGCGCGGGAGACGGCCTGGTTCGCGTGGTCGACGACCTTCTGGACGTCGGCGCGTATCCGGGGATCGTCGACCAGCTCGGCGACGGGGGTGTCCGCCGGCATCCCGCGGACGTAGAGCCAGTGGGAGAGGTCCTCGCGGTCCAGGGTGATCAGGGCCGCGACATAGGGGCGGTTGTCGCCGACGACGACACACTGGCCGACCGGGGGGCGGCTGCGGAGACGGTCCTCCAGGACGGCCGGGGAGACGTTCTTGCCGCCGGAGGTGACGAGGATGTCCTTCTTGCGGCCGGTGATGGTGAGATAGCCGTCCTCATCGAGGTCACCGAGATCGCCGGTCGCGAGCCAGTCCTCGGTCAGGGCGGCGTCCGTGGCGGCCGGGTTGTTCCAGTAGGCGCCGAAGACGATGCCGCCCTTGATGAGGACCTCGCCGTCGTCGGCGATACGGATCGACGTGCCGGGGACGGGGAGGCCGACCGTGCCGGGGCGGGGGTTGAGGGGCGGCACGATCGTCGCGGCGGCGCTGGTCTCGGTCAGGCCGTAGCCCTCGTAGACGATGATGCCGGCGGCGTAGAAGAAGAGGTTGAGGTCGCGGTCGAGCGGGGAGCCGCCGCTGATGGCGTAGCGCGTGCGGCCGCCGAGTTCCCGGCGGATACGGCGGTAGACCAGCAGGTCGTACAGGGCCCAGGCGGCGTACAGGCCGGGGCCGGGGCCCTTGCCGCGGCCGAGGAAGCGGTCGAGGTGCGCCTCGCCGAAGCGGACGGCGACGCGGTGCGCGCGGTCGAAGGAGGCGGCGCGGCCGATCCGTTCGGCGGTGGCGCGGCCGGTGCCGTGGATCTTCTCGAAGAGGTACGGCACGCCGACCAGGAAGGTGGGCCGGAACTCCCTCAGCGCCGGGCGGAGTTCGTCGGGCTTGATGCTCGGGAAGTGGCCCAGTTCGATACGGGCCGTCAGACAGGCGATCTGGAGGGTGCGGCCCAGGATGTGGGCGAGCGGGAGGAAGAGGAGCGTCGAGGCGATCTGGCCAGTGACCGCCTTGAAGACGGGATGCAGCAGCTCGACCGTGTTCGCGGCCTCGGCGTGCAGGTTGGCGTGGGTGAGGACGCAGCCCTTGGGGCGGCCGGTGGTGCCGGAGGTGTAGCAGATCGTCGCGACGGTGTCGGGAGTCAGCGCGGCACGCCGCCGGGTGACCTCTTCCTCGGCGATACCGCCGCCCAGGACGGTCAGGTCGGAGATCGCTCCCCCGTCGATCTGCCACACATGCGGAGGATCGGGATGCTCGGCCGTACCGGTCGCGACCGCCGCAGCGTTCTCGGGGGTCTCGACCACGACGAAACGGGCGTCCGAGTCGCGGACGATCCACTCGATCTGCTCGGACGACGACGTGGGGTACACGGGTACGCTCCGGCCGCCCGCGGCCCAGATCGCGAAGTCGAGAAGTGTCCACTCGTAGCGCGTACGGGACATGACCGCGACGCGGCCGCCCGGTTCGAGGCCCGCCGCGACCAACCCCTTGGCGACGGCGGTGACTTCGCGGGCGAAGGCGGCGGCGGTCACCGGCTGCCAGGTGCCGTGCTCCCTGCGGCGCAGGACCACGGCGTCGGGGGCCTCGGCCGCGTTGGTGAAGGGCAGATCGGCGATGCTGCCGGTGGCGGCCTTCGGGGCGAGGGCCGGCATACGCGCCTCGCGGACGACTCCGTGGTGGTCCCTGGTGATCTCGACCTTGGTGCGGTCCGCCAGATCGGTGCGCTTCTTCGCCCGTTTCAGGTCCTTGCGTACGCCCATGACAGCTCCCGGTCGCGGCTCGCGTTACGCGGTGGCGCGTACTTACTTCCGGGTCAACTTACTCATGCGTAGGGGATTTTCAACCCGCTTGGAGATATCCCCCCGCCGGGCGGAACGTCCCGGCGGCCCCTGGGAAGGCCTCAGACGGCGACCCGCTCCCGCCCGGTCTCCGGCTCCAGGACCTTGCGGGTGACGCGCTCCGCCATGGCGGCCACCAGGGTGCGCGGGCGGCGCGGGGTGAGGTGGGCGCCCAGGGCGTTGCCGAGGCCCGGGGTGACGTAGGCGCGGTCGCGGTCGAGGGCGCGCAGGGCGGCCCGTACGACGGGTTCCGAGGTGGTGAAGGATCCCGTGACCGCGGCCTTGCGGGTGCCGATCGCCTCGAAGAAGCCGGTCTCCACCGGGCCCGGGCAGAGGGCCGTGACCTTGATGCCGCGACCGCGGTACTCCTGACGCAGGGCCAGGGAGAAGTTCAGGACGAACGTCTTGGTGGCGCTGTAGACCGCGAAGTACGGGCCCGGCTGGTAGCCCGCCGTGGAGCCGACGTTCAGGACCGCGCCCGAGCCGCGCTCCAGCATGCCGGGGACCAGGGCGTGGGTGAGGTCGACCAGGGCGACGACGTTGACCATCATCTCGTCGTGGTCGCGGCCCGGGTCGATGTCCTCGAAGCGGCCACAGGTGCCGAACCCGGCGTTGTTGACCAGCAGATCGACGGCGAGGCCCCGGGCGGCCAGGGCGTCCGAGACGCGCCGGGCCGCGTCCGGTTCGGCGAGGTCCTGGGGCAGCACGTGCGCCTGGACACCGTGGCGTACGCGGAGCCGGTCGGCCGCCTCTTCGAGGCGACCCTCGGAACGGGCGACGAGGACCACGTCGTGGCCACGCGCGGCGAGCTGGTCGGCGAACTCAGCGCCGAGCCCGGAGGAGGCGCCGGTGACGAGAGCGAGAGTCATGGTGGTTCCTTTCGCTTCAAGATGCACTATCCACTACACAATAGTAGCCACTTCCCATAGAACCGCAACAGCAATGTCGCAGATAACAGGGAAACCGCTGCCTTCACGTATCGTTTGACCCACGTCACCTCAGGAGGTCCCCATGGCCGAACCGGCCGTCCGGCGGCTGCGTGCCGACGCCGAGCGCAGTGTGCGCGTGATCCTGGAGGCGGCCGAGCGGGTGCTCGCCGCAGATCCCGGCGCGTCCATGGAGCAGATCGCGGAGGCGGCGGGGGTGGCGCGGACGACGGTGCACCGTCGGTTCGCCAGCCGGCAGGCGCTGATCGAGGCGCTCGCCGAGTCGGCCGTACGCCAGCTGGCCGAGGCCGTCGAGGACGGCCGCCCGGACACCGCGCCGCCGCTGGTCTCCCTGCATCGCATCACCGCCAACGTCCTGCGGATCAAGGGGGCTTGGAGCTATGCGCTGAGCCGTCCGGACGACGAGGGCGGGACCGCGGCGGCAGGCTGGGAACAGGTCGGAGCCCGCTGCCTCGAACTCCTCGGACGCGCACGGGACGAGGGTCTGCTCGACGCCTCCGTGGACCTGGAGTGGACACGGCGCGTCTACTACGCGCTCATCGGGGAGGCCTTGCACGGACCCCAGGCCCAGCAGGACCCCGATGCGCTGGCCACACTCGTCGTCGACACGTTGCTGCATGGCGCGGGGCGACGGTCCGGCACCAACTGACCTCTTCCTGAACCGACTTCCTTGCGAACCGAGTTCCTTCCGACCGGCCTCCGTCGAAGGGAACCCGTGGGCCCGCCCCCACCGCCGCATCCAGCCTGGGCGCCCTCACCGAGTTGTTCGCCGAGCGGCTGCTGCTGACGTGAAGTCAGTTCCCACTGGCTGGTCCCCCGTTCGGCCCACCGCGGACCACTTCCGGCCGCCTCCGGCGTCAAGCTCGACTTGACGGGGGCCGATGAACGGGACATGACGTCGACGCACTCCCCCGCGCACCCCTCGTACCCGAAGCCCCGCCCTCCCTCCTCCTCCCCCTCTCCCTCCGTGTCGCCGCTGCCCGGGCCGGGGCAGCGGGCGGTGTGGGCGGACCGGGCCCGGGTGGCGGTGTGGCTCGGGCCCGCGCTCGTGGTGGCGTACGCCGGGTTCCAGCGGCGGTGGATGTCCGACGACGCCTACATCTACGTACGGACCGTGCGGCAGGTGCTTGCGGGGAACGGGCCCGTGTTCAACGCGGGTGAGCGGGTCGAGTCGTCGACCGGGACCCTGTGGCAGTGGCTGCTCGTGGCGGCCGGGACGGCCGGGGTGGATCCGGTGTCGGCGGCGGTGCTCGGGGGACTGCTGCTGACCGCGGCCGGCTTCGCGCTCGCGGGGCTCGGGGCGCTGCGGACGTACGGCGGCCGGGCGGCCGTGCCGCTGGGGTCGCTGGTACTGCTCGGGCTGCCGCCCGTATGGGACTTCGCCACCTCCGGTCTTGAGACGGGACTCGCGACGTGCTGGATCGCGGGAGCGTGGCTGACACTGATCACACGGCCCTCCTCCCTCCTGACCTCGGCGGTCATCGGGCTCGGACCACTCGTCCGGCCCGACCTCGGGCTCGTTTCGGTCGTCTTCCTCGGCGCGCAGTGGCTGCTCGTACGGCCGTCATGGCGGGGCACGCTCGCGGGTGCGGGGGCGGCGGGCGCGCTGCCGGCCGCGTACGAGGTGTTCCGGACCGGGTACTACGGGCATCTGGTGCCGCTGCCCGCCGTGACGAAGGAGGCCTCGCAGAGTCTGTGGGGGCGGGGCCTCGGGTATCTCGGGGACTTCGCGCATCCCTATCTGCTGTGGGTGCCCGCGCTCTTCGTGGCGGCGGCGGTGCTGCCCGCGCGCGGCGGGCTCGCCGAACGCGGGGTCGCGCGGCTCGTCCCCGTGCTCGCGCCCGTCGTCGCGGGACTGCTGTGCTGGCTGTACGTCATCAAGGTCGGCGGTGACTTCATGCACGGGCGGATGCTGCTGCCGGGGCTTCTGCTGATGCTGCTGCCCGTCTTCGTGATGCCGGTGACACGGGTGGGCGCGCTGGCGGCGGTCGGGGTCGGCCTGTGGGCGGTGGTGTGCGCGGGGTGGCTGCGGATTCCGTACGGCGGGCAGATCGGGCCGGCGGGGATCGCGGACGAGCGCGGGGTGTACGTCCGCCACAACGCCGATCCGCATCCGGTGCGGCACACCTTCGTGGGGGCCCCGCACCACATGGAGTACGCGCGGAAGGTGTGGGCGGCGCGGTATTCCGGGGCGCCGGCCCTGTTGTTCGGCAAGGAGGGGCGGGTGGCGGCGCCGGTGGGGCCTGGCGCTCCTTCCATGACGGCCAGCTATGTGGTGCTGGGGCTCAACGGGTCGGTCGTACCGCTGGACGGGGCCGCGCTCGATCCGATCGGGCTGGCCTATCCGCTGGCCGCGCACTCCGAGCGGGTCGGTGGCGGACGGGTCGGACACGACAAGCGGCTGCCTGCCGCTTGGCTTGCCGCGGATCGGGGTGTGGCGGGGGATGTTCCCGGCTGGGTCGACCCTTCCGAGGTTGCCGCCGCTCGGCGTGCCCTGCGGTGCGGGGCGCTTGCCGAGTTGAACTCGGCGGCTCGGGGGGCGCTGACGCCGGGTCGTTTCCTGCGCAACATCGGCGGAGCTTGGGAACGTACGGGGTTTCGTTTCCCGAATGATCCTGTGCGGGCGGAGAGGGAACTGTGCGGGTGAGTGGGGGCTGGTCGCGCAGTTCCCCGCGCCCCTAAAAGCCACAAGATTGCGCCGTTCCCCGCGCCCCTTGAAGACGTGGCTGAGGCCGGGTGCGTACGTGCGGGTGCGTCGTGGCTGATCGCGCAGTTCCCCGCGCCCCTAAAAGCCAAAAGCCAAAAGATTGCGCAGTTCCCCGCGCCCCTGGGGGATGGGGGCTTGCGGCCGTTCGTCGGCTGCCGGCCCGGTGGGGGCTGAGCGCGCAGTTCCCCGCGCCCCTGAAGGGGCCCGCCCCCACCCTCCGGCAGTCGCCCTCCGGCCGAAGGGGTCGTGTCGGGGTTTCCGATCGCAGCACGACCTCTGATGGGCAACCAAAAGGTGCTGGATGACACAGCTGCGATCGGATGCCCCGTCGCGGCCCCGACCCGGCAACAGACGGCTGGCGCGTCTTTTAGGGGCGCGGGGAACTGCGCGACCAGCCACACACAACCCGCACCCGCTCAACTACCCCAGATCCGTGGCCCGGTCGATCGATTCGGCGAGTTGGCGGATCGGGCGGCTCTCCGTGGCGGAGGCCAAATCGTCGGCCCGGTCCGCCAGTTCGCGCAGCGAGGGCGGGACCGGGGCAGCGGCCCCGCCGACCCCTCCGACCCCGTCGGAACGCAACGCGTCCGCGAAGTACGCCGCGATCGCCGTGACTTGGAAACCGCTGCGCGCCGTCTCGGCGGACCACAGGTCCCGGTCGAGAGAGGAGGTCTCGATCTGCCCCGTCTCCTCGTGCGGAGTACGGGAGTTCGGGTCCAGCCACCGCACCGTGGCCGTGGCCACATGCCCCGACGCCCCCGGCCGGACTCGCACGGCGTACAGAGCCGTGACCGTATGCCCGGGACCGATCTCCCCGCCGTCCACACGGTCGTCGCGGAAGTCCTCGTCGGCGACCTGCCGGTTGTCGTAACCGATCAGCCGGAACTGCTCGACCGTCTCCGGGTCGAAGGAGACCTGCGCCTTGGCGTCACGGGCGGTGAGGTCGATGTTCCGCGGGAGCTGGTCGCAGAAGACCGTACGGGCGTCCTCGGCGTTGGACACGTACGTGGTGTGGCCGTCGCCCTTGTCGGCGAGGCGTTCCATCAGGGCGTCGCCGTAGTCGCTGCCCACACCGACGCCGAAGAGCGTGATGCCGTGCTCGCGGCGGGCGTCGGCGATGCGGTCGAGGATGGCGTCGGCGTCGGTCTCGCCGGTGTTGGCGAGGGCGTCGGAGAGCAGCACGACCCGGTTGGTGGCACCCTCGCGCAGGCCGTCAACGGCGGTGCGGTACCCGGTGGTGACGCCCGCGCCGAGGTTGGTCGAATCCGTGGGCTCAAGCGTGTCGATCGCGTCGTGGACGCGGCCGCGGTTGTCGCCCAGGCGGGTCATCGGCAGCACGGTCCTGGCCTCGTCGCTGAAGGAGACGAGCGCGACCGAGTCGTCGTCGCGCAGCTGTTCCGTCATCACGCCCAGGGACTGCCTGACCAGGTCGAGGCGGCCCGGCTCGGCCATGGAACCGGAGACGTCGATGACGAACGTGAGGGCGGCGGGCGGGCGTTCACGCGCGCCCTCGGCCTCCCGGGTGGCGAGTCCGACCCTGAGGAAGCGCCAGTCCCGGTTCTCCTGACCGAAGGTGTCGGAGTTGGCGTGCTCCTCGCCGCGCGAAGGGTCCGGGGCGGCCGTACGGGCCCCGTCCACCGTGACCGTGAACCCGTCGCCGTCCGGGCGCTCGTAGTCCTGCTCCTGACCGAAGCTGTTGATGAACTCCTCGGGGCGAACGGTCGACGGATCGGGCCTGCGGCCTTCCTCAAGGGTGCGGCGCGCGTACCCGTACGAGGCGGTGTCGACGTCCAGTGCGAAGGTGGAGAGGTAGTCGACCGGCGGCGCGCTCTCGCGGACTTCGCCCTTCTGATCGCCCTCGGCGGTGCCGTCGTCGGTGCCCGAGGGACCGGTCGGCCGGACGGGACCGGGGGCCGGGAAGCCGTTGTCGTCCCTGGCCTTGCTGCCACCCCGGTCGTACGAACCCCCGTCGCCGCCACCGCCGCTGCAGGCCGTGAGCAGGAGTCCGACGGCCACGCTCCCGGCGACAAGCGCGGCACGCACACGCCGCCGCCGTCCCGGCCGGACCCACCGCCCCTCTCCGGGTTGGATACCCCGCGCTCCCCGCGCCCCCAACTCTTCCCGCCGTACCTGGTGCCGTCCGCTGCGCCTCATGCGTGCCCCCTCGGGTGACCTCTTTGAGTCGACGTCTGTGACTGTGACGTCGGAGGCGGCCGGAAGGAGCGGGCCAAGGCGTTGCGGATGAATCTCAATGCGGCCACGGTGGACGGCAGTTGAGACCGGTGGGAGACCCTCCGGAGACCTGAGGGTGTCCGAAGGGCCCTATGACGAGGTCACCAGCCGTCTACGACACCACGTCCTTGCGGGCGAACCCGCGGAAGGCCAGAGCGAACAGCACCATCGCATAGGTCAGCGACAGCGACGTGCCCTGGATCATGTCGCTCCAGTCGAGCTGCGGCTGGACGGCGTCGAGCCAGGCGTACTGCCAGTGCGCGGGCACGAAGTGGCGCCAGTCGCCGAGCGCCGTCACCTCGTCGAGGACGTTGCCGATGATGGTCAGCCCGACCGCTCCGCCGACCGCTCCCAGCGGGGCGTCCGTCTTCGTCGACAGCCAGAACGCCAGTGCCGCGGTGATGAGTTGGGACACGAGGATGTACGCCACGATGATCAGCAGGCGCTGGGCGGCGGTCCCGACGGGCAGTGTGCCGCCGACGGGGAGCTGCAGTGGCCCCCAGCCGTAGGCCGCCGTGCCGACGGCGAGCGCGACGAGCGGCAGCAGCACCAGCGCGGCCAGGCTGAGGCCGAAGGCGACGGCCAGCTTGGACCACAGCAGCCGGGCCCGGGGCACGGGCGCCGCGAGCAGATAGCGCAGCGACGACCAGCTCGCCTCCGAGGCGACCGTGTCCCCGAAGAACAGCGCCACCGGGATGACGAGCAGGAAGCCCGCGGAGGCGAAGAGGTTCACGGCGGCGAAGTTCGCCCCGGATGTGGTCGCGGTGTCCATCAGGTTGATCCGCTGGGAGCCGTTGCCGCCGCCGCCCGGGTCGCCGACCTGGAAGGCGATCAGCAGGATGAAGGGCAGGGCGAACAGCAGCCCGCCCATGACCATCGTGCGGCGCCGCTTCAGCTGCCGGACCAGTTCGACCCTCAGGGGCAGCGTGCGGCCCGCGCGGTAGCCGTCGGCGACCTCGACGGGCTGGGCGCGGTCGGCCCCGGCACGCTCCTCGGCGCGCTCCTCGCGCTCCTCCGCGCGGTCGGCCAGCGTGCTCATGCGGACTCTCCGATCAGGGTGAGGAAGGCGTCTTCGAGACGGCGGTGCGGACCCACGGACTCCACGGGTACGTCCATCCGTACGAGCTCGGCGACCAGGCGCTGTGCGCTTCCGTCCGCGTCGAGCCGGACCAGGAGTCCGTCGTCGGTGCGGACGGCCGAGACGACACCCGGCAGCGCGGCGACCTTCTCGACGACGGGCTCGTCCGTCGGCGTGGCCGTGCCCACCAGCAGCGTGTCCCCGGAGCCGATGATCTCCTTCACCGGGCCGGCCTGGACCAGCTTCCCGTGGTCCATGACCACCAGGTGGGTGCAGGACTGCTCGACCTCGGCGAGGAGGTGGCTGGAGACGATCACCGTTCGGCCGGCCGCCGCGTAGCGGATCATGACCTCGCGCATCTCGCGGATCTGCGGCGGGTCGAGGCCGTTGGTCGGTTCGTCGAGGATGAGCAGGTCCGGCAGGCCGAGCATGGCCTGCGCGATGGCGAGGCGCTGGCGCATGCCTTGCGAGTAGGTCCGTACCGCTCGGGACAGTGCGTCGCCGAGGCCCGCGATCTTCAGCGCCTCGTCGAGATGGGCGTCCTCGGGCGGGCGGCCCGTCGCCCGCCAGTACAGTTCGAGGTTCTCGCGGCCGGAGAGGTGCGGCAGGAAGCCCGCTCCCTCGACGAAGGACCCGACGCGCGACAGCACGGGCGAGCCCGGCCGGATCACATGGCCGAAGACGCGGATCTCTCCGGCGTCCGGTGCGATCAGACCCATCAGCATGCGCAGGGTCGTGGTCTTGCCCGCGCCGTTCGGTCCCAGCAGGCCCAGGACCTGGCCCTTCTCCACGCGGAAGGTGAGGTCGCGCACGGCGTAGCGGTCCGCCGACTTGGCGTATCGCTTGCTCAGGTCCGTGATCTGGAGCGGGACTTCGGCCCCTGCCGGGTCCGGGGCGGGCGTCGTCGTGCGGCGCCGGCCGGTGAGCAGCAGGGCCAGCGCGAGCCCGGCACCGGCGATCGGGAGCCACCACACCCACGCGGGCAGCGCGGCCGCGGCGGTGTCCCCGCCGAGCGGCGCGGGCACGGTCAGGCCGCCCTTCTGGGAGACCTGGGAGACGGTGTACGTCGCCGGGGCCGTCGGTGAGGCGTAGCCGAGGTCCGTCGAGGCGAGGACCAGACGCAGCCGGTGGCCGTCGTCCACCTCGTGGTCGATCGCCGGCAGGGTGATCCGTACGTCCTTGCCGGCCTTGGCGCCCTCCACCCGGATGGGCTCGACCAGTTGCGAGGGCAGCACCGGCTGGGCGTCGCCCGGTCCGACGTCGTACAGCTTCGCGAAGAGGACCGCGTCCTCGCTCGTCGACTTCACGTGGACCGTGACCGTCGGCGAGCCGGTGATCTGCAGATCCTCCTTCAGAGGCGCCGACTCGAACGAGGCGAACTGGCCGGGGAAGTCGAGGGACACCCCGACCCCGAGGGAGGACAGCTGGGACAGGCCACCGCCGCCGAGGCCGGGCAGGGCCGAGATGGCGGGCGGACTGGAGCCGGCCGGGTTGTCGAAGCGCTGCTCGCGACCGGTCAGGGCGATCGAGCGCCCCCCGCTCGTCAGGCCGGGGTAGGTGTCCTCGGTCGCGCTGCCCAGCCGAGGCTCTCCGTCGCCGGAGCCCAGGCCGAGGGTCCGGGTGACCCGGAAGGCGGGGCCGGTGTCGACGCCCTTCTCGTCCTTCAGATAGCGGTCGAACCAGGACTGCACACGCCCCTGGACCCGGTCCACCTCCATGTCGCCGCCGTCGTGCCCGCCCGAGATCCAGTCGACGTCCACGGGGGCGCCGTTGGCCTTGATCGCCTTCGCCGCGGTGTCGGCCTGGCCGAGCGGGAAGAGCGAGTCGGTCTGGCCCTGCATGAGGAGCGTGGGGACCTTGATGCGGTCGCCGACGGCGGCGGGACTGCGCTCCTCCAGGAGCTTCGTCGCCGCCGCGTCCGGTGTGCCGGACTCCGCGACCCGGTCGTACATCTCGCACAGCTGCTTCTCGAACTTGTCGCAGCCGCCGCCGGTGTTGATGAAGATGCCGGCCCACAGCTTCTTGAAGACGCCGTTGGGGAACAGCGCGTCGGCGAGGTTCCAGTACGTGATCGCCGGGGCGATGGCGTCCACGCGGTCGTCGGTCCCGGCCGTGAGCAGGGAGACCGCGCCACCGTAGGACGCGCCCGCCATGCCCACCCGCGGGTCGCCGGTCCTGTCGAGCTGGACCTCGGGGCGCTCGGCCAGCCAGTCGATCAGCTTGGAGGCGTCGGCGACCTCGCCCTCGGGGTCGTTCAGCCCGATCTTCCCCGTGGACCTGCCGAAGCCGCGGGCCGACCACGTCAGGACCGCGTACCCGTCGCGGGCGAGGTCCTCCGCCTGGGCGCGTACGTCCTTCTTGCTGCCGCCGAAGCCGTGCGCGAGGAGGACGGCGGGCCGGCGGCCGGAGGCGTCGCCGGTGAAGTACGACGTGTCGATTCTCACCCCGTCGCCCGTACTGATGAGCTGGTCGGTGCGGTGTACCGCGGGTGCCCCGTCGGAGGCGACGGCGCTCCACGTGCCGGCGCCGGCGAGCACCACGACAGCGGCCCCGGCGGCGATCCACCGTCGAGGCCGCCGCAGTGCGGGCAGTCGAAGATCCATGCGTCAACAGTACGGGCCGTACCTGTCGGCCCCAGACAGCTTCCAGGCTGAACCCGCACCCCTCCCACGGGAGTACGGGACCCCGGCGGGGTACCGCGTCCGCTGTACGCGGGGGAGGGTTCGGGAGGTTCTGTTCATGGTCGGCTGCGGCTGCGTGGGGGCTTGTCGCGCAGTTCCCCGCGCCCCTGAACGCGCCCCTGGCGGGGCGTTCAGAGGTCGCGGGTCAGTGGTTGCGTGGGAAGCCGAGGTCGACGCCCGTCGGGGCTTCCGACGGGTCCGGCCAGCGGGTCGTGACGACCTTGCCGCGGGTGTAGAAGTGCGTGCCGTCGTTGCCGTAGATGTGGTGGTCCCCGAAGAGGGAGTCCTTCCAGCCACCGAAGGAGTGGTAGCCCACCGGCACCGGGATCGGCACGTTCACGCCGACCATGCCCGCCTCGATCTCCAGCTGGAAGCGGCGGGCGGCGCCGCCGTCCCGGGTGAAGATCGCGGTGCCGTTGCCGAAGGGGGATCCGTTGATCAGGGCCACACCCTCCTCGTACGTGTCGACGCGCAGCACGCACAGCACCGGGCCGAAGATCTCGTCCCGGTAGGCGTCCGAGTCCGTCGGGACCTTGTCGAGCAGCGAGAGCCCGATCCAGTGGCCGTCCTCGTGGCCCTCGACCGTGTAGCCCGTGCCGTCGAGGACGACCTCGGAGCCCTGGGCGGCGGCGCCCGTCACGTACGAGGCGACCTTGTCGCGGTGGGCCGCGGTGATCAGCGGGCCCATCTCCGAGGCCGGGTCGTTGCCGGGGCCGATCTTGATCTTCTCGGCGCGCTCGCGGATCTTCTCCACCAGCTCGTCGCCGACCGCGCCGACGGCGACGACGGCCGAGATGGCCATGCAGCGCTCGCCCGCCGAGCCGTAGGCCGCGCTCACCGCGGCGTCGGCGGCCGCGTCCAGGTCGGCGTCCGGGAGGACCAGCATGTGGTTCTTGGCCCCGCCGAGGGCCTGTACGCGCTTGCCGTTGGCGGAGGCGGTGGTGTGGATGTAGCGGGCGATCGGGGTCGAGCCGACGAAGGAGACCGCCTTGACGTCCGGGTGCTCCAGGAGGCGGTCGACGGCCACCTTGTCGCCGTGGACGACGTTCAGCACGCCGTCCGGCAGTCCGGCCTCCGCGAACAGCTCCGCGAGGCGGACGGACGCCGACGGGTCCTTCTCGCTGGGCTTCAGCACGAAGGTGTTGCCGCACGCGATGGCCAGCGGGAACATCCACATCGGCACCATGGCGGGGAAGTTGAACGGCGTGATGCCGGCCACGACACCGAGCGGCTGGCGGATCGAGGCGACGTCGACCCGGGAGGCCACCTCGGTCGACAGCTCGCCCTTGAGCTGGACGGTGATCCCGCACGCCAGGTCGACGATCTCCAGGCCGCGCGCGACCTCACCGAGCGCGTCCGAGTGCACCTTGCCGTGCTCGGCGGTGATCAGCTCGGCGATCTCGTCACGGTGGGCGTCCAGCAGCGCGCGGAACTTGAAGAGGATCGTGGACCGCTTGGCGAGCGACGCGGTGCCCCAGGTCGCGTAGGCGTCCTTCGCGGCGGCGATCGCCGCGTCGACCTCGTCGACGGTCGCGAAGGCGACCTTCGTGGTCACGGCGCCGGTCGCCGGGTCGGTCACCGGCCCGTACGTACCCGACGCGCCCTCGACGGACTTGCCGCCGATCCAGTGGTTGACGATCTTCGTCATGACCGAGTGCTCCTTCACAGATGGCGGCGCCGGGTGGAGACGTGCCGTTCGTACAGCTCACGGGCCTTGACCGCCGACGATCGGGTCGCGGTCTCGGCCACAGGAACATCCCACCAGGCCTGGGCCGGAGGCGCGCCCGACACTGTGTCTGCCGTTTGGGTCTCCACGTAGACACAAGTGGGAGTGTCGTCGGCCCGGGCCTCGGCGAGGGCGGCCCGCAGGTCGCGCACGGTCTTCGCGCGCAGGACCCGCATGCCCAGGCTGGCCGCGTTGGCCGCCAGGTCGACGGGCAGCGGACGCCCCGTGTACGTGCCGTCCTCGGACCGGTGGCGGTAGGCGGTCGCGAACCGCTCGCCGCCGACCGACTCGGAGAGGCCGCCGATGGACGCGTACCCGTGGTTCTGCAGGATCACGACCTTGATCCCGATGCCCTCCTGGACGGCGGTGACGATCTCCGTCGGCATCATCAGATACGTGCCGTCGCCGACCAGCGCCCAGACGGGCCGGTCGGGCGCCGCGAGCCGTACGCCGATGGCCGCCGGGATCTCGTAGCCCATGCAGGAGTAGCCGTACTCGACGTGGTACTGGTCGCGGGAGCGGGCGCGCCAGAGTTTGTGCAGGTCGCCGGGGAGGGAGCCGGCCGCGTTGATGAGGATGTCGTCGCCGGTGACGATCTCGTCGAGCAGGCCGAGGACCTGCGGCTGGGTGGGCCGGATGTCCGGGTCCTCGGCCTCGTAGGCGGCGTCGACGCGGTACTCCCAGCGCTCCTTGTCGTCCGTGTACTCGGTGACGTACGCGGGTTCGGCGCGGTGGCCGTGCAGCGCGAGCGCCTCGGTGAGGGACTCCAGGGCCGTGCGGGCGTCCGCGATCAGCGGCTGTCCGGAGAGCTTGTGGCCGTCGAAGGACGCGATGTTGAGGTTCAGGAAGCGGACGCCCTGGGCGGCGAAGAGGGTGCCGGATGCGGTGGTGAAGTCGGTGTAGCGGGTGCCGACGCCGATCACCAGGTCCGCGGTGCGGGCGAGTTCGCAGGCGGTCGCGGTGCCGGTGTGCCCGACGCCGCCGACGTCCGCCGGGTGGTCCCAGGCCAGCGAGCCCTTGCCGGCCTGCGTGGAGGCGACCGGGATACGGGTGAGGTCGGCGAACTCCTTGAGCGCGTCCTCGGCCTCGCTGTGGTGGACCCCGCCGCCCGCGACGACGAGGGGGCGCCGCGCTTCCCGAATCGCCCTGACGGCGGCGGCCAGTTGCTCCGGGTCGGCGACCGGACGGCGGACCGTCCAGACCCGCTCGGCGAAGAACTCCTCGGGCCAGTCGAAGGCCTCCGCCTGCACGTCCTGCGGCAGCGCGAGCGTGACGGCGCCCGTCTCGACCGGGTCGGTGAGCACCCGCATCGCCTGGAGAGCGGCCGGGATCAGGGCCTCGGGGCGGGTGATCCGGTCGAAGTACTTCGACACGGGGCGCAGACAGTCGTTGACCGACACATCGCCCGCGTACGGGACTTCGAGCTGCTGGAGGACCGGGTCGGCGGGGCGGGTCGCGAAGACGTCACCGGGCAGCAGGAGCACCGGCAGGTGGTTGACCGTGGCGAGGGCGGCACCGGTGACGAGGTTGGTGGCGCCGGGCCCGATGGAGGTCGTGACCGCCTGGACGGAGAGGCGGTTGGACTGACGCGCGTAGCCGACGGCCGCGTGGACCATGGACTGTTCGTTGCGGCCCTGGTGGTAGGGCATGACGGGGGGTTCGGGGGGTGTCCCCCCGGAGGACACAGTGCCGTACTCCAGGAGCGCCTGTCCGAGCCCGGCGACGTTGCCGTGCCCGAAGATGCCCCAGGTGGCGTCGACCAGGCGGCGTCGCACGCCGTCGCGTTCCGTGTACTGGGCGGCGAGGAACCGCACCAGTGCCTGCGCGACCGTCAGCCTTGTCGTCGTTGACGTCGGCTCTGTCATCGGTAGCCCTCTGCGCTTTCTTCGTGTCCCGGGTGGAAGCAGATCCGCCACGTCATACGTCTGAACGGGCCTTACGTCTCTATGGCCCGTCCGCCAATGTGCGGCCATGCACACCCGATGACGGGGACCTCCGGCGCGGGGCCGTAGCGGGCGGGGAGTCGTCGCTCGCACTTCGCTCCTGCCAGGGCGAAGCGGCTTCCCGCGCCGGAGGCGATCAGTACCCGGGCTTCACGGGGAGCATGCGCGAAGTCCGTGACTCCGGCGAACACGCCCTCCCGGCCCGGGAGTTCAAACACTTTGTCCTCTTTATTCCCCTCTGTGCGCACAGTACAACCGCCGCCGGGGACGCGTGGCTCGTCGGTCATGTCGGCTTCCCCTCACAGCAGTCCGACGGCGGTGTCGACCGCGGCCCCGACATCGCCGTCGGCCGGGTAGAGCAGCGAGCGGCCCACCACCAGCCCCTGGACGGTGGGCAGTTGAAGAGCTCCGCGCCATTTCTCGTACGCGCCCTCCTGGTCGGCGCCGACCTCCCCGCCGAGCAGGACGGCCGGGAGCGTGGAGGTCTCCATGACGCGGGCCATGTCGTCCGGGTTCTCCGTGACGGGGACCTTCAGCCAGGTGTACGCCGAACTGCCGCCCAGGCCGCTCGCGATGGCGATGGACCGGGTGACGGCATCCGCGCCCAGGTCGTTACGGAGGGTGCCGGTGGCGGGGTCGCGGCGGCTGAGGAACGGCTCGACGAACACGGGGAGCCGGCGCTCGGCCATGTCGTCCACGGCACGGGCCGTCGACTCCAGGGTGGTGAGCGAGCCCGGGTCGTCGTAGTCGATCCGCAGCAGCAGCTTGCCCGCGTCGAAGCGGAGCCGCTCGATGTCCCGGGGCCGGTGTCCGGTGAACCGGTCGTCCAACTCCCAGGCCGCGCCCGCGAGTCCACCTCGGTTCATCGAGCCCATGACGACCTTGTGATCCAGCGCGCCGAGCAGCAGCAGGTCGTCGAGGATGTCGGCGGTCGCGAGCACGCCGTCGACGCCCGGGCGGGAGAGGGCGAGGCAGAGCCGTTCGAGCAGGTCGATCCGGTTGGCCATGGCGAACTTGCGGTCGCCCACGGAGAGGGCTCCCCGGGCGGGGTGGTCGGCGGCGACGATCATCAGCCGCCCGGACTCGCCGAGGAGGGGCCGCCGGGGCCGCCGAGCCGCGGCTTCCTCGACCGCCTCGGGGCGCTGGGCCCGGATCCGGACGAGTTCCGAGATGTCGATGCGCGTCGGGGCGCCTGCCGCGGAGGCGTACGCCCCTGCGGCATCCCCTTCGCGCCGGTCGGCCCCCGCGTATCCCGCCGTCACAGCACCGCCCCCGCCTTCAGTGCCTGCTCGACTTCCGCCGGGGTCGGCATGGCGGAGGAGCACTCCAGGCGGGACGCGACGATGGCGCCGGCCGCGTTGGCGTGCCGCATGATGCGCTCCAGGTCCCAGCCCGCCAGGAGGCCGTGACAGAGGGAGCCACCGAACGCGTCGCCCGCGCCGAGGCCGTTGAGGACCGTCACCGGGAGGGGCGGCACCTCAGCCGACTCGCCCTTCCGGTTCACGGCCAGGACGCCCTTGGGGCCCTGCTTGACCACGGCCAGCTCCACCCCGGCGTCCAGGAGGGCACGGGCGGCCGCGTGGGGCTCGCGCACACCTGTGGCGACCTCCACCTCGTCGAGGTTGCCGACGGCGACCGTGGTGTGGCGCAGGGCCTCGGCGTAGAAGGGCCGGGCGGCCTCCGGGTCGGACCAGAACATCGGCCGCCAGTCCAGATCGAAGACCGTCGTCCCGGACTTGGCGCGGTGGGCGAGGGCGGCGAGCGTCGCCGTGCGGCTGGGCTCCTCGCTCAGCCCCGTACCCGTGACCCAGAAGATCCGGGTGTCGCGGATGGCGTCCAGATCCAGTTCGTGGGCGTCGATCTCCAGGTCGGGCGCCTTGGGGAGCCGGTAGAAGTACAGCGGGAAGTCGTCCGGCGGGAACACCTCGCAGAAGGTGACCGGCGTCGGCAGCCCGGGCACGGGCGTCACCCAGCGGTCGTCGACCCCGAAGTCCCGCAGGGCCTCGTGCAGATACGCCCCGAAGGGGTCGTCACCGGTCCGTGTCACCACCGCCGTACGCCGCCCGAGCCGCGCCGCCGCGACCGCCACGTTGGCCGCCGAACCGCCGAGGAACTTCCCGAAGGAGGTCACCTGCGGGAGCGGCACCCCGGTCTGCAGCGGGTAGAGGTCCACGCCGATCCGCCCCATGGTGATGAGGTCGTACGCACTGGACTCCGCGGACTCGGCCATCGAGTTCCCTTCGTATCGGTTGACCCAAGGTCTAGCGGCGCTCACAGAGCCCTGTCAATTGGTTGTCCGGACATTCGGACCAGGCCTTGACACCTCTCCCCGACGGACCTGAAGCTGGCGCTCATGACGTCGTTGTCACCTCAGTCATCGCCTCGGTCCTCACTGTCGCGCATCCGGATCGGCTCGGCCCCCGACTCCTGGGGCGTGTGGTTCCCGGAGGACCCCCAACAGGTGCCCTGGCAGCGGTTCCTCGACGAGGTCGCCGAGTCCGGATACGAGTGGATCGAGCTGGGCCCGTACGGCTATCTGCCGAGCGAGCCGGCCGTCCTCGCGGACGAGACCGCCCGCCGCAACCTGCGGGTGTCGGCCGGAACGGTCTTCACCGGGCTGCACCGCGGCCCGGACGTGTGGGACGCCACCTGGGCCCATGTCTCGGACATCGCCGCACTCACCCAGGCGATGGGCGCCGAACACCTGGTCGTCATCCCGTCCTTCTGGCGCGACGACAAGACCGGCGAGGTCCTGGAGCCCGACACGCTCACCGCCGAGCAGTGGCGCCACCTCACCACGCAGACCGAGCGGCTGGGGCACGAGGTGCGCGAGCGGTACGGGCTGAAAATCGTCGTCCATCCGCACGCGGACACGCACATCGACAGCGAGCAGAACGTGACGCGCTTCCTCGACGGCACGGACTCGTCGCTGGTGTCGCTGTGCCTGGACACCGGGCACTACGCCTACTGCGGCGGCGACAGCGTCAAGCTCATCGAGACGTACGGGGAGCGGATCGGGTACCTCCACCTCAAGCAGGTGGATCCCGAGATCCTGGCCGACGTGCGGGCGAACGAGGTTCCGTTCGGGCCGGCGGTGGCGCGTGGCGTGATGTGCGAACCGCCGTCCGGGGTGCCTGCGCTGGAGCCGGTGCTTGCCGCTGCGCAGAAGCTGGACGTGGAGTTGTTCGCCATTGTCGAGCAGGACATGTATCCGTGCGAGCCGGACAGGCCGTTGCCCATTGCTCAGCGCACTCGGGCGTTTTTGAGGTCCTGCGGGGCGTGACGGCTCCGCCGGGGCGCGTTCTCGGGTGCGGGCCGGTGGGGGCTTGTCGCGCCCACGCGGCGGAGCCGCATATGTCACAGCCCCGCGCCCCTTCAGGGGCGCCCCTGAAGGGGCGCAATGCGTCAGCCGTGTCACAAAAGGCTCCCCCTTGTCACACATGTCGCGTGTACGCGGGTCTTGCGTCACACCCGCGCGACAGGCGCTATCGGGCGGTCACGCTGTGTCGTTGAGCGGGCACAGGCTTTGTGATCGCCAGCGCAGTGCCCGGCTCCCCCGACGGCCGCCCCTCGGCCGCCGCTGCGGCACGCGCAGGGAGGTGCAACTCATGACCGACCGAAGGCTCTGGTCGTACAAGGAGATCGCGGCGCACATCAAGGTGCAGCCGGACACGGTGCGGTCCTACCGCAAGCACGGGCTGCTGCCCCCGCCCGACCACGTGGAGAGCGGCAAGCCCTACTGGTACGCCGACACGGTCCGCGCCTGGGTCGCCTCGCGGCCCGGCAACAGAGGCCGCAGAGACGGCTGATCGCCTCCCGGCACGACAACACACGACAACGCACCACAACGCACGACAACTGCGCCCCCGCACGGCAGACGTGCGGGGGCCCTCTCGTGCCGGCCCGGGGAACGAGCGGCTCACGCCCACGGCTCGATGATCGTCACTCCCGCCCCCGGGGCCGTCCCCATCGCCGCCAGCGCCGCCGGGGCCGCGTCCAGGGGGATCGTGGACGTCACCAGGAGGTCGGGGCGCAGCACTCCGGCCCGTACGGACTCCAGCATCGGCGGGTAGGCGTGGGCGGGCATGCCGTGACTGCCGAGGAGTTCGAGTTCCAGGCCGATCACGCGGGACATCGGCAGGGTCGGGTCCTGGGGCAGCAGGCCGACCTGGACGTGCCGGCCCCGGCGGCGCAGACCGCCGACCGACGCCGCACAGGTGGCCGGCGAGCCGAGGGCGTCGAGGGACAGGTGGGCGCCGCCGCCGGTCAGTTCACGGACGGCCTCCGCCGTCTCCTCGGGCCGGGCGTCCCGGGACGCCTCCACGCACTCCGCAGCCCCGAACTCCCGCGCCAGCTCCAGCGCCCGGGGCGAGAGGTCCACCGCGACGACCCGCGCGCCGGCGGCCGCCGCGATCATCACGGCGGACAGCCCGACCCCGCCACAGCCGTACACGGCCACCCACTCCCCCGGCGCCACCCGCCCCTGCGCGACGACCGCGCGGAACGCCGTGGCGAACCGGCAGCCCAGCGAGGCCGCCGTCCCGAAGGACAGCTCGTCCGCGACGGCGACGAGGTTCACGTCGGCGTGGTCCAGGGCGACGTACTCGGCGAACGACCCCCAGTGCGTGAACCCCGGCTGGGTCTGTCGCTCGCACACCTGCTGGTCGCCCGCCGCGCAGGAGGCGCAACTGCCGCAGGCGCAGACGAAGGGCACGGTGACCCGGTCGCCGGGGCGCCAGCCGGTCACCAGGCCGCCCACCGCCTCTACCGTTCCGGCGAGTTCGTGGCCCGGCACGTGCGGCAGGGTGATGTCCGGGTCGTGGCCCTGCCAGCCGTGCCAGTCGCTTCGACAGAGGCCGGTGGCTTCCACCCGGACCACGACGCCGTGGGGCGCGGGTGCCGGGTCCGGGACGGTTCGCAGTTCGGCCGGCTTGCCGTATTGCTCGAACACCACTGCGCGCATGTGTTTTACCCCTCCGCCGTTGGCCCGTGGACCACTGTTCCCGAGCGAACGCTAGACGCCCCGCGGGGAGCACCGATTCTGCCTGCGGGTCCGTGAGGGCTGGGCGCGCAGTTCCCCGCGCCCCTATCGGGGCCCGGCCTGCATATGCCAGAAAGGCACATGACAACCACTTGCCATAAAGCGGCGGACAAATCTTCCGAGTCACCCTTTTCGAGTCGAGGGATCGGGGTCGGGCTCATCGAGGAGGCGGTGAAGGCGGCCACCGAGATCCTGTGGGGCGCGCTCGCCCCCTTCGGGCACGGCCTGTGGACGGCGATCACGGGCGCGGTCCTGCTCGCGCACCGCCGCACGAGCGGGCACTTCGCGTTCACCGCCCCGGTCGTCGGCACGTACGCGGGTGTCGCGCTCCTGCACGCCCTGTGGGACTCGACACACGGCATCGCGCTCTGGCTGGTGGCGCAGCTGACAAGTGCGCCGCTCAACTCCGCACTGTTCGGGGCGGGTTACCTGCCGGCCGTGACCGACCAGCAGAAACATCTCTTCACGCTGTTCTCGGTCGGCGGCATGGTCGCCGTGTCGTTGATGGGCGTCGCCTGGGTGCGCTCACTGGCCCGTCGAGACCCCTCTTGGCGAAATACCCCCTAGGGGTACAGTGTGGTTAGTGTGAGGCCCTCGTGGGCCACGCACGCCCCACACGTCTCGACGAGGAGCAACGACATGACCGCCCAGACCGACACCCCGGGCTCCCTCACCACCGTCTACCAGGTGAGCGGGATGAGCTGCGGACACTGCGAAGGCTCGGTGTCCGGTGAGATCTCCGAGATCGCCGGTGTCACCTCGGTGAAGGCCGTCGCCTCCACCGGCGAGGTGACCGTGGTCTCCGCCGCCCCGCTCGACGAGGAGGCCGTGCGCGCCGCCGTCGACGAGGCCGGCTTCGAGCTCGTCGGCAAGGCCTGACCCCGGCGGAACCCGGAGCACGGAGATGACCAGCACCACCGCGACGACTCCGATAGGCACGCCCGCCGAGGTCGAGCTGACGATCGGCGGGATGACCTGCGCCTCCTGCGCGGTCCGCGTCGAGAAGAAGCTCAACCGCATGGACGGGGTCACCGCCACGGTGAACTACGCGACGGAGAAAGCGAAGGTCTCGTACGCGCAGGGGGTGCTGGTCACCGACCTGATCGCCACGGTGGTGAAGACGGGGTACACGGCCGAGGAGCCTCCCCCGCCGAGGACCGAGACGCCGGAGGCCGACGCCGGAGAAGCGGTCGAGCGGGACCCCGAACTGTCCTCCCTCCGCGAGCGCCTCACCGTCTCCGTCCTCCTCGCCCTCCCCGTCGTCCTGCTGTCGATGGTCCCGGCGCTGCAGTTCGACAACTGGCAGTGGCTGGCGCTCACTCTCGCCGCGCCCGTCGTCGTATGGGGCGGGCTGCCCTTCCACCGGGCGGCGTTCACGAACGCCCGGCACGGCGCGGCCACCATGGACACGCTCGTCTCGGTCGGCACGCTGGCCGCGTTCGGCTGGTCCCTGTGGGCGCTGTTCCTCGGTGACGCGGGAATGGAGGGCATGCGGGACGAGGGCTTCTCGCTCACCGTCTCCCGCACCGAGGGCTCGTCGGCCATCTATCTCGAAGTCGCCGCCGGGGTCGTCGCCCTCATCCTCCTCGGCCGCTATCTGGAGGCCCGCTCCAAGCGCCGCGCGGGTGCCGCCCTGCGGGCCCTCATGGAGCTGGGCTCCAAGGACGTCTCCGTCGTACGGGACGGCCGTGAGGTCCGCGTTCCGGTGGCCGCTCTGGCCGTGGGCGACCGTTTCGTCGTACGGCCCGGCGAGAAGGTCGCCACGGACGGCACGGTCGTCGAGGGTTCCTCGGCGGTCGACGCGTCCATGCTGACCGGTGAGTCGGTGCCGGTGGACGTGACGGTGGGTTCGGCCGTCACGGGCGCGACCGTGAACGCGGGCGGACGGCTCGTCGTCGAGGCGACCCGGGTCGGCGCCGACACCCAGCTGGCGCGGATGGCACGGCTGGTCGAGGACGCGCAGAACGGCAAGGCCCAGGTACAGCGCCTCGCCGACCGGGTCTCCGGCGTCTTCGTACCCGTCGTGCTGCTGATCGCGGTCGGCACGTTCGGGGGCTGGCTCGGTGTCACCGGTGACACGGCCGCCGCGTTCACCGCGGCCGTCGCCGTACTGATCATCGCCTGCCCGTGCGCGCTGGGCCTCGCCACCCCGACGGCCCTCATGGTCGGCACCGGCCGCGGCGCGCAGCTCGGCATCCTCATCAAGGGCCCCGAGGTCCTGGAGTCCACCCGCCGCGTCGACACCATCGTGCTCGACAAGACCGGCACGGTCACCACCGGCCGCATGACCCTCCAGGAGGTGTACGCGGCCGACGGCACCGACGAGGAGCGCGTACTGCGGCTCGCGGGGGCCCTGGAGCACGCCTCGGAGCATCCGGTCGCCCGGGCGGTCGCCGCGGGCACCGAGGCCCGTACAGGCCCTCTGGCGGCCGTGGACGGCTTCGAGAACGTGGCCGGGCTCGGTGTGCGCGGCACGGTCGAGGGCCACGAGGTCCTCGTCGGACGGGCCCGCCTCCTCGAAGAGGCCGGGATCGCGCTGCCGGAGGAGTTGGTCGCCTTCAAGACGCGGGCCGAGGAGGACGGACGGACCGCGGTGGCCGTCGCCTGGGACGGAGTGGCACGCGGTGTCGTCACCGTCGCCGACGCGGTCAAGGAGACAAGCGCCGAGGCGGTACGCGCCCTGCGCGCCCTGGGCCTGCGGCCGGTGCTGCTGACCGGGGACAACCGGACCGTCGCCGAGTCCGTGGCCCGCGCGGTCGGGATCGACGCCGCCGACGTGATCGCCGAGGTGCTGCCGCGGGACAAGGTCGACGTGATCGAGCGGCTGCGCGGCGAGGGGCGGACGGTGGCGATGGTCGGCGACGGCGTCAACGACGCCGCCGCGCTCGCCACCGCCGACCTGGGCCTTGCCATGGGCACCGGCACGGACGCGGCGATCGAGGCGGGCGACCTGACACTCGTACGGGGGGATCTGCGGGTGGCCGCGGACGCCATCCGGCTGTCGCGGAAGACCCTCTCCACGATCAGGGGAAACCTCGTCTGGGCCTTCGGCTACAACGTGGCGGCGCTGCCGCTCGCGGCGGCCGGACTGCTGAACCCGATGATCGCCGGCGCGGCCATGGCCTTCTCCTCGGTGTTCGTGGTGACGAACAGCCTGCGGCTCAGGGCATTTTCATGACGAAGAGGTAAGAGTCCCCCTAGAGTCCGGCACACGCCTTCACATAAGCTCTTCACAAGGCTCGCGCATCATCCTTACGCTTGGGTGCCGGTAGCGATATCGGATCTCTTGCGCATCTTCAGGACATACGCAAGAGACGCAGATCACAGTGATGTGAACGTAACCATCGAAGGGGTTCGTGAGTCTAGATTGACGATGTCAGAGACGTCTTGGGGGGCGAATCTGACATCTGGGGACGTCTTGGGGGACGTTCTCGGAATTGCGTTGCCGGGGCACGTACAGCGGGGAGCTTTGAGCGGCCCTCCCGTACGTACGGGTCCCGGCAGACCGCAGCTCACCAGTCCAACCAGTTTTGCTCGTTTTGCTCGCAGCGACTCAGGCGCTGCCTTCAGACGCCCGGCCGGATCCCGTGGGGGGAATCCGCACCGGGACATGGGAAGGCGCCCCGATCTACGGCCCGTGGGGGGACCGTAGCGGGGCGCCTTCTGTTATCCGTACGACTTGTGCAACTGAGGAGGGGGCGTCCCTGGTCAGGGACGCCCCCTCCTCTTTCAGGGGCGCGGGGAACTGCGCGAACAGCCCCCGCGGACCTGCAGACGAACGAACTGCCTAGCGCTCTTCAACAGGGACGAAGTCCCGCTCAACAACACCCGTGTAGATCTGCCGCGGACGCCCGATCCGCGAACCCGGCTCCTTGATCATCTCGTGCCACTGGGCGATCCAGCCCGGGAGACGGCCGAGCGCGAACAGGACCGTGAACATCTCGGTCGGGAAGCCCATGGCCCGGTAGATCAGGCCGGTGTAGAAGTCCACGTTCGGGTAGAGGTTGCGCGAGACGAAGTAGTCGTCGGAGAGCGCGTGCTCCTCCAGCTTGAGCGCGATGTCCAGCAGCTCGTCGGACTTGCCGAGGGCCGAGAGGACGTCGTGCGCAGCCGCCTTGATGATCTTGGCGCGCGGGTCGAAGGACTTGTACACCCGGTGGCCGAAGCCCATCAGGCGGACGCCGTCCTCCTTGTTCTTCACCTTGCGGATGAAGGAGTCGACGTCGCCGCCGTTGGCCTTGATGCCTTCCAGCATCTCCAGGACCGACTGGTTGGCGCCGCCGTGCAGCGGGCCCCACAGGGCGCTGATGCCAGCGGAGATCGAGGCGAACATGTTCGCCTGCGACGAGCCCACCAGACGGACGGTGGAGGTCGAACAGTTCTGCTCGTGGTCCGCGTGCAGGATGAGCAGCTTGTCGAGCGCGGAGACGACGACCGGGTCCAGGTCGTACTCCTGGGCGGGGACCGAGAAGGTCATGCGCAGGAAGTTCTCGACGTACCCGAGGTCGTTGCGCGGGTAGACGAAGGGGTGACCGATGGACTTCTTGTACGCGTACGCCGCGATCGTCGGAAGCTTGGCGAGAAGGCGGATCGTCGAGAGGTGACGCTGCTTCTCGTCGAACGGGTTGTGGCTGTCCTGGTAGAACGTCGACAGGGCGCTGACCACCGACGACAGCATCGCCATCGGGTGGGCGTCGCGCGGGAAGCCCTGGTAGAAACGCTTGACGTCCTCGTGCAGCAGGGTGTGCTGCGTGATCTCGTTCTTGAAGACGGAGAGCTCGTCGACCGTGGGCAGCTCGCCGTTGATCAGCAGGGAGGCCACCTCGAGGAAGGTGGAACGCTCGGCCAGCTGCTCGATCGGGTAGCCGCGGTAGCGGAGGATGCCCTGCTCGCCGTCGAGATAGGTGACGGCGGATTTATAGGCGGCGGTGTTGCCGTACCCGCTGTCCAGGGTCACCAGACCGGTCTGGGCGCGGAGCTTGCCGATGTCGAAGCCCTTGTCGCCGACGGTGCTGTCGATCACCGGGTAGGTGTACTCGCCGTCGCCGTACCGCAGTACTACAGAGTTGTCGCTCACGTCATCCCTCACCGACGTTGTGCCTCTTCTTCGAGGTGCCCTGACTGTCTCTACCATCCCCCATTTGGCGCAGGAGAGTGCACTCGGGGTCGACCATTGGGCCTATTGGCGGCACTCAGTGCCGCCAACCTGTTCATCCTGCCCGGTTCCTCCTTCTTCCGAAAGTGCCGTGTGACGTTTCCGACTCGTTTGATCGATCATTTTTTGCGGGTGCGGGTTGGGTGTGGCTGGTCGCGCAGTTCCCCGCGCCCCTAAAAGACGCGCCTGCCGTTGTCGTCGGGTCGGGGCCGCGACGGGGCATCCGATCGCAGCTGTGTCATCCAGCACCTTTTGGTTGCCCATCAGAGGTCGTGCTGCGATCGGAAACCCCGACACGACCCCTCACGGAGGAGAGCGGCTGCCGCCCGGTGGGGCAACTGGAGCGAGGGGCTCACGCCCCCGTCTTTTCAGGGGCGCGGGGAACTGCGCGACCGGCCACGACGCACCCGCACGTCTACGTACCGGCCCCAGGCACGTTCATCAGGGGCGCGGGGAACTGCGCAATCTTTTGGCCTTTAGGGGCGCGGGGAACTGCGCGACCAGCCCCCGCCGGGGTCGAGGTCAGGGCCGGGGTCAGTCCGGGAGGTGGGCTCCGGAGAGGCGGTGGGCCAGGGCCGTGCAGCGGCGGCCGGCGGACACCGTGCGGACGGCCTGGCCGAGGGCCTTGCGGGAGCCGACCAGGACCACGAGCTGCTTGGCTCGGGTGACCGCCGTGTAGAGAAGGTTGCGCTGGAGCATCATCCAGGCCCCCGTGGTGACGGGGATGACGACGGCGGGGTACTCACTGCCCTGGGACCGGTGGATCGTCACCGCGTACGCGTGGGCCAGCTCGTCGAGTTCGTCGAACTCGTACGGGACCTCCTCGTCCTCGTCCGTCAGGACGGTGAGGCGCTGGTCGTCGAGGTTGAGGGAAGTCACCACCCCCACCGTGCCGTTGAAGACGCCGTTCTCGCCCTTGTCGTAGTTGTTGCGGATCTGGGTGACCTTGTCGCCGACCCGGAAGACCCGGCCGCCGAACCGCTTCTCGGGCAGGTCGGGCCGGGCCGGCGTGATGGCCTGCTGGAGCAGGCCGTTGAGGGTGCCGGCACCTGCCGGGCCGCGGTGCATGGGCGCCAGGACCTGGACGTCACGCCGGGGGTCGAGCCCGAACTTGGCCGGAATACGCCGTGCGGCCACATCCACCGTCAGACGCCCCGCCTCCTCCGTGTCGTCCTCGACGAAGAGGAAGAAGTCCTTGAGCTTGTCCGTGATCGGATGCCGGCCCGCGTTGATCCGGTGAGCGTTCGTCACCACCCCTGATTGCTGGGCCTGGCGGAACACCCGGGTGAGACGGACCGCCGGCACCGGGCCCCGCTCGGCGAGCAGGTCGCGCAGCACCTCGCCCGCCCCCACGCTCGGCAACTGGTCGACGTCCCCGACGAAGAGCAGATGCGCACCCGGAGGCACCGCCTTCACCAGCTTGTTGGCGAGGAGGAGGTCCAGCATCGATGCCTCGTCCACCACCACCAGGTCCGCGTCCAGGGGACGGTCCTTGTCGTATGCCGCGTCGCCGCCCGGCTTCAGTTCCAGGAGCCGGTGCACGGTGGAGGCGTCCGCGCCGGTCAGTTCGGCAAGTCGCTTGGCGGCGCGGCCAGTCGGCGCGGCCAGTACGACCTTTGCCTTCTTCGCCCTGGCCAGCTCCACGATCGAACGGACCGTGAAGGACTTGCCGCAGCCGGGCCCGCCCGTGAGCACCGCGACCTTCTCGGTGAGGGCGAGCCGGACCGCCTGCTCCTGCTCGGGGGCCAGCTCCACCCCCGTACGGTCCTTGAGCCAGGCCAGTGCCTTGTCCCAGGCCACGTTCCCGAAGCCCGGCATGCGGTCCTCGTCCGTACGCAGGAGGCGCAGGAGCTGGGCCGAGAGGGACAGTTCGGCCCGGTGGAAGGGGACCAGGTAGATGGCGGTGACCGGTTCGCCGCCGTCCGGGCCGGGCACGCGCTCCCGTACGACACCCGGCTCCTCGCCCTCCTCGGACGGCGCCGCCAGTTCCGCGAGGCACTCGATGACCAGGCCCGTGTCCACCTGGAGCAGTTTCACCGCGTCCGCGATCAGCTGCTCCTCCGGGAGGAAGCAGTGGCCCTGGTCCGTCGACTGCGAAAGGGCGTACTGCAGGCCCGCCTTGACGCGCTCCGGGCTGTCGTGCGGGATGCCCACGGACTGGGCGATCTTGTCGGCGGTGAGGAAGCCGATGCCCCAGACGTCGGACGCGAGGCGGTAGGGCTGGTTCTTGACCACCGAGATCGACGCGTCGCCGTACTTCTTGTAGATGCGGACGGCGATCGACGTCGACACCTCGACGGTCTGGAGGAAGAGCATGACCTCCTTGATCGCCTTCTGCTCCTCCCAGGCCTCGGCGATCTTCTTGGTCCGCTTGGGACCGAGCCCCGGCACCTCGATGAGCCGCTTCGGCTCCTCCTCGATGATCTGGAGGGTGTCCAGGCCGAAGTGCTGCGTGATGCGGTCGGCGAAGATCGGACCGATGCCCTTCACCAGGCCGGAGCCCAGATAACGGCGAATGCCCTGGACCGTGGCGGGGAGAACCGTCGTGTAGTTCTCCACCGTGAACTGCTTGCCGTACTGCGAGTGGGAGCCCCAACGCCCCTCCATGCGCAGGGACTCCCCCACCTGCGCACCGAGCAGCGCCCCCACGACCGTGAGGAGATCGCCCCCGCCTCGGCCCGTGTCCACCCGGGCCACCGTGTAGCCGTTCTCCTCATTGGCGTACGTGATCCGCTCCAGCACGCCTTCCAGAACCGCCAGGTTCCGCTCCCCGTTCCCCGCCCCTTGCTTGGACATGATCCGACGCTACCTCCCGCCTCTGACAGCGGGGGCGCCCATTCGCAGCGTCCGTGACATCCATGACGTCCATGACATCTGCGGCCCGGCGGGGGCTGGTCGCGCAGTTCCCCGCGCCCCTAAAAGCCAAAAGATTGCGCCGTTCCCCGCGCCCCTGGGGGATGGGGGCTTGCGGCCGTTCTTCGACCGCCGGCCCGGTGGGGGCTGAGCGCGCCGTTCCCCGCGCCCCTGAAGGGGCGCGCCCCCACCGGGCGGCAGGCGCATCTTTTAGGGGCGCGGGGAACTGCGCGACCAGCCACACCCCACCCGCAGACAACACACAACCCCCACCCCCCACCATCACGATCCGGTCTCAGCCCCTTGTTAACTTCCATGTAATCGATTCCAATCCTCCCTGTAGGCGCATGTAATCGATTCCACAAGGAGGTGGAACGTCGATGGCGAGCATCAAGGACGTCGCCGCCGAGGCACGCGTATCCGTCGCCACGGTCTCGCGCGTCCTGAACGACCACCCCTCGGTAAGCCCAGCGGCACGCGCCCAGGTGCTGGCGGCCGTCGAGACGCTGGGCTACCGCCCGAACGCCGTCGCCCGCTCCCTGCGTACGGACCAGACCCGCACCCTCGGCCTGGTCATCAGTGACGTGCTCAACCCGTACTTCACCGAACTGGCCCGCTCCGTCGAGGAGGAGGCCCGCGCCCTCGGCTACAGCGTGATCATCGGAAACGCCGACGAGCGGCCCGAGTTGCAGGACCACCACATCCGTACGCTCCTCGACCGCCGTATCGACGGCCTCCTCGTCTCCCCCACCGACGGCGGCTCCCCGCTGATGCTGGACGCCGCGCGCACGGGCACCCCGATGGTCTTCGTGGACCGCTGGATCCCGGGCATGGACGTGCCCGTCGTCCGCGCGGACGGCCGCACCGCCATCCACGACCTGGTCACCCACCTCCACACCCTCGGCCACCGCAGGCTCGCCATCATCGCGGGCCCCGCGGCCACCACGACCGGCAGCGAGCGCGTCGACGCCTTCCGGGAGGCCCTCCAGGAGTACGGGCTCCCGCTGCCCGACGCCTACATAGGGCAGGGCGACTTCCAGGCGGCCAGCGGTCGCCGGGTCACCGAGGAGTTCCTCGACCTCCCCGAACCACCCGAGGTCGTCTTCGCGGCCGACAACCTGATGGCCCTGGGCGCCCTGGACGCCATCCGCGCGCGCGGGATGCGGGTTCCCGACGACATCGCGCTCGCGGCGTTCGACGACATCGCCTGGTTCGTGCACACCGATCCGCCGATCACGGCGATCGCCCAGCCCACTCCCGAGCTGGGCCGCGCCGCCGTACGCGCCCTCGTCGACCGCATCGAGGGCCGGCCCCCGCAGTCCGTCACCCTCCCCGCCCGTCTCGTCGTCCGCCGCTCGTGCGGCGAGTCCGGCGGCGAGTCCCGCGGCGAACCGGGCGGCGAGCCCCTGTCCCCGCAACCCTCTCCGCACTCGTCCCCGCAAAGGAGCAACACGTGAGCAGTCCCGACGAGTTGCTGCGTATCGAAGGCATACGCAAGACCTTCCCCGGTGTGGTCGCGCTCGACAGCGTCGACTTCGATCTGCGCCGCGGCGAGGTGCACGTGCTGCTCGGTGAGAACGGCGCCGGCAAGAGCACGCTCATCAAGATGCTGTCCGGTGCCTACCGGCCCGACGCCGGGAAGATCGTGGTCGACGGCAAGAAGGTCCGTATCCATGGTGCGCAGGACGCCGAGCGCCTCGGGATCGCGACGATCTACCAGGAGTTCAACCTGGTCCCCGATCTGACGGTCGCCGAGAACATCTTCCTGGGCCGCCAGCCGCGTCGCTTCGGGATGATCGACCGGAAGACGATGGAGGCCGACGCCGCCGAACTGCTTGAGCGCGTCGGGGTGAACGTGTCCCCGCGCGCGCGGGTGCGTGAACTCGGTATCGCGCGTCTCCAGATGGTCGAGATCGCCAAGGCGCTGAGCCTGGACGCACGCGTCCTGATCATGGACGAGCCGACCGCGGTGCTCACCTCCGGAGAGGTCGAGAAACTCTTCCGGATCGTGCGGCAGCTGCGCGAGGACGGCGTCGGCGTCGTCTTCATCACGCACCACCTGGAGGAGATCGCCGCCCTGGGAGACCGGGTCACCGTCCTCCGGGACGGCCGGAGCGTCGGCCAGGTGCCCGCGTCCACGCCCGAGGACGAGCTCGTACGCCTCATGGTGGGCCGCTCCATCGAGCTGCAGTACCCGCGCGAACGGGCCGACACCGGGACCGCGTTGCTCACCGTGGAGGGGCTCACCAAGGACGGTGTGTTCCACGACGTGAGTTTCGAAGTGCGGGCCGGTGAGGTCGTCGGCATCGCGGGGCTCGTCGGGGCGGGACGTACCGAGGTCGTACGGGCCGTCTTCGGGGCGGATCCGTACGACAAGGGGTCCGTGGCCGTGGCCGGCGAGCGGCTGCCGCGCCACGACGTGAGCGCGGCCATGACCGCCGGCATCGGGCTCGTCCCCGAGGACCGCAAGGGCCAGGGACTGCTGCTCGACGCCTCCGTCGAGGAGAACCTCGGGCTCGTCACGCTGCGGGCGGCGACCCGTGGCGGGCTCGTCGACCTCAAGGGGCAGCGGACGGCCGCCGCGAGGATCGCCGAGCAGCTCGGCGTACGGATGGCCGGACTCGGCCAGCACGTGCGCACGCTCTCCGGCGGCAACCAGCAGAAGGTCGTCATCGGCAAGTGGCTGCTCGCCGACACCAAGGTGCTGATCCTCGACGAGCCGACGCGCGGTATCGACGTCGGCGCCAAGGTCGAGATCTACCAGCTGATCAACGAACTCACCGCCGCCGGCCATGCCGTCCTGATGATCTCCAGCGATCTGCCCGAGGTGCTCGGCATGAGCGACCGGGTGCTGGTGATGGCGCAGGGCCGGATCGCCGGCGAACTCACCGCCGACGAGGCGACCCAGGACTCCGTGATGGCACTCGCCGTCAGCTCACCCACGACACCCATGACTCCCCCTACGACCGTTATCACCGACTCCGTTACCGCTGTGGAGGGCCCCGATGGCCACTGACACGCTCAAGAGCACACCGGGCGCGAGTGGCGCCTCGGGCGGCCTGCGCCGGCTCCTGCTCGACAACGGCGCGCTCACCGCGCTGATCATTCTCGTCATCGCGATGTCGGCCCTGTCCGGCGACTTCCTGACGACGGACAACCTGCTGAACATCGGCGTCCAGGCGGCCGTGACGGCCATCCTCGCCTTCGGTGTGACCTTCGTGATCGTCTCGGCGGGCATCGACCTGTCGGTCGGTTCGGTCGCCGCGCTGTCCGCCACCGTCCTTGCCTGGACGGCGACTTCGGAGGGCGTCCCGGTCTGGATCGCGGTGATCCTCGCGATCGCCACCGGCATAGCCTGCGGCCTGGTCAACGGCGTCCTGATCTCGTACGGGAAGCTGCCGCCGTTCATCGCGACGCTCGCCATGCTGTCGGTGGGCCGCGGTCTGTCGCTGGTGATCTCGCAGGGCAGCCCGATCGCCTTCCCGGAGTCGGTCTCGCACCTCGGTGACACGCTGGGCGGCTGGCTGCCGGTGCCGGTCCTCGTGATGATCGTCATGGGGCTGATCACGGCCCTGATCCTGGGGCGTACGTACATCGGGCGCTCCATGTACGCGATCGGCGGCAACGAGGAGGCGGCCCGCCTCTCCGGGCTGCGGGTGAAGAAGCAGAAGCTCGTCATCTACGCGCTGTCCGGTCTCTTCGCCGCCGCCGCGGGCATCGTGCTCGCCTCGCGGCTCTCCTCCGCGCAGCCGCAGGCCGCGCAGGGCTACGAGCTGGACGCGATCGCCGCGGTCGTCATCGGCGGCGCCTCCCTCGCGGGCGGTACGGGCAAGGCGTCCGGGACGCTGATCGGCGCGCTGATCCTCGCGGTGCTGCGCAACGGCCTCAACCTCCTCTCCGTGTCGGCGTTCTGGCAGCAGGTCGTCATCGGTGTGGTCATCGCGCTGGCGGTGCTCCTCGACACCGTGCGGCGCAAGGCCGGGGCGACTCCGGTCACGGCCGGTGCCGGGGGCTCGTCGGGCCTCAAGGGGCCACAGGCCGTCAAGTACGGGCTCGCCGTGGTCCTCGTGGCCGCGATCGTGGGCGGGCTGTCTCTCTTCAACAACGGCTCGTCCTCGTCGAACCCGAAGGTCGGCCTGTCCCTCTCCACGTTGAACAACCCCTTCTTCGTACAGATCAAGGAGGGTGCGCAGGCGGAGGCCAAGAAGCTCGGCGCGGACCTGACCGTCACGGACGCGCAGAACGACGCCTCGCAGCAGGCCAACCAGCTGCAGAACTTCACCAGCGAGGGCGTCGACTCGATCATCGTCAACCCGGTGGACTCGGACGCGGCGGGCCCGTCGGTGCGCTCCGCGAACAAGTCCGACATCCCCGTCGTCGGCGTCGACCGTGGCGTCAACAAGGCGGAGACGGCCGCGCTCGTGGCCTCCGACAACGTCGAGGGCGGCAAGCTGGGCGCCAAGGCGCTCGCCGAGAAGCTGGGCGGCAAGGGCAAGATCGTCATCCTCCAGGGTCTGGCCGGTACGTCCGCGAGCCGTGAACGCGGCGCGGGCTTCGCCGAGGGCCTCAAGGCCTACCCGGGCATCGACGTCGTCGCCAAGCAGCCGGCCGACTTCGACCGCACCAAGGGCCTCGACGTGATGACGAACCTGCTCCAGGCCCACCCGGACGTCCAGGGCGTCTTCGCCGAGAACGACGAGATGGCGCTCGGCGCGGTCAAGGCGCTCGGCTCCAAGGCCGGAAAGTCCGTCCAGGTCATCGGCTTCGACGGCACGCCCGACGGTCTGAATGCTGTCAAGGAGGGCACGATGTACGCCTCCGTGGCACAGCAGCCGAAGGAACTCGGCAGGATCGCGGTGGAGAACGCGCTGCGGGCGGCCGACGACAAGGAGGTCGAGAAGACGGTGAAGGTTCCGGTGAAGGTGGTCACGGCGAAGAACGTGGACGAGTTCACCGGCTGACCCCGACCGATGTCGCGGGGCGGGTGCACGGCTGCCGCCGTCCGCCCGCCCTCAACTCACCCCCACAGGGAGACTGTTCATGTACGACTACGACCTGCTGGTCGTGGGATCGGCCAACGCCGACCTCGTCATCGGTGTCGAGCGGCGGCCGGGCGCCGGGGAGACCGTCCTCGGTTCCGACCTGGCGCTCCACCCGGGCGGCAAGGGCGCCAACCAGGCGGTCGCCGCCGCCCGGCTCGGGGCACGTACGGGGTTGCTGGCCCGGGTCGGCGACGACGCACACGGCCGGCTGCTGCTCGACTCGCAGCGGGCGGCCGGGGTCGACACGGCCGGGGTCCTCGTCGGCGGGGCGCCCACCGGGGTCGCGCTGATCACGGTGGACCCGTCCGGCGACAACAGCATCGTCGTGTCGCCCGGCGCGAACGGCCGCCTCACCCCGGCCGACGTCCACGCGGCCTCGGCCCTGCTCGCGGCCTCCCGGGTGGTCTCGGCCCAGCTGGAGATCCCGCTGGAGACGGTCGTGGAGGTCGTACGCGGCCTGCCGTCCGGCACCCGTTTCGTACTGAACCCGTCCCCGCCCCGAGAGCTGCCCGAGGAGGTGCTCGCGGCCTGCGACCCGCTGATCGTGAACGAGCACGAGGCGCGGGTGGTGCTCGGCGCCGACGCGGGCCAGACGCCCGAGGAGTGGGCCCAGGCGCTGCTCGCGCTCGGTCCGCGCTCGGTGGTCGTCACCCTGGGCGAGGAGGGCGCGCTCGTCGCGGACGCCTCCGGCACGGCCCGGGTGCCGTCCGTGAAGGTGAACGCCGTGGACACGACCGGCGCGGGCGACTCCTTCACCGCGGCGCTGGCCTGGCGCCTCGGCGCCGGGGAGTCCCTCGCGGACTCGGCGGCGTACGCGGCCCGCGTGGGCGCCGTCGCCGTCACCCGCGAGGGCGCGCAGGCGTCCTTCCCCACCGCCGAAGAGGTCGCCGCACTGTGAAGAAGGCCGGAATACTGAACCGTCATCTCGCGGGCGCGATAGCCGAGCTGGGCCACGGCGACGGCGTGCTGATCTGCGACGCGGGCATGCCCATCCCGGCCGGGCCGAGGGTGGTGGACCTGGCTTTCCGTGCCGGGGTGCCGTCCTTCGAGGAGGTCCTGGAGGGCCTGCTGGACGAGTTGGTCGTGGAGAGTGCCACGGCGGCGAAGGAGGTACGGGAGGCGAACCCGGAGGCATCCGCGCTGCTGGCCGACCGCTTCCCCTACGCGCTGACCCATGTCTCCCACGAGGACCTGAAGATCCTCTCGGCGAACGCCCGCCTGATCGTGCGGACCGGCGAGGCCCGCCCGTACGCGAATGTGCTGCTGCACTGCGGGGTCTTCTTCTAGGCCCTGGGGTATGAGTGTTTGGGCAGGCTCCGGGAACGAAGGCCCGGACAAGCTTCGAGGGGGCCCGGTCCGTCGACCGGGCCCCCTCGGTTTCCCCTCCCCCAAAACCAGAACCCCCGCGATCCCCCCGGATCCCCCTCCAGAAGTCCTGATGCCAAGTACGACCCACGGGGTGGGGGGAGGGTTGCACGGTCTCCTGAGATTTTTTTGAGGTCCGTTTCTGTGCCTCAGTCGCCCTCGGGGCGGACGCGGTCCGCGATGCCCAGGGTCAGCTTCTCCGCCTGGTCCTCAAGGTTCCACTTGCCGTCCTGGTAGGCGTGGTTGCTCACCCAGTACACGAGGACGCCGTCGCGCAGCGACCTCGTGAGGACCGCCAGCGACCAGTCGTTGCCGCCGTCGTGCCAGACGTCCCGCCCTTCGGGGCTCTCGCGGACGGCCCAGCCGTATCCGTACCAGCCGTCGTCGGAGTCGGGCACCCGCACGCGGGGCGCGAACAGCTTCTGCCTGGCCCGTTCCGGCAGGACCGCGTCGCCCGAGAGGGCCCGGTGCCAGCGGAACATGTCCTCGGCGGTGGAGAGCATTCCGCCGTTGCCGCGCAGATTCCAGTACGGCCCGTCGGCGGCCCAGGGATGGTCGAGGGGCCTGCCCTTGCTGCGCCCCTTGCTGTCGTACTCCACCGCGACCAGGTGCCGCGGCCACCGGGGCAGTACGTATCCGGTCCGCTCCATCCCCGCCGGACCGAACAGCCGCCGGGCGAGGAACGGCTCGTAACCCTCGCCGGACGCCTTCTCGACGATCGCGGCGAGCAGGCTGTAGCCGGTGTTGGAGTAGTGGAACTCCTTCCCCGGGGCCGAATGCGGCTTCGACGCCAGGGCCTGGCGCACCATCTCGTCGCGGGAGACCGGGTCGTAGTCGTCGCCGAGCCCCTCGACCAGGCCCGAGGTGTGCGTGAGCAACTGCTCGATGGTGATGTCCTGTTTGTCGTCGGGAACCGGGCCGAGGAACCGGCTGATCCGGTCGCTCACCCGCAGCCGCCCCATCACCTCCAGCTTCAGGATCGCGGCGGCGGTGAACTGCTTCGTGATCGACATGACGTCGTAGACCGTGCGGCAGCTCGCGGGGGTGCCGGCCGCGCGGTCCGCCGTCCCGAAGCCTCCGCAGTACGCGAGTTCGTCGCCGCGTGCGGCGATCACGGTTCCGCCGGGACCGGCGGGGATGGTCCGGCGGAGGAAGTCGGCGACCGACTCCCCGTCGCGCGCCTTCGCGGCGGGCCCGGCGGCCGGTCGCTCCTCGGCGGGCTCCTTGGCGCGCTCATTGGCGGGCCCGGCGGCGCGTTCTTCGGCGCACGCGCCCAGCGTCAGAAGAGCCGCAAGTGCGGTGACGGCGGCGGCAGTACGGCGGCAGCGGGGCAGACCCATATGACCTATGACCTCCAACATCGGGAATCCGCACCGAGGTTGACCGCCGCCGTCGCCGTTCCTCAAGCTGTCAGGGTGTTCGAGCTTGTGCGAACCCGTGTACGTCCAGCTCACCAGGGGGGACCACCGTCATGACCACCGCACCGCCCACCCCGCCGGACACCGACGCGGCCGCCTTCGTGGCGGGGCTGCGGCGGCTCAAGGCGTGGTCGGGCCTCAGCTACCGCCGGCTGGAACGCCGGGCGGCGGAGGCGGGCCACTCCCTGCCGTACTCCACGGCGGCGACCATGCTCGGCCGGGAACGGCTGCCCCGCGAGGAACTGGTCGCCGCGTTCGTCGCGGCGTGCGGGATTCGGGGCACCGAGGCGGAGGTATGGCTGGACGCCCGCACCGACATCGCGTGCGGGCCGCCGCCTGTGCCTGTGCCCGCGGACGTCACACCTGCGTCCCTGTCTGCGGTCGCCGCACCGGCGCGCACCACGCCCCGGCGGACCCGGTGGACCCTCGTCGCTGCCGCGGCGCTCGTCACCGCGCTCCTCGGCGGGGCGTCGGCGTCCGGCGTCTTCACCGACGACGAAGAGGTGCACGAGACGCGGACGTCGGTTCGCCTGTGACAGGGGCACGGGTGGACCGACGTCCGCAGTCCGGGAGGTAAGGAACGGAACGGTACGGTACGGAACGCTACGGCCGTTTCTCAGGCCACGTGCTCCACGAACCGTGCCGCCGTCTCCGCCAGCACCTCGCGGCCGTCCCTGGCCCACAACCCGTCGTTGAACAGCTCGACTTCGATGGGTCCGGTGTAGCCCGCCGCCTCGACGTACGCCTTCCACTCGCGCATGTCGATCGAGCCGTCGCCGATCTGGCCCCGTCCGTTGAGGACGCCCTCGGGCAACGGGGTTGTCCAGTCGGCGAGTTGGAAGGTGTGGATACGGTCGCCAGCCCCCGCGCGGGCGATCTGTGCGGGGGCCTGGTCGTCCCACCAGATGTGGTACGTGTCGACCGCGACGCCGACCTGGTTCGCGGGGAAGCGTTCCGCGAGGTCGAGAGCCTGGGTGAGGGTCGAGACCACACAGCGGTCGGAGGCGTACATCGGGTGGAGCGGCTCGATGGCCAGCCGGACACCGTTGGCGGCCGCGTACGGGCCCAACTCCCCCAGCGCGTCCGCGATGCGCTCCCGCGCGCCGTGCAGGTCCTTCGAGCCCGCGGGGAGGCCGCCCGAGACGAGGACGAGGGTGTCGGTGCCCAGGGTGGCGGCCTCGTCGATGGCGCGGCGGTTGTCGGCGAGGGCCTCGGCTCGCTCGGCCGGGTCGATGGCCGTGAAGAAGCCGCCGCGGCAGAGGGTGGTGACGGCCAGGCCTGCGTCGCGGACCAGCTTGGCCGTCTCCTCCAGGCCGTACGTCTCGACCGGCGCACGCCACAGGCCGACGCCCGGGACGCCCAACTCCAGGCAGGTGTCGACCAGTTCGGGCATCGACAGCTGCTTGACCGTCATCTGGTTGATGGAGAAGCGGGAGAGGCCGCCGAGAGGGCTCGTACTGCTCGTGCTCACTGGTCCACTCCGTACAGGGAGAGCAGGTTCTTCATGCGGTTCTCCGCCAGCGCCGGGTCCGGGAACAGGCCCAGGCCGTCGGCGAGTTCGTACGCGCGGGCGAAGTGCGGGAGCGAGCGGGACGACTGGAGGCCGCCGACCATCGTGAAGTGCTCCTGGTGGCCCGCGAGCCAGGCCAGGAAGACCACGCCCGTCTTGTAGAAGCGGGTCGGGGTCTGGAAGAGGTGGCGGGACAACTCGACGGTGGGGTCGAGGAGTTCACGGAAGCCGCCCGTGTCGCCGGTGTCCAGAGCGCGGACCGCCTCCGCCGCCAGCGGGCCCAGCGGGTCGAAGATGCCGAGCAGGGCATGGCTGAAGCCCTGGTCGTCGCCCGCGATCAGCTCGGGGTAGTTGAAGTCGTCGCCGGTGTAGCAGCGCACCCCGTCGGGCAGCTTGCGGCGCAGGTCGATCTCGCGCTGGGCGTCGAGGAGGGAGACCTTGATGCCGTCGACCTTGTCGGGGTGGGCGGCGATGACCTCAAGGAAGGTGCTGGTGGCGGCGTCGAGGTCGGTGCTGCCCCAGTAGCCTTCGAGCGCCGGGTCGAACATGGGGCCGAGCCAGTGCAGGATCACCGGTTCGGCGGCCTGGCGGAGCAGGTGGCCGTAGACCTCCAGGTAGTCTTCGGGCCCCTTGGCGATGGCGGCCAGCGCCCGGGAGGCCATGAGGATGGCCCGCGATCCGGACTCCTCGACGAGTGCCAGCTGCTCCTCGTACGCGGCCCGCACCTCGTCCAGGCCGTACGGGTAGCCGACCTCGGTGGCCGAGAGCTGGTCGGTGCCGACGCCGCAGGCGATCAGGCCGCCGACCGCCTTGGCCTCGGCCGATGAGCGGCGGATCAGCTCGGCCGCGCCCGCCCAGTCGAGCCCCATCCCGCGCTGGGCGGTGTCCATGGCCTCCGCGACGCCGAGCCCGTGGGACCACAGATGACGGCGGAAGGCGAGGGTGGCGTCCCAGTCGACGGCGGCCGGGGAGTCGGGGGTGGTGTCGGCGTACGGATCGGCGACCACGTGGGCCGCCGAGTAGACCGTACGGGAGGTGAAGGGGGCGCCGGTGGTGAGGGGCAGGGGTTCGGTGCGGGGGGTGTAGGCGCGCAACACGCCGTCTGCGTTGGGTAGTTGGATCCGCCCGTTCGTCACATTCGTCACATTCGTCACAGTGCGATCTCCGGTACGTCGAAGCGGCGGCCCTCGGCGGAGGACTTCAGGCCCAGTTCGGCGAGCTGAACGCCGCGGGCGCCGGCCAGCAGGTCCCAGTGGTAGGGCGCGTCGGCGTAGACGTGCTTGAGGAACAGCTCCCACTGGGCCTTGAAGCCGTTGTCGAACTCGGCGTTGTCGGGGATCTCCTGCCACTGGTCGCGGAAGGAGTAGGTGGCCGGGATGTCGGGGTTCCAGACCGGCTTGGGGGTCGAACTGCGGTGCTGGACACGGCAGTTGCGCAGGCCCGCGACGGCCGAGCCCTCGGTGCCGTCGACCTGGAACTCGACGAGCTCGTCGCGGTTGACGCGGACGGCCCAGGAGGAGTTGATCTGGGCGATGGCTCCGCCGTCGAGTTCGAAGACGCCGTAGGCGGCGTCGTCGGCCGTGGCGTCGTACGGCTTGTCCTGCTCGTCCCAGCGCTGCGGGATGTGCGTGGCGGTCAGGGCCTGTACGGACTTCACGCGGCCGAACAGCTCGTGGAGGACGTACTCCCAGTGCGGGAACATGTCGACAACGATGCCACCGCCGTCCTCGGAGCGGTAATTCCAGGACGGGCGCTGGGCCGACTGCCAGTCGCCCTCGAAGACCCAGTAGCCGAACTCTCCGCGGATGGAGAGGATGCGGCCGAAGAAGCCGCCGTCGATGAGCCGCTTCAGCTTGAGCAGGCCCGGGAGAAAGAGCTTGTCCTGGACCACGCCGTGCTTGATGCCGGCGGCGGTGGCCAGACGGGCCAGCTCCAGGGCGCCGTCGAGACCGGTCGCGGTCGGCTTCTCGGTGTAGATGTGCTTGCCCGCGGCGATCGCTTTCGTGATCGCCTCCTCGCGGGCCGAGGTGACCTGGGCGTCGAAGTAGATCTCGATCGTCGGGTCGGCGAGGACCGCGTCGACGTCCGTGGAGATGTTCTCCGGGTCCAGGCCGTGCTGCTCCGCGAGCGCCTTCAGGGCGTGCTCGCGGCGGCCGACGAGGACCGGCTCGGGCCACAGCACGGTGCCGTCACCGAGGTCGAGACCGCCCTGTTCGCGCAGGGCGAGGATCGAGCGGACGAGGTGCTGGCGGTAGCCCATGCGCCCCGTCACACCGTTCATCGCGATGCGCACCGTCTTGCGTGTCACGTGATTCCCTTCGTACGCGTCCCGCGCCGCGTACGCCCCACAGGTGGACCCCGGTACGTCCGGTGCACCCTGGTGAACTGGTGAGCGTCACAGCAAGCGCTTTCTATGTGTAGAGAAGCTAGCCTCTGAGGAGCGGTCTGGACAAGACCGTGACGGGGATGAGTTGTTCGAGGGGGCGAACAACTGGGGGTTTCGGCCTTAGGGTCTGCACGGAACCGTGCCACGTGTGCCCGTGCGCCCGCGTGTGCGGGGGTTTTGGAGCCCGCTTGCGCAGGGGGCTGGAAAGCCCGCGCGTGCAGGGGTTCGGAAAGCCCGCGTGTGCAGGGGTTCGGAATGGTGCACGAGGACGTAATACGAGATGCGCGACCGGAGGACGACGAAGATGACGGTGACCCTGGCGGACGTGGCGGCCCGCGCGCAGGTCTCGCCCGCGACGGTGTCGCGCGTGCTGAACGGGAACTATCCCGTGGCCGCCTCCACCCGTGAGCGGGTGCTGCGGGCCGTGGACGAGCTGGACTATGTACTGAACGGCCCCGCGAGCGCGCTCGCCGCGGCGACGTCCGACCTGGTCGGGATTCTGGTCAACGACATCGCCGACCCGTTCTTCGGGATCATGGCGGGGGCGATCCAGGGGGAGATCGGGGGGCCGGGGGGCCGGGCGGGTGGTGAGCGGCTCGCCGTTGTGTGCAACACCGGGGGTTCCGCCGAGCGGGAGCTCACGTACCTCACGCTTCTCCAGCGGCAGCGGGCAGCGGCGGTCGTGCTGACCGGTGGGGCCGTGGAGAACACCGCGCACGCGGAGGCCGTGGCGACGAAGCTGCGCAAGCTCGCGGCGGCGGGGACTCGGGTCGTGCTGTGCGGGCGGCCGCCCGCGCCGGCCGACACCGATGCGGTCGCTCTCACCTTCGACAACCGGGGTGGGGGGCGGCGGCTCACCGAGCATCTGATCGAGCTCGGGCATCGGCGGATGGGGTATATCGCGGGGCCGGAGGAGCGGACGACTACGCGGCATCGGCTGGAGGGGCATCGGGATGCGCTTGCCGCGCACGGGATTCCGGACGAGCCCTCGCGGACTGTGCATGGGCGGTACGACCGGCGGGCCGGGTACGAGGCGACGCTTGAACTGCTGCGTCGTGACCCGGAGTTGACGGCTGTTGTTGCCGCGAATGACACGGTTGCTCTTGGGGCGTGTGCGGCTCTGCGGGACTCCGGGTTGCGGATTCCGGATGACGTGTCCGTGGTCGGGTTCGATGATCTTCCCTTCAGCATTGACGCTGTGCCTGCGTTGACGACTGTGCGGTTGCCGTTGGCGGAGGCGGGGACGCGGGCTGGGCGGATCGCCATGGGGCGGGAGGAGGCTCCACCTGGGGGGATTGCCACGATTCGGGGGGAGTTGATGGTGCGGGGGTCTACGGGCGCGCCCAAGAACTCCTGAGGTCGGGGTGTTGGGTGCGGGTGGTTTGTGGCTGGTCGCGCAGTTCCCCGCGCCCCTAAAAGATGCGCCTGCCGTTTGGTGTCTGGTCGGGGCCGCGACGGGGCATCCGATCGCAGCTGTGTCATCCAGCACCTATTGGTTGCCCATCAGAGGTCGTGCTGCGATCGGAAACCCCGACACGACCCCTCACGGAGGAGAGCGGCTGCCGCCCGGTGGGGCAACTGGAGAGAGGGGCTCACGCCCCCGTCTTTTCAGGGGCGCGGGGAACCGCGCAATCTTGTGGCTTTTAGGGGCGCGGGGAACTGCGCGAGCAACCCACGACGGCCGTCAGCCGACCCACGACCGCAAGCCCCACCCTCCAGGGGCGCGGGGAACTGCGCAGTCTTTTGCTTTTGGGGGCGCGGGGAACTGCGCGATCAGCCCCCACTGGGCCGCAGCCAGGAAAGCGACGGCCCGTAGGGGGCTACAGCGCGTCCAAGCGAACCCGTTGGCCCGGGCTCAGGCGGAGCCCACCCGCGGCGACGTTCTCCTCCAGGTGGGAGAGCCGCCCCGTGCCAGGGATCGGCAGGATCACAGGTGAGTGCCCGAGGAGCCAGGCGAGAGCCACCTGCGTGGGCGTGGCGTCGAGTTCGGCCGCGATCGCCGCGATCTCGGCCTCGTCCCCCGAGGAACCCCACGCCACGGTCCGCCACGGCAGGAAGGCGATCCCCGCCGCCGCGCAGGCGTCCAGCACCGGCTCATGCTCCCGGTCGAGCAGGTTGTACCGGTTCTGGACGCTCGCGATGTCCACGATCTGCCGGGCCTGGTCGAGTTCGTCGACGGTGACCTCGGACAGGCCGATCCGGCCCACCTTGCCCTCGTCCCGGAGGTCCCGCAGCGCGCCCAGCTGGTCGGCGAGCGGCGTGCCCGGGTCGATGCGGTGCAGTTGCAGCAGTTCGATTCGTTCCATGCGGAGGCGGCGCAGGGCCCGGTCGACCTGGGCCCGCAGGACCTCCGGACGGCCGTTCAGCTCCCACTCCCCCGAGGACTCCGACCGTTCGAGGCCGATCTTGGTGGTGACGAGCAGCCCGTCCGCGTACGGGTACAGGGCCTCGGCCAGGAGTTCTTCGTTGGCTCCCCCGCCGTACATGTAGGCCGTGTCGATCAGTGTCACTCCGAGGTCGACGGCCCGCCTGGCCACCGCGATGGCGGTTTCGCGTGCGTCGCCGGGCTCGGTGGGCAGGTGCATGGCGCCGAACCCGAGCCGTCCCACCTCCAGGTCTCCGCCGATACGGAACGTGCTCGATGTGGTCGTCGTCATGTACGAGTCTCCCCCTCGATCGAACGGCCACGCTAACAGCGCCCACGGAACGACAAAAGCCGTGCGCGTGACGGGCACAGCGGGCATAATCTCTGACTGAGTCAGCTATCCAGCCCGGTGTGGGAACCCAAAGGCAGGTGTCAAAGGCAGGTGCCGGACGTCATGACCATTCAAGAGATCCGTGCTTTCAACCGCTTCTACACGAACCTCATCGGCGCGCTCGACTACAGCCGCCAGCTCCACGCCCCGTACACGCTCACGGAGTCCCGCGTGCTGTACGAACTCGCGCACTCGCCCCGTACGGACGCGGCCGACCTCCGCGGTGAACTCTGTCTGGACTCCGGGTACTTGAGCCGTCTGCTCGCGAAGTTCGAGAAGGACGGGCTGATCGAGCGGGCGCCGTCGGAGAAGGACACCCGGCGGCGCCGGATCACGCTCACGGCCCGCGGCCGGGAGACCGCGGACCTGCTGAACGAGCGCTCGCGGGAGGCCGTCGGCTCGCTGCTCTCCACCGTGCCGCCGGAGGCGCGGCCACGGCTCGCCGAGGCCATGCGGGACATCCGCGAGATCCTCTCGGACGCGAGCCGGCGGCCGCCGCGCCGCGAGGACGTGCTGCTGCGCGAGCCGGGCCCCGGCGACCTCGGCTGGGTCGTGCAGCGCAACGCCGCGCTCTACGCCTCCGAGTACGGCTTCAACACCGACTACGAGGGCTTGGTCGCCCGGATCGTCGCCGACTTCGCCGAGGACCACGACCCGCACCTGGAGCGGGTGTGGATCGCGGAGCTGGACGGTCGTCCGGTGGGCTGCGTGATGTGCGTACGGGACGAGGCACCCGGCGCCGCCCGGCTGCGCCTCCTGCTCGTCGAGCCGGACGCGCGCGGCCTCGGCATCGGCGATCAACTGGTGGGCGCCTGCGTCGAGTTCGCCCGCGGTGTCGGCTACCGGGAGATGGTCCTGTGGACGAACGACGTCCTGTCCGCCGCCCGCCGCATCTACCAACGCCACGGCTTCGTCCTAGTCGACGAAAAACCCCACCGCTCCTTCGGCACCGACCTCAACGGCCAGGACTGGCGCCTGGACCTGCATGGCACAGGCTGACACCCCCGGCGGAACCGACAGGGGGTGCCCCATCAGGGGCGCGGGGAACGACGCAGGCTTGTGGCTTTTAGGGGCGCGGGGAACTGCGCAATCTTTTAGGGGCGCGGGGAACTGCGCGACCAGCCCCCACCGGCCCGCAGCCGACCAACCAACAGCCCCCTCCCCCCGACGGAGTCACACGTGCGGACGTCGCCCCTTCTCCTGCTTCGGGAAGGACTGGCACCCGCCAGGAAGCGTCGGCTTCGGCAGGGTCGCGACCTCCTCCTTCGCCCGTTCCAGTCGCTCTGTCGTGTCGTCAGACCCGTGAGGCGCGGCCCGGAGTCGATCTCCGGACCCGTGCCGCACGCGGGAGTGAAAGAAGACGAGTGGCGGGTACTGTCCGAGTCATGAAGCTGGCCTTCTCCACCCTCGGCGTTCCCGGACTCCCGATCAGCGACGTGGTGCGCCTCGCCGCCACGCACGGCTATCACGGCGTCGAGTTGCGCACGCATCCCGAGGAGCCGGTCCACCTCGGCATGGACACCTCCGAACGGACCGACGTGGCCGCCGAGTTCAAGGCCGCGGGCATCGAGGTCCTCGGCCTCGCCGGGTACGCGCGCGTCGCGGCGCCGGGCGACGACGGCCCCGTGATCGCCGAGATCCGCGGCCTCCTCGAACTGGCCCGGGACCTCGGCGCGCCCTACGTCCGCGTCTTCCCCGGCGGCGGCCCCGACCAGAGCCCCGAGGAGGCCGACGCCACGGCCGCCCGGCGCCTGGGCACGGCCGCCGAGTACGCCGCCGACCTGGGCGTACGCATCCTTCTTGAGACCCACGACTCGCACCGCACGGGCGCCGACGCGATCCGCGTCCTCGGCCTGGTCGGCCACCGTCAGGCCGGCGCCCTGTGGGACGTCATGCACACCTGGCTCGGCGGCGAACAGCCCCCGTCCACCTTCGCCGCGCTCTCCCCGCACCTCGGCTACATCCAGGTCAAGGACATCGCCTCCGCCGACGACACCACCCCGCTGCCACTCGGCACAGGCGTCCTTCCCCTCACCGAGTGCGTCGAGCTTCTGTCCCGCGAGGGCTGGGACGGCTGGCTTTGCTGGGAGTACGAGAAGCGGTGGTACGAGGCCGCGGCCCCGCTGGAGGGGTTGTTGGGGGCGGGGCGGGAGCATTTGTCGCGGTTGCTGAACGAGTCGGCGTAGGGCGGCGCCGCGTCGACCGGCTCGCCGGGGCGCCCATTGGTGTGCCTACTGCGTGAGCACCCTCGCCCATACCGTCTTGCCGATCACTCTGGCTCTGAGTTCCCAGCTCTCCGCCAGGGCCGCCACGAGGGGCAGGCCCCGGCCCGACTCCGCGTCCAGGGGCGGGACTTGGGGTTCCGGGACGCGGGGTGACGCGTCGGAGACCTCCACCTCGACCGCCTTCTCGCCGTCGTAGGTGAGCGCCACCTCGAAGAAGCGGTCGGGTACGCGGGCGTGGCGTACCGCGTTCGTCGCCAGCTCCGACACGATCACTTCGATGGCCTCGGCCGCGTCTGTCGGGATCCGCCATTCCGTGAGTACGGACCTGGCCCCGCGGCGGGCCTCCGGCACGGAACGGGTCACCGGTGTGAGCCTGCGCCGCCATGTCCGGACCCGAAGGTCGCGGATGTCTCGGAAGTCTCGGAGGTTTACTCCGTCACTTTCTGTGTTCACGTGAACACTGTCGGCCCTGATGGCTACCGTCACCAGTGACCGAGCGTCGACGCCTGCGGCGGGCAACTGGGCCTGTGTGGGCGTTGACTGGCGTTGAGCGTCGTAGAGGGGAAGGTTGCGATGGCGCAACCCAAGAAGAACTCGTCGTCACCCGCCGCGCAGTATTTCGCGGAGGTGCTGCGGATGCTGCGCACGAAGGCGGGGTTGTCGCAGACCGAGTTGGGCGAGCGGATGGCTTATACGGGGGCCGCGGTGAGCGCGGTCGAGACGTGCGCGAAGCCGGCGACCGATGAGTTCATCGAGGCTGCGGAGAAGGCGCTGGAGGCGGGTGGGGTGGTCGCGGCGGCGGCCAAGTACTTGCGGCTGGAGCGATATCCAGCTCACTTCCAGGGGTTCGTGCAGCTTGAGCAGGAGGCGCTGAGTGTTTCCTCGTACTGCGTCGTGCTGATCGATGGTCTTCTGCAGACCCAGGAGTACGCACAGCGTCTGTTCGACCACGCCTTTCCCCCGCTGGAGGAGGACGAAGTCGATCGCCTGGTCGCGGCTCGGATGGAGCGCAGAGCTCTGTTCGACAGGAAGCCAATTGCGGTAATCAACGTCATCCTTGAGGAGTCGGCACTACGACGGCTGATCGGAGGACCCGAGGTCATGCGCGCCCAGTACGAGTACCTCATCACCTGCTCGGAGCGCCAGAACGTCGCCCTGCAAGTCATGCCTTCCTCACGGGCAGGGCACGCAGGGCTTGCCGGTCCGATGAAGCTGATCGAAACTCCGGAGCAGATCCCACTCGTCTACTTGGAGGGGCAAGGCAACAGCGCGCTGGTCTCCAAGGCAGACGAGGTCGGCGTATTGGCTCGGCGATATGCGATGATCCGCTCGCAGGCCCTCGGGCCAGAGGAATCCGTAGGCGTAATCGAGCAGTTGGCGGGTGAGCTATGAGCGAGCTGACATGGTTCAAGAGCAGTTACAGCGACAACACCGGCGGTGATTGCGTCGAGGCTGGCTTCACCTGGCGCAGAAGCAGCTACAGCGACTCCAGCGGCGGTGATTGCGTCGAAGTGGCCACCACCTCCGCCATCCACATCCGGGACTCCAAGGACATCGCCCAACCCTCCCTCCGCGTCTCCCCAGCCGCCTGGGGCGCCTTCATAGCCGGTGTGGGGAGCGGTCCCCGCACCTGACCCGGGCGGTCACGGGAACGGCAGTGTCTGGGCGAACACCGTGACGAGTATCAGCACCGCGGGGAACAGCGCCAGGAACATCGCGAACGTGTAGCCCATGATGTCGCGTGCCTTGAGGCCGAGGATCGCCAGCGTGGGCAGCATCCAGAACGGTTGCAGCAGGTTGGCGCTGGCCTCGCCGAGGTCGTACACGACGACCATCCAGCCCTGGTTCACGTGGAGTTGGTTGGCCGCGTCGAGGACGTACGGCGCCTCGATCACCCATTTGCTGCCACCGCTGGGAACGAACACCCCGAGGACGGCGCTGTAGATCGCGATGAAGGCCGGGTAGAGGAACTCGTTCGACACCGACACGAGCCAGTCGGCGATGGTCCGGTGCAGACCGGTGTAGGCGATCATCCCGAAGATGCCGCCGTACAGCGGGAATTGGAGCAGGACGCCGGAGGTCGCGGGCACCCCGTCCTTGACGGCGCGGGCGAGGTTCACCGGTCGCCAGTGCAGGATGAGCGCCAGCAGGATGAGCATGAGGTTGATGGTGTTCAGGTCCAGGGCGTTGAGCGGATTGCCTTCGGCGTTCGAGAAGTGCCGTGCGAGATACCAGGCGCCGAGGAGGAACAGCAGGATCGTGAAGACCGGGCTGTGTTCGATCCACTCGCCGGGCCGGGTCCGCCGGCTCTCCTGCCGCCGCTGGTCGGGGGCGGGACCCAGGTCGACCCCGAGTCGTTCCGCGGTCCGAGCGTTCTCCGGGGAGGGGGTCAGGAGCCACGCCATGCCGACGGCGATGACGAAGATGATCGCCGTGGCCAGCATGCCCTGCCACAGGAAGATGGTGTCGGTGAGCGGTATCACCCCGCTGCCGCGGCCTTCGGCGATGACCTTCTGTACGGAGGCGGGGCTCGATGCCGTGCTCGCCACCTGCAACGCCGCCGACCCCGACAGGCCCTGGGCCCACACCGTGCCGAGGCCGAGGAACGCCATCGCGCCGAGTGCGCGGTAGTCCACGCCGGGGAGGCGGCGGGCGATCTCCTTGGCGAGGATGGCGGTGAAGATGAGGCTGAACGCCCAGTTCGCGTACGCGGTGAGCATGGCGACGGCGGCGGTGAACGTGATGGCGCCGCGTGGGGTCTTGGGCCATGCCGCCAGCCTGGCGACCAGGCGGCCGACCGGTGGGGAGACGGCGACCGCGTAGCCACCGATGATGATCATCGCCATTTGCAGGGTGAACGTGATGAGGGACCAGAACCCCTGCCCCCACGCGTCCACCAGACCGAACCCACTCGTTGCCGCGGGGTCGGACGGGGCACCGAGCAGCTTCTCACCGGACGCCAGCCCCAGGGTGAGGATCAGGAACGTGCCGACCAGGACGAAGCCGAGCGCGTCGGGCAGCCACTTCTCGGTGAAGTCGGTGAAGCGCAGCGCCAGTCGGGCGAGCCAGGTCTCCTTGGCTCTCGCTGATGAATCGGATGAACCAGATGAACCGGATGAATCAGGAGCCTCGGGTGTGGAGGTCGTCATGGCAATTCCTCTGTGCGGGGAGGGGTAGCGGCACCGTAGGCCGCGCCTTGTGGAGCTTCACGGAAGATGCGCCAACACGGCGCACACATTCCATTGGATTGGCGCCGGTGTTCTACTTGGGCCGTGTACAGGCTGCGAGAGCAGAGAGTGAGCCAAACGGGATATGGGTGAGATAACGGAAATCGAGCCGGACCGTAGAGCGTCGCGTGGGAGGTTCTCCACCGATCTGATCGGTCCCCGCACGGCAGCTCAGCGCGCCGCGCTCCGGCACCAGTGGGACGTACAGGCCGGCAGGACCATTCCGCTGCCGGCGGCCGAGTTGACCAGTACCGGTGATTCCCGGGCCAGTGTCCTCGGCTTCAGAATTGACGATGTATTGGTCACGAACATTCACTACGGGGCGGCCACGGTCGACGGCCGTTGGGTCGGCTGCGACTACTTCTCCGGAATGCTGGTCGTGGATGTCGTGCGGCGGGGTACATGGGAATTCGGCCGCGCGCGCGATCGCGACGGAGTCGCCGTGTCGGCCGGACAATTCATCGTGCGGTACAACAACCCGTCATGGCGGTTCACGGTTAAGGAACACACGAACACGACAAGGAAATTGATCCTGCCGGTCGCCCACCTGGGACCGCTCGTCCACAAGCGGCCGGTCCTCGGGGCGGCGGACTCCGCCGAGATGCGGCTGCTCCTCGCGCACACCCGCATGGTCGATGCCAACCTGGATGATTTGTCCCCGGCCGGAGTGCGCGCCGCCCGCGACGCTCTCGTGGAGCTGGTGTCGGGGGTGCTCCGGCGGAGGACCGACGGAACCGAGCCGCAGTTGGCCCCCTCGTTGGTCCAGGCGGCCAAGGACCTGGTGCGCGGCCGCCTCGCCCATCCCGAGCTGTCCCCCGCGATGCTGGCCCGCGAGCTCAACGTCTCCGTGCGCACGCTGCATCGGGCGTTCACCGCGGCCGACGAGTCCATCACCGCCTACGTCCGCCACCAGCGGCTGGAACAGGCCCGGCTCGCGCTCACCACCCCCGCCGCCCGGCCCAGCGTGTCGGAACTCGCGAGGTTCTGGCGGTTCTCCGACAGCAGCCACTTCATCCGGGAATTCAAGAAGCGGTACGGCCAGACTCCCGCCCAGTACGCCCGGTCCCACGCGCACGCCCAGCACCTCTAGACATCGCCAGCTGATTCATCGCCATCGAGGGGCCCCCATGCTCGACCTCCAGCGCCTACGCGCCCTGCACGCCGTCTCCGTCCACGGCACCGTCGGTGCCGCCGCGGCGGCGCTCGGGTACACCTCGTCGGCCGTGTCCCAGCAGATCGCCAAACTGGAGCGCGAGACCCGGACCGTACTCCTCGAACGCCGGGGGCGGGGCGTACGGCTGACCGAGCAGGCGGAGCAACTGGCCGAGACCGCACGGGAGTTGATGGCGATCGTGGAGCGGGCCGAGACGGAGTTGGAGGAGCGGCGGGGGCTGCCGGCGGGTCGGCTGACGATCGCCGCGTTCGCCACCGCGGCCCGTGGACTGCTGCCGGGTGTGCTGGCCGACCTGGCCGTCCGTCACCCGGCCCTCGACACCCGTCTGTCGGAGATCGACCCGCATCTGTCCGTGGACCTGGTCGCCAAGGGCATGGTCGATATCGCCGTGGCGCACGACTGGGACATCGCGCCGCTGCCCGTCCCGCCGGGGGTCGAGCAGGCGGTGCTCGGGGACGACCTGTGCGACCTCCTCGTTCCGGCGGACCACCCCTTCGCCGCCCGCGCGTCCGTACGCCGTACGGAGCTGACGGACGAGCGCTGGATCTGCCAGCCGCCGGGCCGCGTCTGCCACGAGTGGCTGCTCCGCACCCTCCGCGCCGCCGGCTGCGAGCCGAGCGTCGTCCACCAGGCGGACGAGAACCCGACCCTGGTGGCCCTGGTCGCGGCGGGCCTCGGCGTCGCCCTCATCCCGCGCCTGGGCCGGGGTCCTCTCCCGCCCGGAGTGGTGGAGGTGGCGCTCGAACCCATGCCCGTACGACGTCTCTACGCGCTGTGGCGCTCGGGCGCCACCCGCCGCCCGGCCATCACGGAGACGGTTCGTACGCTGCGGGAGCACTGGCCGAGGGCTTCGGCTCGCGTCGGCGGATGAGCGGCCCAAAACATCGCCACACCAACCCCGTTGAGCACGCGCGTGTCCACCCGTACCAATTTTCGGGAATCCGGGGAATCCGGGGAACCCATCCCCGCCACCCCCCGTCCAACTCGCATGCTGCCGGATGAGTCACCGCAGTGCGGTGTCGGCCTCGCTGCTGGCTGCGATCGCTGACTTACCCTCTCCGCCGCCTGCGGCCGGCAGCACGCCGTCATCGGCGCGCCCCCCTCCAACAGCGCCGATGGCGGCCCCTCTTGCGTCAGGCAGTCCGTACGCCGGCGAGTGGTGATTTCTCCCCCGGCCGCTCCCCCGCAGGCAGGGCTCCGGGCATCCCCGCCGGAAGAGCCCAGGCGGGGTGGATCCGCCGTGTCCGCCGTCCGCGCTATTGACTGGCAGAAATTTCCCGGATATCCGTGACTCCTTGGAAGTTTCCTTCATGCTCGCCCCTCCACGGGCCCTTCGGGCCCTCTCCGGAAGGAGCGCACGTGCACACCTCCAGACGTACGCTGCTCGCGGCGACCGCGGGCGCGGCGGCGGTTGTCGCCGTCGGCGGCGGTCCGGCGCTGGCCGAGGACGACGACACCGGCAGGCCCGACGACAAGAGGCTCCGGGCCCTGATCTCCCGTATGACGCTCGAAGAGAAGGTCGGGCAGCTCTTCGTGATGCGGGTGTACGGGCACTCGGCGACCGCGCCCGACCAGGCCGACATCGACGCCAACCTCGCGGAGATCGGCGTACGCGACGCCGCCGAGCTGATCGCGAAGTACCGGGTCGGCGGGATCATCTACTTCGGGTGGGCGCACAACACCCGTGACCCGCACCAGATCGCTGATCTGAGCAACGGCATCCAGAAGGCCTCGCTGGCACAGCCGCGCGGGCTGCCCGTGCTCATCTCCACCGACCAGGAGCACGGCATCGTCGCCCGGGTGGGCAGGCCCGCGACGCTCTTCCCGGGTGCGATGGCCCTCGGTGCCGGCGGCTCACGCACAGATGCCCGTACGGCGGGGCGGATCGGCGGTGCCGAACTGCGCGCGATGGGCGTCCGGCAGGACTACGCGCCTGTCGCCGACGTGAACGTCAACCCGGCCAACCCCGTCATCGGCGTACGGTCCTTCGGTGCCGATCCCCAGGCGGTGGCGGGGATGGTCGCCGCGCAGGTGAAGGGGTATCAGAGCGCCGGGGTCGCCGCCACGTCCAAGCACTTCCCGGGGCACGGGGACACCGAGACCGACAGTCACTACGGCTTCCCGGTCATCGAGCACACCGAAGCCCAGTGGGCCGAGCTGGACGCTCCGCCGTTCCGTGCCGCCATCGCCGCCGGGATCGACTCGATCATGACCGCGCACATCATGGTCCCGGCGCTCGATCCGTCCGGCGACCCGGCGACCCTCTCCCGGCCCATCCTCACCGGCATCCTGCGCGAGCGGCTCGGCTACGACGGGGTCGTGGTGACGGACTCGCTGGGCATGCAGGGCGTACGGACCAAGTACGGGGACGATCGGGTGCCCGTGCTCGCGCTCAAGGCCGGGGTGGATCAACTCCTCAACCCGCCGAAGCTGGACGTCGCCTGGAACGCCGTCCTCCAGGCCGTCCGTGGTGGTGAGCTGACGGAGGCGCGCCTCGACGAATCGATCCTGCGCGTGCTGCGACTGAAGGCCAAGCTGGGGCTGTTCAAGAATCCGTATGTCACTCGGCGCGGGGTGGACCGGGTCGTGGGGATCCCGTCGCATCTCAAGGCCGCCGATCGCATCGCCGAGCGGACCACCACTCTTCTCGTCAACTCCGGTGGTCTGCTGCCGCTTTCGCGTCGTACGCATCGGAAGGTTCTCGTCGTCGGGGCCGATCCCGCCTCGCCGTCCGGCACCACCGGTCCGCCCACGACCGTGCTCGGCGCCGCGCTGACCGAGCTGGGCTTCACGGCGACGGTCCTCTCCACGGGTACAGCCCCCACCGAGGCGACGATCGCCAAGGCCGTCGCGGCGGCCCAGGACGTGGACGCGGTGCTCGTGGGGACGTACAACGTCACGGCCGCCTCCAGCCAGCGGACGCTCGTGAACCGGCTCCTCGCCACGGGCCGCCCGGTGATCGCGCTCGCCATCCGCAATCCGTACGACGTGGCCCAACTGCCCGATGTGAAGGCCTATTTGGCGGCGTACTCCTGGACGGACGTCGAGCTGCGCGCCGCCGTGCGCGTGCTCGCGGGGCGCGCCGACCCGGTGGGCGAACTCCCGGTGCCGGTACAGAAGGCGGACAAGCCGACGGAGGTGCTGTACCCCGTCGGGCATGGTCTGAGGTACGAGGGGGTGTTTTGAAAGTCCTGTGCGGTGCCCGCGGTGTTCGGTGCGTGCCCTCGGCGTGCCGGACGAAGGCCCTCGTACTGGACGTACTTGGGTCTTCGGCCGGTGCGGCGAGGGTGCGTGCCGGGCGCCGTGGGTGCTGTGCGGGACTTTCAAAACACCCCCCAGCCCCCTACGTACCGGGGCCCGGCCTACTGGGCCTGGCGTACGGGACCTACGCCGCACACCCGGCGCACCGCCCCCAACTGACGCAAAGCACCCCGTACGCCTGGCGGGGCCCGCCGCGACGGGTCACGCTGGGCGGGGGGATCGGGGGGAGTGCCATGCGCGATGGACGGGGCGTGGGAGCACGTCGTACGGGGATGGTGTGCGGGCTGCTGATGCTGGTGGCGGCGGCGCTCACGGGATGCCAGCAGTCGTCCGGGACCGAGGAGCGCCGGCTGGACGAGACGACTCCGGCTCCGACGCGGGCCTCGGGATACGGGGTGGTGTTCCTCGCGATCGACGAGTGCAGTTCGTTCGGGCGCGAGTCGTTCACCGAGGTTCCGTGCACCAGCGAGAAGGCGGCGGCACGGGTGGTCGCGCGGCACGACGGGAAGGTCGGCGAGGGGCCGCCCTGCCCCGCCACCACGGACTTCGTGCTGCACATCAGCGAGCAGAAGCCCTCGGCCGACGAGGACGGCGACGGCGCGGTCCCGCAGGGCTACGCCTGTATGCGCAATCTTGAGGCGCCGCATCCGGGCGACCCGGGCGGCGGCGGAGGTCCCCGCACCATCGTGGGCGACTGTGTCTACAGCGCGGGCGAGGGCGAGGTCCGTGAGACGTCGTGCGACAGCACGGGCAAGAAGGCGCCGGAGTTCAAGGTGACCGCGGCGGTGGAGAAGCGCACCGGCTGCCCGCCCTCGACGGCGTTGTACGTCCAGCTGGGCGGGCCGAAGCCGGTGGGCTGCGCCCGCCCGGTGTAGCCCCGGCAACTCCCCGAGGACTCCACCGGACGGGCGCGGCAGGGCGCTTGCCGCGTCGGCCGGTTACGGCCTGAGCTGGCGCTCCACCTTGCGCTTGTCGAGCTTCGAGTCGTACTTGGCCAGCGGCTTCGCCTTGTCCGGGTCCGCCTGGACGGCGGCGGAGGCGACGCCCGCCCACTCCAGGATCCGGGCCGTGGCGAGGGCCTTCTGGTCGGGGACGAGACCCGCGACGTTGGCGCCGTGGTTCATGCCGGGGGCCGTGAAGACGTAGGAGTCACGCGCGCCCTTGCCGACGCGGAACGGCTCGGCACCCCACGGGTCGTTCTGGCCGTACACGAACAGCATCTGGTTCGCGTTGCGCTTCACCCACGCGTCGACGTCGTGCATGGCGCCGGGCTGGAACTTCATGGAGATGTCGCGCGGCACGAAGTTCCGCGGCGGCAGGTAGCCGTAGCGGATGTACTTCTTCTCGATGTGCGGGAAGACGATGGTCGGCGCGCCGAGCTGCGTACCCGCCTGGTAGAAGTACGGCGTGTACGGCTCCAGGCCCTGGTCCGTGTAGAAGGAGAAGCCGGAGATCGTGTCGACCGACGTCCAGATCTCCTCGTCGGTCGCGTTCTTCGCGTCCGCCGGGATCTCGTCGCAGCCGGCGAGCGTGCCGTACTGCCAGAAGCCCCAGACGTAGTCGAGGACGACGGCCTCGAACGCCTTGTCCAGGCTGCCGATGGTGTTGAAGGTGTAGCCCTCGGCGGCGGCCACCTCCTGGTACTTCTTCTCCAGCGGCTCACGGCGGACGAGTGCCTCGCGCTGCACCGCGTTCAGCCGGGTGCGGCACTCCTTGGTGCCGACCTTCGCGAAGAACCGGTCGTACGCCGAGTCCTCCTTGTTCACCACGTCGTTGGGGGCGACGTACGCGACGACGCCGTCCATGTCACGCGGGTAGAAGCGCTCGTAGTACGTGGCGGTCATGCCGCCCTTCGAACCGCCGGTGGAGATCCACTTCTTGTCGTAGATCGGCTTGAGCGCCTTGAAGATGCGGTGCTGGTCGCTGGCGGCCTGCCAGATGTCCAGCTTGCTCCAGTCGGCCGGCGCGGGCCTGGACGGAGTGAAGAAGCGGTACTCCATCGAGATCTGGTTGCCGTCCACGATCTGGGCCGGCTCGCTGCGGCGCGGGGTCGTGGAGACGTTGTAGCCGCCGGTGAAGAAGACCGTCGGGCGGGCCGTGTCCTTGTGCAGCATGGTGATCCGCTGCTGGAAGGTGCCCTTGGACGGCTTCCGGTGGTCGACGGGCTGGGTGTAGTTGAGGACGAAGTAGCGGTAGCCGGTGTAGGGCTTCTCCTCGATCAGGCTCATGCCCGGGATCGCGAGGAGCCGGTCCTTGATGTCCGCGGCGTCGTCGTTGACGACATTCGTGCCGGTGGCGTCCGGCTGGGCGGCGGTGGCCGCCCCGGCCGTGCTCACGGTGCCTATCAGCACCACGAGAGACAACAGCCATCTGAGCGTTTTGCGCATGCGTTCTCCCCTGAATACGCAGATGTCCGCCGGAACCTAGCGGAGCAACTGCCGTCGCACCAGGGGATGTTGGACGCATTACGGACAGTACGGGACGAAGATCGCGCAACTCGGCCGGGAGAGTCGGCTCAGCGGAGGATCCGGTCGGCAGAGAATCCGGTCAGCAGAGAATCCAGCCCGTGCTCACCGAGCCCGAGCCGACGGCGCCCTTGATCCACACACAGCGGTTGCCGGCGTGCACCTTCACCGGGCCCGCGTACCTCGTGAACCGCCCCTTGTTGGGCACCGGCTGGTTCCCCCGCGCCTGCACGCTCACCATCATGTACTTCCGGGCGCCCACCGTCTTGGGGCGGGTCACCGCGCAGACGTAGCCGCGCTTCTTGTAGACCTGCACGTACCCGGTGGAGAAGGTCACCGTGCGCACCTTCCGCCCGGGGCACGGGCTCGCCGCGGACGCCTCGCCCACGCCGGGGCCCGCGAGCGCCAGCAGCCCCGACGAGGTCAGCAGGGCGGTGCCCAGCGCCAGACGTCGACGTATCACGCCCATGTCCACTGGTGTCCCTTCCACGGCCCGCAGCAATCGGCGTACTGATGTACGGACGCATGACGTACCGCGGATGGTTGCGTCGTCCGGCCGACGGAGCCCTTCCACGCCCGCAGGAGAGGGCCGGCGGAAGTGTTCCTACGTCACTTCGACGTACCGACGGTCGCGACCTCGTCCTGGTCGGGCTCCCCCACGAACGTCCGCCACAGCTCCGCGTACCGGCCGCCGCGTGCGAGCAGTTCGTCGTGCGTGCCGTCCTCCGCGACGCGGCCGTCGGCCATGACCACGACGCGGTCCGCGCGGGCGGCGGTCGTCAGGCGGTGGGCGACCACCAGCGTGGTGCGGCGGCCCGCGATGCGGTCGGTGGCCTGGTTGACCTGGGCCTCGGTGGCCAGGTCGAGGGCGGCGGTGGCCTCGTCGAGGAGCAGGATGTCCGGGTCGACGAGTTCCGCGCGGGCCAGCGCGATCAGCTGCCGCTGCCCGGCCGAGAGGTTGCGGCCGCGCTCGGCGACCTCGTGGAGATAGCCGCCGTCCAGCGTGGCGATCATGTCGTGCGCGCCGACCGTACGGGCCGCCGCCTCCACCTCGGCATCGGTCGCGTCCGGACGGCCGTACGCGATGGCGTCCCGGACCGTGCCCAGGAACAGGTACGCCTCCTGCGGGACGACGCCCAGACGGTGTCGGTACGACGTGATGTCGAGGGAGCGCAGATCGGTGCCGTCGACCGTGACCCGGCCGCCGGTCGGGTCGTAGAAGCGGGCCACCAGCTTGACGAGGGTCGACTTCCCGGCGCCCGTCTCGCCCACGAACGCGACGGTCTGCCCGGCCGGAATGCTCAACGAGACGTCGCTGAGGGCCTCTTCCGCCTCGTCTGCGGACCCGTACGCGAAGTCCACGTCCTCGAAGGCGATCTCGCCCCGCAGGGACAGGACTTCGAGCGGCTCGTCGGCGGCCTTCGTCGACGTCGGCTCCTGGAGCAGCTCCTGGATCCGGCCGAGCGAGACGGTCGCCTGCTGGTACCCGTCGAAGACCTGCGACAACTGCTGCACGGGGGCGAAGAACAGGTCGATGTAGAGGAGGTACGCCACCAGCGCACCCGTGGTGAGGGTGCCCGCGTCGACCCGGCCCGCGCCCACGATCAGCACAGCGGCCGCCGCCACCGACGACAGCAGCTGTACGAACGGGAAGTAGACCGAGATCAGCCACTGGCCGCGGATACGGGCCTGGCGGTAGCTGTCGCTGCCCTCCGCGAACCGCCTGCCGCCCGCGCCCTCGCGGCGGAACGCCTGGAGGATCCGCAGCCCGGACACCGACTCCTGGAGGTCCGCGTTGACCACGGACACGCGCTCACGGGCGAGTTCGTACGCCTTCACGCTGGCCCTGCGGAAGAAGAACGTGCCGATGATCAGCGGCGGCAGTGTCAGGAAGACGACCACTGCCAGGCCCACGTCGATCACCAGCAGGGCGACCATGATGCCGAAGAAGGTGACGACCGAGACGAACGCGGTGACCAGGCCCGTCTGCAGGAACGTGGACAGCGCGTCCACGTCCGTCGTCATCCGGGTCATGATCCGGCCGGTCAACTCCCGCTCGTAGTAGTCGAGTCCGAGGCGCTGGAGCTGGGCGAAGATCTTCAGACGCAGTGAGTACAGGACGCGTTCGCCCGTACGCCCGGTCATGCGGATCTCGCCGGTCTGCGCGATCCACTGGACGACGACCGTCACCAGGGCGAGGGCGGACGCGGCCCAGACGGCGCCGAGGGCGACCTCGGAGACACCCTGGTCGATGCCGTGCCGGATCAGGACCGGCAGGAGCAGGCCCATGCCCGCGTCCACGGCGACCAGGCCGAGGCTGACGAGCAGCGGAAGCCCGAAGCCCCGCAGCAGACGCCTCAGCCCGTACGACTCCTCCGGTGTGACCGCGCGTGCCTCGTCGATCTCCGGGATGTCGGTGGCCGGGGGCAACGCGTCGACCTGGGCGAGGAGTTCGGGGGTCGCGGGCGAGCCGTCGAGGGCGGTGTCCTTCGGCTCGCGGTCGCCCGTCCACAGGTGTGGGGTCACACCCCGCTCGGCGTCGAACTCGGCGTCCAGCTCGTCCCGTACCGAGGTGTCCTCCTGCGGACAGGCCGGCCGGGCGTGACCGGGCGAGACGCCGCCCAGCTCGTCCGGATCGGTCAGCAGGCGCCGGTAGAGCGGTGAGCGTTCGGTCAGTTCCTTGTGCGTGCCGATGTCGGCGAGGCGGCCCTCGTCGAGGACGGCGATGCGGTCGGCGAGGTTCAGGGTGGAGCGGCGGTGGGCGATGAGGAGTGTGGTGCGGTCCGCCATGACCTGCTTGAGGGCCTCGTGGATCTCGTGTTCCACGCGGGCGTCCACGGCCGAGGTGGCGTCGTCCAGGACCAGCAGGCGGGGGTCGGTGAGGATCGCGCGGGCCAGGGCCACACGCTGGCGCTGACCACCGGAGAGGGTCAGGCCGTGCTCGCCGACCTTGGTGTCGTAGCCCTCGGGCAGTGCGGAGATGAAGCCGTGCGCCTGGGCGGCCCGGGCGGCGGTCTCGATCTCCTCCCTGGTGGCCTCGGGGCGGCCGTACGCGATGTTGGCGCGGACGGTGTCGGAGAAGAGGAAGGAGTCCTCGGGGACGAGCCCGATCGCGGCCCGCAGCGAGTCGAGGGTCAGCTCGCGCACGTCGTGGCCGCCGACGAGGACCGCGCCCCTGGTCACGTCGTAGAAGCGGGGCAGCAGGAGCGAGACCGTGGACTTGCCGGAACCGGAGGAGCCGACGACCGCGAGGGTCTCGCCCGCGCGGATCTCGAACGAGAGGCCGTCCAGGACCGGGCGGCTGTCCTCGTAGGCGAAGGACACGTCGTCGAACTCGACGGTCGCGGGGGCGTCGGCGGGCAGCGGCTTCGTGCCGTCCTTGATCGACGGCCGGGTGTCGATCAGCTCCAGGACGCGTTCGGCGCCGGCCCGGGCCTGCTGGCCGACCGTGAGGACCATCGCGAGCATCCGGACGGGTCCGACGAGCTGGGCGAGGTAGGCGGAGAACGCCACGAAGGTGCCGAGGGTGATCTGCCCCTTGACCGCCAGCCAGCCGCCGAGGGCCAGCATGGCCACCTGACCGAGGGCCGGGACCGCCTGGAGCGCCGGGGTGTACCTGGAGTTCAGCCGGATCGTGCGCAGCCGGCCCGCGAAGAGCTTGCGGCCGATCTCGCGCAGCTTGCCGGTCTCCTGGTCCTCCTGGCCGAAGCCCTTGACCACGCGTACGCCGCTGACCGCGCCGTCCACGACACCGGCCACGGCTGCCGCCTGCGCCTGGGCGTACCAGGTGGCGGGGTGGAGCCTGGAGCGGCTGCGCTTGGCGATGACCCACAGGGCCGGGGCGACGGCGAGGGCGACCAGGGTGAGCGGCAGCGACAGCCAGGCCATGATCACGAGGGAGATCAGGAAGAGCAGTACGTTCCCGACGGTCATCGGGAGCATGAACAGCAGGCCCTGGATGAGCTGGAGGTCGCTGGTCGCGCGGCCCACCACCTGGCCGGTGGACAGCTCGTCCTGGCGCCGGCCGTCGAGGCGGGTGATCGTCTCGTACATGTCCGTACGCAGGTCGTGCTGGACGTCGAGCGCGAGGCGGCCGCCGTAGTAGCGGCGGATGTAGGTGAGGACGTAGACGACGACTCCGGCGCCGATGAGCATGGCGGCCCAGGGGGCCATGTCCCGGGTGTGGTCCCCGACGACGTCGTCGATGATCACCTTGGTGACCAGCGGGACCAGCGCCATGACGGCCATGCCCCCGAGCGAGGAGCCCAGCGCGAGCACGACGTCCTTCGGGTACCGCCAGGCGTACCCGGTCAGCCGTCGTGCCCATCCCCGCTGTGTCGCCACGAGTGCCTTCCATCCGTCCGGTCGATCTGATCGTCCGGAAGGCACCAACGCGGACGGGAGGGGATTTCATCCCTCCGCAACAATCGGCCCATGTTCGGGGCAGCGGTCAGAGGCGGACCCGGAGGGAGTAGAAGCGGGTGATCTGGACCGGGTTCTGGTTGTCGTCGCTGACCAGGAGCAGGTTCAGCCGGCCGTGGCCGCCGCCCGTGACGGCGAGACCCTCGATGTTGTCGAGGAGCGGGTTGGGCTGGGGCTGCTTGGCCTGGGCGCCGAGTGAAGGACAGTTCACGAGGTCGGCGAGCAGGGTCTTACGGGCGAGACGTACGCCGCTCTGGCCGGTCAGGTTGTCGATGCCGGACGTGTCCGTGGCGCGGCGCGGGTCGGCCAGGTAGAGCCTGACCGTGTTGCCGACGCCCGCAGTGAAGCCGCGTTCCAGGACGAGGAGGCGGCCGTCGGGGGTGGCCGTGGTCTCGGAGACGTTCAGGCCGGTGTCGGTTCGGTAGCCGTACTGGGCGTCGAGGGCGAAGTGGCCCCGCTGCCGCTCCCAGGTCTGGAAGCGGACGATGCCCGTGGTGTCCCCCGCGAGGGAGCCCTCCATCCCGGCCAGCAGGGTGTGGCGGCCGGGGAGGAAGGTCAGGCCCTCGAAGGTCTGGTTCGAGGTGGCCCGGCCCGCGGGGGCGACCCTGAGCGCGTCCGGTACGGGGAGACGGTCGAGGATGCGGCCGTCACGGGCGTACCGGCGCACGGACGGCTCGGTCTCGGAGGCGACCAGCCGGGTCCCGTCACGGTCCACGGCCAGACCCTCGGAGTCGAGCGCGGCCCCGCTCTCGTCGGCGAGCGGCACGACGGAGGCGGGCCGGAGGGTCTTCCGGTCCAGCGTGAAGAGCGCGGACCGGTCGGAGACCGCCGCGATCCGGCCGTCGCGGTCCACGGCGAGCGCGGAGAAGTTACCGACGAACGTGCCCCCGTACGTCGTCTTGTCCAGCGCGTCGGAAAAGCTCTCGATGGAGACAGAGGGCGAACAGGCGTTGCCACGCTGGGCGTTGGCGGGCCCTGCCGCGGTGAGGCAGGTGACTGCCGCCAGGGCGGCCGTGACAGTGGCGAGAAGTGGTCTCAGGCGCATGGCGTCACGGTAGGCGGACGTGGGTTGAGGGGGAGGGTACTGGCCGTTAATTCCAGGGAGTCGGCAACTCCGGAGAATCCAGGGAGCCCGGCGCCGGAGCCGCGTGGGTGCCGATGCCTACGCGGCTCCGGTCGAGCCCTGGGGCTCAGTCCTGGTAGACCTTGTTGTTGCCCGCGCCGCCGGAGAGCGTGTCGTTGCCCGCGCCGCCGTGGATCACGTCGTCACCGGTGTTGCCGAAGATCGTGTCGTCGCCCTGGAGGCCGTACAGGGTGTCGTTGCCCCTGCCGCCGTAGAGGGTGTCGTTGCCGGAGCTGCCGCGCACGATGTCGTCGCCGTCGTCGCCGTACAGGGTGGTGTAGCCGAGGTCGTCCTCGCCGGTCACCGTGAGGACGTCGTTCCCGGCACCGCCGCTGCAGTGGTACTCGCAGCCGGTGAGGATGGTGTCGTTGCCGGCGTCGCCGAAGGAGCCCTTGCCCCAGACGCCGTCGATGCCCTCCAGGTGGTCGTCGCCGTCCCCGCCCTTGAGGACGTTCGCGCCCTTGCCACGGATGACGTCGTCGCCCGGGCCGCCGTTGAGGGTTCCCTGCGTGAAGGTGTCTTCACCGACCGTCACGGCGTCGTCGCCGTCACCGAGGTCGACGTCGTAGATGTCCGAGTCGTCGGACCCCAGGGGCTCGGGCTCCACGCACTCGACGACCGTGCGGTCGGTCGCCGAGGGGTATGTGCACGCGTCCGTGGTGATGGTGATCTCGAACTTGTCCGGGAAGGTGACGAGGTAGTCGCCCCCGAACTCGTTCGGGTCGACGTCGATCGCCTTCGTGGAGATCCGCAGGTCGTTCACCTGTCCGGCGGCGGCCCGGTACCAGATCGCGCCGTCATAGCGCTCGACGGTGGCCGTGGTCGCCGTGTCCGTGGTGTCCATGGTGTCCGCCTGAGCGGCGGGCGCGGCCAGGACGGCTCCCCCCCCCAGAGCCAGGACGAGGGTGGAGGTGGCGGCGATGCTTCCTAAAAAGCGCATGCGAAAGGGACCCTTCGTGGAGTGTGCGCTGAACGCAGTCGGAGTCGGAGTCTGCGGCGAGGGCGCCGGTGAAGTCGTCGGGGCCCTCGCCGCGTTCGGCGATCGGACGGCCGGTGCGGCCTGTGCGGTCTGTGCTGTACGCGCGGTCTGCGCTGTCCGTGCGGTCTGTGACGGGTGTGGCAGGTGTTGTTTCCGATCACCTGTTCAGACCATGGACCGGGGCCGAGGGTTGCACCGGAGAATCGCTTCTTTTTGCCGAACTCCGCAGGTCATCGGGGTTTTCTAGCACTCCTTGGTGAGCCCTTGGGGAAGCCCGGGTGGACGTTCTCCCTCATCTCGGGGGCGCCCTGATGCCGGACCGTCGTCATGACGAGTTTCGCGACCGTGGCCGGCGGGACGCCGGTGGTGTCGATCAACTCGGCCTCGCCACGCAGCCAGAGCAGTGCCTCGTCGTAGTCGTGGAGATGGTCCAGGCGCCGCCGGCGGGAGCCGACGCCCTCCGGGTCCGTGTCGTTCTGGATGCGTTCGACGAGCGTGTTGTGGTCGGCGTGGAGGACGAAGTGGCGTAAGGGAATGCCCGCTTGGACCAGTCCCGTGCGGATCTCACGCCAGTACGGCTTCTCCAGCACGGTCTGCGGCACGACCAGCGTGCCGCCCACATGGTCGAGCACCTGACGCGCGGTCTCCACCACCAGCCCGCGCCACGGCGGGAATTCCTGGAAGTCGCGGGCCGGCTTCCCCAGGACGTGCCAGAGCATGTAGCCGATCTGTTCGGTGTCCAGGAGCCTGGAGTCCGGCAGGAGGGTGGTGAGTTGCCCGGCGGTCGTGGTCTTGCCCACGCCGAAGGCGCCGTTGAGCCAGATGATCATGAAGTGGGCACCGCCGGGAAGGCTTCCTGAGGGTCGGTCGTGGGCGTGTAGCGCTTCGCTCCGGTCGGCACGAGGTCCTTGTGGATGGCTTTTGCCACGGCCTGAATCGTCGTCACCCCGTAGTTCATGGTGCTGTTGCCGTGGGTCAGGACCGAGATCGTGTAGTCGTGGCCGGCCCCCTTGAAGGTGCCCACGCTGTGGACCCGCCAGCCGTGCGTGGAGCGGGACAGCCAGCCGTTCTTCACATGGACGGCGACGGAGGAGGGGGCTCCCGCCGGAGTGCCCCAGCGCTGCGAGGAGACGACCCTGCCCATGAGCTTGAGTACGTAGGCCCGGGAGTTGTCGCTCAGCACCGTGTTCCTGGCGGTGAGCAGCGCGAGGAGCTTCTGCTCGTCCTGGACGGTGATCTGGGTGAGGCCCCAGTAGCCGTTCGCTCCCGGTCTGGTCCGGGTCATGCCGGCCGCGGCGAGGAAGCCCTTCACCTTCGTCGTGCCCAGCTGGTTCCAGAGCTTGGTCGTGGCCGTGTTGTCCGACTTGGTGATCATGGCGGTGGCCAGATCGGACTCCCGCTGGGTGAGATAGCGGTTGGCCTTCTTGGCGTCCCACAGAAGCGTGGCGAGGACGGTCACCTTGACGACGCTGGCCGAGTCATAGGCCTGGGTCGGTCTCAGCGTGCAGGTGGTGTTGGTGCTCCGGTCGTGGAGGCCGACGGCCACGGTGCCCCTGCGGTTCGCGAGGGCCGTGGTGATGTCCTTCTGCAGTTTGGTGGCCAGGGCCGACTGGTTCGACGTGCAGGTCGCCTGCGGTGTCGCGGCCGCGGTCGCTGGTGTCACGGCCACGGTGAGCGGCACTAGGACCCCGGCGCCGAGGCCCGCGCAGAACACACGGGTACGCCGGGATATCCGGTGAGTCATCGAGTACTTCCATCCCTCGGGTACGAACGAGCGCGCCTCGGCACACTCGCCTCTCTCGACTCACCGGGGTGGCCGGGGGTTGTACGCGGGTTTCCGGAAGGGGAATTGGGCGGCCCTGAAGCCCTGGAGACAGGGCCTCGGGGCCCAGAAGCGGAATGCCGGGGCGGCCCGGAACCCGGATGGGCGGGGCGGCCCGGAACCGGGATGCCCGGGGCGGCCTGGAGAGGGGATTCCGGGTCCTCCTCGCGCGACAGCGGCCGCGCGCTGCTGGGGCTGCGGCGGCGGCTGGGGCTGCAGCAGCGACTGCGACTGCGGCTGCTTCGGTTACTTCTGGGTGACCCTCTCGGCGATCCCCTTCTTGATCGTCGCCTCCACCGTCAGGTTGCCGGCCTCGGCGGCGGCGTCCAGGTCGTCGGCGGGGCACTTCTCCGCCTCCGCGGTCTCGGGGTCACCGCAGATGTCGCCGCCCTGGATCACCGTGTCCTCCGCGACCCAGAAGGCCCGCTCCCCCACCATCAGCTTGCCCGGCGCCAGATACGTCAACGTGCCCGAGAACGTACCGTCCGAACCGGCCGACGGCTCGGAGGAGCCGTTCGCCCCCGCCCTCGGCGGCGAACCTTGACCGTCGGCCCTTTACGTGTTCATACGCTTCCATGGGACCTCCCTTCCCCCACTCACAGCCGGGCCCCAGGTTCACCACAGCTCTCGCCCACACCGCTTTCGCACGATGCACGCGTGACATCTGCCACCGATCCGTACCCCCACGCCCCCGAGGCCGCCCGGACCGCCCCCGCGGCAGACCCGGCCGCCTCCTCCCCGCCTCCCGCCGAGACCGGCGCGCGGCCCGGGAAGCCACCGCGCTGGTCCCTCCCCGCGCTGATCGCGATCATGGTCCTGGCCGGGGTGCTGTACTCCTGGAACTTCTCCTCGTCCAGCCTGAACAGCTTCTACAGCGCCGCCGTGTACAGCGGTACGCAGAGCTGGAAGGCGTGGTTCTTCGGGTCGCTGGACGCGGGGAACTTCATGACCGTCGACAAGCCCCCCTTCGTCCTGATGGTGATGGGGCTGTCCTGCCGGGTCTTCGGGTACGGCACCTGGCAGATGATGCTGCCGCTGGTCGCCTCCGCCCTCGGCACGATCTGGATCCTGCACGCGTCGGTCAAGCGGGTCTGGGGACACGGCGCCGCGGCCGTCGCCACGCTGGTCCTCGCCCTCACCCCGATCACCGTCGCCATCAACCGCGACAACAACCCGGACACGCTGCTCGTCTTCCTGATGGTCGCGGGCGCGGCCCTGGCCCTGCGCGCCGTCCACAACGGCAGGCTCCTGCCGCTCGTCGGCTCGGCCGTCTGCTTCGGCCTCGCCTTCAACACCAAGATGCTCCAGGGGTACATCGCCCTGCCCGCCGTCTTCGCGGTCTACCTGTACGCGGCCCAGGGCGGCTGGCTGCGCCGAGTACGCAACCTCGCCATCGCCGCGGTCGCCCTCGCCGTCTCCAGCTTCTGGTGGGCGGCGGCCGTGTCGCTGGTGCCCGCCTCCGACCGGCCCTACATCGGCGGCTCGACGGACGGCACCGCCTGGGACCTGATCATGGGCTACAACGGCCTGGGCCGCGTCCTCGGCGGCGAGGGCAACGGCGGCGGTGGAGGCGGTGGCGGAGGCGGCTTCTCCGGGACCGCCGGGATCGGCCGGATGTTCAACGATGTGCTCGGCGGCCAGATCTCCTGGCTCCTCCCCTTCGCTGGCGTCGCACTCGTCGGCGGCCTGGTACTGCGCGGTCGCGCCCCTCGTACGGACCTCACGCGGGCCGCACTGGTCCTGTGGGGCGGCTGGACCGCCCTGCACTACCTCACCTTCAGCCTCGCCGAAGGCACGATGCACCCCTACTACACGACCGCCCTCGCCCCCGGCATCGCGGCGCTGTGCGGAGGCGGCGGGCTGATGCTCCTGCACGCCTTCCGGACCGACAAGAAGTGGCTGTGGGTCCTGCCCGTCGCGTTCGCGGCCACCGGCATCTGGGCCGTGGTGCTGCTGCGCCGGGCCTCCGGCTGGAACTCCTGGCTGTGGCCGACCATCGCCGCGGTGATGGTCCTGGCGATCGCCGGGCTCCTCCTCTTCCGGTCGGGCCGGCGCGTACGACTGCTCGCCGTCGCCCTGACCGCGGCCGTCGCCGCCTCCCTCGCCGGACCGACCGCGTACGCGGCCTCGGTGACCGCGGGTTCGAGCGGCGGCATGAGCGGTACCAACCCGACGGCCGGCCCCACCACGGGCGGCGGCATGGGCGGCGGACCCGGCGGCGGTGGCGGCGGTGGCCGGGGCGGCTTCCCCGGCGGCGGTGGCGGCCAGGCACCGGGCGGCCAGCAGCAGGGCGGCCAGCAGGCGGGTGGCGAGGCCCCGGCCGGCGGCCAGACGGGTACGCCGCCCGGCGGCACCCCCAGCGGCGCCCCCAACGGCCAGCTGCCCGGCGGCGGCCAGCAACAGGGTAGCCAGGAGCAGGGCAACGGCCAGACCGGCACCCCGCCCAACGGCACCTCCGGCACCGGCGAGCAGGGCGGCGACGCCGCCTCCCGGCCCAGCGGCATGGGCGGCGGCGGTGGCATGGGCGGCGGTCCCGGCGGTGGCGCCGACAGCGCGATGGTCACGTACCTGGAGAAGCACCGCGACGGCGCCAAGTGGCTGGTGGCGGTGTCCAGTTCGCAGAGCGCGGCCCAGCTGATCGTCAGCACCAAGCAGCCCGTCATCTCCATGTGGGGCTGGTCCGGCAGCGACAAGGCCATGACCCTCGCCAAGCTGAAGGAGCTCGTGAAGAAGGGCGAGCTGCACTACATCGTGCTCGGCGGCGGCATGGGCGGCGGCGGTGGCGGCATGGGCGGCGGCGACAGCGCCAGCTCCGAGGTGACCGCCTGGGTCCAGGAACACGCGACGGCGGTGAAGGCGAGCGAGTACGGCGGCACCGACTCCTCGTCGTCCGATTCCTCCACCGACTCCCAGAGCACTCAGAACACCCAGGCGCTCTACCGCCTGGACGCCTCGGACGTCAATTAGGGCAATCCCTCCCACAATTGGGGAGAACCCTCGCGTCACGCAGCCCCTGGACCGGCAACGGCCAGGGGTTGCGCTGTATGCGAGAACGTCACACAAACGCCTCCTCCCGGTTACACGAGCGACCCCATGTCCATGTCACGCTCCCGATTGACCGAAGTGTCAACACGCGTAGAACGCGGGTCCGTTGAGCCGGCCCCCCGCGTCCCGGCGCGTGCCGTTCCCGGGAAAGGGCACCCCCATGTCCGTTGCGCACAAAGGCAGTTGGAAGGCGCTGGCGGTAGGCGTTTCCGCCGTCCTCGTCGGCCTCACGCTCCCGACGGTCGCCGCGACCCCCGCCGCGGCGACGACCACCGCGTACGACGACACGTACTACGCGGGCGCGATCGGCAAGACCGGCACGGCCCTCAAGAGTTCGCTGCACACGATCATCAGCGACCAGACCAAGATCTCGTACGCCGCGGTCTGGGAGGCGCTGAAGGTCACCGACCAGGACCCGAACAACAGCAGCAACGTGATCCTGCTGTACTCCGGCATCTCGCGGAGCAAGACGCTCAACGGCGGCAACACCGGCAACTGGAACCGCGAGCACGTGTGGGCCCAGTCCCACGGCGACTTCGGCACCTCGGCCGGCCCCGGCACGGACCTGCACCACCTGCGCCCCGAGGACGTCCAGGTCAACAGCATCCGCGGCAACAAGGACTTCGACACCGGCGGCAGCAGCTTCACCAACAGCGGCGGCAGCCTCACCGACTCGAACTCCTTCGAGCCCCGCAGCGCCGTCAAGGGTGACGTGGCCCGCATGATCCTCTACATGGCCGTCCGCTACGAGGGCGACGACGCCTGGGAGGACCTGGAGCCCAACGACGCCGTCACCAACGGCAGCGTCCCCTACCACGGCCGCCTCTCGGTCCTGAAGCGGTGGAACGAGGCGGACCCGCCCAGCGCCTCCGAAGAGCGCCGCAACGAACTCATCTACTCGAACTACCAGGGCAACCGGAACCCGTTCATCGACCACCCCGAGTGGGTCGAGGCGATCTGGTAGACCGACGGTGACCCGCGCTGAACTCCCTGTGACAGAAAGGGAGTTCAGCGCCACACCTGTCCCCTCGGTTACGAATCCATGACATTGGGGCGTACAACTGGGGGCGCTCCGATCGAGTCGAACTGACTGAACGCGGCATTCCGCGTGCAGAACCGACCGACTCGAAAGGCTTACGTATGTCCCGAGCACACCGCCGAACTCGTACCGCGCTCACCGCACCCCTGGCAGCCGCGGTGCTGCTCGCCGGAGGATTCGGCGCCATGGCCCTCACCGGGGCCTCGGCGCAGGCGGCCACCGGGTCCGCGGACGCGCAGGACGACTTCAACGGCGACGGATACGCCGACCTGGTCGTGTCGGCCCCGGACGCCACGATCTCCAGCAAGACCAAGGCGGGCTACGTGGCCGTCACGTACGGCTCCGCCAATGGGGTCTCCGCCGCCAACAAGAAGCTCATCAGCCGCTCCACCAGCGGCGTTCCCGGCTCCGCCGTCGCGAGCGAGCGCTTCGGGACCAACTTCACCAAGGGTGACCTCGACGGCGACGGCTTCAGCGACCTGGTGATCTCGGGCGGCAAGGCCGGCTCCGTCGTCCTGTGGGGCTCCGCCTCCGGACTCACCGGCGGCACGGCGATAGCCGGGTACGGCCAGTCCCCCACGGCCGGTGACTTCGACGGCGACGGCAAGACGGACCTCGCCCTGTTCGAGCAGGTGTCCTCCTTCGGCGACGAAGCCCCCAGCAGCGCCGCCGCCGTGTGGAAGGGCCCGATCTCGCGGACCGGCACACCCACCGCCGTCCTGCCCGTCCTGGACAAGTCCCTGTGGTGGGGCTACGACGCCGACGACGCCTCCTGCGCCACCAACGGCGGCTGCGAGGAGGACGCCGACTCCATCAGCGGCCCCTACACCTCCACCGAGACCGGTGACGTCAACGGTGACGGCAAGGACGACATCGTTGTCTGGGAGTACAAGGGCGACGGCGTCTACGGCAACCGCCTGCTCCTCGGTGGCGGCAGCACGGGCTTCAAGAGCGGCTGGGTCCCCGGTGAGGCCGCCGGCAACAAGACGGGCACCGGCGTCGGGGACGTCAACAAGGACGGCTTCGACGACGTCGTGGTCGGCAACGACTGGGGCAGCGGCACCGTCAAGGTCGCTCTCGGTTCGGCCACGGGCCTGTCCTCGGACCGCGTCCAGACCTTCAACCAGGACAGCCCCGGGTTCCCGGGAGTCGAGGAAGAGGAGGACGAGATCGGCGGGTCGGTCTCGGTCGCGGACGTCACGGGTGACGGCTACGCCGACATCGCGCTCGGCATCCCGGGCGAGGACATCGGCGACATCTACGACGCCGGCTCGATCGCCCTGGTCCCCGGCAGCGCCTCCGGCGCCACGGGCGCCGGAACGAAGACCTTCCATCAGAACACCGCCGGTATCCCCGGAGTCGCCGAGAACAGCGACGAGTTCGGTGTGACCACCGCTCTCCTTGACCTCAACGGCGACGGTCACTCCGACCTCGCGGCCGGTTCCACGGCCGAGAACGCCCAGAACGGCGCGGTCTGGGTGCTGAAGGGCACGGCGAGCGGCCTCACCGCCACGTCGTCGTTCGCGTTCGGCGCCGGTGACCTCGGCGCGCCCGCCACGGCGGCGCACTTCGGCGCGTACCTGCGCTGAGCGAGCGGTCCACGGACATGCCGGTGGGGCGGCCTCGTGCCGCCCCACCGTCATGTCCGGGCCGGATCTCCGGGTCAGGGGCGGTTCAGTCCAGGTGCGTCGGCGCGAACATCCGCAGCAGCGCCGGCAGCACGACCACCGAAGGGCCGGGCGTGGCAAGGGACTTGGCGAGGTCGTCGGCGAGTGACTCCGGGGTGGTCCGTACGCCGGGTACGCCGAAGGACTCGGCGAGCGCCACGTAGTCGGGGCGGGACAGTTCCGTCGCCGTGGACTGGCCGAAGGCGTCGGTCATGTACTCGCGCAGGATGCCGTAGCCGCCGTCGTCGACGATGAGCCAGGTCACGTCGAGGTTGTGCTGCCGGGCGGTGGCCAGTTCGGCGATGGAGTACAGCGCGCCGCCGTCGCCGGAGACCGCGAGGACCGGGTGGGTCGGGTCGGCGACCGCGCCGCCGATGGCCGCCGGGAAGGCGTAGCCGAGGCCGCCCGCGCCCTGGGCGGAGTGCATGGTGTTCGGCCGGCGGGCGTCGAAGGCGGACCAGGCCCAGTAGGCGAGGATCGTCATGTCCCAGAAGCTGGCCGACCGGTCGGGCAGGGCCTCGCGGACGGCGGCCAACACCCGTTGTTCCAGGGCGAGTTCCTGAGAGTCGATGCGCTCACGGACGAGATCGAGCACGCCACGTACGCGGTCGGCCGCCGTCGCGTCCTCCGTGTCCTCCACGTCATCCGCGTCCGTCGCGTCCTCCCGTACGGGAACAGTCCCTTCGGGCACGGTTTCGAGCAGGGCCGACAGGGCGAGGCGGGCGTCCGCGTGGATGCCGAGGGCCGGGTGGTTGGACTCCAGTTTGCCGAGGTCGGCCTCGATCTGGATGACCCGACCGCGGGGCTTGAACGTGTAGTAGTTCGAGGACAGTTCGCCGAGCCCCGAGCCGACGACGAGCAGGACGTCGGCGTCCTCCAAGAAGTCCGTGGTGTGCCGGTCCTCCAGCCAGGACTGGAGGGAGAGCGGGTGGTTCCAGGGGAAGGCGCCCTTGCCGCCGAAGGTGGTGACGACGGGCGCGTTGAGCCGCTCGGCGAGCTGCCGCAGCTTGCCGGACGCGTCGGACCGTACGACTCCGCCGCCCGCGATGATCGCGGGGCGGGCCGCCTTCGAGAGCAAGTGGGCTGCCACGGCGGTCAGTTCGGGGCGGGGCGGGAGGTCGTGGGGCGCGGCGTCCACGGCCGTGACGACGGGCAGTGACGTCTCGGCGAGCAGCACGTCCTGCGGGATCTCGACCCAGACCGGGCCGTGCGGGGCGGTGAGCGCCGATTCCCAGGCCTCGGCGATCGCGGAGGGGATCTGCGACTGCGTACGGACCGTGTGGACGGACTTCACGACGCCCCTGAACGAGGCCTGCTGGTCCGGGAGTTCGTGCAGATGGCCGTGGCGTCCGCCGCCGAGCCCGGCGGTCGGGATCTGGCTGCTGATGGCGAGAACGGGTGCCGATGCCGCGGCGGCCTCCTGGAGCGCGGCCAGCGAGGTCAGCGCGCCGGGGCCGGTCGACAGGAGCAGCGGGGCGGCCTCGCCGGTGATCCGGCCGTAGGCGTCGGCCGCGAACCCGGCGTTGTTCTCGACCCGCAGGCCGATGTAGGCGAGGTCGGAGCGGCGCAGCGCGTCGAACATGCCGAGCGCGTGCTGGCCGGGCAGGCCGAAGACGGTGGTCGCGCCGAGACCGGTGAGGGTCTCCACGACCAGGTCTCCGCCGTTGCGTCCGGGCGGCGGGTTGAGTGCGGCCTCCGTCTGCGCGGCGGTCGGGCGGAGCACCAGGTCGTGGTCGTGGGTCACTTGGCGTCGTTCTCCTCGGGCGCCTGCACGTTCTTCTCGCGGGCCTGCGCGATCTGGCGGGACATGATGGTGGTCAGTTCGTACGCCGTGTGGGACGCGGCGACGGAGGTGATCTCGGCGTGATCGTACGCGGGGGCGACCTCGACGACGTCGGCGGAGACCAGGTGGCAGGAGGCCAGGCCGCGCAGGATCTCCAGAAGTTCGCGGGAGGTCATGCCGCCCGCCTCCGGCGTGCCCGTGCCGGGCGCGTGGGCCGGGTCGAGGCAGTCGATGTCGATGGATATGTAGAGCGGCCGGTCGCCGACGCGCTGACGCAGCTGGTCGGCGATCTCGTCGGCGCCGCGCCGGTAGACGTCGGCGGAGGTGACGATGCCGAAGCCGAGCTTCTCGTCGTCGGTGAGGTCCTGCCGGCCGTAGAGCGGGCCGCGCGTGCCGACGTGGGAGAGGGCCTCCGTGTCCAGGATGCCCTCCTCGACGGCCCGGCGGAACGGGGTGCCGTGGGTGTACTCCGCGCCGAAGTACGTGTCCCAGGTGTCGAGGTGCGCGTCGAAGTGGAGCAGCGCGACGGGCCCGTGCTTCTTGGCCACGGACCTCAGCAGTGGCAGCGCGATGGTGTGGTCGCCGCCGAGGGTCATCAACCGGGCGCCGGTGCCGAGGAGTTCGTCGGCGGCGCCCTCGATGGTCTCGACGGCCTCGTTGATGTTGAACGGGTTCGCGGCGATGTCACCGGCGTCCGCGACCTGGGCGAGAGCGAAGGGCGAGGCGTCCTGGGCCGGGTTGTACGGGCGCAGGAGCCGGCTCGCCTCGCGGATCGCGTTGCCGCCGAAGCGGGCCCCTGGCCGGTACGAGACGCCCGCGTCGAACGGCACACCGACGACGGCGACGTCGGTGGTGCCGACCTCGTCGAGCCGGGGCAGCCGGGCGAAGGTCGCCGGGCCCGCGAACCGCGGCACGCGGGACGAGTCGACGGGGCCGCGGGGCGTCTCGTAACTGCTCATGGGGGTAATGCCTTCTTTCCTGCGATTCACACGCTTCATCGCGTATGTGCTGCTTCTCCGACTCTACTGGTGAGCCGGAACCGATTCGGACACGGGTTCGGAGGTGCGGCCCGCGAGCCGCTCGCGCCAGGCGGCGAGGACGGCCGCGTCGGTCGCCGGGGTGGCCAGCGAGACGATCACGTAGACGGCCAGGGAGGAGAGGAGCCCGTAGTAGATGGGTTCGTTGGCGAGGATTCCGTAGGACGCCATCAGGCCGATCACCGCGAGGCCGCCGACCACGACGGCGGCGAGGGCCCCCTGGGCGGTGCCGCGCTTCCAGAGCAGGCCGCCGAGGATGGGCACGAGGAGACCGCCGACGAGCAGGTTGTACGCGACGGTCAGGGCCTCGATGACGTTGTTGAGCGCGATGGCCGTACAGATCACCGCGATGCCCATGATGAGGATGAAGGCGCGGTTGCCCCGGACCTCGTCGCGCTCCTCGTCGGAAGCGATGGTGCCGGAGGCGGTGGCGTCGGAGGCGGTGGTGACGGCTCCGCGCAGCCGCGACCAGATGTCGTTGTTGGCGACGGTCGCGCAGGCGATGAGGGCACCGGAGGAGGTGGACATCACGGCGGCGAGCGCGGCAGCGAGGACCAACCCCCGCACGCCCACCGGGAGTTCATCCTTGACGATGGTCGCGAAGGCGTCGTCCGCGCTGCCCAGCTTCGGGTAGAGGACCTTGGCCGCCGTGCCGATGACGGCACCGGCGAGCGCGTACACCAGGCAGTACGTACCCGCGACCGTGCCGCCCCACTTGGCCGTGGTGTCACTGCGCGCGGTGAACACGCGCTGCCAGATGTCCTGCCCGATCAGCATGCCGAACGTGTAGATCAGTACGTACGTGAAGATCGTCTCGCCGCCGATGCCCAGCGGGTCGAAGTACTCGGTGGGCAGCTGCGCCTTCATCTCGCTGAACCCGCCGGCCTTGACGACCGCGATGGGCAGCAGGAGCAGCAGCACACCAATGGTCTTGACGACGAACTGCACCATGTCGGTGAGGGTGATCGACCACATGCCGCCGAGCGTCGAGTACGCGACGACGATCGAGCCGCCGAGGATGATCGCGACCGTGCGGTTCATGTCGAAGAGGACGTCGAAGATCGTGGCGTACGCGATGGTCGACGTGACCGCGAGCATGAGGGTGTACGCCCACATGACGATGCCGGAGATGACACCGGCCCGGCCGCCGTACCGCAGATCCAGCATCTCGGAGACGGTGTAGACCTTCAGCCGGGCGATGCGGGCCGAGAAGAAGACGGACAGGGCCAGCAGCCCGAGGCCGATGGTGAAGACCATCCAGGCGCCGGAGAGCCCGTACTGGTAGCCGAGGCCGACGCCGCCGATCGTGGACGCGCCGCCGAGGACGATCGCGGCCATGGTGCCGGAGTACATCGTCGGGCCGAGCCGCCGCCCGGCGACCAGGAACTCACTCTTGGACTTGGCGCGGCGCATGCCCCACCAGCCCATGGCCAGCATGCCGACCAGATAGACGACGATCACTGTGTAGTCGACGGCCATTGGGGGCTCCTCTTCGCGCGTTCGGTGGCGTGTCGTGCGGGTGGGTGTGTGCTGGGGGTTCGCCGGTGGCTGACCGCGCGTGGCGTCGCGTGCGTGTTCGCTTGACGTGTTCGCGTGGCCGGTTCGCGGGGACATCCGCCCGTACCCGCGGCCTCCGGTGGGGACGACCCTAGGTGGCCGGAAAGCAACGAAGAAGTGTACGTTTCATCCACAGTCACCGGATCCGATGGAGGAAACGTCCACCATGCCGGACCCTGCCGTTCCAGGCCCCGCCCCTGCGGTCCCACCCACACCTCCCGTCCCTCTCGCCGCCCTGCTGGCCCGGGAGGACCTCGGGCTGCGGCAGATCGCGGGGCCCCAGTATTCGGCCACGGTGATCCACTGGGCGCACACCTCGGAGATGGCGGACCCGTACCCGTATCTGCTCGGCGGCGAGCTGCTGCTCACGGCAGGAGTGCACGTGCCGGAGGCGGCGGGCTCGGGCACCTACTTCGACGACTACGTCTCCCGGATCGTGGAGGCGGGCGGCGCCGCCCTCGGCTTCGGCGTGGCCCCGGTGCACGACACGGTCCCGCGCGCCCTCGTCGTGGCCTGCGACGACTACGGGCTGCCGCTGGTGGAGGTCCCGCCCCGCACGACCTTCTCCGGCGTGGCCCGGGCCGTCTGGCAGCTCATGGCCCAGGCCCGCCACACCGAACTCCGCCGCGTCACGGAGGCCCAGCAGAGCCTGGCCGCCGCCGCGGCCCGCCCGGACCCCGTCCCGTCGGTCCTCCGCCAACTCGCCCAGCGGGTGGGCGGCCGGGCCACGCTGTACGCCCCGGACGGCGGGGAGGTGGCTTCGGCGGGGCGGATGCCGGGGGTTGGCACGGGCACTGAGGTGAGCGGGGCGTTGGCGGGGCTGGTGGCGGTGGTGCGACCGGCGACCGGGGGCGGTTCCGGGGTGGGGGGCGGTTCCGGGGCAGGATCCGGTTCCGGGGTCGGGGGCAGATCCGGGGTCGGGGGCGGTTCCGGGACAGGAGGCGGTGCCGGGGTTGGAGGAGGTACCAGGGCCGGAGGCGATTCCGGGACAGGGGGCGGTTCCGGGACGGGAGGCGGTTCCGGGGTCGGAGGCGGTGTCGCTCGCGGAGGCAGATCCGGGCTCGTCGGCAGATCCAGTTCGGGCGGCAGATCCAGTTCGGGCGGCGGTTCGGCGGCCGGCCCCAGCCCATCCCCTCACTCCTCCCTTCCTTCTCCCTCCCCCTCCCCCACCTCCGCGAGTGACACCGCCGCCGGCGTACACCTCGCCGCGTACGCCCTCGGCACCGGGCAGGGTTTCGTGCTGGGCGTGGCCGCCCCGCGCCGCGACCCCGGCGACCACACGATCGCGTCCGTGGGTGCGGTACTCCTCTCCCTCCTCACCGGGGAGCACCAGAGCAGCACGGGCGCCGCCCGCTCCTCGGCCCTCGTGCGGCTACTGCTGGGCGCCGCTCCGGAGGAGGTAGCTCCGCTGCTGGGCGGGGGTGAGCGCTGGGTGGTGGTGCACGCGCGGCCGGACGGTCCGGCGCCGGACGCCGTGACCGCGTCCGCGCTGGGGGCGGCGCTCGGTTCGGCGCTGGTGGACGTGGACGGTGACGTCGTACGGGTCCTCGTGCCCGCGGGCCACCGCGAACTGGCCGTCCAGCCGGGCTGGACATGCGGGGTCAGCGCCCCGGTGGGCCCGCGGGAGTGGGCGTCCGCGGACACACAGGCGGGCCGTGCCCTGTCTCGCGCGAGGGCGACCCGCACCCGCCTGGTCCGCCACGGCGAACACCCGGGCCTCGCCGACCTGGTCCCCCTGGCAGAGGCCGCCGCCCACGCCCGAACAGTCCTCGCCCCCATCACCGCGAACCCGGCCCTCACGGAGACCCTCCGTACCTGGCTCTCCCTCCACGGCAGCTGGGACCGCACGGCGGTCGCCCTCTCCGTCCACCGCAACACGGTCCGCCAACGCATCGCCCGCTGCGCGACCCTGCTCTCCACGGACCTGGACGATCCGGACGTCCGCATGGAGCTGTGGTTCGCGCTGCGACACGCGTAAGACGGCGGCGTCCTCAAACGCCGTACGGGCTGAAACGCAGGGGCGCAGCCCCGCTTTTCAGGGGCGCGGGGAACTGCGCGACAAGCCACACACCACCCGCACCCGGCACACAACCCCGCCCGCCCCACTCAACCCCGCCCCAAACCCCGAGTGACCCATGTCCCACGGTTCGATACACCGGCGCCACCCAGCGGAGCGCACCGGCAGAATGGGGGGCATGCCGATACCCGGGACCCCCCGCCGCGCCGACCTCGTAGACCACCTCGTACGGACGCGTATCGCGGGCGACGTAGCCACCCCCCGCGAGAACAACCTCTCCCACTACCGCAAGCTGGCGAACGGCGACCGCAACTACTGGCTCGGCCTGGAGCTCGGCGACCGCTGGACCGACGAGCAGGACGTCCTGGCGGTCATGGCCGAGCGGTGCGGCGTGAACGACGACCCGGAGTACCGCTACGGCCAGGACACCATCGACCCGGACCTGACGGTCGACGCCCTGGAGCGGATGGCGGGCAGGCTGCGCAAGGCGGCAGCGGGCAAGCAGCGCGTGCTGTTCGCGACGGGCCACCCGGGCGGCCTCCTCGACGTGCACCGCGCCACCGCCGCCGCCCTGCGCTCCGCCGGCTGCGAGATCGTCGTGATCCCGGACGGCCTGACCACGGACGAGGGATACGTCTTCCAGTTCGCGGACGTCGCGGTCCTGGAGCACGGCGCGACCCTGTGGCATACCCACTCGGGCGAGCCGATGCGCGCGATCCTGAAGGGCCTGGAGGGCGAGGGCCGCCCGCTGCCCGACCTGGTCGTCGCCGACCACGGCTGGGCGGGCTGCGCGGGCCAGCTGGGCATCGACTCCATGGGCTACGCCGACTGCAACGACCCGGCCCTGTTCCTCGCGGAGTCCGAGGGCACGGTCCAGGTGACCATCCCCATGGACGACCACGTCACGAGCCCCCGGTTCTACGACCCGATGACGGCGTACTTGCTGGAGGCGGCGGGCCTCACGGACACCGACACGGACACAGACACAGACACGGTCTGAGTTCTACGGACTGAGTTCAGACGGCCGCGGGCAGGTGGGTACGAGAACGGCAGTCGCGACAGCGGCCGGGTTCGGGTGCGCGGAAGGCGCGGTCGCAGCTGTCGCAGTTGCGGAGCGGGTGTCTGACGGACGGGGGCTGTTCGGGAGCGCGGTACGGAGGTAGCGGCGGGAGTTGGGCCGCGAGGCGGTGGGCCAGGAACGCGGCCGGGCGGCGCAGGGGCTCAGGTGGCAGATCGGAGGCCAAGGCGTCGCGTACGGCGGTGGGGGTGAGGTCGCGCTCCAGCCAGGCGGCCACACCGGGGGCGAGGTGCTCGGCATCGGTGGCGGAGAGGAGCAGGCGGGGGTCCTCGCGACGGAGGCCCGCCAGGACGTCGATGGCCGTCCGGAGGAGGTCCGGGGAGGCGTACGCGGGCTTCGGTACGGCGGGGAGTGCGCGGCGTGTGGGCTGTTTCCGCTGGTCGGCCGCCCTCCGGGCCGGGGGCCTGGCTGAGGGGCCGGTCACGTCGTCGGGCACGTGGTCGGTCGCGTCCCCATGTCGCCCCGGCTGGTTGCAGGAGACTGTGCGGGTGATGATCCGGCCGCTCTCAGTGCGTTCGCGGGTGCGGCGCAGGTAGCCGTGGGCCTCCAGTTCGCGCAGAGCGGCGGCGATACGGGTCGGCCCCTCGGGGAAGCGGGCGGCGAGGGTCTTGATGTCGGCCCGGGCCCCGGTGGGCAGCGACTGGATGTGGACGCCGAGCCCGATGGCCAGCCCGGACAGCTCCGGGTGCTGGGCGAGGTGGTTGCCGACGACCGTAAAACGGGTGGTGTGGCGTGAGTTGTCGTGCACGATGCCGCCGCCCGGGCGGGTGTTCGCGCAGGCGCTCCGGGGCGGGTGGTTTTCGCCCGTGGGACGGGCCTGGGCGTGCGGGCGCACGCTAGGCTTCTGGGTATCCATCAGGAAGGTCCGATCTTCCTCTGTGGTCAGGCCCTCGCACTGGGATTGCCGTCCCGGCGGGGGCCGTCGCATGTCTGCGGTTGTTTGGCTGCTGCGATTGCGCGGCTGCTGCGGTTGTGTGGTGCCGCGCTGAGCGTAGAGCAGCCAACCTGTCCCGAAGCCAGCCCAGTTGGTGATGTTCACTCGCGCGAGTGAGCGCCCGCCGTGGGCGGGAGGGGTGGGGCTTGGTGAGGTTTCTTTCCGCCTCGTGTTTCTTTGGGAAGAGCGCCAGGCCCACCGGAACACACGCCCTCAGGCTCCGGTGAGTGCGGCGCGAGGCCGAGCTCCGCCCATACGGTTTTTCGGGGGACGGGGCCCAGTTCGACACCCCAGCGGTCCGACAGGGCATTGACGGCAACTCCTGCGTCGAGATCGCCCTCGTCCCCCGCCCCCGCCCTCGCCCCCAACGCGGTGCACGTCCGTGACTCCAAGAACGAATGCGGCGGCCCTCAACTCGCGCTCGCGCCGGGCGTGTGGGCGGACTTCGTGACGTACGCGTCGAGGAGCTGACCTCACCGCCCCCGGATCAGGATCAGGATCCCCGAGGAACCCGTACAACCCCCTCCTGGATCACCGTGACCGCCAGTCGTCCGTCCTGCGTGTAGATACGGGCCTGGCCGAGGCCCCGGCCGCCGGAAGCGGACGGTGACTCCTGGTCGTACAGGAGCCATTCGTCGGCGCGGAACGGGCGGTGGAACCACATCGCGTGGTCCAGGGAAGCGCCGACGACGTCTCCCGTGACCCAGCCGCCGCGGCCGTGGGCGAGTAGTACGGAGTCGAGGAGCGTCATGTCGGAGACGTACGTGGCGAGGCAGACGTGCAGGAGCGGGTCGTCGGCGAGCTTGCCGTTGGTGCGGAACCACACCTGGGAGCGGGGCTCGCGCTCCTCCCCCACGCTGGCGAACGGCGGCGCGTCGACATAGCGGAGGTCGACGGCCTCGCGGGCCTCCAACAGCCGCTCCACGACACCCTGTTCGCGGTACAGGTCGACGTACTTCGGCAGCAGCTCGGCCGCCGTCGGCAGGGTCTCCGGATCGGGCGCGGCCGGCATGTCGGCCTGGTGCTCCATGCCCTCCTCGTACGTCTGGAAGGACGCGGAGAGGTGGAAGATCGGCTGGCCGTGCTGGACGGCGACCACCCGGCGGGTCGTGAAGGACCGGCCGTCGCGGATCCGGTCGACGGTGTAGACGATCGGCGCGCCCGCGTCCCCGGCGCGCAGGAAGTACGCGTGCAGCGAGTGGGCGAACCGGTCGTCGGGCACCGTACGCCCCGCGGCGACCAGTGCCTGCGCGGCGACCTGCCCGCCGAAGACGCGCGGGACGACGGCGAACCGGGACTGGCCGCGGAAAATGTCCTGCTCGATCTGCTCGAGGTCGAGCAGATCGAGCAGGGCTTCAAGTGCCTTGCTCATGGGTCGGTTGTACCGTGCGGTAATTTCGCGGACCTTACAGACCCATGTCCTTGGCGATGATCGACTTCATGATCTCGCTGGTGCCGCCGTAGATGCGGTTGACGCGGTTGTCCGCGTACAGGCGGGCGATCGGGTACTCGTTCATGAAGCCGTAGCCGCCGTGCAGCTGGAGGCAGCGGTCGATGACGCGGTGCGCGACCTCGGTGCAGAACAGCTTCGCGGACGCGGCCTCGGCGGGCGACAGCTCGCCCGCGTCGAGGGCTTCCAGGGACCGGTCGGCGACGGCCTGCGCGGCGTCCACCTCGGCCTGGCACGCGGCCAGTTCGAACTTGGTGTTCTGGAAGTGCGAGACCGGCTTGCCGAAGACGGTCCGCTCCAGCACGTACTCCTTGGCGAAGCGGACGGCAGCCGCGGCCTGCGCGTACGCGCCGAAGGCGATGCCCCAGCGCTCGGAGGGCAGGTTGCCGCCGAGGTAGTAGAAGCCCTTGTTCTCCTCGCCGAGCAGGTCCTCGACGGGCACCTTCACGTCGACGAACGCCAGCTCGGCGGTGTCGGAGGTCTTCAGACCCAGCTTGTCGAGCTTGCGGCCCACCGAGTAGCCCTCGGCCTTGGTGTCCACGGCGAAGAGGGAGATGCCGAAGCGGCGGTCCTCGGCCGTCGGCGCGGACGTACGGGCGCAGACGATCACACGGTCGGCGTGCACGCCACCGGTGATGAAGGTCTTGGCCCCGTTGAGGACGTAGTGCGAGCCGTCCTCGGAGAGCTTCGCGGTGGTCTTCATGCCCGCGAGGTCGGAGCCGGTGCCCGGCTCGGTCATCGCCAGCGCCCACATCTCCTCGCCGGAGACGAACTTCGGCAGGAAGCGCTTCTTCTGCTCGTCGGTGGCGAGCGCCTTGATGTAGGGCAGGCCGAGCAGCACGTGCACACCGGAGCCGCCGAAGGAGACACCCGCGCGGGCGGTCTCCTCGTACATCACGGCCTCGAACTTGTACGAGTCGATGCCGGCGCCGCCGAACTCCTCGTCCACGCGGATGCCGAAGACGCCCAGCTCGGCGAGCTTGTAGTAGAAGTCGCGCGGCGCCTGGCCGGCCGCGAACCACTCGTCGTAGACGGGAACGACCTCGGCCTCGATGAAGGCCCGGAGGGTCTCCCGGAACGCCTCGTGATCCTCGTTGAACACCGTACGGCGCACCGCCGCCACCTCCACCTGGCTCATGAGTCCATGTCTAAGCGCTTGCTCAGAACATCACCGTACCGGCGGGTAGGCGGCAGCGTCCAGAGGAGGACCCCCGTAACGCTCGTCACGCCGCGGCTGCCGCGAAGGCCCCCCTCGCCATCCGGTGCAGCAGCTCCGCCGTCCCCGCGCGGCCCGGGAGGGCGCCGGGGCGGCCCAGGTGGGGGGTGGAGTTCAGCAGTCCGAACACCGAGTGCACCGCCGAGCGGGCGGCCGGTTCGGCCAGGCCGGGAAAGACCTCGCGGACGACCTCCACCCACAGCTCGACGTACTGCCGCTGCAGCTGCCGGACCAGCTTGCGGTCGCTGTCCCGGAGGCGGTCCAGCTCACGGTCGTGCAGGGTGATCAAGGGGCGGTCGTCGAGCGCGAAGTCGATGTGCCCCTCGATGAGCGAGTCGAGGAGCGCCTCGGGATTCCCGTCGGACTCCGCCAGGCGGCGCTTGCCGCCGGTCAGCAGCTGCCCGCTGATCCCCACCAGCAGCTCGGCGAGCATCGCGTCCTTGCCGGGGAAGTGCCGGTACAGGCCGGGGCCGCTGATGCCGACCGCCGCCCCTATCTCGTCGACCCCGACCCCGTGGAAACCGCGCTCGGCGAAGAGCCGCGCGGCCTCCTTGAGGATCTGCTCGCGGCGGGTGGGGGCGTCGGTTCTCGTGGCCATGCACGTAATTCTAGACAGAGAGGTTAGCGCTCGTTAACCTGAAGGAAACGCGTTAACGCTCATTAACTTGATTCATGGGCCGACGAGACCTTGGTTCATGGACCGGTGACGGCTTGGTTCATGGACCGGTGACCACCGGGTGAGGGGACCGCAGAATGCACGAGGCACCGGAGCTGACGACCGCGGGGGACCCCGCGGCGGAGGCCTGGCGGGCCAACGAGGAGGCGCACCGCACGCTCGTCGACGAGCTGCGGGGCAAGCTGGCCGCGGCCCGTCTCGGCGGCGGTGAGCGGGCCCGCGCCCGGCACACCGCCCGCGGCAAGCTGCTGCCGCGCGACCGCGTGGACACACTCCTCGACCCCGGCTCGCCCCTCCTGGAGCTGGCCCCGCTGGCGGCCGACGGGATGTATGACGGGCAGGCCCCGGCCGCGGGCGTCATCGCCGGGATCGGCCGGGTGAGCGGCCGCGAGTGCGTGGTGATCGCCAACGACGCCACGGTCAAGGGCGGCACGTACTACCCGATGACGGTGAAGAAGCACCTGCGCGCGCAGGAGGTGGCGCTGGAGAACCGCCTCCCCTGTGTGTACCTGGTGGACTCGGGCGGCGCCTTCCTCCCCATGCAGGACGAGGTCTTCCCCGACCGCGAGCACTTCGGCCGGATCTTCTACAACCAGGCCCGGATGTCGGGCGCCGGGATCCCCCAGATCGCGGCCGTCCTCGGCTCGTGCACGGCCGGCGGGGCGTACGTCCCGGCAATGAGCGACGAGGCCGTGATCGTGCGGAACCAGGGCACGATCTTCCTCGGCGGCCCGCCCCTGGTGAAGGCCGCCACCGGCGAGGTCGTCACGGCGGAGGAGCTGGGCGGCGGCGAGGTCCACTCCCGCGTCTCCGGCGTCACGGACCACCTCGCGGAGGACGACGCGCACGCGCTGCGGATCGTACGGACCATCGTCTCCACACTCCCCGACCGCGGCCCCCTCCCGTGGTCGGTCACGCAGGGCATCGAGCCGAAGGTGGACCCGGCCGGGCTGTACGGCGCGGTGCCGGTCGACTCGCGCACCCCGTACGACGTGCGCGAGGTCATCGCACGCGTCGTGGACGGCTCACGCTTCGCGGAGTTCAAGTCGGAGTTCGGGCAGACCCTCGTCACCGGCTTCGCCCGGATCCACGGCCACCCGGTCGGGATCGTCGCCAACAACGGCATCCTGTTCTCCGAGTCCGCCCAGAAGGGCGCCCACTTCATCGAGCTGTGCGACCAGCGCGGCATCCCGCTGGTCTTCCTGCAGAACATCTCGGGCTTCATGGTGGGCCGTCAGTACGAGGCCGGGGGCATCGCCAAGCACGGCGCGAAGATGGTCACGGCCGTCGCCTGCACACGCGTCCCGAAGCTGACGGTGGTGGTCGGCGGGTCGTACGGCGCGGGCAACTACTCGATGTGCGGCCGGGCGTACTCCCCCCGCTTCCTGTGGATGTGGCCGAACGCCAAGATCTCGGTCATGGGCGGCGAACAGGCCGCCTCGGTCCTCGCGACCGTCAAGCGCGACCAGTTGGAGGGCCGCGGCGAGTCCTGGCCGACGGATGAGGAAGAGGCCTTCAAGGCTCCGATCCGCGCCCAGTACGAGACCCAGGGCAACGCCTACTACGCCACGGCCCGGCTCTGGGACGACGGTGTGATCGACCCGATGGAGACCCGGCAGGTGCTGGGACTGGCCTTGACCGCGTGCGCCAACGCCCCGCTGGGCGACCCCCAGTTCGGCGTCTTCCGGATGTGAGGGGGACGGACGTGCGGAGCGGTCATGAGGGTACGGATGCGAGGGAACGGACGACGATGTTCGACACGGTACTTGTGGCCAACCGGGGCGAGATCGCCGTACGGATCATCCGTACGCTCCGGTCGCTGGGCGTCCGCTCGGTGGCCGTCTTCTCCGACGCCGACGCGGACGCCCGGCATGTGCGCGAGGCGGACACGGCGGTACGGATCGGTCCGGCGTCGGCCGCCGAGAGCTATCTGTCGGCGGAGCGGCTGCTGGAGGCGGCTGCCAGGACGGGGGCGCAGGCGGTGCACCCCGGGTACGGATTCCTGGCGGAGAACGCCGACTTCGCGCAGGCGTGCGCCGACGCGGGGCTCGTCTTCATCGGTCCTCCGGCGGACGCCATCTCGCTGATGGGCGACAAGATCCGCGCCAAGGAGACGGTGAAGGCGGCGGGGGTTCCGGTGGTACCGGGGTCTTCGGGTAGTGGGCTGTCCGATGCCGAACTGGCCGCTGCCGCCCGGGAGATCGGGATGCCCGTGCTGCTGAAGCCGTCGGCGGGCGGGGGCGGCAAGGGCATGCGGCTCGTTCGGGACGCCTCCGCGCTGGCGGACGAGATCGCCGCCGCACGGCGGGAGGCGCGGGCCTCCTTCGGCGACGACACGCTCCTCGTCGAGCGGTGGGTCGACCGGCCCCGGCACATCGAGATCCAGGTCCTGGCGGACGGCCACGGAAACGTCGTACATCTCGGCGAGCGCGAGTGCTCCCTCCAGCGCCGCCACCAGAAGATCATCGAGGAGGCGCCCAGCGTCTTCCTCGACGAGAAGACCCGGGCCGCGATGGGCGAGGCGGCCGTCCAGGCGGCCCGCTCCTGCGGGTACTCGGGCGCGGGCACGGTCGAGTTCATCATGCCGGGCGTCACTGTGCCCATCGGGGGGACACCCCCCGAACCCCCCGTGTCCTCGTACTACTTCATGGAGATGAACACGCGTCTCCAGGTCGAGCATCCGGTGACCGAGATGATCACCGGGATCGACCTGGTGGAGTGGCAGTTGCGGGTGGCGGCGGGCGAGCGACTCGGCTTCGCCCAGGAAGACATCACGCTCACCGGGCATGCCGTCGAGGCCCGGATCTGTGCGGAGGATCCGGCGCGGGGGTTCCTGCCGTCCGGCGGTACGGTCCTGCGGCTGCACGAGCCCCAGGGGGACGGCATCCGTACGGACTCGGGGCTGTCCGAGGGCACGGAGGTCGGGTCGTTGTACGACCCGATGCTGTCCAAGGTCATCGCGTACGGGCCGGACCGGGCGACCGCGCTGCGGCGGCTTCGCGGGGCGTTGGCGGGGACGGTGACGTTGGGGGTGCAGACGAACGCGGGGTTCCTCCGGAGGTTGCTGGGCCATCCTGCGGTTGTTGCCGGCGAGTTGGACACGGGGTTGGTGGAGCGGGAGGTCGAGGGGCTGGTTTCGACCGGGGTTCCGCCGGAGGTGTACGTGGTCGGCGGGTTGCTGCGACAAGCGGCTCTTTTCCCCAGCCCCGCCCCTTCCCGAAGCTGGGGGCTGCGCCCCCAGACCCCCGCCAATCGGCCTGAACGGCCTCGTCCTCAAACGCCGGACGGGCTGGGTGGGAGCGGGCTGAGTGGGTCCGCATGGGTCGACCCGTTCTCGGTGCCGAGCGGCTGGCGCCTTGGCGGCGAACCGGCATGGACGGTGCACCACTTGCGGGTGCCGGGGCACGACCCCGTGACCGTCCGCGTGCGGAGCACGGAGGAGGGGACGGAGTTCCGGATCGACGGAACGGAGTTCCGGCTCGACGGCGTTGACGGCGCAGCCGATTCCCTCACGGGCGCCGAGGGCGCAGCCCGGCGCCATGGCGGGCCCGCCGGCGCAGCCGAACCCGTCCACGAGTCCGGTGGCGCAGCCGCCATCTCCTGGGGGTCTGGGGGCCTGCCCCCAGTTTCGGGAAGGGGTGGGTCTGGGGAAGAGAACCGCCTGTCACAGCAACCCACCGTCACCCTCCACCTCGCCGGCCGGACCCACACCTTCCACCACGCCGGCACCTGGCTCGGCCGAGACGGTGACGCCTGGAACCTCCTGGACCACGACCCCGTCGCCGCCTCCCTCACCGGCGCGGCGCACGCGGGCGCGGACTCCCTCACCGCGCCCATGCCCGGCACGGTGACCGTCGTGAAGGTGGCCGTCGGGGACGAAGTGGCCGCCGGGCAGAGCCTGTTGGTGGTGGAGGCGATGAAGATGGAGCACGTCATCTCCGCCCCGCACGCCGGCACCGTCACCGAGCTGGACGTCACCCCGGGCACGACGGTCGCCATGGACCAGATCCTGGCCGTGGTCGCGCCACGGGATGAATCCCCGGAGGAGCAGGAAGCGCAGGAGGAGGAGAAGGCATGACCACCCCCGAACTCGGCCTGCCCATGGCCGTACCGGCCGATGGCCTCCCGGCCCGCGTCCGCATCCACGAGGTCGGCGCCCGCGACGGACTGCAGAACGAGAAGGCGACCGTCCCGACGGAGACCAAGGCGGAGTTCGTACGGCGGCTGGCCGACGCGGGCCTCACCACCATCGAGGCGACCAGCTTCGTACACCCCAAGTGGGTGCCCCAACTGGCCGACGCTGAGCAGCTGTTCCCCCTCGTCCGCGACCTGGGCGACCTCTCGGGCACGGCCCTCCCCGTCCTCGTACCGAACGAACGGGGCCTGGACCGGGCCCTGGCCCTCGGCGCGACCCGTATCGCGGTCTTCGCCAGTGCCACGGAGTCCTTCGCCAAGGCCAATCTGAACCGGACCGTGGACGAGGCGCTGGCGATGTTCGAGCCGGTGGTCGCGCGGGCCAAGGCGCAGGACGCCCATGTGCGCGGCTACCTGTCGATGTGCTTCGGCGATCCGTGGGAGGGACCGGTGCCCGTCCCCCAGGTCGTACGGGTCTGCCGTGCGCTCCTCGACATGGGCTGCGACGAGCTGAGCCTCGGCGACACGATCGGCGTGGCGACCCCGGGACACGTGGACCGGCTCCTCACGGCGCTCAACGAACAGAACATCGCCACCCCCTCCCTCGGCGTGCACTTCCACGACACGTACGGCCAGGCACTCTCCAACACCCTGGCCGCGCTCCAGCACGGCGTCACGACGGTGGACGCGTCCGCGGGCGGCCTCGGCGGCTGTCCGTACGCGAAGAGCGCCACCGGCAATCTCGCCACCGAAGACCTCGTGTGGATGCTGACGGGCCTCGGCATCGACACCGGGGTCGACCTCGACCGTCTCACCGCCACCAGCGTGTGGATGGCCGAACAACTGGGCCGACCCAGCCCGTCCCGCACCGTCCGCGCCCTCTCCCACCAGGAGTGATCCCCATGCCTCTCGACCACCGCCTCTCCCCCGAACTCGACGAACTCCGCCGTACGGTGGCCGACTTCGCGCACGACGTCGTGGCACCGAAGATCGGCGACTTCTACGAGCGCCACGAGTTCCCGTACGAGATCGTCCGCGAGATGGGCCGCATGGGTCTGTTCGGGCTGCCGTTCCCGGAGGAGTACGGGGGCATGGGCGGCGACTACATGGCCCTCGGCATCGTGCTGGAGGAGTTGGCCCGTGTCGACTCATCGGTGGCCATCACCCTGGAGGCGGGCGTCTCCCTCGGCGCGATGCCGATCCACCTTTTCGGAACCGACGAGCAGAAGGCGGAGTGGCTCCCCCGTCTCTGCTCGGGCGAGATCCTCGGCGCGTTCGGTCTCACCGAGCCGGACGGTGGCTCGGACGCTGGCGCGACCCGTACGACGGCCCGCCTGGACGAGGCGACGAACGAGTGGGTGATCAACGGCACCAAGTGCTTCATCACCAACTCGGGGACGGACATCACAGGCCTGGTCACGGTGACGGCGGTGACCGACCGTACCGCGGACGGCAAGCCCCTCATCTCCTCGATCATCGTGCCGTCCGGCACCCCCGGCTTCACGGTCGCGGCCCCCTACTCGAAGGTCGGCTGGAACGCCTCGGACACCCGCGAGCTGTCCTTCGCCGACGTCCGCGTCCCGGCCGCGAACCTGCTCGGCTCCGAGGGCCGCGGCTACGCGCAGTTCCTCCGCATCCTGGACGAGGGCCGCATCGCCATCGCGGCCCTCGCGACGGGCCTGGCCCAGGGCTGCGTGGACGAGTCACTGAAATACGCGAAGGAGCGCCACGCCTTCGGCCGCCCGATCGGCGCGAACCAGGCGATCCAGTTCAAGATCGCGGACATGGAGATGAAGGCGTACACGGCCCGTCTCGCCTGGCGCGACGCCGCCTCCCGCCTCGTCGCGGGCGAACCCTTCAAGAAGGAGGCGGCCCTGGCCAAGCTCCACTCCTCCACCATCGCCGTCGACAACGCCCGCGACGCCACCCAGATCCACGGCGGCTACGGCTTCATGAACGAATACCCGGTCGCCCGCATGTGGCGCGACTCCAAGATCCTGGAAATCGGCGAGGGCACGAGCGAGGTCCAGCGGATGCTGATCGCGCGGGAGTTGGGGTTGACGGGCTGACTCACCGCCCGGCTCACCAGTCGGGCCACGGCCGAGTCACCGGCCGAGTCAGCCGCTGTGTGGACGGCCGAGCCGATGGCCGAAAAAGCGCACCCCTGGGCCTCCGGGCTCAGGGGTCGCACAGTCCGCTCACAAGGGCTGATGCGGGCCACCTCCGGCGTTCCCGCAGGTGGGACCCGCCCTCTGGACATGCGATGAGGTTAGGCTAACCTACTTTCGCACTGTCCGGTGGGTCATCCGCCCTGTTCGAAAGCAGCCACGCCATGTCCAACGCCCGTGCCACTCACCTCACCCGCCGCGGCATCCTCGCCGCCGGTGGCGCCCTCGGCCTCGGTGCCGTACTCGCCGCCTGCGGTGACGAAGACTCGAAGAGCGGTGGCTCGGCGGACGCGACGAAAAGCGCCGCCGCGTCCGGCCCGTGGAGCTTCGAGGACGACCGCGGTACGACGGTGAAGCTGGACAAGGTCCCGGCCAACATCGTCGCCTTCACCGGTGTCGCCGCCGCCCTCTACGACTACGGCATCGAGGTCAAGGGCGTCTTCGGCCCGACGAAGACCAAGGACGGCAAGGCCGATGTCCAGGCCGGCGACATGGACGTCAGCAAGCTGACGGTCCTCGGCAACACGTGGGGCGAGTTCAACATCGAGAAGTACGCGGGGCTCGCCCCCGACGTGCTGCTCTCCACGATGTTCGACGACGCCGGCACCCTCTGGTACGTCCCGGACGAGTCCAAGGACAAGATCCTGAAGCTCGCCCCGAGCGTCGGCATCTCCGTCTTCGACCGCCAGCTGCCCAAGCCGCTGGAGCGCATGCTCGCGCTCGCCGAGTCGCTGGGCGCCGATGTGAAGGCCGCCAAGACCGTCGAGGCGAAGAAGAACTTCGAGACGGCCGCCGAGCGTCTGCGCAAGGCCGCCAAGGCCCGCCCGGAGATCAAGGTCCTCATCGGCTCCGCGAGCCAGGACATCTTCTACGTCTCCGGCTCGAACCTCTCCATCGACCTGGAGTACTTCAAGGCCCTCGGCGTGAACCTCGTCGAGCCCTCCGCCAAGGCCCTCAAGGCCAGCGGCGGTTGGTTCGAGAACCTGAGCTGGGAGAACGTCGACAAGTACCCGGCGGACATCATCATGATGGACGACCGCACCGCGACCATCCAGCCGGCCGACATCACCAAGGCCACCTGGAAGAAGCTCCCCGCGGTCAAGGCCGACCAGGTCATCCCCCGCACCCCCGAGCCGATCCTCTCCTACGACAAGTGCACCCCCATGCTCAACACCCTCGCCGAAGCAATAGAGAAGGCCAAGAAGGTCGCCTGACCGACAGCCCCTCGAAGGCGCGCCCCCACCTGGGCGCCCTTCAGGGGCGCGGGGAACTGCGCAGTTTTTCAGGGGCGCGGGGAACTGCGCAATCTTTTAGGGGCGCGAGGAACTGCGCGACCAGCCCCCACCGGCCCGCACCATGCGCACGACCGTCACCCCTTCAGGGGCGCGGGGAACTGCGCAGTTTTTCAGGGGCGCGAGGAACTGCGCGACCAGCCCCCACCGGCCCGCACCCCACACACACAACCCCCCACCCCACCCCCCTCCGCGAAGCGAACCCGCCCCCTGACGCAAACTCAGGAGCAAAAGCCATGCCGACGGCATCAGCCGCCCCGTTCCGTTTCTTCACCCTTCAGGTCACACGGACGAGGCGGCTCAGCCCGTCCCTCGTCCGCGTCACCTTCACCGGCCCGGACCTCCACGCCTTCGCCTCCAACGGCCAGGACCAGAGCCTCTCGCTCTTCCTCCCCCGCCCCGGCCAGCAGACCCCCGTCATGCCGATGGAGTACGGCGACGGCTGGCGCCAGGCCTGGATCGACACCCCCGAAGACGTCCGCGCGGTCATGCGCTCGTACACCCTGCGCGCCCTGCGCCAGGACGGGAACGGCGCCACCACCGAGATCGACATCGACTTCGTGCTGCACGGCACGGAACCCGGCGCCGCGACTCCCGCGGGCCCGGCCTCCCGCTGGGCCGCGGACGCCGAGGCCGGCGACCGGGCGGTCCTGCTCGGCCCGTCCGTCGCCGACAACACGGCGATCCGGTTCCGCCCGCCCGCCGACGCCGACCTGATCGTCATCTGGGCCGACGAGACGGCCCTGCCCGCCGCCTCCGCCATCCTGGAGACCCTGCCCGCCGGGACGAAGGCCCGCGTCTGGCTGGAGGTCCCGCACCCCGGCGACCGCGTCGAACCCACCACCTCCGCGGACGCGGAGATCACCTGGTTGGTACGTGACGAGGTGCGCGACGAGGTACGCACCGAAGCACCCGACGAGGACCCCGACGGCACCCCCGAAGCCGCCGCACCCGCCGCATCCGCCGAAGCAACCCCCATAGCCCTGGAAGCCATCCGCGCGGCCCAACTCCCCTCCGCCCAGGCCCCCTACGCCTGGATCGCAGGCGAGTCCGGCTGCGTAAAAGCCCTGCGCCGCCACCTCGTACGGGAGCGGGAGATCGACCGCAGGCGTGTCACCTTCGTCGGCTACTGGCGGCGCGGACTGAGCGAGGAGCAGCTGCGCGAGCAAGGCGAGTAACAGGAGAAATGACATGCGAGGTGACGGGCGAAGTAACGAGAGCGAGGCATAGGTCACAGCGTGACGGGTGGGGCGGACACGGATGCGAAGTTAGGTTAGGCTTACCTAAGTTCAGCGCCGCCCCCCACATCTCCCCCGCGCCCGTTTCTCTCCTGTCCCCCGGAGGACTCCCCCATGCGCTCGCACCTGCTCAATGACACGACCGCGGAGCGGTACCGCCGTTCCGTGACCGAAGGAATAGAGCGGGTGGCGGCCAAACTCGCCACCACCGACCGTCCGTTCACAGGCGTCACGGTCGACGCCCTCGCGCCCCGGATCGAGCGGATCGACCTCGACAAGCCGCTGCACGACACGACCGCGGTGCTCGACGAGCTGGAGGACGTCTACCTCCGGGACGCCGTCTACTTCCACCACCCCCGCTACCTCGCGCACCTCAACTGCCCGGTGGTCATACCCGCCGTGCTCGGCGAGGCGGTCCTCTCCGCCGTCAACTCCTCCCTCGACACCTGGGACCAGTCGGCCGGCGGCACCCTCATCGAGCGCAAGCTCGTCGACTGGACCAACGAGCGCATCGGGTTCGGGCCCGCCGCCGACGGCGTGTTCACCTCCGGTGGCTCGCAGTCCAACCTCCAGGCGCTGCTGCTGGCCCGCGAGGAGGCCAAGAGCGACTCGCACGCCAAACTGCGGATCTTCGCCTCCGAGGTGAGCCACTTCAGCGTCAAGAAGTCGGCGAAACTCCTCGGCCTCAGCCAGGACTCCGTGGTCTCGATCCCCGTGGGCAACGACAAGCGCATGCAGACCGTCGCGCTCGCCCGCGAGCTGGAGCGCTGCAAGCGTGACGGCCTGGTGCCGATGGCGGTCGTCGCGACCGCCGGCACCACCGACTTCGGTTCCATCGACCCGCTGCCCGAGATCGCCGAGCTGTGCGAGCAGTTCGGTGCCTGGATGCACGTCGACGCCGCGTACGGCTGCGGACTGCTCGCGTCCCTGAAGAACCGGCACCGCATCGACGGCATCGAGCGCGCCGACTCCGTGACCGTGGACTACCACAAGTCCTTCTTCCAGCCGGTGAGTTCGTCCGCCGTGCTGGTCCGCGACGCGGCCACGCTGCGCCACGCGACCTACCACGCGGAGTACCTGAACCCGCGCCGGATGGTGCAGGAGCGCATCCCCAACCAGGTCGACAAGTCCCTGCAGACCACCCGCCGCTTCGACGCGCTCAAGCTGTGGATGACGCTGCGCGTGATGGGCGCCGACGGCATCGGCCAGCTCTTCGACGAGGTCTGTGAACTGGCCGAGGAGGGCTGGCGGTTGCTCGCCGCCGACCCGCGCTACGACGTCGTCGTGGCGCCTTCCCTCTCCACCCTCGTCTTCCGCTACATCCCGGCGGCCGTCACCGACCCGGCCGAGATCGACCGCGCCAACCTGTACGCCCGCAAGGCCCTGTTCGCCTCCGGCGACGCGGTGGTCGCGGGTACGAAGGTCGGCGGCCGCCACTTCCTCAAGTTCACCCTGCTCAACCCCGAGACCACGACGGACGACATCTCCGCCGTGCTCGACCTGATCGCCGGCCACGCCGAGCAGTACCTGGGAGAGTCCCTTGACCGCGCTTCCTGAATCCGCGCTTCCTGGATCCGCCGTGAGGATCCACGACTTCATCGGTATCGGGCTCGGCCCCTTCAACCTCGGCCTCGCCTGCCTCACCGAGCCGATCGACGAACTCGACGGTGTCTTCCTGGAGTCCAAGCCGGACTTCGAGTGGCACTCCGGGATGTTCCTGGAGGGCGCACACCTCCAGACCCCGTTCATGTCGGACCTGGTCACCCTGGCCGACCCGACGTCCCCGTACTCCTTCCTCAACTACCTGAAGGAATCGGGCCGTCTGTACTCGTTCTACATCCGCGAGAACTTCTACCCGCTCCGCGTCGAGTACGACGACTACTGCCGCTGGGCCGCCTCGAAACTCACCAGCGTCCGTTTCAGCACGACGGTCGCGGAGGTGACGTACGCGGACGACGTGTACGCCGTCCGCACCACCGCCGGTGACGAGTACCACGCACGCCACCTCGTCCTGGGCACCGGCACTCCCCCGTACATCCCGGAGGCCTGCGCCGGACTCGGCGGGGACTTCATCCACAACTCCCGCTACCAGCAGCACAAGCGGGAACTGCAGGCCAAGAAGTCGATCACGCTGGTCGGCAGCGGGCAGTCCGCCGCCGAGATCTACTACGACCTGCTCAGCGAGATCGACGTCCACGGCTACCGGCTGAACTGGGTCACGCGCTCGCCGCGCTTCTTCCCGCTCGAATACACCAAGCTGACGCTGGAGATGACCTCCCCGGAGTACATCGACTACTTCCACGCGCTGCCCGAGCGGACCCGCTACCGCCTCCAGACGGAGCAGAAGGGCCTCTTCAAGGGCATCGACGGCGAGCTGATCGACTCGATCTTCGACCTGCTCTACCAGAAGAACCTCGGCGGCCCGGTCCCCACCCGCCTGCTCACCAACTCCGCGCTGAGCAGCGCGAGTTACGAGTCCGGCACGTACACCCTCGGCCTGCGCCAGGAGGAGCAGGGCAAGGACTACGAGCTGCACTCCGAGGGCCTGGTCCTGGCGACCGGCTACAAGTACGTGGAGCCCGAGTTCCTGAGGCCCGTCCGCGACCGCCTCGTCTACGACGAGCAGGGCAACCACGACGTGGCCCGCAACTACGCCATCGACACGACCGGCCGCGGCATCTTCCTCCAGAACGCCGGCGTCCACACCCACTCGATCACCTCACCCGACCTGGGCATGGGCGCGTACCGCAATGCCTACATCATCCGGGAACTGCTCGGCACCGAGTACTACCCGGTCGAAAAGTCCATCGCGTTCCAGGAGTTCGCCGTATGAGCGCCGCCGGAACCGGCAACACCGTGGGCTCCCTGAGCCTGCGCCCCCTCGACCCCCTGAAGGACGCCGAGCTGCTGCACTCCTGGGTGACGCATCCCAAGGCCGCCTTCTGGATGATGCAGGAGGCGAAACTCCAGGACGTGGAGCGGGAGTACATGGCCATCACGGCCAACGATCACCATCACGCGTATCTCGGGTTCCACGACGGACGGCCCGCGTTCCTGATGGAGAAGTACGACCCCCGGTACATCGAACTGGTGGGGCTGTACGAGCCCGAGCCCGGTGACGTCGGTATGCACTTCCTGGTCGCCCCCACCGACCGGCCCGTGCACGGCTTCACCAGGGCCGTCATCACCGCGGTGATGGACGAGCTGTTCGCCGACCCGCGCACCCGGCGGGTCGTCGTAGAGCCGGATGTCACCAACAAGGCAGTGCACGCGCTGAACGAGGCCGTCGGCTTCGTCCCGGCGCGCGAGATCGAGAAGCCGGAGAAGCGCGCGCTGCTGTCCTTCTGCACGCGCGAGCAGTTCCTGGCCACCCGAGGAGTTTCCCTGTGACCCTGTCCGACGCCGTGGCACATCTGTCCCCCCACCGCTGGGCGCGGGCCAACCGCCTCCTCGTCCGCAAGGCCCTCGCCGAGTTCGCCCACGAACGGCTGATCACCCCGGAGCCGACCGACAGCGGCGATGGCAAGGACGGCGGCCCCGCCGAGTACGCCATCCGCAGTGACGACGGGCTGACCCGCTACCGGTTCACCGCCATCCGCCGCGCCCTCGACCACTGGCAGGTCGACGCCGAGTCGATCACCAGGCACCGCGGCGGCGGCGAACTCCCCCTGCACGCCCTGGACTTCTTCGTCGAGCTGAAGGTCGCGCTCGGTCTGAGCGACGAGGTGCTCCCGGTGTACCTGGAGGAGATCTCCTCCACCCTCGCCGGCACCTGCTACAAGCTCACCAAGCCCCAGCTCACCTCCGCGGAGCTAGCGAAAAGCGGCTTCCAGGAGATCGAGACGGGCATGACCGAGGGCCACCCCTGCTTCGTCGCCAACAACGGGCGGCTGGGCTTCGGAGTCCACGAGTACCTCTCGTACGCGCCGGAGACCGCCAGCCCCGTACGGCTGGTCTGGCTGGCCGCGCACCGCTCGCGCGCCGCCTTCACGGCGGGCGTGGGCATCGAGTACGAGTCGTTCCTGCGCGACGAGCTGGGCGAGGAGACGGTCGCGCGGTTCAACGACACCCTGCGCGCACAGGAGTTGGACCCGGCGGACTTCCTGTTCATCCCGGTCCACCCCTGGCAGTGGTGGAACAAGCTCACGGTCACCTTCGCCGCCGAGGTCGCCCAGAAGCGTCTGGTGTGCCTGGGCGAGGGCGGCGACGAGTACCTGGCCCAGCAGTCGATCCGGACGTTCTTCAACAAGAGCGCGCCCGAGAAGCACTATGTGAAGACCGCCCTGTCGGTCATCAACATGGGCTTCATGCGCGGGCTGTCCGCCGCCTACATGGAGGCGACCCCGGCCATCAACGACTGGCTGGCCCAACTCATCGACAACGACCCGGTGTTGAAGTCGACGGGCCTGTCGATCATCCGCGAGCGGGCGGCCGTCGGCTACCGGCACCTGGAGTACGAGGCCGCCACCGACCGCTACTCCCCGTACCGGAAAATGCTCGCCGCCCTGTGGCGCGAGAGCCCGGTCCCCTCGCTCCGCGACGGCGAGTCCCTGGCCACCATGGCCTCACTCGTGCACGTCGACCACGAGGGCGCGTCGATCGCCGCCACCCTGATCGAGCGCTCGGGGCTGACACCGGTGGAGTGGCTGCGCCGCTATCTGCGGGCCTACTTCACCCCGCTGCTGCACAGCTTCTACGCGTACGACCTGGTGTTCATGCCGCACGGCGAGAACGTCATCCTCGTACTCAAGGACGGTGTCGTCGAGCGGGCGATCTACAAGGACATCGCCGAGGAGATCGCCGTCATGGACCCGGACGCGGTGCTCCCGCCGACGGTCGAACGGCTGCGCGTCGACGTGCCCGAGGACAAAAAACTCCTGTCGATCTTCACCGACGTCTTCGACTGCTTCTTCCGCTTCCTCGCCTCGAACCTGGCGGACGAGGGCGTCCTGGAGGAGGACGACTTCTGGCGGACGGTCGCCGACTGCGTACGCGAGTACCAGGAGGCCACACCCGAACTCGCGGACAAGTTCAAGCAGTACGACATGTTCGCGCCCGAGTTCTCGCTGTCCTGCCTCAACCGTCTCCAGCTGCGCAACAACAAGGAGATGGTGGATCTCGCCGATCCCGCCGGGGCCCTCCAGCTCGTCGGGAACCTGAAGAACCCCATCGCCGGGCTGTAAGCACCGACCACTCACGGACTTACAGCTCCCACAAGCAGGCGGGCGTCCCCCAGAACGGTCCCAGGGGGCGCCCGCCGCCGTGTTCACCTGTCGCGCTCCGACTACCGGACGTCAACTACCCGGCAGCCACCCGTCAACTACCCGGCGGGCCAGGGGACTTGCGACGACCGGTAGTAGCCGGTCCCCATCGCGTCCCACCTCGGCGCCTGTGCCGCGAGCCGCACCTTGTACGTGTCCCAGTCGTGCGTGGCCGCGGGCGACCAGCCGAGTTCGGCCACCCCGGGCAGCCGTGGGAACGCCATGTAGTCGAGGTTCGCCGAGGTGGCGAGGGTCTCCGTCCACAGCGGCGCCTCGACGCCCCGGACCGCCGAACCGGGCACGCCCGCAAGGTAGTTGCCGGGATCCCAGTCGTAGGACCGCTTGACCTCCACCAGGCCGGCCCAGTCGAGGCCGAGGGGGGTGTCCGCGTTGTACTTCATGTCGAGGTACACCCGGTCGGCGGGTGACAGGACGATCCCGGTCCCGTTCCGCGCGGCCGCCGCGACCTGCTCCTTCTCGGCGGCGTTCGTGCCGTCCAGACCCCAGTACTGGGCCAGCGCGTCCTTCGCGGGGGTCGCCCCGGTCAGCTGGTGCCAGCCCATGACCTTCTTCCCGTACTTGGCGACGACCGGCTGGACCTTGGTCATGAACTCCACGAAGTCCTCGTGGGGCGTCGAGTGCGCCTCGTCGCCGCCGATGTGGATGTACCTGCCGGGCGTGATCGCGGCCAGCTCACGGATCACGTCGTCCACGAAGTCGTACGTCACCGGCTTGGCGACGCACAGCGAGCTGAAGCCGACCGCTGTACCGGTGTAGAGCGGCGGGGCGACCCCGTCGCAGTTCAGCTCGGCGTACGAGGCAAGGGCCGCGTTGGTGTGGCCGGGCATGTCGATCTCGGGCACGACTTCGAGGAAGCGCGAGGAGGCGTACCGGACGATCTCCTTGTACTGGGCCTTCGTGTAGAAGCCGCCGGTTCCACCGCCGACCTGCGTGGACCCGCCGTACGTGGCGAGCCGCGGCCAGGAGTCGATCGCGATCCGCCAGCCCTGGTCGTCGCTCAGGTGGAGGTGCAGCGTGTTGACCTTGTAGAGCGCCAACTGGTCGATGTAGCGCTTGACTTGATCGACGCCGAAGAAGTGCCGGGAGACGTCCAGCATCGCGCCGCGGTAGCCGTAGCGGGGCGTGTCGGTGATGGTGCCGCCGGCGACCGCCCAGGGTCCGGGCTGTACGGAGTCCTTCTCGACCGCGGCCGGCAGGAGCTGGCGCAGGGTCTGCACACCGTGGAAGAGCCCGGCGGGCTCCCGGGCCGTGATGGTGACGGCACCCTTGCCGCTCTGCAGCCGGTAGCCCTCCGCTCCGAGCGCGGAGTCCTTGCGGCTGAGCTGGAGCCGGATGCCGTCGCGTCCGTCGTCGTCCGTGACCGGCAGCCGATAGCCGGTCGACGGCCGCAGCACATCGGCCAGATACGAGCCGATGCGCCGGGCCTCCCGCGAGTCGTCCACACGAATGCGCGTATCACCGGTGATCCGGTACACGGATCCGCCCGCGTCGACAGAGGCGGGGGCCGGAATCACCTGGCCGAGCGGAGTAGCGGTTCGGCCGGCGGCGGACGGTGCCGCGCCGACGACGGAGATACCTGCGGCCACCACGAGCAGCAGCGTACCGAGGAGTCGGGGCGTTCTGTGCTGTCTCACATGCGCTCCCTTCGAATGGGTATAGACCACTCTCCCGCACAGGCGGTGAAACAATCACCCCCATGGCGGAAATCATCCAACGGGACGGCACGTGGACCTTCGACGGCGACGCCCTGCGGCTCGTGCCCGGCCGTGACAAGAACGTCGGCCTGCTGCGCAAGACGTTGGGCGAACTCGCCGTACCGCTGGGCGCGTTGGCCGGAATTTCCTTCGAGCAGGGCAAGAAGTCCGGGCGGCTGAGGCTCCGGCTGCGCGACGGCGCCGACCCGCTGCTGCATGCGACCGGCGGCAGACTCACGGACTCCCACGACCCCTACCAGATGACCGTCGACTCGGACCGCTACGGCGTCGCCGAGTACTTCGTGGACGAGATCCGCAACGCGCTCCTCCTGGACGAGGTGCCCGCCACCGCCGTCGACCGCTATCTGCTCCCGGGGCCCGCGGTGCCCCTGTCGGTCTCCGCGGGCGACGGCACCGCGAGCTTCGACGGGGAGACCATCCGCCTGGAGTGGAACTGGAAGACGGAGGAGGCCAAGTCGGCGGCCGGCGCCCGCACGCTCGCCCTGGCCGACATCCAGTCCGTGGAGTGGCATCCCGCGGTCGGCCTGGAGAACGGCTTCCTCCGCTTCACCGTCCGGGGCGCCCCCACGAAGGCCCCACCGAAGTACGACCCCAACTCCGTGGACCTGTGGGGCTTCAAGAAGGACCCCCTGATGGCCCTGGTAGCGGCAGCGGTACAGGCCCGCCTCCCCCACCCATCGGCCCCGTCCCCCACGGACACCCCACCCGCCCAACTAACCCCCACCCCGGCCCCACCCCCGGAAGCCGACCACGACGCCCTCCTCCGCCGCCTCCGCGAACTCGGCGACCTCCACAAGTCCGGCGTCCTCACAGACGAGGAATTCACCTTGGCCAAGCAGGCGGTACTGAGGGGCATGTAGCCGTTCAAAGACGGCGCCCGCGCCCCCGGTGGGGGCGCGGGCGCCGTCTTTTAGGGGCGCGGGGAACTGCGCGAGCAACCACAACGCGCCCGCAGCCGCCGAACCACAACAAGATCAACGAACCCGCCGAGCCACAGTGAACCGATCAACCTCCTCACCGGTCTCAGCAATCCCCCGCACCTTCAACGTGGCAGTACGCCCCTTCGACGCCGGCGTCACATCCACCCGCAAGAACGAATAGTCGAGATACCGCACCCGCGACCACGCAACGGTCTCATCGACCTTGCCATCCTTCGTATTGACGAAGGACGCAACGGACTCGACCTCATTCTCATGCCCCTCGTACGACTGCGCCGCAGTGAACGCGTACAGACTGCGCCCCGCCGCCCCCGCCGTCACGTACACCACACCATCCGTCTCGGGATACGCCGTACCACCGATCGGCAGCTTCTTGGTGACCTTGCCCGCCTTGATGACGTCCGTGCGCTCGTACTGGTGGTTGTGGCCGTTGATGACGAGATCCACCGTGTACTTCTCGAACAACGGCACCCACTCCTGGCGCACACCTCCCTCCGAGGCGTGCGAGGTGGAGGTGCAGTAGGCGCAGTGGTGGAAGAAGACCACGACGAAGTCGACGTCCTTCGAGGCGCGGAACTTCTTCAGCTGCGCTTCGAGCCACTTGGTCTGCGTACCGCCGGAGATCCCCAGGTTGGCCGGGATCTCGAAGGAGATGTCGTTGGCGTCGAGGGAGATGACCGCCGTGTTGCCGTAGACGAAGGAGTAGACGCCCGGCAGGTTCTTCTTGTCGGGGCCGTTGTCCGGAAGGTTCCAGCGGGCGTCCTCGCCGCCGTAGCCGTTGGGCGAGTACCAGGCCTCCATGTCGTGGTTGCCGTAGGCCGGCATCCACGGGACGGACTTGGCGACCGACTCGGTCTGCGCGAGGAACTGGTCCCACACGCGCGAGTCGAACCCGGCGTCGGCGGTCTGGCCCGCGCCGGCCGGGTCGGCGTACGCGATGTCGCCCGCGTGCAGGTGGAAGGCCGGGTTCTGGCCGAGCAGCAGGCTGTTGTTGGCGAGGCCGTGGTAGCCGACGCCCTCGTCGCCGAAGGCCGTGAAGGTGAACGGCTCCTTGTGCGCGGGCGCGGTGGTGAAGGTGCCGAGCGTGCCGAGCAGGTGCGCCTCGGCCGGGTCGAAGCCGGCGTGGCCGACGCCGTAGTAGTACGTCCGGCCGGGCCGCAGGTGGGTGAGCTTGGCGTGCACGTAGTACTGAGTGTGGTTGCCGCTCGCGCCGACACCGGCCGGGGTGAAGAGCGTGCGGACCTCGGCGTCGATCTTGTGGGAGAGGTCCCAGGGGTGGGCGCCGATCCGGACGAAGGGTTTCTGCACCGCGACCGGGACCTGCCAGGAGACGGTGATCTCCGTACGGGGGTCGCTGCCCCAGGCGAGATGGCGGCCGAAGGGGGCGACGAGCGCGCCATCGACGCTCTCGGTGCGCGCGGCGGTCTGCGTCGGTACGGAAGTCTTCGTCGCCGCCTGTGCGACGGCACCGGGCACGAAGGCCCCGCCCGCGACGGCGCCCAGCGTGACGGCGCCGCCCCTGATCATCGTGCGCCGCGAGAATCTGGCGCGAAGGTATTCGTGCTGCTCGGCCATGCTCATGCGCGCGGCGAGCTGCTCCGGTACGCCCATGCGTGGAGTGTCCATGGCCGAAAAGGTGCTCCTGGCAACCATCGCACCGCGGGCCACAGGATGAACAGGCCCCGAACAGCCTCCCATAAGAGTTTCAACAGCCTCGTGCCCGAAATCGGGCAGGATTCTTGCGATTGCCAGCGCTTTACCTCAGGATCGACGGGTGCACGACGAACTTGTTGATCATCTGACGCGCTCCTCGCCCCTCAGCCGGGGCGAGGCACTGCGGGTGATCCAGGACGTCCTCGCCTACTTCGACGAGGCGACCGACGACTACGTCCGTCGCCGCCATCGCGAGCTCCAGGCTCAGGGGCTGGTGAACTCGACGATCTTCGAACGGATCGCGGCGGACCTGAAGTACCGCGCGGTCGCACCGCCCGAGCTCACGCTCAGACAGCTGCGCCGCATCGTCTACGGCTGACAGCCGAGGGCCGACAGAGCCGAACAGAACGACAGAGCCGAACCGAAACACCGAACAACCAAAGGGGACAGAGAAACCGTATGTGCGGAATCGTGGGATACATCGGCAGGCGTGACGTGGCACCGCTCCTCCTCGAAGGCCTGCAGCGCCTCGAGTACCGCGGCTACGACTCGGCGGGCATCGTCGTGACGTCTCCGAAGACGGCCGGCCTGAAGATGGTCAAGGCCAAGGGCCGCGTCCGTGACCTGGAGGCCCGCGTCCCCAAGCGCTTCGCCGGCACCACGGGCATCGCCCACACCCGCTGGGCCACCCACGGCGCTCCGTCCGACGTGAACGCGCACCCGCACATGTCGGCCGACGACAAGGTCGCCGTCGTCCACAACGGCATCATCGACAACGCCTCCGACCTGCGGAAGAAGCTGGAGGCCGACGGCGTCGAGTTCCTCTCCGAGACCGACACCGAGGTCCTCACCCACCTGATCGCCCGCTCCCAGGCCGAGAAACTGGAGGACAGGGTCCGCGAGACCCTCCGGGTCGTCGAGGGCACGTACGGCATCGCCGTCATGCACGCCGACTTCCCGGACCGCATCGTGGTGGCCCGCAACGGCTCCCCGGTCGTCCTCGGCATCGGCGAGAAGGAGATGTTCGTCGCCTCGGACATCGCCGCGCTCGTCACCCACACCCGCCAGATCGTCACGCTCGACGACGGCGAGATGGCGACACTGAAGGCCGACGACTTCCGTACGTACACGACCGAGGGCACGCGCACCACGGCCGAGCCGACCACCGTGGAGTGGGAGGCCGCGTCGTACGACATGGGCGGCCACGACACGTACATGCACAAGGAGATCCACGAGCAGGCCGACGCCGTGGACCGTGTGCTGCGCGGCCGGATCGACGACCGGTTCTCGACGGTCCACCTCGGTGGCCTGAACCTGGACGCCCGCGAGGCGCGCCAGATCCGCCGCGTGAAGATCCTCGGCTGCGGCACCTCGTACCACGCGGGCATGATCGGCGCGCAGATGATAGAGGAGCTGGCCCGCATCCCCGCGGACGCCGAGCCCGCCTCGGAGTTCCGCTACCGCAACGCGGTCGTCGACCCCGACACGCTGTACGTGGCGGTGTCCCAGTCCGGTGAGACGTACGACGTCCTGGCGGCCGTGCAGGAGCTGAAGCGCAAGGGCGCGCGGGTCCTGGGCATCGTGAACGTGGTCGGTTCGGCCATCGCCCGCGAGGCCGACGGCGGCATGTACGTGCACGCGGGCCCCGAGGTGTGCGTGGTATCCACCAAGTGCTTCACGAACACCACGGTCGCCTTCGCGCTGCTCGCGCTGCACCTGGGCCGCACCCGTGACCTGTCGGTCTCCGACGGCAAGCGGATCATCGAGGGCCTGCGCAAGCTTCCCGGCCAGATCACGGAGATCCTCGACCAGGAGGACGAGATCAAGAAGCTCGCCGAGCAGTACGCCGAGGCGCGCTCGATGCTCTTCATCGGCCGGGTACGCGGCTATCCGGTGGCCCGCGAGGCCTCGCTGAAGCTGAAGGAGGTCTCGTACATCCACGCCGAGGCCTACCCCGCCTCGGAGTTGAAGCACGGCCCGCTCGCGCTGATCGAGCCCGCGCTGCCGACGGTCGCGATCGTCCCGAACGACGACCTGCTGGAGAAGAACCGCGCGGCCCTGGAGGAGATCAAGGCCCGCAGCGGCAAGATCCTCGCCGTGGCCCACGAGTGCCAGGAGAAGGCCGACCAGACCATCGTCGTCCCGAAGAACGAGGACGAACTGGACCCCATCCTGATGGGCATCCCCCTCCAACTCCTCGCCTACCACACGGCCTTGGCCCTTGGCAGGGACATCGACAAGCCGAGGAACCTGGCGAAGTCGGTCACGGTGGAGTAGTAGCCCCGTCGACGGGGGTGCGCGCCCGTCTCGGTGCGCCCCGTAAGGGGCGCGGGGAACTGCGCGACCAGCCCCCACCCACCCGCACGCGAACAACAAGAGGACGGACCCCCAACGTGCCGCCACCAACGCACGGGGGGTCCGTCCACACGCCGGGGCCGCCCATTGCCCCGGCTGGCTGCCAGTCAGCCGGGAGCCGTCACGCCCCGACCGGCAGCACGACGCGGCATGGCCGTAGGCCAGTGAGCCAGCGCCGCGGTCGCCGCGTACCAGGCGGCCAGCCCGCCGACGACCGCGAACCACCCACCCACCTTGGCAAGCCCCGCGGAGTCACCGAACTGCGCCACGGCGAGCAACACCATCGCCACGAACAGCAGCCCGTACGCGCCCCTGGTGAGCGGCGCCGAGGCGGACGCCCCCAGCGTCAGACTCAGCGCGACGAGCGCGAAGAGCAGCAGGAACAGCCCCGCCGCGTTGTCGGAGACCTGTGTGTCGGCACCGAGACCCCAGGTGAACCAGAACGCCCCGAGCCCGGCGAACGCCGTACCCGTGAACGTGTCGTGGTCGCGGTCGCGGAAGGCCATGAGGCCGGCGACGAAGAGCGCGATGCCACCGACATAGATGGCGAGAGAGACGGAATCGGCTGCCGTGACGCCGTCGATCACTTCGGTGTGACCGAGGCCGAAGGCCAGCAGGGTGAGTCCGAGTGCGAGATGGCCGAGGGTCCAGGTGGTGCTTCCCGCGGAGACGTCATTGTCCACGGCGGGCTCCCTTCGTGCATGTGCTGTTGTGCGGTGACCGGTATATGCCCTTCACAAGCGCACAAACACATCTACGCGCGAGTAGATTTACCCGACACGTAAAGGAAGTTGACCTCGCCCACGGCTCATCTCACCTGGGACAACACCGAGTTGCGATACGGCAACACCGAAGGCGTTCGAACAGAGGTCGAAACAGCGGCCGAAACAGCGGCGATCAGCGGTCGGCCGGGGAACGGCCGGAGGCCGATCAGGGGATGACGACCACCGGGCGCTGCGCACGCTTGGCGAGCCGGCCGGCGACGGAGCCGAAGATGCGTCCGACGATGCCGTGGGTCGATCCGACGACGATCGCGTCCGCCTCGTACTCCCGCCCCACCTCTTCGAGTTCGTGGCAGATGTCCCCGCCGCGCTCGACGAGGATCCAGGGGACCTCGGCCAGATACTCCGCACAGGCGAGTTCGAGCCCGAGCACCTCGGTGCGGTGATCAGGGACGTCGACGAAGACCGGGGGCTCGCAGCCCGCCCACACCGTGGTGGGCAGCCGGTTGGCGACGTGGACGATGATCAGGCCCGACCCGGAGCGGCAGGCCATGCCGATCGCGTACGCGAGGGCGCGCTCGCTCGATGTCGATCCGTCGAAGCCGACGACGACGCCGTGCTTGAAGGCGGGATCGCAGGACTGACGTGGTTCTTCCGCCGCCAAGGGCTCGGCCGCCGTGGGATCGGCGACGGGGCGCTTGCGGTCCGCGGGTTCGAATTCGTGACCGGCCATGAGTGTCTCGGCGTTCGGATCCTCGTGGGTGGGACGACAGGTGCTACGGAGCTGTGTCCGGGAATCATCTTCCCAACCCCATACCCCCAAGGGTACGGCGGCACGCCTCCTCTGCCCAGATCCCGCTCTCGCCGCGGGAGGGTTCCAGGGAGCATGCACGAGAGAACGCCCGTAACGCAATGGTTGCTGCCCCGTACAGGCGGTTTGCACAGCGTTCACCCAGCAAGAAAGCCCCTGGGCGGGCATTCAGGGTGCCAGGGCTGCCGCGGGCGGCATTGGCAGGGGCGCGGGGAACTGCGCGACCAGCCCCCACCCACCCGCGGCCGGACCACGACCCCCGCCCCCCAGGGCTTCCGAGGGCACCCCTGGGAAGCCCCCCGTGACCGCCGGGTCGAACCCGCGTTGAACCCCTGTAAGCCACCGCCCCAGGGAGCCCCACCGTGTCCGGACAACCCTCGACCGCGCCCCAGCCCCCCTCCAGGACACCCGCCGCCCGCTCCGCCGCCACCCAGGACACGGTGAGCGACGTGGTCCGCTGGGCGGCCTTCAGCTGCGTCCTGGTTCCGGTCGTCCTCGTCGGGTACGGGACCTCCCTGGCGGGCGCCGCCGGCGCGGCCCTCGGCCTGGCCGCGGTGACGGGGGCGTGCCGAGTGCTGCTGCGCCGGTCCGAGCGGGGCGCGGCACGGCAGCGTACGGCGGAGCAGGCGCCGCACCGAGCACCCCACGGCGAGGACCCGGCGCCCCATCATGTGCCCCGCGGCAGGGCCGGCGCGGGAGCGCACCGGGGCGGTCGGCATGCCGGTGGAAATACGCCGGTTGACTGACCGGTTTCCGCGCACGAGCCCGTTGCTTTTCAGCCAACTTCTGGACACCGCGCACCCCTTGGCCGACCAGGCCCCCAACCCCCGTTCGACCTGCACTGAAAGGGTCCAGTAGGGTGCCCGCACCCTACTGGGACCGGCCACGCGAGGCAGGCGCACTTCCCTGTACGGCCCACGAGTGCAACGCTTCGTGATCGAATGCTTCACGCCAAGTTGCCATGTCGACAATCTGCCGAGTGCTGAACTGGCCACCTCGGCACCACGCGACACAGTAGATTCGATCTTGACGTCTTACGGCGGGGGACTCGTGCAGGACCGAGGGGAAACGTGCAGGAGCGACACAACCGAGGAGCCGCGACCACCGAGGGGGGCTTAGCAGTATGAGCCACGACTCCACTGCCGCGCCGGAAGCCGCGGCCCGGAAACTTTCCGGGCGACGCCGCAAGGAGATCGTCGCGGTGCTGCTGTTCAGCGGCGGCCCCATCTTCGAGAGTTCCATACCGCTTTCGGTGTTCGGGATTGACCGCCAGGACGCCGGCGTGCCGCGCTACCGACTACTGGTGTGCGCCGGCGAGGAAGGCCCACTGCGGACCACAGGAGGCCTGGAACTCACCGCGCCCAATGGGCTGGAGGCGATCGCCCGGGCAGGCACGGTCGTCGTGCCGGCCTGGCGGTCGATCACCTCACCACCACCGGAGGAGGCGCTCGACGCACTGCGCCGGGCCCATGAGGAGGGCGCCCGCATAGTCGGGCTGTGCACCGGCGCCTTCGTACTCGCGGCGGCCGGACTGCTGGACGGCCGTCCCGCGACGACACACTGGATGTACGCACCGACGCTGGCCAAGCGCTATCCGTCGGTGCACGTCGATCCCCGCGAGCTGTTCGTGGACGACGGCGACGTACTCACGTCGGCGGGCACGGCGGCCGGGATCGATCTCTGTCTGCACATAGTGCGGACGGACCACGGAAACGAGGCAGCCGGAGCGCTGGCCCGCCGTCTGGTGGTCCCGCCCCGGCGCAGTGGCGGTCAGGAGCGCTATCTCGACAGGTCTTTACCAGAGGAGATCGGCGCCGACCCGCTCGCCGAGGTCGTCGCCTGGGCGCTGGAGCACCTCCACGAACAGTTCGACGTGGAGACGCTGGCGGCACGTGCGTACATGAGCAGGCGTACGTTCGACCGCCGGTTCCGCTCGCTCACCGGGAGCGCTCCCCTGCAGTGGCTGATCACGCAGCGGGTGCTCCAGGCGCAGCGGCTCCTGGAGACGTCCGACTACTCGGTGGACGAGGTGGCGGGCCGTTGCGGCTTCCGCTCCCCGGTGGCCCTGCGCGGCCATTTCCGCCGGCAGCTCGGCTCGTCCCCCGCCGCGTACCGGGCCGCCTACCGGGCCCGCCGTCCGCAGGGCGAGAAGCAGTCGGACTCGGACGGTTCCGGCGCGCCACCGCCGCCGCCGGTGCAGCAGGAGGCACCCGTGCCGCTGCAGACCCGGCGTACGGCGGCCGCTCACGCGGTCGGTCCGGCGACGTCGTCCCTCTCCACGGAGGGACGGAGCGGCGCGGAGATGTACGCGGCGGGACGGGCGAGCCTGCCCGGGCAGCGGAGCGCGCCCTAGCCGCGGCCGTTTCGGAGCGTTGCGCGCCGGCCCCGGACCGTTGTGGTCCGGGGCCGGCGCGGTTTTTGTCCGTCATCGGGACCGACATCGGGGCCGACTGCCGAGGTCCCGGGCCTGCCCGGGCGCGGGAGCGGGCCGTAGGGTGAGGCCATGAACGATCGCATGGTGTGGATCGACTGCGAGATGACCGGTCTCTCGCTGTCGGACGACGCGCTCATCGAGGTGGCCGCGCTGGTGACCGACTCTGAGCTGAACGTACTCGGCGAGGGGGTGGACATCGTGATCCGCCCGCCGGACGCCTCGCTGGAGACGATGCCGGACGTGGTGCGCCAGATGCACACGTCCTCCGGCCTCCTCTCCGAGCTGGCCGGTGGCACGACCCTGGCGGACGCGGAGGAGCAGGTCCTCACCTATATCCGTGAGCACGTCAAGGAACCGGGCAAGGCCCCGCTGTGCGGGAACTCCGTCGGCACGGACCGCGGCTTCCTCCTCCGCGACATGGCGACCCTGGAGGAGTACCTCCACTACCGCATCGTGGACGTCTCCTCGGTCAAGGAACTGGCCCGCCGCTGGTACCCCCGGGCGTACTTCAACAGCCCGGAGAAGAACGGCAACCACCGCGCGCTCGCCGACATCCGCGAATCCATCGCGGAGCTCCGCTACTACCGCGAGGCGATCTTCGTCCCGCAGCCCGGCCCCGACTCGGAGACGGCCCGCACCATCGCCTCGAAGCACGTCCTACCTGCGGGATAACCCCCACCGAAACACGGGCGCGAGCACCCCTTCGGACCCTGTACACTTTTTCTCGGCCGGTCGGTGAACCACTCGGAGAACCAACCCGGTCATGGTGGGTGTAGCTCAGCTGGTAGAGCACCTGGTTGTGGTCCAGGATGCCGCGGGTTCAAGTCCCGTCACTCACCCTGAAGATCCTGAGGGCCGGTCCGTGAAAGCGGACCGGCCCTCAGGCGTTTTCCGCACCATCTGGCACCACCGCCCCCCCGGACTGATCGAATTCCCCGGCGGTACTGGACTGCCCATCCCGCCCCCCGTCACAGTTACGAGCATGCTGGAGGCAGTCGTCGGAGTGGTCGGGGTCGTTGTCGGGGTGGCGGGGCTGGTCACGAGCTATGCCGGGCATCGGCACTCCGTGCGGGAGTCGGCGCGGGTGGCGGCCATGGCCCGGGAGGTCGAGGAGCGGGAGCGGGAACTCGCGCGGGAGGCCGAGCGGCGGGCGGAGGTGGTGCAGGCATCCCTGGTTCAGGTGGTGATGAGGAGCCGGCCGTCGCCGCTGGCCGAGCAGTGGGTCGGCTGGAGTCTTCAGGCCACGAACGGGAGCGACCAGCCGGTCAGGGACGTCGCCCTGCACTACGACGGCCTGCCTCTCCCCACGACCCTCACCGGCGGGCTGCTGCACGCCGGCGAGAGCGTCAGCGCCCTGCTGCCCACGAGCGACACGAGCCTCGGTCCCGCCCATCCCTCCCAACCCGCCCTCGGTGTCGTGGAGTTCACGGACGCGGCGGGAGTCCGGTGGCGGCGGTCGGCCACGGGAGTGCTGGAACAGCGGTACGAGAGCGGGAGTTGGGACGCCCGGCACCCGCGGGTGGCTCCCTTTCAACCGCCCGTTCAACCGCCCGTGCAGACGGGGACGTACGGCCGACCGACCCCTGCCGGACCTCCGGGCGCGGGCCCGGCACAGCCACAGCCACAGCTGCGGACACGGCCGCAGCCTCGGTCCCGTAAGCCGCTCCCCCGGTCGGTGTCCGCCGCGATGGTGCTCGTCGGCGCGGGCCTGGTCGCCTGGGCGGTGTGGTCCCTCACCCGGTAGGGCGGCACCCGGGGGGGGCGGCACCACCCGGGAAACCGCGCCCCTCCCCTACGAAGACGCCCGCGCCACCAGCTCCGTAGGAAGAACAAGCTGTCGCCTCTCCAGCCCCCGGGACACCGCCGGGCGGCGGTCCGCTATCTCGTCGATCAGGAGGTCGAGCATCGCGCGGCCCATGTCCTCGATCGGCTGGCGCACGCTTGTCAGGGGCGGGTCCATGTGGCGGGCGATGGCCGAGTCGTCGTAGCCGACGAGGGCCACGTCGTCGGGTATGCGGCGGCCCGCCTCGCGCAGGACCTGGCGGGCGCCGGCCGCCATCACGTCGGAGCCGGCGAAGACCGCGTCCAGGGTCGGGCAGACGGCGAGCAGCTCCTTCATCGCCCGGCGACCGCCCTCCTCCGTGAAGTCACCCGGGACGATGAGGCGGTCGTCGACCTCGCGGCCCGCCTCGCGCAGCGCCTCGCGGTAGCCGTCGACACGGCGCTGGGCACCGAACACGTCGAGGCGTCCCGCCAGGTGGGCTATGGTCCGGCGGCCCTGGGCGATCAGGTGTTCCACGGCGAACCGGCCGCCGCCGAAGTTGTCCGAGTCCACCGACGGCAGGGTCTCGTCGGCCGAGCGCCGGCCGCTGATCACCGCCGGGATCTCCAGCTGGGCCAGCAGGTCGGGCAGCGGATCGTCCGCGTGGACCGAGACCAGCAGGACCCCGTCCACCCGGTGCGCGGCCAGGTACTGGGCCAGCCGGCGCCGCTCCCGGTCGCTGCCCGCGAAGATCAGCAGGAGCTGCAGCTCGGTGTCGGAGAGCGCCGCGCCCACTCCGCGCAGCATGTCGGAGAAGTACGGCTCGGCGAAGAAGCGGGTCTCGGGCTCGGGGACGACCAGGGCGATCGCGTCCGTACGGTTGGCGGCGAGGGCACGGGCCGCCGTGTTGGGTACGTATCCCAGCTCGGCGACCGCCGCCTCGACGGCCGCGCGGGTGGCGTCGCTGACCCGCGGGGAGCCGTTGATCACGCGGGAGACCGTGCCGCGGCCCACACCGGCGCGCGCGGCGACCTCTTCGAGGGTCGGCCGTCCGCCGCTCCGGCTACGCGCTCCGTGGACTGCCATGTCCGCCTCCCGTCCGGCACGGCTCTCGCCGTGCTTGGCCTGGAATGTAACAGTCGTGATCGGGACCCGGCGCCCGGAGTCCGGGCCTCCGCACTTCACCCCTACTCCCACACCGTCCCGGCCCCCACCCCGGTCGGCACCCCGTCGGGCACCCCGCCCGTACTCGCTCAGCACCCGGCCGCACCTCCTGGACCCCACACCCACGCCGAAGCAGCCACTCCAACGCCACGCGACGCCACTCCGAGGCCGATCCGGCGCCTCCCCGAGGCCGTCCCGAAACCGTCGGAGACCTACTCTCCCGAACCCAACCTCCGTTAGCTAACAGCCCGATAACTGAAGACATATCTCTATGCCCTCTCCCTTGACACCCCCGCGCCGAGCGACGAACCTTCAACACATCACCTGTGGGAGCGCTCCCACAGTACCTGACACATACACATCCCGCACGTTCCCCGCCCGAGCCGCAGCGTGAACTAACGGGCCCAACAATGCAGTTGGCCGGGGGGTCGGCACGTCAGGCAACAGGAGGACGCAATGCGCACGAGTACCCGCGGGTCCCGCAGGCTGATGGCCCTCGCGGCCGTCGCCGCGCTGACGACGGGGCTGCTGGCCGGCTGCGCCGAGGACTCGGACGACGGCTCGTCGAACTCGGACGGCGGTAGCGGCGGCGGCAAGACCACGCTCACCATCGGCACCTTCGGTGTCTTCGGCTACAAGCAGGCCGGCCTCTACGACGAGTACATGAAGAAGAACCCGGACATCACCATCAAGGAGAACGTCACCACCCGTACCGACGTGTACTGGCCGAAGACGCTCACCCGTCTGCAGGCCGGTTCCGGTACCGACGACCTCCAGGCGATCGAGATCGGCAACATCGCCGAGGCTGTGCAGACGCAGGCCGACAAGTTCGTCGACCTCGGCAAGGAGGTCGACAAGTCCCAGTGGCTGGACTGGAAGACCGCACAGGCCACCACCAAGGACGGCAAGACCATCGGGCTCGGCACCGACATCGGCCCGATGGCGGTCTGCTACCGCAAGGACCTCTTCGAGGCGGCAGGTCTGGAGACGGACCGCACCAAGCTCGCCGAGCAGTGGAAGGGCGACTGGTCCAAGTACGTCGACGTCGGCAAGGAGTATATGAAGAAGGCGCCGAAGGGCACCAAGTTCGTGGACTCCGCCTCCTCGGTCTACAACGCGGCGCTCGGTGGCGAGAGCCAGCGCTACTACGACGAGGACGGCAACGTCATCTGGGACAAGTCCACAGGGGTGGAGAAGGCCTGGGACGCCTCGATGGAGGTGGCGACCAGTGACATGTCGGCGAAGCTGAAGCAGTTCGACAAGCCGTGGGACCAGGCCTTCGCCAACGCCAAGTTCGCGACGGTGGCCTGCCCCGCCTGGATGATCGGCTACATCCAGGAGAAGTCCGGTGCCGCCGGCAAGGGCAAGTGGGACATCGCGGCGGCGCCCACCGCGGCCAACTGGGGTGGTGCGTTCGTCGGTGTGCCCACGGCGGGCAAGCACCAGAAGGAGGCCATCGCGCTGGCGAAGTGGCTGACCGCCCCCGAGCAGCAGGCGAAGGTCTTCGCCAAGCAGGCGAGCTTCCCGTCGATCCCGGCTGCCTACCCGAGTCTGAAGCCGCAGGCCGCCACGACGGCGTTCTTCTCGGACGCGCCGATCACGCAGATCTTCTCCGACTCGGCGAAGACCATCCCGACGCAGATCTTCGGCGTCAAGGACCAGCCGATCGGCACCGCCATCACGGACATCGGCATCCTCCAGGTCGAGCAGAAGGGCAAGACCCCGGACCAGGGCTGGGACGCGGCCACCAAGGAGATCAAGGACGTGCTCGGCCAGTGACCAGCTCCAAGCAGGCTCTCGCGCAGTCCGCGTCGAGCGCCGACGCCGCGCCCGGCTCCCAGCCGGGCGCGGCGCGCCGTGCTCACGGTCGCGGTACACCGCCCCCGGGCCCCGACTCCTGGCGCAGCCGGCTGTACCGCTGGGACATGAAGGCGTCGCCGTACGCGTTCATCGCCCCCTTCTTCATCTTCTTCGGCGCCTTCGGGCTCGTCCCGCTGCTGTACACGGCCTGGTACTCGCTGCACAACGTGCAGCTGTCCAACCTGGACCAGCAGACCTGGGTGGGCCTGGACAACTACAAGAACCTGATGTCCTCGGACTTCTTCTGGGGGGCACTGCAGAACACCTTCACCATCGGTGTGATCTCGACCGTGCCGCAGCTGATCATGGCGATCGGCATCGCGCACCTGCTCAACTACAAGCTGCGTGGCTCCACCGTGTGGCGCGTCGTGATGCTCACCCCGTACGCCACCTCGGTGGCGGCGGCGACCCTGGTGTTCGTGCTGCTGTACTCCTGGGACGGCGGCATGATCAACTGGCTGCTGGGTTTCGTCGGGGTCGACCCGGTCAACTGGCGTGAGTCCACCTGGGGTTCACAGTTCGCCGTCTCCTCGATCGTGATCTGGCGGTGGACCGGCTACAACGCCCTGATCTACCTCGCGGCGATGCAGGCGATCCCCTCCGACCTGTACGAGTCGGCGGCCCTGGACGGCGCGGGCCGCTGGCAGCAGTTCCGCCATGTGACGATCCCCATGCTGCGGCCGACGATCCTGTTCACGGTGGTCGTCTCCACGATCGGCGCGACGCAGCTGTTCGGTGAACCGCTCCTGTTCGGCGGGGCCAGCGGCTCCAAGGGCGGCTCCGAGCACCAGTACCAGACGCTCGGCCTGTACATGTACGACCAGGGCTGGATCATCGGCAACCTCGGCAAGGCGTCCGCGATCGCCTGGACGATGTTCCTGATCCTGCTGATCGTCGCCGCGATCAACCTGCTGATCACCCGACGGCTGAGGAAGTCCCAATGACCACTAGTGAATTGACGCCCCCTCAGGCGCCGATGGACGCGGCCGAGAAGGCCGCCCGGGAAGGCTCCGGGCGCCGCCGTCTGATGGGCGCGGGCAAGCAACTGCACGCGGGTCCTGTCACGTACGTCGTCCTGGCCGTCTTCGCCCTCGTCTCGCTGGCGCCGCTGCTGTGGACGGTGGTCGCGGCCTCGCGCACCAACCAGCGGCTCGCCGAGACGCCACCGCCGCTGTGGATCGGCGGGAACCTGTTCAAGAACCTCGAAGCCGCGTGGAACGAGGCGGCCCTCGGCACCGCGATGCTCAACAGCACGATCGTGGCCGGGACCATCACCGTCGGTACGGTCCTGTTCTCCACGCTCGCCGGGTTCGCCTTCGCCAAACTGCGGTTCAGGTTCTCCAGCCTTCTGCTGCTGCTGACCATCGGCACGATGATGATCCCGCCGCAACTGGCGGTCGTACCGCTGTACTTGTGGATGAGCGAGCTGGGCTGGTCCAACCAGCTGCAGACGGTCGTCCTGCCCACCCTGGTAAGCGCCTTCGGTACGTTCTTCATGCGGCAGTACCTGGTACAGGCGCTGCCCAGCGAGCTGATCGAGGCGGCGCGGGTGGACGGCGCGAGCAGTCTGCGCATCGTGTGGCACGTGGTCTTCCCGGCGGCGCGGCCGGCGATGGCCGTGCTCGGGCTGCTGACGTTCGTGATGGCCTGGAACGACTTCCTGTGGCCGATCATCGCGCTCAACCAGCAGAACCCCACCGTGCAGGTGGCCCTCAACTCGCTCGGCACCGGCTACGTCCCCGACCAGGCGGTGATCATGGCGGGCGCGCTCCTCGGCACCCTGCCGCTGCTCATCGCCTTCCTGCTGTTCGGCAAGCAGATCGTGGGCGGGATCATGCAGGGCGCGATCAAGGGCTGACCCGCCGCGCCCTGACTAGGGGCCGAGCCGCCGCTGCCTCGGCCCCTGCTCCTTCCCCCCTCCGACCCCATATCCCCAGGTCTCCTACGACCTTTCCTCCCATGGGAGCGCTTCCATGCCTGAGCCCGCAACGCCCGTGACCTTCCCGCCCGCCTTTCTCTGGGGCGCGGCCACCTCCGCGTACCAGATCGAGGGGGCGGTGCGGGAGGACGGCCGTACGCCCTCGATCTGGGACACCTTCAGCCACACGCCCGGCAAGACGGCCGGTGGCGAGAACGGCGACATCGCCAACGACCACTACCACCTGTACCGCGACGACGTGGCCCTCATGGCGGAGCTGGGCCTGACCGCGTACCGCTTCTCGGTGTCGTGGTCGCGGGTGCAGCCGACGGGCCGCGGTCCCGCCGTCCAGCGCGGCCTGGACTTCTACCGCCGGCTGGTCGACGAGCTGCTCTCGCACAACATCAAGCCCGCGATCACCCTCTACCACTGGGACCTCCCCCAGGAGCTGGAGGACGCGGGCGGCTGGCCCGAGCGCGACACCGCGCTGCGGTTCGCCGAGTACGCGCAGATCGTCGGCGAGGCACTGGGCGACCGCGTCGAGCAGTGGATCACGCTCAACGAGCCCTGGTGCAGCGCGTTCCTGGGCTACGGATCAGGGGTGCACGCTCCTGGGCGTACGGACCCGGAGGCGTCCCTGCGTGCCGCGCACCACCTCAACCTGGCGCACGGGCTGGGGACTTCGGCCCTGCGGGCCGCGATGCCGGCCCGCAACAGCATCGCCGTGAGCCTCAACTCCTCGGTGGTCAGGCCGCGTTCGCAGGACCCGGCGGACCTGGTGGCGGTCCGGCGCATCGACGACCTGGCCAACGGAATCTTCCACGGCCCGATGCTGCACGGCGCGTACCCGGAGACCCTGCTGGCCGACACGTCGTCGATCACGGACTGGTCGTACGTCCTGGACGGCGATCTCGCCCTGATCAACCAGCCGTTGGACGCGCTCGGCCTCAACTACTACACACCGACGCTGGTCGGCGCCGCCGAGACCGTCACGGACGGCCCGCGCGCGGACGGCCACGGGGCGAGCGACCACTCGCCGTGGCCGGGCGCGGACGATGTGATGTTCCATCAGACACCGGGCGAGCGTACGGAGATGGGCTGGACCATCGACCCGACGGGCCTGCACGAGCTGATCATGCGCTACACGACGGAGGCCCCCGGGCTCCCCCTCTACATCACCGAGAACGGCGCGGCCTACGACGACAAGCCCGACCCGGACGGCCGCGTCCACGACCCGGAGCGCATCGCCTACCTCCACGGCCATCTGTCGGCCGTACGCCGGGCGATCACCGACGGCGCGGACGTCCGCGGCTACTACCTGTGGTCTCTCATGGACAACTTCGAGTGGGCGTACGGCTACGACAAGCGCTTCGGCGCGGTGTACGTGGACTACGCGACCCAGGCCCGTACGCCGAAGTCGAGCGCCCTCTGGTACGGCGAGGCGGCCCGGACCGGGGCGCTTCCGTCGGTGAACACGACCGAATAGCCCTTCCCTCAAGGGGGACACGGGCGGGGGACGGGGCGCGGCACTGTGAGGGGAGTGCCGCGCCCCTTCGCGAACCCCGGCCGGGTGGGGGGAAGGCCGGCCGGGGCGTGTGACCCCCGTGCGGAGATGGCTGGTTGGGCCGCTTGGGCTTCTTGCGGGTTGCCCGTCGGGCTACTTGTAGGCGGCGAAGGCCTTCGAGAAGGCGTGGGGGTCCTGGAGGATCGAGCTGCAGGTCGCGTCGGCGGAGGGCTTGGTGCCGCCGGGGCACTGCTTGTCGCGGGTGGCGGACCACATGGAGAGCCAGCCGATCCCCTTCGACCTGGCGAAGTCCACGAGCTGGGTGGCGTCGTCGACCTTGAAGATCTCCGTCACCACGTCGTTGACGCCGATCATCGGGGTGACGGCGACCGCCTTCCAGGCCGCGGACTCGGACAGACCCAGAACTCCCTTGATCTGCGCCTGCGTCGCCGTCGCCGCCTGCTCGGCGTAGGTGCCCATGTCGCCGCTGTACGCCGGGCCGTAGTCCATCGCCATGATGTTGACCGTGTCGATGCCGACGCCGTTCGACTTGGCGTCGGCGAGCAGGTTCACGCCGTCCTGGGTGAGCCCCTCGGGCATGACGGGGAGGGTGAACGAGACGTCCAGGTCCGGGTGTTCGGCCTGGAGCGTGGCTATCGCCTTCGCCCGGCGGGTGTTCGCCGCCGTGTCGGGGAGCGCGCCGCCCTCGACGTCGAAGTCGACCTTCGTGAGCTTGTACGCGTCCACCACCTTCTCGTAGGCCGCCGCGAGGGCGTCCGCCGAGGAGCAGTTGAGGGCCAGTTCCGAGCCGGCCGCGCCGCCGAAGGAGACGCGGACGTCGCCGCCCTTGGCGCGCAGGGCGCCGATCTGCGCGGCGACCGCGTCGGTGCCGAGGTCCGTCACACCGCCCCACTTGGGGGTGCAGCCGCCGCCGTCCGTGACGAAGGCGAGGTTGTAATCCTTCACACCGGTGGCCGTCGCGGCGGCGACCAGGTCGAAGGCGGGGTAGAGGGAGGTGTCGACGTAGGGCGCGAAGCCGGCGGTGGCCGCCGTGCCGTCGCCGGTGGACTCGGAGGGCTCGGATGGCGAGGCGGTGGGGTCCGCGGTCTGGGAGGGGGTGGCCGTGGGGGTCGCGGTGGGTGTAGCGGTGGGTTTCGGTGTCCCCGTTGTCCCCGTCCCCGTCTCCGTCGGGCGGCCGGTCGGTTCCGGGGTCGCCCCGTCGTCCACCGAGCACTTGGCGTCGTCGATGAGACAGCCGGTGGGGGTGCCGGAGCCGTTCACCACGAAGCCGACCGTCACCGACTCGCCCTTGGCCAGTCCGTCCTTGTCCCAGGCGGGAGGCTTCACGGTGACGTGCCGGCCGCTCACGCTCGACTCGCCGTTCCACAGGGAACTCAGCCCGGCCCCGGACGGCAGGTCGAACTCCAGCGTCCAGTCCGTCTTCGCCGCGCCGGTGTCGTTGGTGACGACGTACTGCGCGGTGTAACCGGTCGACCAGTCGCTGGTCCTGGTGTAGGCGGCGCCGACCCCGGCCGCCTGCGCCGTACCGGAGAACACGAGGGCTCCACCACCGACCACGGCCGCGGCGACCACGCCTCCGATCGCCTTGTTCCTGCCGGTGACCGTGCGCCGGTGGGTGCTCATGGCGTGCCTGCCTTCGCTGTTCCGGGAGTCCCCGAGGGGGTCACGGGAGGGGGGTGGGGTGCGGCAGCACGTTAGCGAGCTGGAAACGGGCAAACTGCCTGATCCGGACGGGGGTTGGGGATCTTAGGGTGCGCTTAAGGAAGGGATCGGGATCGGTTAAAGGTCGAGACCAATTTGGCCGATCGGCGGCGGCGCACCGAGCCCCGGTGACCTCGCCTCTCCGGCTCCCGGCCGTCGAGCTGGATCCAGATCCGGACCTCGGTCCCGCCCAGGACGGAGCGCCCGATCCGTACGTCCCCGCCCGTCGACTCCGCGAGCCGGCGCACGATGTCGAGTCCGAGCCCGGTCGAGCCGTCGCTGCCGGATCCGCCGCCCCGGGCCATCGCTGCCTCGGGGTCGGTGATGCCCGGGCCCGCGTCCGAGACGAGCACGATGACGGCGTCCTCGCCGTTGTGCACGTCGACCGCGAAGGCCGTGCCCTCGGCCGTGTGCCGGAACACGTTCCCGAGCAGCGCGTCGAGCGAGGCCACCAGGTCGGCGCGGGCCACGGGTATCCGTACCGGCCGGTCGACCCCGGCCACCCGCACCTTGCGCCCCTCGTCCTCCGCGAGCGCCGACCAGAAGTCCATCCGCTCCCGCACGACCTCGGCCGCGTCGCACCCGGCGCCCACGCCTATCGCCGCGGTCTGCGGCTTGGCATCCCGGGCGGTCCGGATGATCGTGTCGACCTCGCGCTCCAGCTGAGCGACGGCGGCGCGGGTCTGCTCGGCGGCGGGCCCGTCCCCCAGCGAGGCCGCGTTCAGCCGCAGCACGGTCAGTGGCGTACGCAGCCGGTGGGAGAGGTCGGCCGCCAACTCCCGCTCGTTCGCGAGCAGTTGGACGACCTGGTCGGCCATCGAGTTGAAGGCGACCGCCGCGAGCCGCAGTTCGGTCGGCCCCTCCTCGGGCACCCGGGCGCCCAGCTTCCCCTCCCCCAGTTCGTGCGCGCTCTCCACCAGTCGCTGGGCGGGCTTCACCATCCGCACGCCGAGCCGGTCGGCCACCGCGACCGAGCCGACGATGAGCGCGATACCGACCCCGGCGAGCACCGCCCAGGCCGTGGCCACGCCGTTGGTGACCTCCGACTCGGGCACGTACACCTCGACGACGGCGATCTCGCCCGAGCTCAGCGCGACGGGCTGGAGCAGCGTGGAGCCGCCGGGGACCTCGGTGGTGGAGGCCCGGCCCAGCTTCCGGGTGGTGGCGATGTCCTTGCCGACGGCGCGCTGCCGGCCGAGGTCGACCGCCTCCACACCGTCGCTCGCGGGTATGTGGACGGCCATCCCCGCGTCCGAGCCCGCCGAGGCGACGACCCGCTCCAGCTGATCCCGGTCGGTGGTGATGGAGAGGGCGGGGGCGATGGCCGCGGCCTCCCGCTCGGCGTTCGAGAACGCGCGGTCCCTCGCCATCTCCCTGATGACGAGCCCGAGCGGCACCGCGAAGGCCACCACGACCATGGCGGTCACCGCCACACAGACCTTGACCAGTGCCCATCTCATCGCGGCGGCTCCATGCCCGACGGCCCTGGCGGCTCCAGCTTCACACCGACCCCGCGCAGGGTGTGCAGATAGCGCGGGCGGGCCGCCGTCTCGCCCAGCTTCCGCCGCAGCCAGGACAGATGGACGTCGATGGTCTGGTCGTCCCCGTACGACTGCTGCCACACCTCGGCGAGCAGTTCCTTGCGGGCCACGACGACCCCCGGCCGCCCGGCGAGGAAGGCCAGCAGGTCGAACTCGCGCCGGGTCAGATCGAGTCGTACGCCGTCCAGTTCGGCCTGCCGGCGCAGCGGGTCGATGGCCAGCCCGCCGACGCGGATCTCCGGAGACGGCGGGGCCTCTCCGCCCGAGGACCGGGCGCGGCGCAGCACCGCCGCCATACGCGCCGCCAGGTGCTCGACCGAGAACGGCTTGGTCAGGTAGTCGTCCGCGCCGTCGTTCAGCAGCCGCACGATCTCCGTCTCGTCGTCCCTCGCGGTCGCGACGATCACGGGCACGTCGGTGATGCCGCGCAGCATCTTCAGCGCCTCCGACCCGTCCAGGTCGGGCAGGCCGAGATCCAGGATCACGACGTCGAAACGGAAATGGGCGACCTCGCGCAGCGCCTCAAGTGCCGTACCGACACTGCGCACCGTGTGCGCGGCCTCGGTCAGATGCCGGATGAGGGCCGAGCGCACGAACTGGTCGTCCTCGACCACGAGCACACTTGCCATGGCCCGCAACCTACGCCATACGAGGTGGGCCGGTCCGGGGCCTGTGGATAACCGTCCCGGCAGCACCGACAGGGGACATGTGTGGGGCGCGTGGGGCAGTATGGCCCGCGATGCGCAGAGGACTCGTACACGGCTTGGCTTGGTCGCTCGCCACGGGCGCGGCGGTCACGCTGTCGTGGTGGGGTGTCCACACGGTGATGGCCGGGACGGCGTACGACCCGCCGCGCGCGCTGCCGATCACGGGGGACGGGACGACCGCGCAGGGCGCGAAGCCGCTTGCCTCCTCGACGAGTCGGCCCGAGTCGGGGCCGGAGACCGGACCGTCGAAGAGCCGTGAGCCGAGTGCGGGGCGTTCGGCCTCCGCCCCGGCTTCGTCCTCGCCCCCTGCCTCGCCTTCGCCCTCGAAGTCGGCGGGTGCCGCTTCTGGCACGGGTGCCTCGGGTGTGGTGAAGAGTTACGACACCGATGGGGGCCGGGTCGTGTTCGACCTCGGCAAGTCGTACGCCTCGCTGGTGTCCGCGACGCCCGCGTCCGGGTGGTCGATGCAGGTGTGGAAGACCGAGACGTGGATTCGGGTGGAGTTCTCGGCGGGGGCGGATCGGGTTTCGGTGTTCTGTACGTGGCATGACTCTGCGCCGCGGGTTTCTGTCAACGATTACTGAGCGCCGCGGGTGGCTTGGTGCGTGAGTTGGCTGCGGGTGCGTGGGGGCTGGTCGCGCAGTTCCCCGCGCCCCTAAAAGACAAGGACGGGCGCGCTTCGGTCGCCCCGGGCCGAAAGGGCCGCCCCGGATATTTCTACCGAAAGACCGACGGTGGAGGTGCCGGTGAGGCGACCGCTGCCGCGTCCGTCACCGGGGTCGCTCCGCCGGTGAAGTCCCTCAGCGCCTTGCCGTGTTCGACTCTTGCCGGGTGGGGGTCGGAGGCGGCTCGGCGGGTCAGTTCGGGTACGGGGAGGGGGACGGCCGAGGCGATCAGGACGGCATTGCCGAATCGTTTGCCTCGCAGGACCGTCGGGTCGGCGATGAGGGCGAGTTCGGGGAAGACACCGGCGGCGGTGGCGATCTGGCCGCGCAGATGCGCGAGGGGCGGGCCGTCGGCGAGGTTGGCGGCGTACAGGCCACCGGCGTTGACGACCCGGCGCACATCGGTGAGGAACTCGCCCGACGTCAGATGCGCGGGGGTCCGTGCCCCGCTGAACACGTCCGCGATGACCAGGTCCGCCCAGCCGTCCGGCACCTTGGCGAGCCCTTCGCGCGCGTCGACGGAACGTACCCGGATCCGGGCGTTCGGATCCAACGGCAGTTCGCGGCGGACCAGTTGGACGAGCGCCGCGTCCCGTTCGACGACCTGCTGGGTGGAGCGGGGCCGGGTGGCGGCCACGTACCGGGCGAGGGTGAAGGCACCACCGCCGAGGTGCACGACCTGTACGGGCTTGCCGGGCGGGGCGACGAGATCGATGACGTGACCGAGCCGACGCTGGTACTCGAAGCTCAGGTAAGAGGGGTCGTCGAGGTCGACGTGCGACTGCGGGGCCCCGTCGATGAGCAGCGTCCAGGCGCGCACCCGATCCCGGTCGGGCATCAGCTCGGCAAGCCCCCCGTCCACACTCTCGACGACAGCCGAAGCAGCAACACGTCTGTCACCGCCCCGCCGATCATCCACCCGTTTGTTCTTAGCCCGAGCCATGCACCCATTATCGACGGCACCAGACAGTTCGGCTCAGCGACAGCAGGCCCCTGCTTCTGCTTCTTTCAGGGGCCCGGGGAACTGTGTTCTTTTAGGGGCGCGGGGAACTGCGCGACAAGCCCCAACGGACCCGCAGACAACAAAGACCCGCAAGCCCAACGAACCCCCCGCCCAACCTCAACGGCAGTTGTCCGCCGCCTCGATCAGACGAGCCGCCTCCCCCAACGCAGCCCGCAGAACCGCAGGATCCGTCGCCAGGTCCGCCTCCCCAGGAGGCAACAGCCAGTCCGACCCCTCCACCGGCGGCTCCGGCGCCAACCGAAGCCCCCGCCCGTCGGTCTGCGTACACGTACTGCCTGGGACATCCCAGGCAGAAGCCGTCCCCGACGGCACCAAAAAGCCGAGCGTGTCGCAGCTGTCGTCGTGCAGGACGGGGCCGACGGCCTCCGCCGACGCACCGCGCCGCAGGATGTCGACCGCCTCCAGCCCCTGCCGAGCGGGGACGGTCACGAGATCACAAGGATCGACGCTCTGCCTGCTCTCCATCCTGGCCTCCACCACGGAACCCCTCCTCGATCGCACACCGCATGGTTCAACGCCGTGCGGCGTCAACGGCTACGGCGAAACTCGGCCGCAAAGGATGGCAGTTCATGGCAGATCAGGGATGAGATATCCGTTTTGTAGCCAAACCCCGCGTGGTGGGCTCATCACAGCGGGTACGTTCGTGCCCGCCGGAAACACAGGTGCGGCTCGGTCGACAACATGATCAACTCGCCCTGGATCCGGCATGGTTCGACGGTTCGTGAGAGAGGGCCCGGCCATGGCGTCGTCACCGATGACCTCGTCGTCCCAGTCACCTCGGCCGGCGCGGCCGAATCTCGCCTTCCGGCGGCTGCGCGGCCAGCGCTCGCCGGGCGAGTTCGCCGCGGCGGTGCGACGGGCCGCCCGGGAGATCGACGAGCAGGTCAGCTGCGACGCGCGCTACATCGGGCGGGTCGAAGCGGGAGAGATCCGGTGTCCCAACTACGCGTACGAGCGGGTGTTCCTGCACATGTTCCCCGGCCGGACGCTGACGGACCTGGGTTTCGTGCCCCGTTCGGCGGTACGCGGCCGGGGGGCGCGCACCTTCGAGGAGGCGCCCGACCCGCGCACCACGAGCCCGACGTACGCCCCGCATGAGACGGACGGGGCGTACGAGCCGTATGACACCACGTACGGCTCGCACGAACCGAACGACCGGTATGACCCGCACGAGATCGACGACCAGAACCACGAGGAGAGCGACGTGCAACGTCGCGCATTCATGAGCGGCGGTACCGCCACCGTGGCGGCCGCCTCACTGGGCCCCATAGGGCTCGCCTTCAGCGGCGCTGCCGTGGCCGCGGACCGTTCCGTGCGCCGGGCCGGCGAGGCCGAGGCGGGAGCACTGGAAGAGGCCGTACGCAAGATCCGGCTGCTGGACGACCGGCACGGCGCCGACGGGCTGTACCGCAGAGCGTCGACTCCGCTTCGAACCGCGTACGCCCTGCTGGACGCGGGCGCCGCGCGGCAGACGACCGCCGAGCGGCTGCACACGGGGGCCGGTGAACTGGCCATCTCCGTGGGGTGGCTGGCACACGATTCGGGGCGTTTCGAGGACGCGCGTTCGCACTACGCGGAGGCGCTCGCGACCGCCCGGGTGGCCGGGGACCCGGCCCTGGAGGCACACGCCTTCTGCAACACGTCCTTCCTCGCGCGGGACGCGGGGCGGCCGCGCGAGGCGGTCCGGGCTGCCCAGGCGGCCCAGTTCGCGGCGCGTCCGCTGGGCTCGGCGCGGCTGCTGTCGCTCCTCTCGCTGCGCGAGGCGGGCGGCTGGGCGGGGCTCGCGGACCGCAGGGGCTGCGAACAGGCGCTGACCCGAGCGCAGGCTCTGTACGGGCGCGGTCCCTGTGACGCCGATCCGGAGTGGATGAGCTTCTACGGAGACGCCGAGTTGGCCGGTCTGGAAGCCCAGTGCTGGTCGACGCTGGGCGACTGGTCGCGCGCGGCCCATCAGGCGCGGCGTGCGACCCGGCTCCAGGATCCGCACTTCACCCGCAACCTCGCGCTCTACACGGCCGAGCTGGCCGACGACCTGGCCCGCGCCGGGCACCCCGACGAGGCGGCCGCGGCCGGACTGCGCGTCCTGGACCTGCTGGACGAGGTCCAGTCGTCCCGCGTGCAGACGATGCTGGCGGGGACGGCCCGGGTACTGCTGCCGCACCGCCGCGCGTCGGGGGTGTCGGACTTCCTGGACCGACACGGGGCGCTGCCGCGGCCGGCCTGAGCCGTTGTGCTCCGCCGGGGCGCGTTGTGATCTGTCTGCGGGCCGGCGGGGGTTGATCGCGCAGTTCCCCGCACCCCTTAAGGGCCGGGGGTGCCGCCGCCGGACTACGCCGTCAGGTGGGCGCAGTCGTTCCACGTCTCGATCGCGGGCTCTCCGTAGGCCCAGCCCAGGACCGAGAGGGACGTCGGGTTGAGGCGGATACGCGCCGCGAAATCGATGTCCAGGCCGAGCCAGCGGGCGCCGATGGAGCGCAGGATGTGTCCGTGGGCGAAGACCAGTACGTCACGGTCGGCGGAGCGGGCCCACTCGACGATCTCGTCCGCACGCGCCGAGACCTCGGCGAGGGTCTCGCCCCCGGGCACCCCGTCCCGCCAGATCAGCCAGTCGGGACGGTCGGCCCGGATCTCGTCGGGTGTCATGCCCTCGTAGGCGCCGTAGTCCCACTCCATGAGCGTGTCCCAGGGGGTCGCCCGGTCGCCGAATCCGGCGAGTTCGCAGGTCTCACGCGCGCGTGCCAGCGGACTCGTACGGATCTCCACCCCGGGCAGGCCGTTCAGCGGGGCCCTGTGCAGGCGCTCCCCGAGCAGTTTGGCACCGCGCCTGCCCTCCTCCAGGAGAGGCATGTCGGTCCGGCCGGTGTGTTGGCCGGACAGCGACCATTCCGTCTGTCCGTGCCGGGCCAGAAGGAAACGCGGTGCCATGGAAGGGGCCTTTCGGGGAAGATCGAGCGGTGAACCGCGGGGGAACGAGGGGTGGATCACTCCATCATCGCTCACTCACAGGTTTAGCAACCCACTGGGCGATCTCTGCGTCTATGACCACCAGGGGGGCGCGGCCACGGGGGACGCGCACAGACCGTAAATTGGGCCAGGTCATTGCGGCCGGGGAAGCAGAAGGGGGAGGGATCGGATGTTGCGGACCGATGCACCGAGCACCGAGGCGGTACCACGTTCCCGCCTCCGCTGGTGGACCGAGCTGCCACTGATCCTGCTGGTGTACGGGGCGTACTCGGCGGGCCGGCTCCTCGCGCGCGGGGACGTGACCAGCGCCGTCGACCACGGTCTGGCGATCCTGCGCGTCGAGAAGTTCTTCTTCCTCAACGCCGAGCACCCGCTGAACCGTCTCTTCACCCGCGAGCCCTGGATCGGCATACCGGCCGACTTCTGGTACGCGTCGCTGCACTACATGGTCACGCCGGCCGTCCTGGTCTGGCTCTTCCGGTCCCGTGCCGTGCGCTACAGAGCGGCCAGGACCTGGCTGATGACGTCCACGTTCATCGGTCTGATCGGTTTCACGCTGCTGCCGACCTGCCCGCCGCGGCTGCTGTCCGCGAGCCACGGGTTCGTCGACACGATGGCCCAGTACAGCGACTACGGCTGGTGGGGCAGCGAGGCGAGCGCACCGCGCGGGCTCGGCGGCATGACGAACCAGTACGCGGCGATGCCGAGCCTGCACTGCGGCTGGGCGCTGTGGTGCGGTGTGATGCTCTGGATGTACGGCGGCACGCGGCTCACCAAGGTCGCGGGGGTCCTGTACCCGTTGATCACCACGATCGTGGTGATGGGCACCGCCAACCACTACTTCCTCGACGCGGTCGCGGGCTTCGTCGTGATGGGGATCGGCTTCCTGCTGACCCGGCCGGTGCTGCGGCTCGCGGACACGCTCCGGGCGCGGCTGGGGATCCGGCCCTTCGCATCGGCCGCCGTGGGCTCCACAGGCGCCTCGCACGGCGCAGGTTCCTCAATTGTCAGTGCGGGGTGCCAGACTTCGGCGGGTGAGCGAATTCCCCGACAGCGCAAGGTCCCAGCCGTCCCGGGTACCGCCGAGCCGGGAGCCCCGGCAGGAGCCGAACCGGGAGCGAGTCCCCCCGGCGCGGAGGACGGGGCTCCGGCAGCGGCTCGCTGAGCTGCGCGGCCCCGCGGTCCCGCCGCAGCCGCTCGACGCTCGCGCCCTCGCGGCACTCGCCGCGAACCCGGGGTGCAAGCGGCGCGCGATCCTCGACGGGGCGGGGGTGAACAAGACGGCACTGGCGAGCGCGCTCGGCTCGCCCTCGGCCTTCGGCCAGTCGCAGTTCGCGTTCATGCGGGGCAACGCCTTCGAGGCACGGGTCAAGGCCGACGGCGGCGCGGAGCTGCTGAGGCTCGTGCACGAGAAGCTGGACGCGGGGGCCGAGCCGCCCGCGGCCGGCACAGTCCCCGACCTGTCCGCCGTCGGCCCCGAGGGTCGTACAGCCCGTACGGCCCTGGCGCTGCGCGAGGCCACCGAGGCGGGCGTCTGGACACTGCTCGACCACCCCCTGCTCGCCCTGGACGTCGCGGGTTCCCCCGCCTTCCTCGAGCCGGACGCGGTGGTCGTGCATCCCGACGGGAGCTGGACCGTCGTCGAGATCAAGTCCTTCCCGATGCTGGACGGTTCGGCGGACGCGGCGAAGGTGGGCGCGGCCGCCCGCCAGGCCGCGGTGTACGTCCTGGCCCTGGAACGGGTCGCGGCCCAGCTCGCTGTCACACCCGAAGTCAGGCACACGGTGCTGCTGGTCTGCCCGAAGGACTTCTCCAACCTCCCCACCGCGTCCGCCGTCGACGTCCGCAAGCAGCGCTCGGTCACCCGCCGCCAGCTGGACCGCCTCACCCGCATCGAGGACATCGCCGACCTGCTCCCCGAGGGCACCTGCTTCTCCCCAGACCTCCCCTCCGCCGACCTGACGGCCGCGGTGGAATCGGTCCCGGCGACCTACGCCCCCGAGTGCCTCTCCGCCTGCGAACTCGCCTTCCACTGCCGCGACCACTCCCGAGCAGAGGGCGCGGTGACCTCCCTCGGCCGCTCCCTCCGCGCCGAGTTGGGCGGCCTGACGACGATCACCGACGTCCTGTCGGCAGCCCGCGCCGAAACCGGCGACCCAACCGACCCGGCAGTCGCGGCCCTACGCAGAGCCGCCCAACTCCGAGCCGAGGCACTGGGCGACCGAACGGGATCCCTGACCAGCGGAGAGAAACAACTGCCCGAGACACCGGGACACACGACGTGCTGAGCCCCTTCACCCCCGCCCCCACAGGGGGCGCGGGGAACTGCGCGACAAGCCCCCACACACCCGCACACACAACACCACCACGCCCCGAAAGGGGCGCGGGGAACTGCGCGAGCAACCCCCACCCACCCGCAGCCAAACCACAACCCACACATACCAACCCGCACCACTCGGCGAGCCCCGCCCAGGAGGCAGCCCCATGTCCCTGATCACCACCCTCGCCCGCCTGGAAGCCGTGGACACAGGCCGAGCCCAGCCCCTGGCCACCACCAACCACCGCCACCTCTCCCCGCACCCCCTCGTCTTCGTACCGCTCACCACCGCAGGAGAAGCCGGGGCCCCGCTAGGGGCACTGATCGGCACGGACCGCGAAACCCCCCGCCTCCTCGTCGTCCCCCAGCCCCGCGACCGCGACCTCCGCTTCGCGTTCCTCGCCGAGCTGGCGGACATCGTCCTGCCGTACATCGACGCGTACGCAGCGGACGTCGAGGCGGCAGAGCGCAACGAGACCGACCCGGAGACCGGCAAGCGGGTCAAGGTGGAGGTCGAACTGTGCGCGGACGCCCCGCAGTTGATCGTCCCGAGCCGCTCGGGCATCGACTTCGTACGGCTGCTCGGCCGCTCCATGCGCTTCCGCCGCACCGCCGAGCAGGACCCGGAGACACCGCACCCGGCGCCCCCGCGCGTACCGCTGCTCGGCCGGTGGCTGACGCACTACGGCGAGCGTTCCCGCGTACCCGGCTCCTCGCTCCTCCTCGCGCTCACCGACGTCCTGTCCCGGCACTGGGCGACCGGACAGTCGAGCCTGGAGGACCAGCACCTCGGGGCGCTGCTCGCCTGGATCGACCCGCCGGACGGCGAGTCCGGCGCCGAGGCCGCGCTACGGGCCGAGCTGCGGCGGGACAGCAAGGGGCAGCTCCTCTGCCCGCCGGCCGGGCCCGCCACCGACCCGGCGTTCGACAACAAACTGCTCGCCCCCGCCATCGAGCGCTACGACCGCGCGCGTACGGCACTCGCGGCCGCCGAGGACGGCATCGAGGCGGACGACCGGCTCGGTGAACTCACCGCCGCCGAGCGGCAGATCCGCGACCTCGTGGAGAGCCGTACGCGCCCCACCTGGGACGCGGTGTGGCGCGGCCTCGACCTGCTGCGCGACCTGCCCGAGGGCGCCCACGCGGCCGACCGGTGGACCCGGGACCGCTGGTCGTTCACCGGCCACCGGGACCGGGTCCTGGCCGGCGAGCCCCCGCAGCCGCGCCGCGACGACGCGGTCACGGCGGCGAACAAACTCGCCACGCGGGAGCGCGAACAGGCCCGTCTGGAGGCCCAGGAGGCCCTCGACGACCCGCTCGTCATGGCCGGCCGGCGGCTCGCGGGCGAGGCCTTCGCGGGCGAGGTCACGGATGTCGTGATGGCGTACAGCGAGGGCAAGCGGCCCAGCCCGCGCCCGCTCGTGACCGTCCGCACGGACGACCGGCCGCACTTCGGCGAGCGCGCCAAGGTCTACCGCTCGCTCGGCGGCAAGCCGCAGGCGGCGGAGTTCGTCGAGTACGTCCGGCACGAGGCAGACGGCGCCCCCGACAACCACAGCAATGACCCCACCGACACCCTCGGCTCCCTGGTCGTACTGCGCGTGGTCGACAAGATGGGCCGTGGCAAGGAGCCCGAGACCGGATCCGTACCGGAGAAGGGCGACCTGGTCTGCTTCACGCTCTTCGAGCACGAGCAGCGGGGCGGTGCGAAGCTGCCCGACCCGGAGGAGACGCCGTGGACGCACGGCGGACCGCCCGGCGAGACCGATGCCGCCGCCCCGCAGCTCGAGGTGCAGCCCGACGCCGTGACCGAAGAGGACGTCCTGTGACCACCGTGTTCGATCCGGGCGCCGAGGCCGCCCGCGCCACCGACGCGATCCTGCGCGACACCCTGCACGGGACGTCCCGCGGTGTCGTGGTCGACTCCCCGCCCGGCGCCGGCAAGTCCACGCTCGTCGTACGGGCCGCGCTCGAACTGGCCGACGCGGGACGCCCGTTGATGGTCATCGCGCAGACGAACGCGCAGGTCGACGACCTGGTGCTGCGGCTCGCCGAGAAGAACCCCGACCTGCCCGTCGGCCGGCTGCACAGCAGCGACGCGGACCCGTACGACAAGGCGCTCGACGACCTGCCGAACGTCCGCAAGTCCGCCAAGGCCGGGGACCTGGCCGGGCTCGACGTCGTCATCTCGACGGCCGCGAAGTGGGCGCACGTCAAGGGCGTCGAGCCGTGGGGACACGCGATCGTCGACGAGGCGTACCAGATGCGGTCGGACGCGCTGCTGGCCGTGGCCGGGCTGTTCGAGCGGGCGCTCTTCGTGGGCGACCCGGGCCAGCTGGACCCGTTCGCGATCGTCGGCAGCGAGCAGTGGGCAGGGCTGTCGTACGACCCCTCCGCCTCCGCGGTCACCACTCTCCTCGCCCACAACCCCGAGCTGCCGCAGCACCGCCTCCCCGTCTCCTGGCGGCTCCCGGCGTCGGCGGCTCCGCTGGTCTCGGACGCGTTCTACCCCTTCACGCCGTTCCGCAGCGGCACGGGGCACGGCGACCGCCACCTCGCCTTCGCCGTCCCGTCGGACGGTTCGGGCCCCGACCGGGTCATCGACGAGGCGGCGGAATCGGGCTGGGGCCTGCTGGAACTGCCCGCCCGGAACACCCCGCGCACGGACCCGGAGGCGATCCGGGCGCTGGCCCAGGTCGTACGCCGCCTCCTGGACCGGGGCGGCGCGGCGACCTCGGAGCGATCCGCCGATCCGGCCCCGCTGACGGCCGACCGCATCGCCGTCGGCACCGCACACCGCGACCAGGCGGCGTCCGTCCGTACGGCCCTGGCGGAGCTGGGCGTCACGGACGTGACCGTGGACACCGCGAACCGCCTCCAGGGCCGCGAGTACGACGTGACGGTCGTCCTGCACCCCCTGTCGGGCCGCCCCGACGCGACGGCCTTCCACCTCGAAACGGGCCGCCTGTGCGTCCTCGCCTCCCGCCACCGCCACGCCTGCATCGTCGTCTGCCGCGCCGGCGTCACCGACCTACTCGACGACCACCCCTCCACGGAGCCGGTCCAGCTCGGCGTCACGGTGAAGTTCCCGGACGGCTGGGAGGCGAACCACGCGGTGCTGTCGCATCTGGCCGAGCACCGGATCCCGTGGGAGTCGTGAGGGAGCGCGAAGGGTAGGAGAGAGCGTGCATCAGGGCCGGTCAGCCGCGCCCCGAGGCACTCTTGCGCAGTCAAGGGACAATGGACGGTGGCCCAACCAAGAAGGACGGGCCGACCACCGTACGAGGAGGAGAAGTCATGGCGGAGCCCACGCCGCGTCGGAACGAGCCGCGGCTTCGCCCCGCGCCGCTGCTCTTCGAGCCCGCGGAGGCTGCTGCCGATCCCGAGCACTTTTTCGACCTGGAATCGATAGAGGATCCCCAGGCGCTGCTGGACCGTGCCACCGAGCTGACCCTCGCGTTCCGCGCGGCCACCGACCGGGCGGTCGAGTTCCAGGCGATGGCCGCCGCACAGCTCGCCGATCCCCGCCGGTTCGACCGGCTGACGCCCGCGGAGATCGCGGAACGGGCCGAGTGGACCGAGGACTACGCGAAGAAGATGGTGGAGTTCGGCCGCGAACTCCTGCGCGGCGCGGACGCCGAGGGGTACGCGGACCCGGTCTGAGCGCCGACGCCGGCGTCATCGGAAGCGACAGCGAGCACCCAACCGCAAGCCGTACAGGCAACCGGCCCCTCGGACAGCCGTGCGTCAACCGCGCCGCAGCCACGCATCCAAGCCACGCCCAGCCGAAAACAACCCCTGGCATATGCCAGGCGGGCAAGATACCCCACCCCGCACCCCCCTGTCCCCCATTCCCGCAACCCTCAGAGACAGGCCGTTCACCCCCGGTAGCTCTAGATGACATGAGCAGCGACCGGAACCCGGCAAGCATCGCCCCCGACAGCCCCGGCCACGGCACCGTCGAGCCGTTCCCCGACCTCCCCGACCGGTTCGACGTCTCGGGTGTCACCTCCGAGGGCGCCGCCTGGCTCGCCTCGACAGGTACGTACCCGCGCAGCACGCTCGCCTTCTGGGAGGACCGGCCCGCCGCCCCGGTGGTCCTGTCCTGCGGCTTCGCTTTCGACGTCGTCAACGCGCCCGCGATCTTCGGCCGCCGCATGCTGGACCGGCTGTGGGACGAGGGCCCGGGATCGGGCCCCGTGGCCACCTACCGGGGCCGGATGCTCCTGTTCGCCGCGCCCGGGACCGCACAGCGGCTGCCCGCGCTCCTGGAGTGGGAGGAGTGGGGCTCGGGCGGCGCCTCGGAGCGGGCCCGGACCGTCCCGCCGCTCCTCTGCCACGGCACCGGTGACGCGGTGACGGTCCCGCCCCCCACCCCGACCGTCCCGGCCGCTCCCCGCACAGGCTCCCGTCCCCCCGCGGAATCCCGCTGGCTGGTCGCCCCCGACACCCGCCATCCCTGGCTGCCGACACCGGCGATCCTGCTCTGGGCGGCGATACGAGCTGCCCGGTCAGCGACCCGCCGACGCCTCCCCGAGCCCTCCCCCGAGGCCCGGATATCGATTTTTCCTCCCGCCGATCAGGATGCTAAGGTCTACGACGTCAGCAAGCGCCGCTAGCTCAGTTGGTTAGAGCAGCTGACTCTTAATCAGCGGGTCCGGGGTTCGAGTCCCTGGCGGCGCACGATGGTGATGGCGAGGCGTGTTCGCGGAAAGCGCGAACCACCTCGCCATCGTCATTCCTGCGCGGCTTCGCCGCGCGTTGTGGGGGCTTCGCCACCCACACCCCCGGCAGCCAACCGGTGTGGGCCCCGCCCAGGGGGTAGGGGGTCAGCTCCCGGTGGAGATCGTCACCGTCCACGCCCCCGAGGCCGTCCGGTCCTCCACCGCGACGCGCAGGTTCTCGCCCGGCACGGTGAAGCTCTCCCCGAGGCCGACCGGAGCGTCGGCGAGCGGCGGATAGACCGAGTCGTCCCAGCAGGCCGCGGACGAGGGGTGCGCGTCGACGACCTCGATCGGGCCGCCGCCGGACTGGGTCCCGCCGCGGATGCGGTAGACGAGCACTCCCTGTGAGCAGACCGCCGCGTCGTTGCCGACCGGTCCGCGCGCCTCGAAGGCCACCGCCGTGTCCTGCCCGGTCCGCAGCACCGCCAGTTTCGTCCCGTTCCCGGACCCGAATCCCGTGCCCTCCGACTCCGGCCCGGCACCCGGGACACCCACCCTCTCGAAGACCTCCGAACCCGCCGCGGCCACCCCGGGCCCCGCCCCCAGAGGCTCCAGCGTCAGCCGCGTACCCCGTCCGCCCGCGTCCCGAACACACGCCACCTGGCGTGTTTCCAGCCACCCGAGTTTCCACTTGTGCCAGCCGAACAGGTCGGGCGCCAGGCCGAACTGGCTGCCCATGAGGTCCCAGTCGCCGACGTACGTGTCCCAGTCGCCCTTGCCGTCGGAGGGGCGGTGGTAGAGGTCGGGCAGGTCGAAGACGTGTCCGGTCTCGTGGGCCAGGACCAGCCGGTCCGGCGGATGCTTCTCGAAGACCGTGACGACCCGGCGGATGTCCTTCCCGTCGGCGCGCAGCGGCGTGTCCATGTTCACCACCTTCGTCGCGTCCGAGTCCACGCCGGGCGCGTCCGGGTCGGCGACGAAGTACACGATGTCGTAGCGGGAGAAGTCGACCCGGTCGTCCGCCGCGGCGAGCGCGTCGCGCAGATACGCCGAGCGCGCCGCCGCGTTCCAGTCGCGCTGTATGGCGTACGAGGTGGAGGCCCGCGGCATCCGGATCCACTCCCTGAGCGGGTGCGGGCGGAGCTGGAACCTGCCGTACGAGGCCCGTTCGAAGAAGCGGCTGGTGGCGGGGAAGTAGTCGGCCGTCAGCTCGTCCGGCGTGGTCAGCGGGTCGGCGTCCGGGAAGGAGAGGAAGACCATCACCGCGTCGAGGCGTCTGGTGGGGCGCGGATAGGCGGCGTTCCAGGTGTCCAGGCCCTCCGAGTGGTGCGCCTCGGTGCGCTTGAGGGCGCACGGCATGGAGAGCGGGACGGCGACCGAGGGACCGGTCACGAGGGAGGTGGCGGCGAGGGCCGTCATGGAGGTGAACACGGCAGCGGGCGCGTGCCACCACCGTTCGCGCCAGGTCTGTCCCCACCATGCCGGTACCCACCGACCTGGACCGGGCCGACCCGTACCGGGCCGTCCGAGGCCTCGCCAACGGGGTCGAACCCCGCCACGGGTGAGCCCCTTGAGGGGGAGCAGACGCGGCACGTCGACCTCCGGATGCGGAATTCGGGATACCGCAACCAGCCTGTGCCGGTTTGATCGTTTACGCCCTGTTTATCTGAACCAAAGGAGTGAGAGGGCCGACATCCGACCGAGAACATCGGGGAGCACCAGGGGGGCGCCAGGACACGCCGACACCCCGAGCACTCACGGAACGTCACAAGTGATCGGCCGGGGAAGGAACCCGTCCAGCTGCGGGCAGAAACGATCTGTCAGAGAGAGGGGTTCATCCGGGACACTGGACAGTAGCTGGAAGGCCCTACGGCCAACCTCTATGATCGGCACACTTTCCTGCGCGGACACGGCTAGAGCGGCCGTCCACCACCGGCCGACCCCCCGACGAGACCTGTACGACGAACGAGTGCACAGCGGGAGCGAACGGTGAGCGGAACGTCCGATGGGCCGGCGCCCGCGGTAGACCTCGTCCGGCCGGCCGTCACAGAGAGTCACATTGCGGCCTCTCGTCGCGTCGGGACCCCTCCTCACGAGGAACGGGTCCCACGCGTCGAATCCCTGGTCGCACCCCCTCTGGACCTCTCGGCGGGACTCCCCGCCGAGCTTTCTGCCGGGCTGCCGGCCGACTTCCTCGCCGGATTCCCTTCCGGTCTGTCGGCGGGACTTCCGGCCCGGCTCTCGGCCGGTTCCCCGGCCGGTCCTCCGCCGCGCCCCGGGATCGACTTCGAGGCCGACGGCCACCCCCACACGGGCACCGATCCCCGTGCCGACGCGCATCCCCACCCCCACCCCAGTGCGGGCGCGGGAGCCCGGGCCGGCACCGACACCGAAGCCGGCGCCCGTACATTCCGCGCCACTTTCGCCGCCGCTCCCCTCGCAATGGCGGTCGTGGACCGGGAGGGCCTGGTCGTCACGGCCAACGACACCCTGGCCGCGCTCCTCGGCGCGGGCCCGGAAGGGCTCACCGGCCGGATCGCCGCCGACCTGGTGGACCTCGCCTCGGACGCCCGTACGTGGCACGCGTACCGCGAGGTGCTCCGCGGCCGGCAGGCCAGGCTGCGCTGCACCCGACGCCTCAAACACCCCGACGGCCACTCCCTCTGGGCGCAGGTGACGGTCAGTCCGCTGCCCGAGGAGGAGCGCGCGGTGCTGCTCTCGGTCTCCGACATCAGCGCCCGCCGCGAACTCCAGGCCCGGCTGCGCCACCTGCAGATGCACGACCCGGTGACCCGGCTGCCCAACCGCACCCTGTTCTTCGAACGGCTCTCGGCCGCGCTGGAGGCGGAGGCGTACGAGGAGTCCGGCACCGGCCGGATCGGGCTCTGCTATCTGGACCTGGACGGGTTCAAGGCCGTCAACGACACGCTCGGCCACCGCGTCGGCGACCGGCTGCTCGCGGCCGTCGCCGAGCGCCTGACACGCTGCGCGAACGAGGCCGGGTACGCGCGGCCGGCCACCCCGCTGGTCGCCCGGCTCGGCGGCGACGAGTTCGCGCTGCTGGTCGAGGACTCCACGGGTACGGAGCAGCTCGCGGACCTCGCCGACTCCGTACTGAAGTCCCTCCAGGTGCCGTTCGACCTCTCCGGGCAGCGGCTGTCGGTCTCGGCCTCGATCGGTGTCGTCGAGCGGCACGCGGCCGGCACCACCGCGACCGGTCTGATGCAGGCCGCCGACACGACGCTGTACTGGGCGAAGGCCGACGGCAAGTCCCGCTGGACGCTGTTCGACCCGGAGCGCAACGCCCACCGGATGACCCGCCAGGCCCTCTCCTCCACGCTCCGCCCGGCCATCGAGAAGGGCGAGTTCGCGCTGGAGTACCAGCCGCTCGTGTGCATGGAGGACGGCGGGGTGCGCGGGGTCGAGGCGCTGGTGCGATGGAACCATCCTCAGTTCGGCACACTGACGCCGAATCGGTTCATCGGACTTGCCGAAGAAGACGGTTCGATCGTGCAGCTGGGCCGCTGGGTGCTGGCCACCGCCTGCCGGCAGGCGCGCCGCTGGCAACTGGACCACCCGGACGCGGAACCGATCTTCGTCAGCGTGAACGTGGCCGTGCGCCAGGTCTGGGACTCCGACCTGGTGGCGGACGTGGCGGCGACCCTCGCGGAGACCGGACTGGCCCCGCATCTCCTCCAGCTGGAGCTCACCGAGTCGGCGGTGATGGGCTCGGCGGGCCGCCCGCTCCAGGCCCTCCAGGCCCTCAGCGACATGGGCGTACGCATCGCCATCGACGACTTCGGCACGGGCTACTCGAACCTCGCCTACCTCAGCCGGCTGCCCGTCTCGGTTCTGAAGCTCGACGGGTCGTTCGTGCGGGGCTTCCAGTACGAGACCGGCGAGAACGGCGCGGGTCCGGACGCCCGGTCCAACCCGGCGGACGAGGTCATCGTCGAGGCGATGATCCAACTCGCGCACCGGCTCGGCCTGACGGTCACCGCCGAGTGCGTGGAGACGGCGGGCCAGGCGTCACGGCTGCGACGCATCGGCTGCGACACCGGCCAGGGGTGGCTCTACTCCCGGCCGGTGGCGCCGGATCGTATCTCCGCGCTGTTGACGGCGGCGGCCTGCTCTCAGGCCTGAGCGCCGCCGGTCGACGGCAACTGGTACGCGTCCGCGATCAGTTCGTAGGAGCGCAGGCGTACGTCGCCGCTGTGGGCGTTGGCGGTGAGCATCAGCTCGTCGGCGCCGGTGCGCTTCTGGAGGTCGTCGAGGCCGGAGCGGACCTCGTCGGCGGTGCCGTGGACGACGTTCGCGTTCCAGGAGTCGACGAACTCCCGCTCCATCGGGCTGAACTCGTACGCCTCCGCCTCCTCCGGGGTGGGGACCAGGCCGGGGCGGCCCGTGCGCAGGCGGACCATGTTCAGCGCGGCGGCCATGATCTGGCGGCGGGCCTCCTTCTCGTCGTCCGTCGCGAGGGCGGAGACGCCGATCAGGGCGTAGGGCGAGTCGAGTACGGCCGACGGCCGGAAGGACTCGCGGTAGAGGTCGAGCGCCGGGACCGTGTTCTGCGCCGAGAAGTGGTGCGCGAAGGCGAAGGGCAGACCGAGGGTGCCCGCGAGGCGGGCGCTGAAGCCGGAGGAGCCGAGCAGCCAGATCGGCGGGCGGTGCGGGGACTGTACGCCGCCGGGGGAGGTCGCCTGGATGGGGCCCGGGACCGCGTGGATACGGGCGTAGGGGTGGCCGGACGGGAAGTCGTCGTCCAGGAAGCGGGTGAGTTCCGCGAGCTGCTGGGGGAAGTCGTCCGCGCCCTCGTTGAGCCGCTCGGTGCGGCGGAGGGCGGCCGCGGTGGCGCCGTCCGTGCCGGGGGCTCGGCCGAGGCCCAGGTCGACGCGGCCCGGGGCCATCGCCTCCAGCGTGCCGAACTGCTCCGCGATGACCAGGGGGGCGTGGTTCGGGAGCATCACGCCGCCCGAGCCGAGGCGGATGCGGGTCGTGTGTGCGGCGAGGTGGGCGAGGATCACGGCGGGGGAGGTGGAGGCCACGCCCGGCATGGAGTGGTGTTCGGCGACCCAGTAGCGGTGGAAGCCTCTGTCCTCCGCGAGGCGGGAGAGCTTGACGCTGGTGCGGAGGGCGTCCGTCGCGGTGCGGCCGGCGCCTACCGTGACCAGGTCCAGGACGGAGAGGGGGACCTGTGCGGTCCCCTTCGCCTCCGCCCGGATCTCGTCGGGTTCGCTGGGGGTGTGGTCCGGTGCCGCCACGGGGGTCCTCCTGTTTGGTACGACGCGTTGTCCGCGCCTCTCCTAACAGGAGGTTGGCTCCGCTTTATTCCCTCGCCCCCGCCGGGCCCGTCACGCCTGGACGATCGGCTCCCGGGTGAAGAGGGCACCGAGTTCGGGGGCGTTCACGCGGCGGTCCGTGAGGCGTAGGGCCTCCCAGACTGTGACCTGGTTGGCGGTGAGGACCGGCTTGCCGAGTTCTTTTTCCAGGGCCGGGATGTGGGAGGCCGTGTGGAGAGCCGTGTCGGGGAGGAGGACGACCTCCGCCTCCGGATGGTCGCCCGCGCGGGCCAGGGCCAGGACTTCCGCCTCACCCCACGTACCCACCTCGGCCGCCGTGATGATCCCGGAGCTGCGCACACCGAGGACATCCAGACCCGCGTCCCTCAGGAAGTTCCCGAAGAGAACGGCCACGTCGTCGGGGTACGTCGCGGCGATAGCGACCCGCTTCGCACCCAGCTCCCGTACGGCATGGGCGAACGCGAAGGACGTCGACGAGGCCGGCAGCCCCGCCGTCGTGGCCAGCGTGCGGACCTGGTCGTGGGCGCCCTCCCAGCCGTAGACGAAGCTGCCGCTCGTGCAGGCCCAGACCACCGCCTCGGCACCGGACAGGCGCAGGTCCTCGATCCCGGCGGCGAGGCGGGCCGCCGAGCCCATCTCCAGCAGCGCGTCCACGCGGTGGGCGTCCTCACCGATGTCGGTGTGGACGACCTGGAGGCGGATGTCGCTGCCGAGGAGCTGCTCCATGCGCGGGTAGTCGTCCTCGGCCGAGTGGCCCGGGTAGAGGAATCCGAGAGCCGTCATGCCCAACCTTCCTGTTCTTCCGGTAGCGCCGGTTCTGCCGGTAGCGCGGGCGGTACGGGCCGCTGTCGCGCCGACTCGTCGATCAGCGCCTGATACGGCCCTACCGCCCGGGTACCCAGGTGACGCAGGGCAGCCCACATCGTCACCTGGTTGGCCGAGATCACCGGGATGCGCAGCTCCGCCTCCAGCTGCGGGATGACGTCGTACGTCGGAAGGTTGGTGCAGCTGATGAAGAGGGCGTCCGCATGGCCGCGTACGGCGTCGCGCGCCATGTCGACCACACTGCGGTACGGGACCTTCCAGATGTGCCTGGTCAGGCCCATGTAGGCGCGGCCGGTGACCGTGATGCCCGCCTCGGCGAGGTACTCCTCCAGGGACTGGGTCACGGAGACGGTGTACGGCGTGACGAGCGCGATCCGGCGTGCGCCCAGCTCCTCCAGCGCCTCCAGGAGGGCGCCGGACGTGGTCACGGAGGGGACCTCGCCGGCCCGGGTCATGGCCTCGCACATCGCGCGCTCGCCCGGGATGCCGCCGACGAAGCTGCCGGACGTACAGGCGTACGCGACGATCTCCGGCCCGACGGCGTTCAGCGCGCGCACCGCGTCGCCGAGCGTCTCGTGCTCGCTGACCAGCCGGGCCAGGTCGAGGCTGACCTCGACGGGCACGAACGGCGTACGGGTGAGGTGGAGTGAGACCTCGTCGGGGACCCAGCGCCACAGTTCACGGTCGAGAGCGAAATCGAAGGGAGCGACGACGCCGACACCCCTTTGAGGGTGTGGTCCACCAAGGAAGGAGACGTCCATGAGCAGCCCCAAACTCAGGTCGAGCGAGTGGTGGTGACCGGCCGATGGGCCGGGGGGACACAAGCCGGCGCATGCCGGGACGTCGGGACAGGGGAACGGACGGGACTCCGGGATTCCCACGGAAACTAGCCCTTGTTGACGAAGGTAGGTTCCGGTGCGAGCGTGGTCAATCCGCGCATCTGAGACGGCTGTGCGCCCCCGGCCCGACGGCCGGTCCCAGACGGCTTTGCCGATGTCCCGCAAGCACTCAGAGCCCGGCGTCCAGCGTCCAGACACCAGAGAAGCGGACCCTCGTTGCGAAATGGTTTCCCCCCGATGACCTCTGCCACGCCCCCGAACCTGGCCGAAAAGACAACCCTCCTGGTGCTCGACGCGGACCCGCCGCCCCGGCTCGGCCGGCTCACCGGCCGGGTGCGCGTCGAGCACGCCGACGAGTCGTCGTTGGCCGCGCTCCTGCCTTCCGCGGACGTCCTGCTGGTCTGGGACTTCGCCTCGCACGCCGTGCGCCGGGCCTGGCCGGGCGAGGGCCCGCGACCGCGCTGGGTGCACACGGCGAGCGCGGGCGTGGACCACCTGATGTGCCCCGAACTCGCCGCGTCCGACACGCTGGTGACGAACGCGCGCGGCGTCTTCGACCAGCCGATCGCGGAGTACGTGGCCGCACTCGTCCTCGCCATGGCCAAGGACCTGCCGCGCACCTGGGACCTGCAGCGGGCCCGGGAGTGGCGACACCGCGAGTCGCAGCGCATCGCCGGCAATCGCGCGTGCGTGGTCGGTTCCGGGCCGATCGGGCGCGCGATCGAGCGGACGCTCAAGGCGCTCGGTATGACGACGGCGCTCGTCGGGCGCGCCGCGCGCGAGGGCGTGCACGGCCCGGAGGACCTCGACCGGCTGATCGCGCGCGCCGACTGGGTGGTGTCCGCGGCGCCGCTCACCGATGACACTCACGGGATGTTCGACGCGCGGCGTTTTGGGCTGATGCAGCCGTCGGCACGCTTCGTGAACGTCGGACGCGGGCAGCTTGTGATCGAGGAAGCGCTGGCCGAGGCTCTCGCGAGCCGCTGGATCGCGGGGGCGGCGCTCGACGTCTTCGAGCACGAACCGCTGGGCCCCGACAGCCCGTTGTGGGAGGCCCCGGGTCTCATCGTGTCGCCGCACATGAGCGGGGACACGGTCGGCTGGCGGGACGAACTCGGTGCGCAGTTCGTGGAGCTGTTCGAGCTCTGGGAGACGGGAGAGCCGCTGCCGAACGTCGTCGACAAGCAGCGTGGATACGTACCTGGCCACTGAGCACGTCCACTGAAGCACGTTGGAGGGGCGGATGACCGAACTCACCGAGCTGACCGCTGTACGACTCGTCGAGGGATACCGCAAGGGCGAATTCAGCCCCGTGGACGTGGTGCGGGCCGCGCTGCGCAGGGCCGAGGAGGTCCAGCCCGCGGTGAACGCCTTCGTACGCGTCGAGGCGGACGAGGCCCTCGCGCAGGCCCGGGAGTCGGCCGGGCGGTGGCGGCGCGGCGAGCCGGCCGGGCTGGTCGACGGGGTGCCGGTCTCGGTGAAGGACATCCTGCTGATGCGCGGCGGACCGACCCTCAAGGGCTCCAGAACGATCTCCCCGGAAGGGCGTTGGGACGAGGACGCGCCTTCCGTCGCCCGGCTGCGCGAGCACGGAGCCGTGTTCGTCGGCCGGACGACGACACCCGAGTTCGGCTGGAAGGGCGTCACCGACTCGCCCCAGGCGGGCGTGACGCGGAACCCGTACGACCTCTCGCGCACCTCCGGCGGATCCAGCGGCGGCGGCGCGGCTGCCGTGGCGCTGGGCGCGGGACCGCTGTCCCTCGGTACGGACGGGGGCGGCAGCGTCCGGATCCCCGGCGCCTTCTGCGGGATCTTCGCGCTGAAGGCGACGTACGGGAGGGTGCCGCTGTATCCCGCGAGCGCGTTCGGCACGCTGGCGCACGTCGGGCCGATGACCAGGGACGCCGCCGACGCTGCCCTGATGATGGACGTCATCAGCGGCCCCGACCCACGCGACTGGTCGCAACTCGGCCCGGTGAACGGCTCCTTCGTGGACGGGCTGGCCGGTGGGGTGCGGGGGCTGCGCGTCGCCTACTCCCCGTCCCTCGGCGGGCAGGTGGCTGTCCAGCCCGGGGTCGCGGCGGCGGTGCGGCGCGGGGTGGAGGGGCTCGCGGCCCTCGGGGCGTACGTCGAGGAGGCCGACCCGGACTTCACGGATCCCGTCGAGGCGTTCCACACCCTGTGGTTCGGCGGGGCGGCCCGGGTCACCCAGCGGCTGGGCCCCGACCAGCGGAAACTGCTGGACCCCGGGCTGCGGGAGATCTGCGATCTGGGGGCCCGGTCCAGCGCGCTGGACTACCTCGCGGCGGTGGACGTACGCATGGAACTCGGCCGGCGGATGGGTCTCTTCCACGAGACCTACGACGTCCTGGTCACCCCGACGATCCCGATCACCGCGTTCGAGGCGGGCGTGGAGGTTCCCCGTGGCTCGGGGCACCGGCGGTGGACGGGCTGGACGCCGTTCACGTACCCCTTCAACATGACGCAGCAGCCTGCGGCGACCGTCCCGGTAGGCACGGATGAGACCGGCATGCCGGTCGGCCTTCAGATCGTGGGTGCGCGTCACGATGACGCGTTGGTCCTGCGGACGGCGCATGCTCTGTACGAGGCGGGGCTCGGCGGGGTCGCCCCACCGAGCTTCCACTGAAGGTCCGGTGGTTCGACTGCGGGCCCATCGTGGCTGGTCGCGCAGTTCCCCGCGCCCCTAAAAGCCAAAGACTGCGCAGTTCCCCGCGCCCCTGGGGGGGTGGGTGGTTGACGTGTTGGGTTCACCGCGGGCCGGTCGGGGTTGCTCGCGCAGTTCCCCGCGCCCCTGAAAAGCGGGGCTGCGCCCCAGGCTTTTCGCCTTTGGGGGCGCGGGGAACTGCGCGACCAGCCCCCACCGGCCCGCAGCTCCCCACTACCTCAGCCGTACCGCCCCTACACCCGGGAGAAGCTCAGCGTCTCCCCCAGCGCTCCCGCGCGCCAGAGGTCATTGCAGGCGTCCGCCATCGCGTCCAAGCCCTCCACCACCTGCCCCCACACAATCCCCGGGACCCACCCCACATCCCCGTTGAGCAGCAGATTGTTCCGCTCGTAGAACAGGGCGAGGTCGATCACCGGCGTCCCGGCCTGCACGCCGGAGGCACCCCCGTACCCGTACGCCTGCGTACCCAGCTGCGTACCGGAAAAGGAGAAATAGCAGAGATCGCCCGGAATGGGCGTGACGGTCGGGTTCTCCAGCGGTGGCTCGGCCGGGGCGAACGCCGGGAACAGGGCGTAGATCTCGTTGCGGGCGTACTTCGCGTGATACACGTCACTGCTCAGCGGCAGCGCGTTCCACACCGCCTCGCAGGTGATCGGCGCACGGTCGTCGAGGAGCTTGGCCGTGCAGTGGACTCCGCGCTTGGACAGGGACACGTCGATGTAGCGGTCGGTCATGATTTCCATGGTCCACCCCGGGTCAAGAGGGCCCTGCCGCAAACGGGGCGCAAACAGATCCGCATAACTCGCATCGTCCCGGGTAGCCGCGCGCCCATGGCTCCACCATTTGGGAACGACGCGAAGGAAGCTTCCGCGGAAGAGAAGAAACGCGGCGCGAGCCGCCGGTCACTGCTGGCCGGCGTCGCGGCGTTCGGTGCGCTCGGCGCGGCCGGATGCAGCCGCGTGGCCACGGCGTCCGGCAAGGACGGCGGTGATCTCCTGGACCGCTTGAAGGCCCAGGGCGTCGTACGCCTCGGTATCGCCGGCGAGATCCCATTCGGCTACATCGACAAGAACGGCAAGCTCACCGGCGAGGCACCGGAACTCGCGCGGGTCATCTTCAAACGGCTGGGTGTGGACAGCGTCCAGCCCGTGCCCACGGAGTTCGGCTCGCTCATCCCCGGTCTGAACTCCCAGCAGTTCGACGTCGTCGCCGCCGGGATGTACATCAACGCCGAACGCTGCGAGCAGGTGATCTTCTCCGACCCCGACTACCAGATGCTCGACTCCTTCATCGTGCGCAAGGGCAACCCGAAGAACCTGCACGACTACAAGGACGTCGTGGAGTCGAAGGCGAAGTTCGCGACCGGAACCGGCTACGCGGAGATCCAGTACGCGGTCGACGCCGGGTACAAGGAGAGCGACATCCTGATCGTGCCGGACCAGGTCGCGGGTCTGAACGCCGTCGAGGCGGGCCGTGTCGACGTCTTCGCGGGTACGGCGCTGACCACCCGCGAGGTCGTCAAGAAGTCCCGGAAGACGGAGTCGACCAAGCCGTTCGCACCCCTCGTGGACGGCAAGCCGCACGTCGACGGCGGCGGCTTCGCGTTCCGCCCGACGGAGACCAAGCTGCGGGACGCCTTCAACGTGGAGCTCAGGAAGCTGAAGGAGAGCGGTGAGCTGTTCCGGATCCTCCAGCCCTTCGGTTTCACCAAGAACGAGATGACCGATATGACCGCGAAGGAGTTGTGCGGCGGATGACATCGGGACTCTGGGAACTCGTACTGAAGGGGATCTGGGTCACGGTCCAGCTGCTGGTGTTCAGCGCTGCGCTGGCCGCGGCCGTCTCCTTCGTGGTGGGCATCGCGCGCACCCACCGGCTGTGGATAGTCCGCTTCCTCGCGGGCTTCTACACCGAGGTGTTCCGCGGCACCTCCGCGCTGATCATGATCTTCTGGGTGTTCTTCGTGCTGCCACCGGCCTTCGGCTGGCAGCTGGTCCCCATGTGGGCGGGCACCCTCGCCCTGGGTCTCACCTACGGGGCGTACGGCTCCGAGATCGTGCGCGGCGCCCTGAACTCCGTCGACCCGGCGCAGCGTGAGGGCGGGATCGCGCTGAGCTTCACGCCCTGGCAGCGGCTGCGGCTGATCCTGCTGCCGCAGGCGGTGCCGGAGATGATCCCGCCCTTCTCCAACCTGCTGATCGAGCTGCTCAAGGGCACGGCCCTGGTGTCCGTGATGGGCATGGGCGACCTGGCGTTCAGCGGCAACCTGGTGCGGCTCGCGCTGCAGGAGAGCGCGGAGATCTACACGTACATCCTGCTGATCTACTTCGTGATCGCCTTCCTGCTCACGCGCGTCATGCGCGGTCTGGAGAAAAAGCTGAAGGCCGGGATCGGAGAGGTTCCCGAGAAGGGTGTGTCCCAGCGTGAGCTGCACCGCCCGGAGACCACCGGAGTCGGCGGAGGTGCCGCATGAACTGGGACTGGAGTGCCGTCGGCGACTTCATGCCGCACTTCTGGGACGGGCTGCTGGTCACCCTGCAGGCCCTGGTGTTCGGCTCGCTGATCTCGTTCGCCCTCGGGCTGGTGTGGGCGCTGCTGATGCGGACGCCGACCCGCTGGGTGCGCTGGCCTGTAGGGGTCGTCACGGAGTTCATCCGGAACACCCCGCTGCTGGTGCAGCTGTTCTTCCTCTTCTACGTGCTGCCCGAGTGGAACATCACGTTCTCCGCGATGACCACCGGTGTCGTCGCGATCGGGCTGCACTACTCGACGTACACGATGCAGGTCTACCGGGCCGGCATCGAGGGCGTGCCGGCCGGCCAGTGGGAAGCGGCCACGGCACTGAACCTGCCCATGACCCGGACGTGGACCGCGGTGATCCTGCCGCAGGCGATCCGCCGGGTGGTGCCCGCGCTGGGCAACTACGTCATCTCGATGCTCAAGGACACGCCGTTGCTGATGGCGATCACCGTCCTCGACATGCTCGGCGAGGCGCGCCTGTTCTCGCAGCAGAACTTCCAGTTCACCGAGCCCCTGACGGTCATCGGCGTGGCCTTCATCCTCATTTCCTATCCCGCTTCCCTCCTCATGCGAGCCCTGGAGCGACGTCTTGTCCGCTGACACCCCTTTGATGAAAGAGCCCGACGCCAACTCCGACGCCAACCCGGCGGCGGACGGCAGCGAGCTGATCCGCTTCGACAAGGTCACCAAGCGCTTCGGGGACAACGTGGTCCTCGACGAGCTGGACTTCTCCGTCGCCTCCGGCAAGCACGTCACACTGATCGGCCCGTCCGGCTCCGGCAAGACGACGATCCTGCGGCTGCTGATGACCCTGGCCAAGCCCGACGAGGGCACGATCAAGGTCAACGGCGACTACCTCACCCACGAGGAGAGGAACGGCAAGCTGGTCCCGGCCGGCGAGAAGCACATCCGCGAGGTCCGCAAGAACATCGGGATGGTCTTCCAGCAGTTCAACCTCTTCCCCAACATGAAGGTGCTGCGCAACATCACGGAGGCTCCGGTCACCGTGCTCGGCATGTCCAAGGACGCGGCCGAGGAGCGGGCCCGGGAGCTGCTCGAACTGGTCGGGCTGACCGAGCACGTCGACAAGTACCCGAGCCAGCTCTCCGGCGGCCAGCAGCAGCGCGTCGCGATCGCGCGGGCCCTGGCGATGCGGCCGCAGGTCCTGCTCCTGGACGAGGTGACCTCCGCGCTCGACCCCGAGCTGGTCGCGGGCGTCCTCGACGTGCTCAGGGACATCGCCCGCACCACCGACATCACGATGCTCTGCGTGACCCACGAGATGAACTTCGCCCGGGACATCTCCGACCAGGTGCTGATGTTCGACTCGGGGCGCGTCCTGGAGTCCGGCCCGCCGGAGAAGATCTTCGGCGACCCGGAGCACGAGCGGACGCGGGAGTTCCTCGGCGCGGTGCTGTAATTCCCCGGGAGCGTCACCGCCGGTCTTCAAGAGGTGAAGACGTCAAGGTTCCGAGGCCGAGCCGATGGGGCATGACTTTGGCATATGCCAGAAGGATGCCCCGCTGTTGAGGGGACTGGAACGCGCCACCAATCTCGCCAACAGCCCCTCCCCGTAAGCCCCTTGGCGGCTATCGTGGAGGGGGCCCGGCCGTCCGGGCTGCGTTGAAGTGAAAGCCGGGCCGAAAAGCGCGAGGGGATACCGTGGCGCTGCTGCACTATTCCGGGGGACAACCCCCGGACCCCCGGCAGGAAAAACTTCTGCCAGCACCCGGAGCGTCACTGCGAGGTGAGCTTTCGTGAAGGTCGAGCCGACCGTGCCGTACCACTCGACCCAGGACGCCCTGCGCGTCCTGGAGACCGTGGCCGCGCGGCACACCACCGGTGTCACGGACGCCGAACTCGCCAGCCTCACCGGCCTCGGCGCGGAGCGCCTCACCGCGCTCCTGCGGATGCTGCGCCGCGAGGGGTACGTCGAGCAGATCGCCGACGGGGCGTACGTCACCGGGGCGGCGCTCGGCAGGCTGGCCTCCGCACACGGCCGGGACGAGGCCCTGCGCGCCCAGCTCCAGCGGAACCTCGACCGGCTGCGCGACTCGGTCGGCGCCGCCGTCTACATGAGCCGGTACGTGGACGGCGAGATCCACGTCGCCCAGTGGGCCGACAGCCCGACCACCCCGGCGGTCAACGAATGGGTGGACTTCCGCTCCTCCGCCCACGCCAGCGCGATCGGCAAGAGCCTCCTCGGCCAGCTCGACCTCAACGCCCGGCGCGACCACCTCTCCCGCCACCGGATGGCCCGCCTCACCTCGCGCACCATCACCAACGAGCGCGCGTTCCTGTCCCGGCTCGACGCCCAGGCACCCACCGTGCCCGTGCTCGACCTCCAGGAGTACGCGGTCGGCACGGTGTGCGCGGCGGTCCCCATCACGGCCGGCTCGGCCGTGGGCTGCCTCGCCCTCTCCCTCCCGGTGTCCCACGCCCACCGCCTGCGCGAGGCGGCCGCCACCCTGAACCGGGGCGCGGCACCGGTACTGCTCTCGCTCGCGATCTGACCGCAGGCGGCGTGGTCCGGAGCACCCTCACGGACCAGGTATTATTTTTTCTGTCGCCAGCCGCGAAAAGCGGTTGGCGAGAGTCATGCGCCGCTAGCTCAGTTGGTTAGAGCAGCTGACTCTTAATCAGCGGGTCCGGGGTTCGAGTCCCTGGCGGCGCACAAGACGAAGGCCTCCGCGAGAGCGGGGGCCTTCTGCGTTACCCCTCCCCCGGCATCGAAGGGGCTCCAGCCCTACCTCACCAGCAGCTCCTCGCGCCCCCGCGCCCGGTACCGCGCGATCAGCTCCGCCAGGTCCGCCTCGTCCAGCCGCCGGTACCCGCCCTCCCCCGGCGGCCGCCACCACACCGGATCCGCGCACCGGAACCCCTCCCGCCGCAGCCCGACCCGGTGGATCTTGTTGGTGGCGGTGACCGGCATGCGGTCCACGATCCGTACGAAGCGGGGGGCCATCTTGGTGCCCAGGTCCGGCTGGGCCAGCAGGAAGTCGGCGAACCGGTGCGGGTCGAAGTCCGCCGCCTCCCGCAGCGCCAGCGTGGCCATCACCTGGTCACCGGCCACCGGATCCGGCACCGCGTACACGGCGACGGCGGCGGCGTCTCCGTAGCGGGCGAGGATGTTCTCGATCACCGCGGCGGCCAGGTTCTCGCTGTCGACGCGGAGGCGGTCGTCCGTGCGCCCCGCGAAGTACAGGAACCCGTCGGTGTCCCGGTAGAAGAGGTCCCCGGTCCAGTACCATCCGTCCCTCTGCCGGGCAGCCTCCGCCGCCTCGTTACGCCAGTAGCCCTCGAAGGGGTTGGGCCCGCGGTTCACCAACTCCCCTATCGCCTCCCGCCCGTTGAGCAGCCTGCCGTCGGGGCCGAAGGCCGCCGCGGGGCACTCCGTGCGGCTCACCGGGTCGACCACCGCGAGATCGTCGCCGGGGGCGGCCCGCCCGATCGCCCCCTTCGGTGTGCCGGGCGTCCGCTGGATCGCCGCCCCGCCCTCGGAGGACCCGTACCCCTCCACCAGGCGCACCCCGAACCGCTCCTCGAACGCCGCCGCGTCCACCGCCCCCGCCTCCGTCCCGAAGCCCGTCCGCAGCGGGTTGTCCCGGTCGTCGGCCCGGGCGGGGGTGGCCAGGATGTACTGCACGGCCCGTCCCACGTACGTGAAGTACGTGGCCCCGTACGCCCGTACGTCCGTCAGGAAGCCCGAGGCCGAGAACCGCCGGCGCAGGGCGACACCCGCGCCGGTCGCGAGGGCGGGGGCCCAGTCCGCGATGACCGCGTTGCCGTGGAACATCGGCATGCAGACGTAGTGCACATCGTCCGCGCGCACCCCGAAGTGGTCGACCAGCGACTGCCCGGCCGCCGCGAGCCGCCCCTGCGAGCAGATCGCCGCCTTGGGCGCCCCGGTCGAGCCGGAGGTGAAGTACAGGAGGAGTCGGCTCTCCGGGGCGGCCCGCGCCGGCTCGGGGCGCGCGTCCGCGTAGGGCGCGAGCAGTTGCTCGTACGCCTCGGTGTCGGTCACCAGCAGCCGTACTCCCGGGAGTTCGAGTCCGTCGAGGAGCGGGAGGTGGGCCTGTTCGGTGACCAGGACGCGGCATTCGGTGTGCAGGATGTCGCGGGCGAGTTCGGGGCCGCGGCGGGTGGGGTTGATCCCGGCGACGGCCGCGCCCGCCAGGGCCGCCGCGCTCAGCCACAGGGGGTATTCGGGGGTGTTGTCGAGCAGCACGCCCACGTGCGGCTCCGCGCCCGGCGGCAGCAGGTCGGTCAGCAGCGCGGCCCGCGCCGCCGCGCCCGCGGCCACCTCGTGGTGGGTCAGGGTCCGCTCCTCGAACCACAGCCCCGGCCGGTGGTCGCCCCACCGGTCCTGTACGAGTTCCGCGACGGTCCGCGCGCCGGTCCCCACGCTCCTGGATCCCATGGAGGCGCACCATAATTGACGGGGCGTCAGATGTGGAGAGGCGAGCAGGGAAGGGTCACGGCACCTTGGTGTACGGCCTGTCGCCGATCGAGGGAGGCTCGTCCACGTGGGAGACGGAGGAGTTGTCGCCGAATGCCTCGGTGTACGTGACCATGAAGCCGACGCAGAACACCACGACCACGGAGAGGAACGCCAGGATGCCCACGGTGGAGGCCGCGTTCCTGACGTGGCCCGGCGCCTTGGCCGTGGCCTTCACGGTCTCGCCCTCGGCGTAGTGCACGACGACGATGTCGCCCTCGACCGTCGTGCCCGGCCCGCCCTCCTCCTCGAAACGGACGGTGCGCCCGTCGCGGGCCGTGAACTCGTACACGTGGTGCAGCGTCGTGCGCACGGAGGAGTCGCCGCTGCCGCCGCTGGTCGTCGTGTACGTGCGCAGACAGCGTGCCTCGGCGGTCAGCCCGCTGTTCCAGGCCCGCCTGAGCTCCAGCGCGCGGCGGATCACCCTGACCGCCAGGAAGACGGTCACGGCCATGATCAGGCCCGGCACGGCATAGAACATGAAGTCCATCGACATCCCCCGATGTTCGGTACAGCTCCACGCACGCCGTCATGGTCATGCCGACGTGCGTGGAACCTACCCGTGGGGGGTGGGCAAGAGCCTCAAGAGATGCTCAGAGTTGCGCGGCGAACGGGTGTCGGGCGCTCAGAACGTCACGTCCGAGCAGGCGTAGAACGCGTTCGCCGTGTCGGCGATCGTCCACACCGCGAGGATGACGTGGTGACCGCTCTTGCCGGTCGGCAGGGTGCCGCTGTGCGAGAGCGTCGCCGGCGGCTGGCCGCTGAAGGGGACGGTGAGGAACGGGGCTGTGACCAGCGCGGACCGGGTCAGCGGAGCGTTCTGGTTCCAGCCGTTCTTGGTGATGTAGTACTTGAAGTCGGTCGTGGAGTGCCGGGCCGTGAACTGCCAGCGGAAGCTGTAGCTCTGCCCGCCGTTGACCTTGGTCGTCGGCCAGGCACCGCCCGAGGGCGTCGTCGCCTTGTCGAGCGCGCCGAAGTTGGTGTGGTTCGCGGAGCAGATCTGTCCGTCCGCGGGCCCGGCCGCCGGGAAGCCCTTGGGGCCCTCGACGCTCTGGGGCTCCCACTGGATGGCGCCGCAGTTGGCCACGGAGCCGTTCTGGCAGAGCTTCTGCCGGCTGATGGGCAGGTCGGTGTAGCCGTGGCCGGTGGCACCACCACTGGAGAGCACGAGCGCTCCCGTGGTGGCGAGGCCGACCGCGGCGGCGTACCACTTCAGTCGCTTCCGGGGATGGGGAGTTTCTCGCATGCTGCCGCTCCTGGAGAACGTGGGGGAAGTTCCGTGAGCTGTGCGTGCGCATCGCGATGCGTGTGGCGATGATTCAGGTCTAGACCAAGTCCCAGATTATTGCTGACTGTTGAACATGTCCATACCAATAGTCGAGAGGATTCGGTGGCAGCGGCCCCGCGATGTCACCACAAGTTCCCCATTGGGATCGTCGTTGGTCTCCACCCACTTCCGTGCCTCCCCTTCACTCCGCCCACCCGCCAACTGCCGCTCCACCAGCCTCACCTGACGCACGTCCCCGGGCGCCTCGACGTACCAGCACTCCCCCATGAACACGTACGCCTCCCGCCATCCCGGCAGGTCGCAGGCAAGGTAGTTCCCCTCCGTGACGATCAGCCGGGCCGCCGGGGGCACCACGTGCCGCGCGGCGACCGGCTCGTCGAGCGTGCGGTCGTAGTCCGGTACGTAGATGTCGCGGCCGGTCTCGTCGAGGACCCGGCGCAGCAGGTCGACGTACCCCCACACGTCGAAGCTCGGCTCGGAGCCCTTGCGGGCGGTCAGGCCGAGGCGCTCCAACTGGGCGTTGGAGAGATGGAAGCCGTCGAGCGGCAGATAGGCAGCGCCCTCTCCCAGGTGCGCGACGAGGGCGCGGGCGAGGGTCGACTTGCCGGCGCCGGGCGGGCCGGCGAGGCCCAGCACGGCGCGCGGTGTTCCGTCGGTCAGGGTCCAGGCGTCCGAGGCGAGCCCGGCGAGGGTGAGGTGGTCTCCGGCGGGGGTGCGGTGTTCGCCGGCAGGGGTGCGGCGGTCACCGGCAGGGGTGCCGTGTTCGTCGGCGGGGGCACGGCGGTCACCGGTGGGGGTGCGGCGGTCAGCGATCTCCATGTCCCGTATAGAACGCCACCGTCAGGTCCTTCACCAGAGCCTTGCGCTCGTAGTCGTCGAGTTCGACGAGCCCGCGCACGGTCAGCCGGGTCACCGTGTCCTCGACGGAGTCGACGACCGAGGTGAGGACCTTGTCGCGGTGCTGGGCGTCGAGTGCCGCGATCCGGCGGCGCTGCATCACGGCGGCGACCTCCGGGGCGTACTCGACGCGCAGCGGCTGTGCGGAGAACACCTGGAGGCCGGCCGCCGCCGCGTCCGCGGCCACGATGCGGGTCAGCGAGTCGCCGACGGCCTCGGTGTTGCGCAGGGTCGCGGAGTCGGCGGCCCTCGGCGAGTTCGGCGCGACGTCGGCCGGCAGCTGGGCGAGCACCCGGGCGAGCGCCGCCTCCACGCACTCGCGCAGATACCGCTGGTGGTCCTCGACGCCGAGCGCGGCGCGCGCGGTGTCCCGCACCCGCCAGACGACGAGCACCACGACCCGCAGCGCGACCCCGTTCGCGTCGACCGCCGGCATCGGGTCGCTGCGCCAGTGCCGCAGGCGTACGTCGATCCGGCGGCGCAGGACCAACGGGTTGACCCACATGAGCCCGGTGCGCCGGACGGTGCCCCGGTAGCGGCCGAAGAGGCCGAGCACCCAGGCGCGTCCGGTACGGCCGCGGGCCAGCCCGCCGAAGCCGAACAGGGTGAGCGCCCCGGCCCCGGCGAGCGCCGCCCACTGCGGTCCGCCGAGCCCGGCACTCATCCGCACCGGCAGCCCCAGCGCGTCCACCGCGAGCGGCGGCAGCACACCCGCCCACCACGACGCGAGGACGCAGCCCGCCGTGCCGACGGCACCGGCGAGTACCCCGAGCGCGCCCGGCAGTACGCCCGCGGGCCGCTCCACCAGGTCGGGGTCGACCTCCACCACCGGCCGCGGCCGCACCGGGGCGGGAGAGCGCCGGGTGACCCTCGGCTGCTCACCGGTACCGCGCCGCCGACTCACCACGGCGGGCGCGAGCGGTACGGACACCGGCTCGGGCTCGTCGCGGAACAGCAGGTGGACCGGGATCTCGGTGGTCGCCTCGTTGTGGATGAGCCGCGCCCCGCGGCCACCCGTGTCCCGACCGCCCGCCTCTGGGGCCCCCTCGAACTCCGGGGAGTGTTCAGTCGTCGTACTCATACGTGCCTCCGTGCCTCCGCGCCAGGAAGAACTGTCATGAGAGAGCTGTCGTGAGAGAGCTGTGGTGAGAAGTGCCGTCGGGAGCCGTCCGAACCGGCCCGGCTCCCCGGGCAGTCCGAGCCCCCCGGGCCGTCCGGGCCCTCAGGCCGTCCGGGCCCCTCAGGAGAAGAGCCGCCGCCAGGTCTCCGGACCCGGGTAGCCGTCGGCTGCCCCGCCGCGCCACCCCTGCGCACGCTGGAACGCCTCGACGTTGCGCCGGTCGCCCTCGCCCCAGCGCGGTCCCGGCCCCTGCGTGTAGTGCTTGCCGAACCCCTTCTTCACCAGCTGCTTGCCGAGCCGGGTGACGTACTCGTTGCTGGCGCCCGGCCGGAACAGCGCCCGCCCCGGATAGCCGGGGACGCCGTGCGAGGCGACACCTCCGGCCGGGGGCCGCCCGGGCTTGCCGGAACTGCCGCCGCTCGGGGCGATGATGTCCCGTCCCTTGTCGTTCACGAGATACGCCCAGGTCGCCGGGCCGGGGAAACCGTCCGCGTCCGCCCCGGTCCAGCCCTGTGCCCGCTGGAACGCCTGGGTGGCCCTGCGGTCGGCCTCCGACCAGCGCGGCCCGGGCCCCGCCGAGTAGAACGCGCTCGCGCCCCGCCCGACCAGCATCCGCCCCAGCCGGGTGACGCTGGCGTTGCTGGCCCCGGGCCCGAAGGCCGCCGCACCCGGGTAGGGCGGCGCCGCGGGTTTGGTCCCCGGAGAGGTGACGGGTACGGCCGGAGTGGTCGGAGTGGTCGGAGTGACCGGAGTCTTGGGATCGGCGGGAGAAGCCGGATCGGCACCCTCGGTTCCCCCTTTCAGCCCCTTGTAGCGGTAGGCCAGATAGCGGTCCGAATACTTCCAGTAGGCGTACGGAGTGGCCTGCTTGCGGGCGCGCGGGCGGGCCTCCTCGTACGCGATGTAGTAGTCCTGCGTGTAATCCGTCCAGCCTCCGAAAATCACGACGTGCGACCCCTTCTCGGGGTCCGCCGGATTGTGGAACAGGAGAATGTCACCGGGCTCCAGCTGCTCCCGGGGAATCCGGACGCCGAACTTGTCGAGGCTGCCCGTCCATTCGTTGCCGCCGAGGTTCCAGGCCATCGAGACGAAGCCCGAGCAGTCCTGGCGGTACCCGTCGGACCAGTACGCGCTCATGCTGTAGGGCACCTCCGCGGCGACCCACTCCTTGGCCCGGTTGATGATCTCGGCCCGGGTCGTCGGAGGTGCCTTGACCTTGGCCGGAACGCCTCCGGGGCCGTGGAGCGGGGTCTTGCCGCCCTGCGGTGTGTCGGGTTCGTCGGCCGCGGGGGCGCCGGGCAGCCGCGGGGCGTGCGCGGCGGCCGCGACGGCCGGTACGACATGGCCCGCGCCCAGCGCCGTGCCGGCCGCGGCGGCCAGGACGAGCGCTCGGTGGGCCGCCGGGTGGCCACCGAATCCGGTGGCCGTGGAATGTGGCAGCACAAGCCGCCAGTGCTTACATCCGGGGCATTCACAGTCGCTCTCGGGATCGAATTCCTCGAATACCGGAGCCGCCATGCGATTCCCCTCACACTCCTGGTGGAAATGTCCGCGCTTCTGCACGTCCGTCAGTTTCTCAACTGTCACCGGGTGTCGCATGTTGACGGTCCAAATGATGTACGGGTTGCCTCCGGCGGTTCGGCAGGGGGTTGTTTTTTGCCTGCGGGCGGGTGGGGGCTGGTCGCGCAGTTCCCCGCGCCCCTGAAGGGGCTCTGGGCCGGGGCACCCCCCCGACACCAGGTAAGATCTGCGGAGCAGCACGCGCCGCTAGCTCAGTTGGTTAGAGCAGCTGACTCTTAATCAGCGGGTCCGGGGTTCGAGTCCCTGGCGGCGCACCACCGAAGAGGCTCCTCGTGATCACGAGGAGCCTCTTCGCATCCGGCCGAAACCTCATCGCGTATGGCCGAACCCTTTCGGCCCGCTACCCTCTGGCCATGGCGCGCGACCTCCAGGAGCGGATCAAGAAGCTCATCATCGACCGCCGGCTGCCCTCGGGCGCCGTACTCCCGACCGAGCCCGAGCTCATGGAGCTGCTCGGCGCCAGCCGCAATTCCGTGCGCGAGGCGCTGAAGGCGCTCCAGGCGATGGGCATCGTCGAGATCCGGCACGGCTTCGGCACCTATGTCGGGCCGATGTCCATGGCCCCGATGATCGAGGGCCTCGCCTTCCGCACGGTCGCCGGGCACTACCGGGGCGAGGACAGCCTGCTCCAGCTCCTGCAGCTGCGCGAGGCCGTGGAGACCGGGCTGATCGTCCGGCTCGCGGGCAAGGTCCCGGCGGACGATCTCGCGGAACTGGACGCCCTGGTGGACCGTATGGACGCGGAGGCGGCCGCGGGCACCGGTCTCGCGGACACCGACCGCGCCTTTCACGCCACTCTCTACCGAGGTCTGGGCAACCTGCTGCTGAGCGAGCTCCTGGAGGCCTTCTGGGACGCCTTCCACCGCGTACGCACGGACCTCGTGGGGCTGCCGCAGGATCCGAAGGTCACCTGCCGGCAGCACCGGGAGATCCTCGACGCGGTGCGCTCCGGTGACGCGACCAGGGCCGAGGACTCGATAAGGGAACACTTCGGCAACATCCGTACACGCTTGACCGCAACCGCACCGAACGAGACCATCAGACACCCCAATGAGCGCGTATGACCGGTAAACACCATGTTTCGCATCTTGCGATCATGGTGAACGGCGTAGAACCCTGGGCGACAAGAGGCTGCGGTTACAGAGCAGTTGGGGGCTAGGAACCGGTTGCGTGCGAAGGCGGGGGATAGGGGCCCCGTTCATGAACGGATGTCGAGGGGGGCATCATGCAACCGGAAGGCCCGTGCGCCGTGTCTATAGGGTATGTGGATGATGTGGTGGCGGGGGCCTGCTGTTGATGCGCCTGTGAATGTCTAGGGGGACATGAGCAGGCGAACGGAACAACGAGCACGCGATGGTTCGCGTGTGGGGGGATGACTCATGACGTCGACGCCGACGGGCGCCCGGCAGAACTCCGATCCGTCCGAGACCACCCAACTGAGGGTGCCGTCACAGACTCGGACCGGCAGCTTCCGGAGAATCAAGAAGACACTGCCGAGATACGACTACGAGCACTACAGCAGGCTTGCGGGGCCTCTCACACAGCCCGATCCGACCCAGCCGTACAAGGTGCAGTACCGCTCGCTGCTCTCGCAGGAGCCGCACCGGCTGCGCGCTGCCCTGATGCTGGGCGCCGCGCCACTGCTCTCGCTCGTCCTGCTCGTCTGGCTGCTCCAGCCGGCGCACTGGACCGAACGCGACTACCCGGCCTTCGACTTCCTGCCGGCGCTCGACATCGTGATGCTGGTCTCGATCGGTCTGATCGAGCTCTTCCGCTGCATGAACGTGCTGTCGAACGCGCACGCCACGCTGGTCGCCCGCGACCCGATCCCGGTGGTGCCCGAGACCGGTACGAGAGTGGCCTTCCTCACCTCCTTCGTGCCCGGCAAGGAGCCGCTGGAGATGGTGACGAAGACCCTCGAAGCCGCGGTCAAGATCCGCCACCGCGGCCTCATGCATGTCTGGCTGCTCGACGAGGGCAACGACCCCGAGGTCCGGGAGGTCTGCGAGCGCCTCGGCGTGCACCACTTCTCCCGCAAGGGCGTCGCGAAGTGGAACATGCCCAAGGGCCCGCACCGCGCGAAGACCAAGCACGGCAACTACAACGCCTGGCTGGACGCGCACGGCGACAACTACGACTACTTCGCCTCGGTCGACACCGACCACGTACCGCTGCCGAACTACCTGGAGCGGATGCTCGGCTTCTTCCGCGACCCGAACGTCGGCTTCGTGATCGGCCCGCAGGTCTACGGCAACTACGACAACCCGATCACCAAGGCCGCCGAGTCGCAGCAGTTCCTGTTCCACGCGCTGATCCAGCGGGCCGGCAACGCCTACGGCTCCCCGATGTTCGTCGGCACGTCCAACGCCGTACGCATCAAGGCGCTGAAGCAGATCGGCGGTCTGTACGACTCGATCACCGAGGACATGGCGACCGGCTTCGAGATCCACCGCCACAAGAACCCGGCGACGGGCAGGAAGTGGCGCTCGGTCTACACGCCGGACGTGCTGGCCGTCGGTGAGGGCCCGAACGCCTGGACGGACTTCTTCACCCAGCAGATGCGCTGGTCGCGAGGGACGTACGAGACGATCCTCAAGCAGTACTGGAAGGGCTGGTACTCGCTTCCGCCGAGCAAGCTCTTCAACTACACGATGATGATCATCTTCTACCCGATGTCGGCCCTCAACTGGATCCTGGCGGCGCTGAGCTGTGCGCTGTTCCTGGGCCTGGGCGCCTCAGGTGTGAACATCGACCCGGCGATCTGGCTGATGCTCTACGGCAACGCCTCCGCGCTGCAGATCGGTCTCTACGTCTGGAACCGCCGTCACAACGTCTCGCCGCACGAGCCCGAGGGCTCCGGGGGTGTGGCCGGCATGATCATGTCCGCGCTGTCGGCGCCGCTCTACGCGAAGGCGCTGATCGACTCGGTCCTGCGTCGCAAGAGCAAGTTCGTGGTCACCCCGAAGGGCGATTCCGCGAGCCCGGACACCTGGTTCGGGACGTTCCGGTACCACTGGTACTTCATGGCGATCTTCGCCGGTTCGATCGCCGCGGGCTTCGTCTACGGTCACGCCCACCCGGCGATGATCATCTGGGCGACCTTCGCGCTGCTCATCACCGCCTCGCCGATGTTCGCCTGGCGCTGGATGATGCGGCAGGACAAAAAGGGGCGCAAGCACCGGCAGGGCGGTCCCCAGGACCCGCCCGCGCCCCCGCAGGACAGCCGCATTCCCCACCAGCCACAGAGTTCACAGCAGCCTCCGGTCGCACCGCACACGCCCCAGCAGAAGCCCAGTTGGGCGGCAGGCGGGGGCAACGACCAGACGGTGCAGATCGCCCTCGGGGGACGGCAGCATCACTCCGGGAACTGAGGCCGGCGGCGACCCCGCCGCCGGACCTCGGAGCCCAGGCCCCAAGCCCCCAGCCGAAAAGCCCTGCACACCAGCCACCACGACAAGTTAGACGGGGATTGAAGTGAAAGACGGTTCCAGCCGCCGCCGCGCCCGCCGCATCGCGATAGGTGCGGCGGTGGTGCTTGCGCTGGCCGGGATGAACGGGCCCGCGCTCTACCGCTTCGGGTCGGACCAGTACCACGAGTACAAGATCAACAGACCTGAGTACAAGGCCGACAACGGCAAGTGGGACGTCGTCGAGTTCCCCGAGAAGTACCGGCTCAACACCATCCACGCCGCGCTCCTGCACACCGGCAAGATCCTGCTGATCGCGGGCTCCGGCAACAACCAGGACAACTTCGACGCGAAGAAGTTCGACACGCGTGTCTGGGACCCGGTCAAGAAGACGATCAAGAAGGTCCCGACGCCGGCCGACCTGTTCTGCACGGGCCACACCCAACTGCCCAACGGCAACCTGCTGATCGCGGGCGGCACCAAGCGGTACGAGAAGCTCCAGGGCGACATCACCAAGGCGGGCGGCCTGATGGTCGTCCACAACGAGAACCCGGACAAGCCGATCACCCTGCCCGCGGGCACCCGCTTCACGGGCAAGGAGAACGGCAAGACCTTCGTGTCCAAGGACCCGGTCGTCGTCGAGCGGGCCAAGAAGGTCTTCGACCCGGACACCGGCAAGTTCCTGCGCAACGAACCCGGCCTGGGCCGGATCTACGTCGAGGCGCAGAAGAGCGGCAAGAAGTACGAGACGGGTACGCAGGACAACTACCGCGTGCAGGGCCTGTCGGGCGCCGAGGCGCGCAACACGTACGGCATCGCCGAGAAGCTCGCCCTGGACAAGAAGGACTTCCAGGGCATCAAGGACGCCTACGAGTTCGACCCGGTCGCCGAGAAGTACATCAAGGTCGACCCGATGAACGAGGCGCGCTGGTACCCGACGCTCACCACCCTGTCCGACGGCAAGATCCTCAGCCTCTCCGGCCTCGACGAGATCGGCCAGCTGGTGCCGGGCAAGAACGAGGTGTACGACCCGAAGACCAAGAAGTGGACGTACACCAAGGGCGTCCGGCAGTTCCCGACCTACCCGGCGATCTCCCTGATGCAGAACGGCAAGCTGTTCTACTCGGGCGCGAACGCCGGTTACGGCCCCGACGACGTCGGCCGTGACCCGGGCATCTGGGACCTCAAGTCGAACAAGTTCAACAAGCTCGAGGGCATGTCCGACCCGAAGCTCCTGGAGACGGCGGGCACGGTGCTGCTGCCGCCCGCGCAGGACGAGAAGTACATGGTGATCGGCGGCGGCGGGGTCGGCGAGTCCGAACGGTCCAGCAAGAAGACCCGCATCATCGACCTGCTGGCCGACGACCCGAAGTTCGTGGACGGTCCCGAGCTGGAGAAGGGTACGCGCTATCCGCAGTACTCGATCCTGCCCAACGACGACGTGCTGGTGTCCGGCGGCTCGGAGGACTACCGCGGCCGCGGTGACTCCAACATCCTCCAGGCGCGGATGTACGACTCGAAGACCAACGAGTTCCAGCGGGTCGCCGACCCGCTGGTGGGCCGGAACTACCACTCGGGCTCGATCCTGCTGCCCGACGGCCGCGTGATGTTCTTCGGCTCGGACTCGCTCTACGCCGACAAGGCCAACACCAAGCCGGGCAAGTTCGAGCAGCGCGTGGAGATCTACACGCCGCCGTATCTGTACCAGGGTTCGCGGCCCTCGCTCTCGGGCGGCCCCAAGACCATCGAGCGCGGCGGCTCCGGGACGTTCACCTCGCAGCACGCCTCGTCGATCAAGACGGCCCGGCTGATCCGGCCGAGCGCGTCGACGCACGTCACCGACGTCGACCAGCGGTCCATCGCGCTGGACTTCACGAAGACGAAGAACGGCATCGAGGTCACCGTGCCCAAGAGCCGCAACCTCGTCGAGTCCGGCTGGTACATGCTGTTCGTCACGGACGACCAGGGCACCCCGAGCAAGGCCCAGTGGGTCAAGGTTCCCTGACCCGAGGTTCCCTGACCCGGAACAGGTGATGTGACTGGGGGCGCCCTCCTTGGCGGAGGGCGCCCCCAGTCACGTACGGGCTGTCGCCTGCGTTCACCTACGGGCTGTTGCCCGTGGGCTGTTACTTGGTCGCCTTCGCGAGCTTCAGTGCGTACTCGGGCCACCACTGGCCGGCCTTCGGGCCTCCCTTGCACGTGCCGTCGGACTCGCCGGGCCGCTTGACCCAGACGTACGCGTCGACGAGGTCGTCGTCGGTCTTGGTCGTGGGCGACTCGCCGAGCGCGCGGCCGGGCGGGTTGCACCAGTTCTCCGCCGGATCGCCTTCCGTGTACGGGCCGTTGCCGTTGCGGCTGGTGTCGATCACGAACGGCTTGTTGCCGACCTTCGACGACAGGTCCTTGCCGTACTTCGTGCTGTCGGCCGTCGTGTAGAAGTTGGACACGTTGACCGAGAAGCCGTCGGCCTGCTCGACGCCCGCCAGCTTCAGCGGCTCGGCGATGTTGTCGGTCTTGCCCCAGCCCGCGTTGCCCGCGTCCAGGTAGACCTTGGTGTTCTTCAGGGACTTGAACTTCTCGACCGCGCCCCGCAGAAGGTCGTAGCGCTCCTCGTGGAACTCGTCCGGGGTGCAGCCGTCCACCATGTGCAGCACGGCGTCCGGCTCCAGGATCACCGTGGTCGCGCGGTCGCCGATGCCCTTGGCGACCTGGTCGATGAAGCCCCGGTACGCGTTGCCGTCCGCGGCGCCGCCGCCGGAGAACTGGCCGCAGTCGCGGTGCGGGATGTTGTAGACGACGAGCAGCGCGTCCCGGTCGGCCTTCGCGGCGGCCTCGGTGAAACCGCGCGCCTCCTGCTCGGCGTTCTCCGGAGTGAGCCACTCACCGGTGGGCTGCTCGGCGATCTTGCGGATCAGTTCGGCGTCGTCCTTCTTGCCGTCCTTCACATATGAGGCCACCTGCTCAGCGGCGTTCCCATCGGGATTGACCCAGAACGGGTCCTTGTCCTTGGGCTGCTGGCTCACCTTGGCGCCCGACGTGTCCTTCTCGCCGTCACCGTCCGAGGATGAACACCCCGCCAGCAGCAGCACAGCTCCGGCCACCGCGACGGACGCCTTTGCCACCCCCCCAGTGGCGAAAAGAGACACAGCCCCCCTGCTCCCGTACATCAAACTCCCCCTCGGGTGCACCGTCCGAAGTCCCAATCCTGACATACGTGTCGGTCCGCCCACGAGCTCGTCCGCCCCTTGTCCACTAGCTGTTACACCCCCTTCCCACCGGGTAGGCGCCGGACGGACGTGCGGGGGCGGTGGCCGGACTCGGGAAGGGCGCGGACATGCACCACAGCAGTCGGGAGGTCCAGCTGGGGGCCGCCCTCGTGGAAGCCGCGGACACGCTCTCCGAGGGCTTCGACACGGTGGCGTACCTGCGACGGCTCTCCGACCACTGTGTGGACCTCCTGGACGCCTCGGCGGCCGGCATCATGCTGATCGAGGGCGGCGAGACGGTGTCGTTCGGCGTGAGCAGCCGCCAACAGGAGCTGGCGCTCGACCTGTTGGAGGTCCAGCACCACGGCGGACCCTGCCTGGAGAGCTACGGCAGCGGAGAGCCCGTCCCGCAGGTCGCGATCCGCGCGGCCCACGCCTCCTCGCGCTGGCCGGACTTCACGGAACGGGCGCTGCGGTACGACATCGGGAGCACCTTCGCGGTACCGCTGCGCCGGAACGGGACCCCGCTCGGCGCCCTCAACGTGTTCGTGCCGGGGCCTGCCAGCCCGACCGCGGCACCGCCCCCGGCACCGGCACCACCCCCGTCCCCGTCCCCGTCCCCGGCGGACGACACGGCGCTGCTCCTCGCGCAGACCCTGGCCGACGCGGCCGCCCTCGGGCTCACCAACCACCGCGTGTTCGCCCGGTACCGGACGCTGACGGACCAGCTGCAGGAGGCCCTCTCCAGCCGGGTACGCATCGAGCAGGCAAAGGGCATGCTCGCCGAGCGGCGGCGGACCGGAATGGACGAGGCGTTCATCGCGCTGCGCCAGTTCGCGCGCAGCAACCGGCTGCCCATCGACGAGGTCGCGACGGCCGTGATCACGGACTCGCAGGACATCGCGGAGCTGGGCCGCGAGCACCGCGGACCGGCCTAGACCCGCAACTAGCTGCGCATATAACTCAGCGCCACCGGACCGGGACTTGGCGTCAATCAGACTCTAGGCCGGAGCGCTCATCCGAACTAGAGTCTTATCAGACGGCCCCGGCCCCCGGCCCCCGGCTGTCGGACCAATCCCGATGCGCGTGGATGACGCGCGGACGGGCCCCTCAACCTCCCGTGCCGGCCGCCGGGTTACTCCCGCAGCCCGGGCGCCCACGGTCGAGGACCAGCCCGGTCGACGGCTCCGGGGGGAGCGGGTCGTCGACCGGGCCAGGTGCGGTACGGGGGGGTCGGTACGCGGCGTCGGTACGCGGCGTCGGTACGCGGCGTCGGTACGCGGCGTCGGTACGCGGCGTCGGTACGCGGCGTCGGTTCTCGGGATCGGGCGAGGCTTCCTGGGGGTGGGGGGCTCACAGACCCGTGCCGCTGAGGTACGCGGAGACGACCACGTTCGCCGTGTAGGCGCGGCTGGACCGGTCGAAGGTGCCGCCGCAGGTGATCAGGCGCAGTTCGGCGCGGCCGGTCTGCCGTGTCCCGTACACCTTCTCGGCGTCGAAGCGGTCCCGGGTGAAGACCTGGACGTCCTCGACGGTGAACTCGGCGACCCTGCCGTCGTCGCGGATCACCCGGACCGTCTCGCCCGGCCGCACCTCGCTGAGGTGGTAGAAGACCGCCGGCCGGGTCTCGGTGTCCACGTGCCCGACGAGCAGTGCGGTCCCGGCCGCCCCGGGCCGCGCCCCACCCCCGTACCAGCCGACGGTCCCCGCCTGTCCGTACGGCGGCGGATCGATCGCCCCGCGCGGATCGAGGCCGCGGGTCACCACGGGCGCCTGCACGCCCAGCGCGGGGATGTCCACGCGCTGGGGCCGCGCGTCCCCCAACGGCTCGGCCGCGGGCGGCAGTTCGACACCGAGGGGGCGTCCGACCGCCGCCACGTCACCCGTGGTCGGCGCGGATATGCCCTGGCGCACGTCGGTCACCTCGCGGCCCCACAGCCACAGCCCGAGGAGCAGCAGCGCCCAGGCCACGCCCATGAGCAGCCGGCCGCCGCCGGAGCTGTGTTCCCGGTCCTCCCGGTCGGACATGGCCGGTCAGTCCGTACCGCGGGTACTCCCGCGACTCCGACGGGAACTGCGGACCGCCACGGCGACGGCGGCGACACCGGCCAGGACCAGCCCGACCACCGCGTGCCGGGTGCCGGGCCCCTCCGAGCGGGCGTCGACGACGGCGAGCCGCGCGGTACCGCCGCCGCCCGCGTGGACGGGCGCCACGGGGGAGGCGGGCGCGACGGGCGAAGCCGCCGAGTCCCCGGGCTGCTTCTCCTTCCGCCCCTGCTGTTCCTCCTGTTCCTGCTGTTCCTTCTTCTGCTGCTGTTCCTTCTTCTCCTGCTTGTCCCGCTGCTTCTTGTCGACGACGGTGAAGGCGCCCTTGACCTTGTCCTCGAAGCCGTCGCAGGTGACCTTGACGTCGTACGTGCCGGGGTCGAGCGTCGAGCGGACGCGGGTCTCGCCGGTGAGGACTCCGGGCGTCCCGGTGAGCTGCGCGTCGGCGACGAACGCCTCGGACGCGGCGGTGCCGGACATCCCGGAGCAGCCCTTGACCCGCAGCTGGATGTCGCTGCCGGGAGCGGGGGACCCCGGCGTCACGGAGACGCCCCCGTCGGCCGCGTACGCGGTGGGGGCGAGCGCGGCGGCGGCCGCCACCCCGGCACAGAGAGTCAGTCGCAGTGAACCCATCGTGAACCTCCAGATATCTGGAGCGTCCTACTCGGGGCACGGGGGCGCATCCGGGGAGGTGATCCACTGCTCCGTACGGGTGGCGCGCCCAGGCGGGTGGCGCTCCCGAACGGGTGGCTCACGGGTGGCTCAGACGCGGTCGACGAGGTCCGCGATGGAGTCGACGACCGTGGACGGGCGGTAGGGGTACTTCTCGATCTCCGCGGACGTGGTGAGACCGGTGAGGACGAGGAAGGTCTCCATGCCCGCCTCCAGGCCGGCCAGGACGTCCGTGTCCATGCGGTCGCCGATCATCGCGCTGGTCTCGGAGTGCGCCCCGATGGTGTTGAGACCGGTGCGCATCATCAGCGGGTTCGGCTTGCCGGCGAAGTACGGCTGCTTGCCGGTCGCCTTGGTGATCAGCGCGGCCACGGCGCCGGTGGCGGGCAGGGCGCCCTCGGCGGACGGGCCGGTCTCGTCGGGGTTCGTGGCGATGAAACGGGCGCCGTCGTTGATCAGCCGCACGGCCTTGGTCATGGCCTCGAAGGAGTACGTACGGGTCTCGCCGAGGACCACGTAGTCGGGGTCGTGGTCGGTCAGCACGTACCCGATGTCGTGCAGCGCGGTGGTCAGGCCGGCCTCACCGATGACGTACGCGGAACCGTCGGGGCGCTGGTCGTCCAGGAACTGGGCGGTGGCCAGGGCGGACGTCCAGATGTTCTCGACGGGTACGTCCAGGCCCATCCGCCGCAGACGGGCGTGCAGGTCACGGGCCGTGTAGATGGAGTTGTTGGTGAGCACGAGGAAGGGCTTCCCGGACTCCCTGAGCTTCTTTATGAAGGCGTCGGCGCCGGGGATCGGCACGCCCTCGTGGATGAGCACCCCGTCCATGTCGGTGAGCCACGATTCGATGGGCTTGCGCTCTGCCATGTGCCGTCTCCTGCCGTACGCGTGCTGCGTGAGCCGTGCGGGTCTGCCGCGGGTGTGGGGACGCCGTCACAGCTGTGTGCCGACGCCTCCAGACTAGCCATCCGCCCGATCTTGGTGGAGGGGGCGGCCGGCAGCCCGGGCAGAGAATCCCGCGGCTCCCGCGGTGCCCTCAGCGCCCTCAGCGCCTGCGGCGGGCCACGAGCAGCGCGCCCAGTCCCGCGCCGAGGAGCAGCAGCGCGCCGGCCGTCGCGGCGAGGACCCCCCGGGCCGAGTGCAGCCCCGTCCGGGCCAGCTCCTCCGCGAACGGAATCCCGTCCGGTACGCGCCCGGAGGCGTCGGCGCTGTCCCGCCCGCCGGTGCTGCCCGCACCGTCCTTGCCGCCGACCTCCCCCTTCCCGCCCTCGTCACTGTCTCCCTCGCCCTCGCCCTCGCCCTCGCCCTCGCCGAGGATGCGGAAGCGGTAGTCGTTCGACTGCCCGACCCAGTCGCCGTCGTCGTCCCCCTGCCGCTGCACGACGGCCGCGTGCGCGACGACGTCGTTGGCCACGGCATCCGACGTGACCGCGAGCCGCACCTTGACGGAGATGGTGGCGCCGGGCGCCACGGTGAACCCGGGGAAGGGAGCTTCTTCGACTACGGCCCCGTCGGCTTCGGATCCATCGCCTGCGGATAGGTCACCTGCGGATCCATCGGCTGCGGATAGGTCGCCTCGGCTAGTGGGGACGCCGAGAACCCCGATGTTCTCGTCCTGCTCGGTCCGCTCGAAGTCGACGGGGCGGGGCCGCTCCCCGTCGTAGAACTCGAGCCGCGGCTGCTCCGGCCGCAACGCCCGCTTCCCGTCCACGAGGACGACGACCGGGTGGATGTTCCCGCAGGTCGCGTCGGTGGTGTTGGTCAGATCGATGTACCAGGTCCGGAACCCGCCCCCGGCGTCGTACTCGGCGGGCCCGCCATGGATCCGCGTCCGCACGGGAAACTCCCCGTTCCCCGGCTCGGCACAGGTGGGCCGACCCGGCCGTTGATCCACCCCCACCGCGGCATCGGCGGGCACAGGGGCGAGGGCGGCTGCAGCACTGACGGCGAGACAAACGGGCTTGCTCAGTCGCATGGACACGGGACCCTGCCACGACACCCCCTCCGACCGACCTCGGCACGCTGACACGGGGTCCGTTCGGGGGCGAGGGTTGCGCCCGATCGGTCCAGCACCGGGCGAGGCCGAGCCGCACGACTGGGCCAGGCCCACCCCACCCAGGGGCGCGGGGAACGGCGCAGTCCTTTGTCTTCCAGGGGCGCGGGGAACTGCGCAATCTTTTCGCTTTTAGGGGCGCGGGGAACTGCGCGACCAGCCACAACGAACCCGCACCCGACACCGAACCCGCGGAAGCACCCCACTCATCCTTCCGCCCGCCCAAACAACGGCACCAACAACAACTGAGCCGCCCCCTCAGCCACCCCCCGCACCCCGCCGGAGGCAACCCGCACGGGCACAGGCGCCCCCACCCCCTCCCGCCGAGCCCGAGCATCAAGAACCGCCCCAACCCCCCGCACGAACCGCGCGGACTCCGCGGCAACCGTGCGCCCGCCCAGCAGCACAAGGTCGATGTCCAGAAGCCCCACCAGGTTCGCGGCCCCTTCCCCAAGAACACGCGCCGCCTCGTCCACGTCCCCCCGGGCCACCGCCGCGAGGCACAACGCCTCGACGCACCCCCGGTTGCCGCAGGAACAGGGCGGCCCGTCCAGCTGGATGACCTGGTGCCCGAACTCACCCGCCCCGGTCCGGGACCCGCGATGCACGGCCCCACCGAGGACGAGCCCGGCCCCCAGCCCCGTACCGAGATGGAGATACGCGAAGGCCCCGGCCTCACCCCCGACCGCCAGCCCGAGCGCAGCGGCATTCGTGTCCTTGTCCAGCACGACCGGCACCCCGAGCCGCCGAGCCAGCGCGTCACGCAACGGAAAGCCGTCCCACTCGGGAAACCCGGTCACCCGGTGCAGCACGCCATGTATGTGATCGAGGGGCCCAGGCATGGCAACACCAACCCCGAGAACGGTGGACGCGGCAACGGCACGACCCTCCGCACCCGTCCCCAGCCCCGCCACCACCTCCCCGAACTCGGCCACGACCACATCGAACACGGCGTCCGCCCCGGCCCCCAGATCCAGCGGAGCGCACCGCTCCCCCACGACCGCCCCGGTGAGATCGACGAGCACGACCCGCAGCTCGTCCCGGTCGAGATGCAGCCCCACCGCGTGCCCGGCCTGCGGCACCAGCCGCAGCACCGTGCGCGGCTTACCGCCCGTGGAGGCCTGGCGCCCGGCCTCGGTCACCAGCCCGTCCTCCCGCAGACGGGCGGTGATCTTGCTGACGGCCTGAGGCGTCAGCCCCGTACGCTCCGCGAGTTCGAGGCGGCTCATCCCCGTACGCCCGGCCCGTCGCAGCAGATCGAGCAGCAGGGCGGCGTTGTGACTGCGCAGTGCGAGCAGGTTCACCCCGCCGCCCACCCGGGCCGCTCCGGAACCAGCCCCGATCCCAGCCACTCAGATCCTCCCTGTACCACGTGCGCCTGCACTACGTGCGCCTGTATCGCGTGCGTCCACACCCCCATTGTCCCCCGCGCTTGCACTTTGGCAACAGCGTTGCTTAAGTGGAGGGCATGACTGGTACAGGCTCTGGCACCTCCCTCGGCGAAGGCCCCGTCCGCGAGGGCCCCTTCCGCGTAGGCCTCGTCGGCTACGGCCTCGCGGGCTCCGTCTTCCACGCCCCGCTGATCGCCGCCACCGAGGGCCTGACCCTCGACACGGTCGTCACGTCGAACGTGGACCGGCAGCAGCAGGCGAGGGACGAGTTCCCGGACGTACGGATCGCGACGACCCCCGACGAACTGTGGCCGCGCGCCGACGAGTTGGACCTGATCGTCATCGCGTCCCCGAACAAGACGCATGTCCCGATCGCCACGGCCGCCCTCAAGGCCGGCCTGCCGGTCGTCGTCGACAAGCCGATCGCGGGCACGGCGGCGGAGGCCCGCGAGCTCGCCGCCCTCGCCGAGGAGCGCGGGCTGCTGCTCTCCGTCTTCCAGAACCGCCGCTGGGACAACGACTTCCTCACCCTCCAGAAGCTGATCTCCGAGGGCGACCTCGGTGACGTCTACCGCTTCGAGTCCCGTTTCGAGCGCTGGCGCCCCCAGCTCAAGGGTGGCTGGCGCGAGTCCGGCGACCCCGCAGAGGTCGGAGGTCTGCTGTACGACCTCGGCAGCCATGTGGTCGACCAGGCGCTGGTCCTCTTCGGCCCCGCGGCCACGGTGTACGCGGAGTCGGACGTACGCCGCGCGGGTGCGGAGGCCGACGACGACACGTTCTTCGCGATCACGCACACGAACGGCGTCCGCTCCCACCTCTACGTCTCCGCGACGACCGCCCAACTCGGCCCGCGTTTCCGCACGCTGGGCTCGAAGGCCGGCTACGTGAAGCACGGCCTCGACCCCCAGGAGGCCGCCCTGCGCGACGGCGAGCGTCCGGTCGCGGGCCGGGAGAAGGAGTGGGGCGTCGAGCCCGAGGAGCTGTGGGGCCGCGTCGGCTCCGGCGAATCCCCGGTGACCGGCGGCGGAACACCGGTCCCGACCCTGCCCGGCGCGTACCCCGCGTACTACGCGGCCGTCGCCGCCGCCCTGAGCGGCACCGGCGAGAACCCGGTCACCGCCCTGGAGGCCGCCGCCGCCCTGGACGTCCTGGAAGCCGCGCGCCGCTCGGCCCGCGAGAACGTGACGGTGACCCTGTGACCACCCCGAACACGGAGAACGCCGCGCCGACCGTCGCCGCACCGACCATCGCCGAACTGGAGGAGCAGGAGCGCCGCCTGACGCTCCCTCACTTCACGTACGACGACGCATGGGCCCTCGGCACGCTCCTGGTCGAACTGGCCCGGGAGCGTGGCGCCCCCGTCGCGATCGACATCCGCCGGGCAGGCCAGCAGCTCTTCCACGCCGCCCTCCCCGGCTCCACCCCGGACAACGACGCCTGGATCGACCGCAAGCGCCGGGTCGTCGAGCGCTACGCCGCCTCGTCCCTCCTCATCGGCACCCGCTTCCGAGCCAAGAACACGACGTTCGAGGACTCCTCCCGCCTGGACCCCGACACATACGCGGCCCACGGCGGAGCCTTCCCGATCACAGTGAAGGGCGCCGGCGTAATCGGCACGGTGGTGGTCTCGGGCCTCCCCCAACTGGAGGACCACGCAATGGTGGTAGAGGCGCTGGAACGCTTCGCGGAAATTTCTTAGGGACGCGTTTTCAGGGGCGCGGGGAACTGCGCAATCTTTTCGCTTTTAGGGGCGCGGGGAACTGCGCAATCTTTTCGCTTTTAGGGGCGCGGGGAACTGCGCAATCTTTTGCCTTTCAGGGGCGCGGGGAACGGCGCAATCTTTTAGGGGCGCGGGGAACTGCGCGACCAGCCACAACAGCCCCGCACCCAACAACGCACCCCCGTTCCCCGCGCCCCCAGCGGAGCGCTACGCCGGCTTGAATTCCTGCCGCTGCCGCCCAAGCCCCTCGATCTCCAACTCCACAACATCCCCCGCCCGCAAGAACGGCTTGGGCTCAGGCATCCCCAGAGCGACCCCCGCCGGCGTCCCGGTATTGATGACATCCCCGGGATAGAGAGTCATGAACTGACTCACATACCGCACGACTTCGGCAACGGGGAAGATCTGGTCGGACGTACTCCCGTCCTGTCGCAGCTCCCCGTTGACCCACAACTTCAGCCCCAACCCCTGCGGATCGGGAACCTCGTCCGCCGTCACGAGCCACGGCCCGAGCGGATTGAACGTCTCGCAGTTCTTCCCCTTGTCCCAGGTCCCGCCCCGCTCGATCTGGAACTCCCGCTCGGACACGTCGTGCGCCACCGCGTACCCGGCGACATGCGCGAGCGCCTCCTCGTGCGAGCCGAGATACCGGGCCGTACGCCCGATGACGACGGCCAGCTCGACCTCCCAGTCGGTCTTCACCGAGCCACGCGGCACGAGCACGGTGTCGTACGGCCCGACAACCGTGTCCGCCGCCTTGAAGAAGATCACCGGCTCGGCGGGCGGCTCGGCACCGGTCTCCTTGGCGTGGTCGTGGTAGTTGAGGCCGATGCAGACGACCTTGCCGATCCGGGCGACCGGCGGGCCGACCCGCAGCCCGTCCGCGTCGAGCACGGGCAGCTCCCCGGCCCCGGCGGCGGTACGGATCCGGCCGAGCGCCGCGTCGTCGGCGAGCAGCGCCCCGTCGATGTCCGGCACGACGCCCGACAGGTCCCGCAGGACTCCCTCGGCATCGAGGAGCGCGGGCCGCTCGGCCCCTGTCGTACCGACTCGCAGCAGCTTCATGATCACAATCTCCCTTGATCGCGGGCGGCCCGTCCGACGGGTGCAGCCATCGGAGGACTGGTCGATCGTCCAAGGTCGGCGTCCAGTCCGCAAGACCCGGTTCACGGACTGGACCGTAACCACCTCGCCCGGACCGGCACCCGAGGCCATGCACTCCTGCCGCGTCAGCCGAGTACGGCGGCGGCCGGCGCGGCCCCCGGCATGTCCCGGTACAGCACGGCCCGCTCGATCGCGCTCCACGTCGTACTGGTCACCACGTACAGCGCGGCGGCCAGCGGCACCACCGCCACGGTGAACAGTGTGAGGAAGGACATCAGCGGCATGACCTTGGTGATCGCGCCGAGCCCGGGCACCTGCTGCTCGCCCCGGTCACCGCCGGCTGCGGCCACCGGAGCGCTGGCCGCCATCATCCGCTTCGTACGCCGGTAGTTGAAGGTGGCGACGGCCGCGACGATCACGAACAGGGCCAGGTACACCAGCCCGGCGCCCCCGAGGACCCCGCCGTCGCCGAGGGCGTCCGCCCACCGGCCGCCGAGCGGTGCGGCGAAGAGCTGGTGGGCGAGCAGGGAGTTGGCCTCGCCGCCGATCCGCGAGTTGGAGAACAGGTGGTAGAGGAGGAAGAAGGCCGGCAGCTGGAAGAGGCTGGGCAGGCAGCCGGAGAGCGGTGACACCTTCTCCTTGGCGTGCAGCTCCAGCACCGCCTTCTGGAGCTTCTCGGGGTTCTTGCCGTGCTTCTTGCGCAGCGCGGCGATCTGCGGCTGCAGGGCGGCCCGCGCCCGCTGCCCGCGCGCCGAGGCCCGGGACAGGGGATGCACGAGGAGTCGTACGAGCGCGGTGAACAGGACGATCGCGGCGGCCGCCGCCGAGGCCTGGAAGAGCGGTTCGAGCAGCTCGGCGAGCCCCTCGACGAGGCTCGCGAACGCGGACATGAAGGAAGAGAAGAGGGAAGAGAAGCCGGACATGGATGAGCCCTCCGTGGGTCTCGTCGTGCCGAGGAGATGAGACGTGACGTACGTCGGCATGACGACCCGCGTGGGGGTCTGCTGAGGTTCCCTGGAAATCTCCTGCGGACGCTCTGAGAGCGTTCCGAAGCCCCGAGGTCCCGAGGTCCCGAGGAGTGATCCCCTACGCGGTCGTCAGGAGGGAACAGCCGGGTGCTCGGGGACGCCTGCGCCCCCGGGCGTCGGGGTCGCGCTGCGGCAGGAACGCCGTGCGCTTCTCACGGTCGCGGATGGCCGTACGGACCCGTGTACGGGGTACGGCGGGCGCGAGCCGTGAGGCGATGAGGGAGCAGGCGGCGAGCGCGGACCCGGCCGCGGCGGTCGCCGCGAACGTGACGGCGACGGCTCCGGCGAGGCTGCCCGTGTCGAGGAGCGCCACCTGCAGAAGGAGGACGAACAGCAGGACGGCGGGCTTCAGCTGCGCCCAGGTCCGTGTCATCGGCTGCCCTCCTGTCCTCTGGTCCTGCTCGTCCTGCTGGTTCTTCCGGTTCTTCTGGCTCTGTGGCCTCCTGCCGTTATACAGGATCGCCTCCAGAAGCCAATGCCACAGGTGAACGGCTAGGAACCAGGAACCAGGAACGAACCAGGAACAGGGAACAACGGACTCCGGCAATGCCGTAGTACCCCAGGGGCATAGTCGCTACGCTCCCAGCGGGGGGTAACGCGCATACAGGCGTGGGGAGTTGGGGGAGTCGATGGTGTACCGAAGACGTGCGCGGCTGTGCGCCGGCGTCCTGGCCACCGGGCTGTTACTGGCGGGCTGTTCAGGGGACGGTGACGACAAGAGCGCCGAGCCCACCGGCTCCGGACCCAGTGGTTCCCGGCCCGCCACCGCGAGCGGCGACACCCGCTCCAGCCCCACCCCGAGTCCCGCCTCCAGCCCCACAGGCCTGGGCTTCACCCCCGATCCCGGCCGTGCGCCGAAGACCGCCGCGCAGGCCGAACGTCTGGCCCGCACCATCGCGGCGGCACCCGCCGACTGGGGCCCCGGCTTCGTCAGACGCAGCCCGTACGAGAGCGCCCCCGGTTCCTGGCCCGTCCTCGGCACGAACTGCGTCTGGCAGCTCGGGTCGCTGCCCGAGTCTGTGTTCGCCAGCCTCACCCGCCACAGCGAGCTGCCTGCCGAGGACGGCAAGGGCCCGATCCGCGTCTCCGCGATCGTCACCGTGCACCGAACCACGACGGACGCCGACTGGGAGATGGCCGGGATGCTCGAAGAGGCGATGCGCTGCCCCGATCAGCAGCTCCGCCAGGGCGAGCGGATCAGCGACCTGACGTCCCTGGGGTCGGCCTACGGCCTGGGCAACAACTTCACTACCGAGGACTCACTCGCGGAGACCGGCAAGTACTACAGCGAGGAGCTCGGCGGCCCGCTCTACTACTACTGGAACCAGGGCCGAGTGTCCCAGGTCACCGTGGCCGTCGTCGGCCGGGGTGCCGAAGGGCGGTCCGAGGCTGAGGTCGGTGTCGCCATGCGACAGGGATTCGTCCAGATGCTGACCCGCGCCGAGACCGCACTGGAGGTGCCGGAATGAGCGAGCGTCTGCTCCCCACCGACCCCGCCTCGATCGGTGGACACCGGCTGCTGGCCCGCCTCGGCGCGGGCGGCATGGGCGTGGTCTACCTCGGCCGGACGGAGGCCGGGTCCCTGGCCGCCGTCAAGGTCATCCAGGCCGAGTACGCGGACGAGCCCGACTTCCGCGCCCGGTTCCGCCGCGAGGTGGAGACGGCCCGCCGGGTGACCAGCCCCTGGGCGGTACCGGTCACCGGCGCCGACCCGGACGCGGACAAGCCCTGGCTGGCCACCGCTTTCGTACCCGGCCCCTCACTGGAGGAAGCGGTCTCGCACCACGGCCCGCTGCCCGCCCGCAGTGTGCGCGTCCTGGCCAGGATGCTCGCCGCCGCACTGCGCGAGGTGCACGCCGCCGGGCTGATCCACCGCGACGTCAAGCCGGCCAACGTCCTGCTCGCCATGGACGGGCCCCGGCTGATCGACTTCGGGATCGCGCGGGCGACCGACGAGACCGCGATCACCTCCACCGATCTGATCGTCGGCACTCCCGGCTTCCTCTCCCCCGAACAGGCCGAGGCGCGCGGAGCGGAGGTGGGCCCGGCGAGCGACATCTTCTCGCTGGGCTGTCTGCTGGCGTACGCGGCGACCGGCCGCCCGCCGTTCGGCACCGGCACGGTCGACGCCCTGCTCTACCGCACGGTCCACGACGAGCCCGACCTGTCCGGCATCGAGGCCGCGGAGGGCGCGGAGAACGGAGGGAACGGAGGGAACGCGGAGAACGGGGAGAATGCCGCGGGCGCGGGAGGCGTCGGGTTGCCGACGCTGCTGCGCCTGTGCCTGGCGAAGGACCCGGCGGACCGTCCGACGGCCGAGCAGTTCGACTCGGTCCTGCTGATCGAGGACGCCGTCCCCGAGGGCGGGCACATCGACTGGCTGCCAGAGGACGTCGTACGGATCATCGCCGACCGTTCGTCCGAGATGCTGGCACTTCCCGACATCGAGCCGACCGTCGGCGACTCCGGCAACGCCCCGAAGGACACGCAGCCGGCGTCGACCGGGCGCCGGCGACTGCTCCTCGCCTCCGGCGCGGCGGTCCTCCTGGCCGCGGGCGGGGCCGCTGCCTGGGCCGGGCTGCGCGACGACGACAAGGGCGGATCGGCGCCGCGGGCCCGCCGCTGGGCGATCGGCGTGCAGGCGGATCTGAGCGGGCCCCGGCGGGCCGCGGGCGAGGCGCAGGAGCGGGGCGCGCGGCTGGCGGTCGAGCAGTTCAACGCCCGTAGGGACAAACCCTTCGAGCTCACGCTGAAGACCGTCGACGACGGCGGCGCCGCGGGGCGGGCACCCGCCGCGGCCAAGAAGCTGATCCAGGACGCCGACGTACTCGCCGTGCTCGGCCCCACCAGCGACGAAGCGGCCAACGCGGTCCTCGGCACGTACGACGAGGCCCTGCTGCCGCTGCTGTCGGTGTCGGCCGGAGGACTGCTGCTGACCACGCAGGAGTACCGGTCCTTCGTGCACTGCCGCCCCAGCGACGCGGCCCTCAACCTCCCCATCAGCGTCTACCTGATGAAGCAGAAGGTGACAGGGCGCCCCGGCCTGCTCCAGGACCGCACCGCGCAGACGTACGCCCAGGAGGCCGCCGGGATCAACAACACCATGCTGCGCAAGTTTGGACTACAGGCCTATCCCCGGGTGATCCCGGCGGGCACCGAGGACATGGAACCCGTGGTCGCCGACATGCTGCGGGCCCGGATCGACTCCTTCATCTACACCGGCTACGCACGGGGCGCTGCCCTGGTGGCCCGCGAACTGGCGGCGGCCGGCTTCGACCGGCCGCGGCTCGCCTCGCAGGCCGTGATCGACCCGGAGTTCCTGGAGCTGGCCGGGGACGCGGCCGAGGGATGGCTGATGACCGCGTCCTTCATCGACCCCGCGGCCGTGCCGGCCGCGGCGACCTTCACCGCCGCCTTCCGCAAGCGCTTCGGCGCCACGCCCGGCTACTACGCCGCCGAGGCGTACGACACCGTCAACCTCGTCGTCCAGGAGCTGGTGAAGGCGACGAAGGGCGGGCGGCCACCGCAACGGCAGAAGCTGGTGGGCCTGCTGCGCAAGGGCCGCTACAAGGGCGTCACCAAGCAGTTCTCCTTCCGGCCGGACGACGGCCAGTTCGACGGCTGGGGCATCTCTCTGCACCAGGTCGAGGGCGGCCGGTTCCGTTTCCTCGGTGATGCCCCCTCCGAGGTGTAGCCGTGAGCGGGTCGCCGGCCGAGGGGCCCGCGGGAGTGCGCCCGCTCAGGCCGGGAGACCCGCCCTTCGTCAGCGGCTACCGGCTGCTCGGCCGGCTCGGCGCGGGCGGCATGGGCGTGGTCTACCTGGCCCGTTCGACGGGCGGGGCGCTGGTCGCGCTGAAGGTGATCCGCGCCGAATACGCGGCCGACCACGACTTCCGGACCCGCTTCCGGCGCGAGGCGGAGGCGGCGAGCGGCCTCACCGGACAGTGGCTGGTACCGGTCACCGCGGCGGAACCGGCGGCCCGCGAGCCCTGGCTGGCGACCGCCTTCGTACCGGGCCCGTCGCTGGCGGAGGCCGTCACGCTGCACGGGCCGCTGCCGGAGCGTACGGTCCGCGCGCTGGGCGCCCGGCTGGCCGAGGCGCTCACCGAGGTGCACGCCGCGGGCCTGGTGCACCGGGACGTCAAGCCGGGCAACATCCTGCTCGCCCTGGACGGCCCCCGGCTGATCGACTTCGGCATCGCGCGTTCCACCGGTGCCACCGCGCTGACCGCGAGCGACGTGGTGATCGGCTCGCCCGGCTATCTCTCGCCCGAGCAGGCGCGGGCACGGGGCGATGACGTCGGCCCGCCGAGCGACGTCTTCTCCCTGGGCTGCGTCCTGGCGTACGCGGCGACCGGCCGCCGCCCGTTCGGCACCGGTACGGCGGCAGCCGTCATCTTCCGTACGGTCCACGAGGAACCGGACCTGGACGCCGTGCCGTGGACCCTGGCCCCGCTGCTGACCGACTGCCTCGCCAAGGACCCGGCCGCCAGGCCCACCGCACAGGAGGTGCGCAACGCCCTGGCCGGTGAGAGCGACCGGGAGGGCGAAAGCGCGGGGGAACGGGCGGACGACTGGAAGGCCGGACGGACGCGCGATGAGGAAGGCAGGCAGGCGCGTGGTGGAGGGGCGGGTGAAGGGGCGGGTGAAGGGGCGGGTGCGCAGGCCGGTGAGGGGGCCGGTGCGCGGGCCGCTGAAGGGGCGGGTGCACGGGCCGGTGAAGGGGCGAGTGAGGGGGCCGGTGCGGGGGCGGACGACTGGCTGCCGCCCTCGCTGCCCCGGCTGATCGCGGAACGCTCGTCCGCGGTCCTGGCTCTGCCCGACCCCGACCCCGACCCCGCCCCCGGCCCGACCACACTCGTGCAGCCGCTGGAGGGACCCGCCGTATCCCGGCGCCGCCTGCTGACGCTGGGCTCGGCGGCCGCGGTGGTCCTGACCGGCGGTGGCCTGGCGGCGTGGGCGGCCACCAGGCCCAGGGCCGACGGCGACGGCGAGGGCGCGACCCGCTCCGAACCCCTGCCCCGGTACGTCATCGGTCTGCAGGCGGACCTCTCGGGCCCGGACAAGGCGATCGGCCTGGCACAGGAGCGAGGCGCGAGGCTGGCCGTGGCGGACTTCAACTCCCGCTCCCGCGACGGCCGCACGTTCGACCTGGCCCTGAAGGTCCTCGACGACGCCGGGGAGGCGAAGCGGGCCGCCGAGGTGGCCAAGAAGTTCGTAGCGGACCAGGACGTGTACGTCGTCCTCGGCCCGACCGGCAGCGTCTCCGCCGAGGCCGTCGTCAACCGCTACGAGAAGGCCCTGCTGCCCATCGTGACCGTCTCCTCCGGCGCCGATCTGTACGACCGGTCCACCATCCAGTCCACCACCCGCGCGTACTTCCAGCTCAGACCCGACGAGAACGCCCTGTCGACGCCCTTCATCCACTACCTCTCCCACGCCGAGAAGAGCCGCAGGACCGCCCTCATAGACGACAGGGCGGCCGGCCGCACCAGCTGGCAGATCGTCGAGGACGTGGCCGCGTACCCGCCCTCCAAGGGCACGACCACGACCCATGCCGTCCCCGCCGACAGCGAGGACTTCGACACGGTCGCCGCCGCCGTGCTCGCCGCCGACGCCGAGGCCGTCGTGTACGGCGGCTCCTCACCGCACCGGGCCGCCCGGTGCGCCCGCGCCCTGGAACAGGCCGGATTCGGCGGTACGCGGATGGCGCCGGAGCCGGTCCTGGAGGCCGCGTTCCTCACGGAGGCGGGCGCGGCGGCCGAGGGCTGGGTGATCACCACGAGCTATGCCGACCCGGCCGAGCTGCCGGCCGCGGCACGCTTCGTGGCGGCGTACAAGAAGCGCTACGGGGTACGCACCGTCGAACGCTTCGCGGTGGAGGCGTACGACGCGCTGCTCTTCGTCGCCCGGGGCCTGCGCGAGCTGGGCAGCGTCGAGCCCGAGCGGGGCGCCATGGTCCGCCGACTCCGCCAGACCACCCACAAGGGGCTCGCCAAGACCATCGAGTTCGATCCGGTGACCAAGCAGTTCCGCTGGACCAACGGCCTCTTCCTCCACCGGATACGGAACGGCAGGCCGGACTTCCTGGGCCGCTACGACCAGGTGAAGGAGAAGTGATCCGGCGGGGGCCCGGGCTGCTCGGCGGGGCTGCTTGGACGGGCTGCTTGGCGGGGTGGTCCAGCAGGCTGACTCGGCAGGCTGTCTCAGCGGGGTGGCTCGGCAGGCCGGCTCAGCGGACCGGCTCAACGGACCGGCTCAGCGGGGCCGCATGGAACCGAGCTTCCCCCAGACCACCAGGCGGTACTTGGACGTGTACTCCGGAGTGCACGTGGTGAGCGTGAGGTAGTAACCGGGGTCGGAGTACCCGTACGAGGGCCTGACCGTGCTGCGCGGGATCTCCCGGATCACTCCCCCGTCCCGCGCCGAGGTCTGCGACAGCGTCCTGTCGACGACGTACGTATAGACGGCGGTCCTGGTCTCCACCTCGATCCGGTCCCCCCGCCGAAGCCGGTTGATGTACCGGAACGGCTCGCCGTGGGTATTCCGATGCCCGGCCAGCGCGAAGTTCCCGTCCCGCCCGGGCCGCGCGGTCCCCGGATAGTGGCCGACGTACCCCTTGTTGAGCACGTTCGCCTTACTGATCCCTTCCGCGACCGGAACGCGGAGGTCGAGGCGGGGGATGGTGAGGATGGCGTAGGCCTGGGTCCAGCCGGGGCGGGAGCGGGGCTTGCTGGCGGAGGCGGAATCGGGCGCGGAACGGGAGCCGACGCCAGAACGGTCACCGTCGCTGCCACTGCCACTGCCACTGTCGCTGTCGCTGTCGCTGTCGCTGTCGCTATCGCTATCGCTGTCGTCGGGGGAGGCGGAGCCACGGCCCGAGACGGATTCGCCGCCCCCGGCACTCCCCTCTCCCTCCCACTCCCGCTGCAGGGCCTGGACCTTCCTCTCGGCGCCCTCCCGGGCCTGCCGATTGGTCCACCACAACTGGTGGACGACGAGGAGCATGAGGACGACACCGAGGGTTACGAGGATCTCGGCGCCGTTCCAGAGGAGGCGGGCGTAGCGGGCACGCCGCCGCCGGGCCTGCTGATGGACGACGGGGACTCGCATGCGGGTATGCCTCCGTCCGAGCGGGGGCTTCGGCTGGCTGACTGGCTGGTGGCCGGGGCCGCACGATAAGGGCTGAGGCCCCAACTCACCATCCCCATGAACGAGCCGCCCCCTCCCCACCGCTCACGACCACCCACGACTCCTCACGCCCCCACCGCCGATCTCACCCCTGGCCTGCCCATACCTCTCCTCCGCCGGGCGGTCGGCAGTACGGTGTCCACCATGCGCCCCGACACGTCTGCCGAGTACGTCGACCACAACGCCGAAGCAGCACGCCTGGAGCGGACCGCCGGCCTCTACCCCGAGGACGCCGAGCACCTGCTGCTGCAGGCTGCGGCCCACCTCGAACTGGCCGACGACCGCCCGCGAGCCACGTCCTTCTACGACCGCCTGCTCTCCACCCCGTCCACCCTGGAGAACCCGTTCCTGGTACGGGCCCTCAAGGCGGCCAACCTCTGGGAGTACGGCCACGAGGCCGAGGCGAAGGCGATCATCGAGGGCGTCCGCGCGGCGTCACCCCGCGACCCGGCCCCCTGGGTGATCGTGGCCGAGTCCCTGGAGTCCCACGACGAGCTCGAAGCGGCACAGCAGACGTTCACGGAGGCGGCGACCCACCTCCTGACTGACGTCCCCGAACCCCCGTACGCGACCCACCCGGTCCTCTTCGGCCGCCACCGCGTACGCCGCATGCTGGGCCTCCCCCACGACAACTGGGACGCCCTCGCGGACACCCTCCACTCCTCCCCGGTCTCCCTGGACGAACTCCACGACCCGAAGCGCGTCTGGTCCCTGGGCTCGGACAACCCGGCGGAACTGGAGGCCGAAATCTCCCGCCTCCGAGCCGAACTGGGCACATACCGGGAGGCGTTGTCCCGCCCGTTCCCGGTGGCGGTACTGCACTGGCCGGCCTCGGAGCTTTCAGAACTGCTGACGGCGTACCCGTCCTTGGTAGAGGAGTACCCGTCGCATGAGGAGCACCTGGCGACGATAGAGGGGTCGCTGCGGGAGCTTGCGGCTTCGGGCACACCGAACCTGGGGATCGTGACGGGCACGGTTCCGTCTTACGAGGCCTTCGCGGCCTCGGAGGGGGCTTCGCCCGGGGATGCATCGCTGCTGCCGCAGTACGCGACGACGCTGGCGGCGCGGGGGCGGGCTGAGGCTTGGCCGCCGGAGCGGGGGGCGGCTTGTTGGTGTGGGTCGGGGCGGGGGTATGGGGAGTGCCATGGCAGCGACGAGTGATGTGGCTTCCTCGATTGCGTAGCACGCTCAAAGACGATCACCTTTGGGTGTAACACCCTCGATTGTCAGCGGCTGCTGTTAGAACTGCAGTCGGGACAGAGCCCTGTCAACGCGCACAATCGAGGGAGCATCGGGTGGCGGAACCGGGGGATCTGGCGCAGCCAGTCGCAGGTGTCTACGAGCAGCTCATCACCCGGAACCTGCACAGTCAGATAGAGCAGCTCGAAGCCTCAGGCTGGAAAGCCATCCACGAGGAAGTCAGTGCGGAGTCCGCTCCTCACGTGCTCGCCCGCCACATCGCTGAGGCTGTCGGGCGCAGGCTAAGTCAGCTGCCCCACGACAAGCAGGTCGCCGCCGCGAACCAGATCCTGAAGTCGCTCGCTGAGAGTGCGTCGGGCCAGGACGAGGCCGTCGGTACGATCGTCGACGGCCCACGGCAGCTCCTGACCCTCGCCGAGCAAGAGGCGCCAGGCGTCTACGCGCTACGTCCCCTCACACCCCTCTCCGAGACGTCGCTCATCACCAACGCTTCGGATGACCCCAGCCTGGGCGCAGAGTTGAGAGCCGAGTTGGCTACGGCAGACCGCATCGACCTGCTGTGCGCGTTTGTGAAGTGGTACGGCATCCGTGTCTTGGAGGATTCACTCCGTGCCGCCAAGGAGCGGGGTGTGCCGATCCGGGTCATCACGACGACCTACATCGGTGCCACCGATCGGCTCGCGCTCGACCGCCTTGTCCGCGATTTCGGTGCCGAGGTCAAGGTCAACTACGAGATCCGGTCTACTCGGCTACACGCGAAGGCATGGCTGTTCCGACGCAACAGCGGCTTCGACACCGCGTATGTCGGCAGCTCGAATCTGTCCAAGGCTGCGCTGCTCGACGGCTTGGAGTGGAACGTACGCCTGTCGTCGGTGGCGACTCCCTCGGTACTGGACAAGTTCGAGGCGACTTTTGACGCGTACTGGAACGACATCGCCTTCGAGTCGTACGACCCCGACGACGATGGGGAGCGACTCGATCGGGCCCTTGCCCAAGCGGGCGGCGCCGGTTCCGTAACCGACCTGAAGATCAACCTCTCCGGACTTGAAGTACGCGCCTTCCCGCACCAGCGGGACATGCTGGAACGCCTCACCATCGAGCGGGAGATTCGCAGCCGGCACCGCAACCTCCTTGTCGCAGCGACTGGCACGGGTAAGACCGTGATGGCGGCGCTGGACTACCGAGCTCTGCGCAAGAAGTTCGGCGACAGAAAACCAAGGCTGCTGTTCGTGGCCCACCGCAAGGAGATTCTTCGGCAGTCGCTGCGTACGTACCGCGAGGTACTCGATGACGCGTCCTTCGGAGAGCTGCTCCACGGCGGTGAAGACCCCCGAGACTGGAACCACGTTTTCGCCAGCGTCCAGTCCCTGAATGTTCGGCGACTCGAACAGCTCAGCCCGGACCACTTCGACATCATCGTCATCGATGAGTTCCACCACGCCACAGCCGCCACCTACCGCCGGGTCATCGACCACTTCACGCCGAAGGAACTGTTGGGCCTCACCGCTACCCCTGAGCGGATGGACGGGCGGAATGTGCAGGACGAGTTCTTCGAGGGACGCATCGCGGCCGAAATGCGACTGTGGGAGGCTCTTGAAAACGATCTGCTGTGCCCCTTCCACTACTTCGGCATCCCGGACGGTACGAACCTGACCAACCTCGGTTGGCAGAAGGGCACTTACGCGGATCGCGAGCTTGGGAACCTCTATACGGGCGACCACGCCCGGGCCCGCATTGTGGTGAAGCAGATCCGGGACAAGATCTCCAACCCAGGGGCCATGCGAGCCTTGGGCTTCTGCGTAACCAAGGCTCATGCCCACTTCATGGCCGACTTTTTCCGCACGGCAGGATTCCAAGCCGCTGCACTCGACAGCGATTCACCTGCTGGCCTACGAGCGCAGACACTGGCTGACCTACGCGACGGCAAGCTTCAGGTGATCTTCTCCGTCGATTTGTTCAACGAGGGTCTCGACATTCCTGACGTTGACACCCTGTTGCTCCTACGCCCCACGAACAGCGCCACGATCTTTCTTCAGCAACTGGGCCGTGGCCTGCGCCGCACGGAGACGAAGCCAGTACTCACCGTCCTGGACTTCATCGGCCAGCACCGAGCGGAGTTCCGCTTTGAGGAGCAGTTCCGGGCGCTGACAAACCTCACCCGGAACCGACTCGTCGACCACATCGAGCGAGACTTCCCACAGCTTCCCTCTGGGTGCCAGATCATCTTGGAGGGTAAGTCCAAGGACCTCATCCTCGACAACATCCGCACCCAACTGGGCGCCACCATCAAGACGTTGGTGACCGAGGCCAAGGCATACGACACGCCACGGCTAGCGGACTATCTCCGCGAGAGCCGCCGGGAGATCAAGGAGCTCTACAAGAGCGACAACTCCTGGACAGCGGTCCTCCGCAAGGCCTGCCTCGTCGACGATCCAGCACCGTCAGAGGAAGCGGCGCTCCTCAAGCGCGTCCACGCGTTCCTCCACATCGACGACCCCGAGCGAGCCAGCGCTTACCTTCGCTTGCTCTCAGACGACGCTCCCATGTACGAGGCTCTGACTCCCACCGACCAGACGTATGCCCACATGCTCTTCTTCAACCTGTGGGACAACGCCGGAGGCTTCAGCAGCTTCCAGCAGGGCCTGGAATCGCTGCGCTCGCAGCCCGTGTTCCGCGATGAGCTCCGACAGGTCCTGTCATACGTGATCGAGCGGTCAGACCACTTCCCGATCCCACTGTCGGGCCCCCATCTCCACATCCCTTTGAAGGTCCACAGCGCCTACAACCGCTCTGAGATCCTGGCCGCTCTCGGCGTGGCCCGCTTCGGCGGCCAGATGCCCAGGTCCTTCGCCCAGGGCGTCCAGTGGGTCGACGAGATACAGACGGACGCCCTGTTGATCACGCTGGAGAAGAACGAGAAGGACTTCTCCCCCACCATCCGCTACAAGGACTACGCGCTGAGCCCCACCCTGTTCCACTGGGAATCCCAGAACGCCACCGCGGAGAACTCGCGCACCGGTCTGCGCTACCGCCGTCACGAGCAACAGGGCAGCCACGTCCTCCTTTTCATGCGCCGCTACAAGAACAACGACATGGGCAAGTCCCAGCCCTGGATGCTCCTGGGACCGGCAACGTACGTGGAGCACACCGGCAGCAAGCCGATGGCGATCACGTGGCGCCTGCAGCATGAGCTTCCGGCCGATGTGTGGACGTATTCGGCTATCGCAGCGGGCTGACACGCGGGAGTTGCTGGACTCCTCCTCTACCCCGCCTTGCCCTTGTCGCAGATGAATGCCACGGACATCGAGGATCCTTCGTTGACCATGGCCAGCGTCCCTGTCCGGTACGAATCCCAGTCGACCTCACACGCTGACTGCTTCGTTCTCCTACGCTGCGACCATGAACTGGGCTTCCCTCATTAGCGCTGTGCTAGGTGCAGCCATCGGCATTACCTCAACGCTGCTCGCTGATCGAGCACGTTGGCGACGCGATAGCGAAGAACGTCACCGGGCTGAACGGCGAGAGGTGTACACCGAGTACCTCACAGCCCTGTCCCGTACTCGAAACGGTCTACGTGAGGCGGCCCGATCGCCCGTTACCGAAAGAGCGGGGAATGCCCGCGAAGCTTTCCACACCGGCGGCGCATACGAGCTCCGCATACAGATGACAATTACAGCACCCGATAGGCTCATCCAGCCGTCCGAGGCGGCATACAGATCCCTTCGTAAGCTACGGAATAGAATCGAGGACGGCGCTTCTCACAATGACGAGGCCTACATCGAGCAGCGCGAGGATTATCAATCCACTCTGGAAATACTCAGGAGAGGCATGCGCGAGGATCTAGGTGTCGCCACAGCATCGGACGACTAGCCTCAATCCGGCTCTGGCTCCAAACGTGATTCGCCGGAGGCGCCTCAGTCGATGCACGGATCTTCCACTGTCGGGATGCACGGAGACAGCAGCGCCTCCGTGTGCTGCGTGACCACGCCGCGAACGAGCCTGAGCACGCGTACCTCGTTTTCGTGCTCCGGTTCTTCGTCATCGCGAAGGTGAAGGAGCCCATAGGAACCAGGGGCAACCTCAGCCACATGCCCGAACAGTTCGACAATGCCAGGCGACGAGCGGTGATTGGAGTGGCCGCCGAGGTGGATGAACGGCTCGCCGTTCATCCACCTGAGGTCAAGCAAGTACGGGCTGTCGATCTGGGCGATGCGAAGCCGAAGCTCATCGACGATCTGCCGCAGACTGGCCTCATTGTCGTCATCAGCTGCGGTCTCCCTGACCGTGATCCAACCGTGGTACTCGAACATCCCGTGATCGTAGTGCGATGACCTGCTGCACCGTGCCGATCGCAGCATGAGCCGCCGGACACGCCTTAATGCACCTGCGGCCCTACGCCTACACCAAGATCCGGGACAGCTCAGGACACCAGCCCATTGCGATCACGGTGATCAAGCCAAGTCTGCCCCTCATCCGACCTCGACGTCCCCTCAGGCAAGTTCCCGACGTGCACACCCCCTGCCACACACCGTGCACAAGCCACGTCTGGCGAGGATGTCGCTGAGGAGGTTCATTGTCAGTGCCATCTGGTCAGATAGTCCTACTAGTGACGCTAGAGGACTGGAGTGCCGAAGTGACCGATGGACGGGACTTGATCGAACGAATAGGGAAGCTGCAGCCCGCCCACCGACCTACAGGTCAACCTCTGCACCGCCCGTTGCTGCTCCTGTGGGCGATCGCCCAAGCCGTACACGGGCGTCCACGCGAGCAGCCCTGGTCAGTGGTCAAGGACACCGTGGGGCCGCTGCTCACCGCTTTCGCCGGATCGGCTGATGGCCGGCAGGATGCGCTGTATCCCTTCTGGGCCCTGCAGCGGAACAAGCTGTGGGAGGTGGCGGACCCGGCTGACCTCCCCCTGACGAGTCGAGGGCGCCGCCCAAAGCTGTCCGCACTGGACGAGGCGAACCCTCTTGCGGGGCTCCCGAAGCAGGACTACGACCGCCTGACCGAGGACCTCGAACTGGCGGCATGGGCCATAGGCACCCTGCTCGTGCGGTTCTTCACCCCTACCCCCGTGAGGTTGCTGGAAGCCTTGGGGCTAAAGGAGTTGATGGCCGGACAGATTTCCACCTACTTGCGCCCTCTCCCCGGAGAGCCATACCAACACCGCAATGCCATAGCCGAAGTTTATGGTGGAAATCGCGTGCTCGGAATCACTCCGCTCTCGGATGGCCTCCTCACCGTCTACTCGGATGACAAGGGCCCATACGCCGACCAGCGAATCCCTGAGCTGGATTGGATTGCCTACACTGGCGATGGCCTGTCTGGCGACCAGACCTTGTCAGCGGGCAATCGCTCCATGGCGGAATATCAAGAGCGACAGAAGGCCCTGCGCTACTGGCACAAACCTCATAAAGGCCACTGGACGTTCGAGACCTGGGCCGTCATTGTCCAGCGCCGCCGACGTTGGGGGCGCGGACAAGACGGCCAGCAGCGCCGCGAGTTCGTTTGGATACTCGCGCCTGTCCCCTCACCGATGCGGGAGACCTGGCCCGCAGAGGTCATCGAGGCCCTCGAACAGGATGACGGACAGCTCCATGATGACTCTCTCGACGTGGTCCCCTTGGAAGTGGACTCAACCCCAGAGTCGAAGCGAACCAGTGCCCGCGAGAAGTACAAGCGGCTAGCGGCTGCCGCTCGTCGAACAGCAGCCGGTCGAGCCCGCAGCTCCAAACTGACCAAGATGGAGCGCTACTTGCGCTCACCCGCTGCTCGCGAAGCCGTGATTCTTCGCAGCGATGGCCGTTGCGAAAACCCTTCCTGCATGGGGCACCCGCTCCAGCGCACCGACGCTGGCGCGCCCCTCCTGGAGGTTGACCATGTCAACGGCTTGGCTCGTACTGGGCAAGACGTCCCTGAAGTCATGGTCGCTCTCTGCCCCAACTGTCACGCACTCAAGACACGAGGCAGAGAACGGCGCAAGCTGCAGCAGGATCTGCTGATTGTTGCTCGTAGCCGCCACCGGGCCTTCATACAAGGGCAGTAACGCGATACGCCATAGAGCTTCTGTGTGAACCATGACTGAGCAGAGTGGCTTGGTGCGTGCTTTGCGCTGCCGAACAACAACACCATCATCATCGCAGCGCCCCTCATGGGACGGACCCGTCAGAGCCTAGGTAGTAGAAGGCCAGGCATCTGCGGATGCCTCAGCTGCTGCCCACCGTCGTAAATGTGCAGGGTGAAGGTCTCCGGTCCCGGATGGTCGGCTCCGTCGTAGGCGTCCAGGATGCCCTCGATGCGCTCCCACAGCTTCATAGGGCCGCCCTCCCGGACCCGCCATCCGCCATCGTGCGGGGTGAGAGCTGCGGCGGAGCCGGTGACGACATCGACCAGGTGCACCACGTCACCGACTGTGGTCATTTGCGCGTCCGGCACCGCGCTCTGGGCGAGGAACCGTAGGTGGAACGCTTCCTCCGTAGGCGCCGTAATTCGCTCGGGGCTGTGACGGGCGGCCCGCGGTTTCTCCGGCAGGTCCGCGGCCCAGTGGGCGGGGTTGCCGAACGCAGGCGCCGCGTGCGCACGGGCGGACATGAAGGAAACTGTGCCGCCCAGCAGTTGCCCCTTGGCGGTGCCGTCCTCGGCGACGGTCAGCAGGACGCGGGCGTATCCGTAGAGCCAGCCCGAGAGGGTGAGGAGGATCTTTCCGCCTGGCTGGGTCTGCGCGAGCAGAGCCGGGGGTACCGCGCGGAACGAGCAGGCGGCAACGATTCGGTCGAAGCGGGCTTCTGGCCAGTAGCCGTACAGTCCGTCCGCCACCGCGAGGGTGGGCGTGTAGCCGCAGGCGTAGAGCGCGCTCGCCGCCATCTGCAGTCGGTATGGGTCGACCTCGATGCTGGTGACGTCGGCAGAACCAAGGCGTTCGCACGCAAGCGCGGTGGAGTAGCCGGTACCTGTGCCGATCTCCAACACCGAGTTCCCGTCACGGAGGTCGGCGTCGGACCACATCCGCAACACTAGAGACGGCAGCGTGGAGGATGACGTGGGAGCCCCTCCAAACCGTTTCGTCGGCTTCTTCCAGTCGGGTTCGTCGCCGTCGAACTGCGTGATGAGCGTGGTGTCGGAGTACGCGGCGGTCAGCCACCGGTCATAGTCGAGTTCGGCGGTGACCGGATCCCACACTGTCAGCCCCTGCCCATCGCGCCCTTCAGCGGGCAGGTAGAAGCTGGGCACAAACCGGTGCCTCGGCACCGTCTCAACCGCCGCTCGCCAAGCGGGGTCAGCGAGAGCACCAACCTCGGCGAGGTCCTTGGCCATGGCCTCGCGCAGGCGGGCCGCGTCATTCTCAAGGCTGGCGGGCCTGGTCATGGCGCCGTCTCCTTCCTGCTCAGGATGTCAGCGAACGCCTCGGTGATGGTGGGCGCGTCGGGCAGCCAGCCCCACTGTCCGTTCGGGTTGCACTCGATTCCGATCCAGTGGTCGGGCTCATTCTCGGAGCCGATGAGGGCGAAGTCGAAGCAGCCGAAGACCAGACCGAACGAGGCCAGGTAGTTGTGCAGAGCCGTCTCGATCGGGGCCGGGACGGAAACAGGCGTGTGGATGAGATCGTCCCAGTCGCCGCGACGCCAGTCCAAGGCGCCGTCCGGCGTCTCAATCCGGCTCGCAAAAACACGCCGCCCGACCACGGTGACGCGTACGTCACCGGTCTTGGGGATCTCGGCCTGGAACAGGTGCGGCATCACCGAGAGGGAGTCGTCGAAGGTCTCGGGGTCGACGCGCTGGGTCCAGATCGCTCCGGTGTGCCCGTCCTCGGAGCGGGGCAGTCCACGGAACGTCTTGTAGATAACGCAGCTGTGCTCGGCGGTGAATTTACGAACCGTCTCGACGTCATTGGTGACCAGTGTCGGCGGGATCTGTAGCCCGAGCTCGACGAACCTCTGCAACTGGGCGGGCTTGAAGTCTGCGTGGGTGACCGCGGCCGGGTGGTTCACGTACCTGGCTCCGTGCAGGTTGTTCAGGATTCCGCCGAGCCCGTGCCGGGCCTCTGCGGCGGCGAAGTCCCGCTGTTGAGCGGGGAGATGGCCGTAACGGGCGACGTAGGGGGTGGGGCGGCGGTAATACACCGCCGCCACCTCCCCCAGCTCCATCTCCCGGGTCGCCGTACGCAGCCACCCGCCCCACGCGGGCGCCCCCGCCTCGATGCGGGCCTCGAAGGTCAGAGCGGGCCCGATGTCTGCGGGGTCGAGGCGGACGACTGGCACGCCACGCTCGTTCAGTGCGGTGATGACCCAATCCGCGGTGACGTCTTCCAGCGCGGTGACCACCAGAACGATGGAGGCCACCGGTCAGTCCGACTCGTAGTCGGTGGTGTTGTCGTCCTGAGTCTGCGGCTGCGGGTTCTGCCCGTCGCCGCCCCCGGACACTGACGCAGTGCCGGTCGTCTTGGACGTGCCGTGCTTGCCCATCTCCACGACCTGGCCGGTAGTGGCGGTGTAGCAGGCGGTCTGCGTAGCCGGATCGAGCGTCACCGTCGCGTACGACGGCGGGCGGACCGGGAGCCGGTCGGTGACCAGCCGCATCGCCCACGGAACCTCGGGTGCAAGCGTCGTCATGCGTTGTCCCTTCCCTCTGCTGGTAGCGGTCAGCCGGGCAGCTGCCGCGTAAGCAGAATCAGTGCCCGCCCAGGGTCCTCACCAGTACCGTAGGGGTCGCGAATCGTGGCGAACATGCCACGCTCCGCAACCGATGATGGGGAGGGCACGACAACGGTGGCCAACAGACCCGGTAATCCGCACCTGGCCTTATGGGTCGCAGCGACAAACCTGTCCCACGGGGAGATCGCCCGCCGTATCGCCGTGGCAGCCAAAGCCCAAGGCCATCGGCAGATTGCGCCGGACGCCACCCGCATTCGTCGCTGGATCGACGGTGAACGCCCCCGCCCGCCGGTTCCCGCCCTGCTCGCGGCAGTCCTCGCGGACACGGTCGGTCAGACCCTCACTCCCGGTGATCTGGGCCTGACGGCCACAGGGCCGGTGCTGGATAGCATCCAGGTCCCGCTGTTAACCGAGGCAGCCGCCCAGACTCTGGCCGGATGGGCGCAGATGGACTTGTTCATGAACCGCCGCGACACCCTCAAGCTCGCTGTCGGCGCCCCGTTGATCCTCGCCGCCGAGCGGATGCTGGGCGGAACCGCCCGCGCACTGAATCCGGACCTCAAGGGCTTCGACGCGGACACTGTCACCGCGCTGGAGGAGGTGACGTCGTTCTTTACTAAGGCCGACGCCTCCAAGGGAGGCGGACTGTACCGGTCGGCGATCGTCGCCCAACTCTCCGAAGTCGCCCGCCGTATCCAGGACGGGGTACCGGGAAGTCTCCGGACCCGGGTGTTCTCAGCAACTGCCGACTTGGCGGCGCTCGCGGGGTGGGTCAGCCACGATTCTGGCCGGTACGGAACTGCTCAGCGGTACTGGAGCTACGGCGTGTACGCGGCCAGTGAGGCCGGGAAGCGCGACCGCGGAGTGGAGATCGTCACCCGCATGTCCCACCAGATGATCTATCTTGGTCGCCCCGACGACGCCCTTGGCCTCCTCGGCGTCGCTGCCGCGCAGGCCAACATGCCCGCGGTCAAGGCGCTGGTCGCCTCGCAGACTGGCCGAGTCCATGCGGCTCTCGGCGACGAGCGCCAGGCGGAGATGCACCTCGGTGATGCGGACGAACTCCTGGCAGACCATCTCGGCAATGACGTGCCGGAGTGGATCGAGTACTTCGACGCTGCCGAGCACGCCGGCGCTCGCGCAGTCTCCGCCCGTGACCTCGCTGGACTCGGTCTTGGCCACAGGTCCGCCAGCGGCCACTTCGAGGAGGCGCTGAGCATGCGCAAGCCCGGCTTCGAGCGCGTCCGCGTCATGGACCAAGTCGGGCTCGCCGCCGCACTGTTCGACGAAGGCGAGGCTGAGCGGGGCGCTGAGGCGGCCCAGCAGGCACTGGATGACGCCGCCCGCGTCGACTCCACGCTCGTCACGTCCAGGCTCAACACGCTGCTGGACGCGGCACGCCCGTACGAGACAGCCACAGTGGATGAGGTGCGGGCCAGGGCGAAGGACCTCGCCACCGCTCGGCCGACAACGATCGCGGCCTGAGAGCATCAAGCGCATGGGCAAGCATTCCCGACCCGGACCGCCGAACCAGCCGTCGCGCGCCATCTCGGGCGCTGACGCCGACGACCCGCTCGCGCCGTACAACAAGCGCCGTCGGCCGCCGATGGACCAGTACCGGCGCCACCGGCCCGTGAGCGGCGGAGGCGGTCACCTCCGGTCCAGCGAGACGCGCGTCCTGGAGGAGTGGGACGGGTTCACCTACCAGGTCGTCGGAACAGCCCTCGATCTTGCGGCGGCGCGGGAATGGGTGAATGAATTCCAAGTCGGCGATGGGCCTGCCAGGTGATGTGCTTTGAGCGGTGGGCTCGGTGAACCTGAGCTTCGAAGGCGCCGTGGGGCCGCCCGCTTCTTTTTCAGTGTCGTGATTCTGTGGGCCGTGTAAAGGGCGGCCTTCGGCCGTCGCCTGCGGCGATTTCGCTTCGCTTCACCCTTGACTCGGCCCACGGAATCACGGGGTAGAAGCGAGCGGGCGGCTCGGAAAAGTGGGGTCCCCGGGTTGGGGGGCGCGCTGGTGGGCTTGGGGGTGGGCCGGGGCTTCGGGCGCGGTTGCGTCTCGCCGGCACGCCGGGGTGGCTCAGCGGCTTTCGGGTAGAGGGGGGTTCTGTACGTGCGGGGCGCCTCCGGGGTTCCCTGCTTGGGGTTTTTTCTTTCACCCTTTCGATTACTTGGCCTGACCTGGCCTTATCACGTTGAGTGAGGGAGAATTGAAGGAGTCAACTCGCCTGGTGGGGGCGGTGAGTTGGTGTCGTCTCGGGGCCTAGCGGGAGGGGGTGAAGGCGTTGACTGTGAGCGAAGTGGGTCAGGGAGGAGTGGGCTCGGAGTCTTTGGATGCCTGGGCCGCCCTCTTGCGGGAGCAGGCTCCCAGTGCTGAGACTGCTGCCTCTCTTGATGATTTGAAGGGTGAGTGGCTTTCTCCTCGGGGGCGGATTGATGCGCTTGCCGTCGTGGAGCGGCATCTGGCTTGGTTGCAGGCCAAGCAAGTTGAGTTGCTGGCCGCTATTTCCGATCACACCGAGGTGCCGACGTCGTCGGCCGATGGTCCGGCTGTGGGTGCGGATATGGATGCCGTTTTTCTCGGTGAGTGGGACTGTGCCGTTGAAGAGGTGGCCTGTGCACTGAAGTTGGCCAATTCCACTGCCGCCCAGCGGTTGGAGACTGCTCGGTTGCTCAGCGGTCGGCATCCGGTCACCCTGGGGTTGCTCGCCGACGGGGAGATCTCTTATCAGCAGGCCAGGGTCGTGGCCGAGCAGTGTGCCGTGTTGGCCGTGGACGTGGCTGGAGAGGTCGAGAGGGCGCTCGTCGAGCGGATGCCTCAGCAGGCCGCAGGGCAGACTCGGGCTGCTGTGCGGCGGCAGGTTCATCGTGTTGATCCCGCGGGGGCCGAAGCCCGGCATCACGAGCGTGTGCGGGAGCGGAAGTTGTTGTCCTATCCGCAGGAAGATGGGATGGCGTTGTTCGGGGCCGTGTTGCCCGCCCAGCGCGCCGCCGTGATGGAGCAGGTCGTGGAGGCGTACGTCGTTGGGTACGGGGACGACGGGCGGTCGTTGGATCAGAAGCGGGCCGATGCGTTGTACGACCTGGTGGTCGAGCCGCGGAATGGAGCGGCGCTTGAGGCCCCTTCCAGGGCCGCCGCCGTTGTCCACGTCACCGTGCCGCTCGATGTGCTTATGGGCCTTGATGATGGGCCGGGGGAACTCAAGGGGTACGGGCCCGTCACCGCCGGGCAGGTTCGGGAGATTGCCTTCGCCGGCGGGACCGTATGGCGGCGGCTTCTTGTTCAGCCTGCGAGTGGGCTGCTCGTGAAGACCGATCCCCTTACGTACAAGCCGACGGCGGAGGCTGCTCGGCATGTGGTTGCTCGGGATCAGTACTGTGCGTTTCCCAGTTGTCGGATGCCTGCCTCGCGTTGCGATCTCGATCATGTGCGGCCTTTTGACCATGCTCGTCCTGAGCGGGGCGGGCCCACCACTCCCGAGAATCTTCAGCCGTTGTGTCGGCGGCATCATCGGCTCAAGACTCATCATCCGGGGTGGAGAGTCGGCAGAGATGCCCGTACCGGGAACGCCGTCTGGACCGCGCCGACCGGGCACACGTATATCAACACCCCGCCCGTCTGTCGCGAGTGAGCGAGCGGGTGAGCGGGTGAGGCGGTGGTCTGCCCGTTGTCCTGCCCGTCAGGTCAGGTCAGCGGGTATGACGTGCGGCCCGAGGCCTCGTCTATTTCGTCGTGTGCCTTGGTCAGGAGCTTCATCGCCAGTTCGTTGAGGGCCCTGGCGCCGGCGACCTCCTCGCCCACCCTCGGCTGGTTGGAGTCGGAGGGGTGGCGGCTCGCGTAGCCGTGGGCCCGTACCTCGCTTCCGTCGGGGAGGCGTACGAGGGCGGCTGCGCGGGTGCGGTTGTCGTCCTCGGCGAATTCCAGCTCTATGTGCCATCCGACAGCGGTCTTCATCATCATCTCGATCACCTCCGGAGCCGCTGTTTCCAGCTGCCTCCAGCTGTCTTCAGCCGCTTCCACCTTCCGCTTTCCACCTTCCTCCAGAGTGCGCCTGCTCGGCTGCGATTGCACGATGTGCCTGCGGGAGAAGCCCCTCCACCGCATGTCCCCCTCGCGTCACGCCGTCTCGCAGCGGGCCCGGAGGAGGTCCACTCCGTCGCCCTCCAGGTCGTCGCAGTACGTCGCACGTCCTGTCATCGCCATCACCAGGGCCAAGGTGCTGCCGGAGACCAGTGGGCCCGCGCCGGTCGTGAAGGGGCCGTCCGTCGCGGTGAGGCTCAGGCCGTCGATGCGTCCCTTGGCCAGGACCACCAGGTCCGAGCCGCGGTAGTACTCGGCCACCTGCGTCACCGTCTCGATCGGGTGGTCGCGGGCGATGCCCAGCGGGCGTCGGATGTCCTCTCCGTGCACGATCGTCTCGCCCAGCATGGCCAGGGCAGGGAGAGGGGGCTTGGTTCTGCTTGGGACCACTCGTCGGAATCTCTCCAGGGTTTCGGACGGAGTAGCGCCCAGGTGTTCGGCCAGCCTCATGGCCACCTGTTTGTCGAAGTCGAACCGGCAGCGGATCACGCCCGCCAGCCAGCGTACGGAGTTGAGGCACGGGTTCCTCGTGCGTGTGGATCTGGTAACCGAGTGGAAGCTGAGTGCCGGTCGCGGTGAGGCCGACGCCCGCTCCCGCCGCCGCCATCACCGCGGCGCTCGCCAACGGCGACACCGTCGATGTGACGCTCTGCGCCGGCTGATCCCAGATCCCTGTTCGCACCCCGCCCCTCCCGGTACCGGTGCCCGGAGGAGCGCGGCGCGGCGCGCTCAGGGATGATCTGTGCCATGGGGCATGGGAAAGGGCACGGGGCGGACATGGACGACGCCCGGGCGTGGGACAAGCGGCTGGCATGGGCGTACGGACTGATCGCGAACAACCCGGCCGAACGGGCCGCGGCGCTCGACCACTTGGCCTCCGCACGGAGGAGGACCGAGGAGGCTCAGCACCGGTTCAACGAGACGTTGCGGACGCTGCAGGGGCAGGGGGTGATGTATCCGTACGAGGATCCGGCTCTGCGGTCGGCCAACGAGGAGTACCTGTGGGCCCGGAGCCAATCGCTGCCCAGCGGTATGTGGGACAGAGGGCATGGCGAGGATCTTGCCGAATGGCCCGGGCTGCCCTACGCGTTGCTGTTCCTGGAGTGGGAGGCCCGGTATCCGGAGGAGTGGACCCGGCATGCCAAGGCGTGGGGGACCAAGGAGGGGCTCATCCGGGATCTCGCCACCGACGCCGTCGGGCAGGACCCGGTCGCCCGGACCAAGCTGATCGACCTGGTGGAGATCGTCGTACGGCGTGCCTACCGCTGCAAGGACCGCGAGTACGTGCGCATCGCCCGGGTCGTCGACGGGGACCCGCTGCGGGTACGGCTGGAGGGCGCCCGGCGTTCGGAGAACCCCTGGGCCCAGTTGCACGCCGGGTATGTGCTGTGGATTCTGGACCGACCCGAGGTGCCCAACAGCCGCCACGTCTGGCGGACTTGGCTGGCGGACGCGCGGCCGTAGGCCCGGCCCGTGGGGACCGGGGACCGGTCATGTGGTGTTCCTCGCCGCGAGGAACGCCCTTACCGCCGCGTGCAAGCGGCGCGGCTGGTCCAGGTGTACGTCGTGGCCCGCGTCCTCGATGACCGCGGTCCATATCCGTGCCCGCCTCGCCATCCGTGTCATCTCCGCCTCCCGCATCGTGCCCCTCGCGCCGCGTACGACGAGGGTGGGGCAGGCGACTCGGGCCCACTCGGGCCAGTACGCGCGGGTGGACAGTTCGGCGACGGCGGCGAGCATCGTGTCGCGGTCCCAGCGGGGGTGGTGGCCGTCCTCCCGTTCCTCCAGGCCTCTCGCCCAGGCCTCGTGGCCGAGGAAGGCGGCGGCGGAGGAGAAGGACGTGAACGGCGTGGGCCAGCTGTCCAGCCAGGCGGCGATCCCGGCGGGGAGGTCCGGGCTCGGGCCGGCCGGGCCCGCCTCGATCAGGATCAGGGAGTCGACCAGGTGCGGGTGGGCGGCCGCGGTGAGGAACGCCGTGTGGCCGCCCAGGGACTGGCCGAGGAGGGTCACCGGGGTGGGGAGGGACAGTTCCTCGATCAGGGTGGTCACGTCCCGTACCGCCGACGCCCGTGTCATGTCCGGCGGGCGGCGCGTGCTCGCGCCATGGCCTCTGGCGTCGTACGTGATCACGCGGTGGCCGTCCGCCAGGAGGACCGGGAGCAGGTCGTCCCACTCCCCCATGTGACCCGCCAGGCCGTGCAGGAGCAGCAGCGGGGGGCGTTGGGAGTCGGAGGTGGGCTCCGCGTCGGGGTCGGGCGCGGTTGCGTGGTGGTCCCGATAGGCGAGGCGGGTGCCGTCAGGGGTGGTTGCGTTGCCTGTGTGGGTGTCCAACTGGGGTGTCACTCCTTGTTGTTGGGCTGGAGTTTTCCAGCACGTGGACACCCGTGTCGTACGGATTTCGCGGGCTGCGGGACACCCGGCAACCTTTCCCCTCCCGGCTGCGACCCCTCCCTGACAGTTCCTCAACTCCTCTGCAGGGATGGTCGGATGAGCCGCAATGTCAGTGTGAGCAGTCGTAGACGGTTTCTTGTCGGTGCCGTGGGTGTGGTTGGGGGTGGGGGGCTCGGGGTGCTGGGGCTGCCCGGGGCCGCTGTTGCCGCCACGGCGGCGACCGGCACCGTGTACATCGCCAGTGACTCCACCGCCCAGACGTACAACTCCCGTTACTACCCCCAGGCCGGCTGGGGGCAGAAGCTGTCCTCGTTCCTGAGCTCGAACATCACCGTCGCCAACCATGCGATAGGCGGGCGGAGTTCGCGGTCCTTCATCGAGCAGGGGCGGCTGGCGGCGATCCATCAGGTGATCAGGGCCGGTGACTACCTCTTCACGCAGTTCGGGCACAACGACGCGACCGTGAGCAATCCGGAGCGGTATACCTCGCCCGCCGACTACAAGGAGTACCTGCGCAACGACTACATCCGGGCGACGCGGGCGCGGGGCGCGACCCCGGTCGTCGTGACGCCAGTGTCGCGGCGCTCCTACAACGCGTCGACGGGGAAGTTCAACGTCTCCTTCCCGGCGTACGTGGATGCCGCGAAGGCGGTCGCGCGGGAGGAGGGCGCCCCGCTGGTGGACCTGTCGGCTGCCAGCCGGGTCTACCTCGACGGGGTCGGGATCGAGGGGTCCAAGGGGATCTTCCTGTGGCTGGCCGCGGGGCAGTACCCGAACTTCCCGAACGGGGTCCAGGACAACACCCACTTCCAGGAGCGGGGCGCGGTCGAGATGGCCCGGCTGGTCTCCCGGGCCGTGGCGGGGCTGGGGCTGCCGATCTCGGGAGAGGTGGTGCCGGGGGTCCGGTAGGGGCGGGTTAGCCTCGGTTGACCGGACAGGGTTCCGGACGGGATTCCGAACGGCTTCCGGACGAGACTCCGGACGGGACTCCGGACGGGATTCCGTCCGGGATTCGGTCCGGGATTCGGTCCGGGATTCGGTCCGGAAGCAGCATCAGGAGGCAGTGATGGCGAAGGTACCGGCCGCGGCGGTGGCCGCGGGTGGGCTCATCGGTGGGTACGGGGTCGCCCGCTGGACCGGGAAGCGGCAGCTCGGCGGGGCCGTACTCGCCGCCGCCGGGGCCACGGCCGCGCAGCGGTGGCGGCGGCAGGCCGGCGGGCGGGCGGCGGGTGCGCTGACCGTCGCGTACGTCGCCGGGTTCGCCGGATCGCATCCGCTCGCCAAGAAGGTGGGCGCGTGGCCCGCGGTGTTCGGTGTGGCCGGTGCCGTGGCGCTGGCGTCCTGGGCGGTGGCCGACCGGCGCGGCTGAGGGCGTCTTTCTTCTTGTTCCTTCTCCTTTCGGGGCCGTCCCCGGTTTTCGGGCCGACTCCGGGGAGGGCCGGGCGCCCTATCCCACCGGCGCTCCCCGGAACGCTCTCCGGTAGGCCTGCGGGCTCGTTCCCACCACGCGCTTGAAGCGGTCGCGGAAGGCCGTCGGTGAGCCGAACCCCGTCTGGGCCGCGATCCGTTCGACCGGGTGGGTCGTGGTCTCCAGAAGGTGCTGGGCGCGGCGCACCCGCGCCAGGTGCAGCCACTGGAGAGGCGTGGTGCCGGTCTGTTCGCGGAACCGGCGATTCAGCGTACGGGCGCTCGTGCCCGCCCGGGCCGCGATGTCGTCCAGGGTCAGATCGCGGTCGGAGTGCTCCTCCAGCCAGCTCAGCAGGGGTTCCATCGTCGTGCCGGCCGGGGCCGGGGGCTGGGCGTGGACGATGAACTGGGCCTGCCCGCCCTCCCGTTCGAGCGGCATGACGGACATCCGGGCCGCGTGTGCGGCGACGGCCGAGCCGTAGTCCAGGCGGATCATGTGCAGGCACATGTCCATCGCCGCGGCGGCGCCGGCCGAGGTGAGGAACTGGCCGTTGTCGACGTAGAGGACGTTCGGGTCGACCGTCACCTTCGGGTACATCGCCGCCAGGTCCGCGGCCGCGATCCAGTGGGTCGTCGCCCGCTGTCCGTCCAGCAGACCGGTGGCGGCGAAGATGAACGCGCCGACGCAGATCGACGCGATACGCGTCCCGTTCGCCGCCGCCGCGCACAGCGCCTCCGCCACGCCCGGCGGCAGCGGCACGGTCGGGTCGGCGGTGCCCGGCACGACGATCGTGTCGGCCTCGGCCAGCACCTCGAGACCGTACGGCGCCCGTACGGAGAACGGGCCCGCGCTGACCTCCTCCGCCACCGAGCAGACCTTGATCCGGTAGGGCGCCCGGCCGTCCGGCAGCCGGGCCCAGTTGAACGTGTCGATCGGCGCGGAGAGGTCGAACGGGATGACCTGGTCGAGTACCAGTACGGCCACTGTGTGCATGGCGAAAGAGTAGGGGTGGCGCGGGTTCTGGCCAACAGGGGTGTCGGCCTGGTGCACGGCAGTGGGGGCTGTCCGTGGGGCTGGCGGTGGGGCTGGCGAGAATCCGTTGAACCCTGGCAATACCGCCACTTCCACAAGATCCGGTACGCCGCCTACCGTCCCCTCGTGACCAAGTTCTTCCTCGTTCTCCATGTCCTGGCCGCGATCGTCGCCGTCGGACCCGTCACCGTGGCGGCCAGCATGTTCCCGCCGGGCGCGCGCCGCGCCCTCGCCGATCCGGGGGACCAGCGGGCGGTGGAGACGCTACGGCTGCTGCACCGGATCTGCCGGGTGTACGCGGGCCTCGGCATCGCCGTTCCCGTCCTCGGTTTCGCCACGGCCATGAGCATGGGCGTGCTCGGCGACGCCTGGCTGATCGCCTCGATGGCCCTGACCGGGATCGCGGCGGCGGTCCTGCTGGCGCTGGTGCTGCCGCGTCAGGAGGAACTCCTCGAAGCGGTGGAGGCGCCGGCCGGGGCGGACGCGACCACCGGCACCGCGGACACGACCGGCGCTGGTGCCACCACCGGTACCACTGGAGCGGGTGCCACCACCGGCATCGGCACCGGCACCACCGCATCCACCGGCGTCGCCGCGAACCCCCGCGCCACCGTCCGGCTCGCCATGTTCACCGGAATCTTCAATCTGCTCTGGGCCACGGTCACGATCCTCATGATCGTCCGCCCGGGTTCAACGACGGGCGCCTGACGGCCGGGGAACCGCCGCCCGCTCCCGAGGACGCCCCCGAGGAGGAGTGGGCGAACACCAGCCCGTCCGTCGAGTCCCCCGTGTCCTCCCTGAACCGCCGGGCGACGGACGTGGCGACGAGTACCCCCGCCGCCATCACAAGCGTGGAGAACGCCCAGGTCAGCGGCCACAGGGACGCGTCCGGCGGCTCGGGGTTCGTGCGGAACGAGAGGTACATGAGTGTCGCCGGGGGTGCCGCCACCAGCAGCAGTGGCCAGGCGAGGGCGTCACGGCGGCCGAAGTACAGGGCCAGGAGGAGCAGGGTCACGGCCAGGGCCGCGACGCCGAGGACGGACACCGGGGTCGTCGCGGTCGTCGAACCGGGTGACTCGGGGCGGTTGCGCAGATCCCAGGGCAGGCAGAGAAGGTACACCGCCGAGGACAGGGCGGCACCCAGCAGGCGGGTCAGCCAGCGTTCCGTCCAGGGGCGCTTCGACAGCGGGCCCAGCAGCTTCTCGGTCATGGGGGTCATGGGAACGAGCGTTCCTCAGACGCACACAGGGCCGACAGAGTACGCGTACTCAGATCGCCGGGCCTTCCTCCGGACCGACCGTACAGCCGTACAGCCGTGCAACGGGGGCGCACGACCGGCCCGTACGACCGACCCGTATGCGCCACCCACGTCCTAGACTCCCAGGTCATGAAGGGACTGCTGCTACGGCTGTCGGCCCTCGACGCGGACGCTGCGGCGGCGCTGCGGGTCATCGCGCACTTCGAGGCGCTGCTCGGGGCCGGGCGGCTCGACACCGAGTCGCTCGTGCGGTCCACGGCGGGTCTCGCCGAGTGTCCGGCGGGCCTTGAGGTGGGCGGGCGGGTGGTGCGGTTCGGGCCGGCCGGGACCGTACCGGCGGGGCCTGTCGGCACGGTCTCCGGGAGCGCCGAGTTCGCGCCGGGCGGCCGGGTGTGGCTGGAGCGGGCGGGGGCGCCGGGGCCCTTCGACGAGCTGGTGCTGGAGTGGATGGCCATCGCCGCGGGCGTCGTACACGGCGGCCGGGGGCAGGACAGCGCGCCCCATCAGGTGGCGGACCCGGCGCTGGTCGAGCGGGTGCTGTCGGAACGTGAGGCCGTCGAGGACCGGGCGCGGGCGCTACGCCTGCTGGGTCTGGTGCCCGAGCAGCCGTTGCGGGTGGTCGCCGTCGCCGGGGCCTCCTCGGTGGCCGTGCTGGGGCGGCACGAACTGCGGCCCGGTGTGCGGGTCGCCGCGGTCGGACCGCTCGCCGTGGCGCTGGCGCCGGGTGCCGAGTCGGCCGCCGACGCGCTGCGGGCGCTGCTTCGTGAGCACGGTACCGAGGGGGTACGGATCGGGATCGGCGGCAGTGCACCCGCCCTGGACGCCGGGGTCTCCTGGGCGCAGGCCCGGCTCGCGCTGCGGTTCGCCGTCGATGTGGCGGGGCTGCCGGACGAGGCCGTGGTCGACCACGACACCCTCGGGCCGGTGGCGTTGCTCGCCGACATCCCCGTGGACCGGCTGCGGGCCCAGCCCGACGTGCGCGCCCTGGCCGAACTCGCCGAGGGCAAGGGCGGCCCGGCTGCCCTCGCCGCCCTGACCGCCTTCCTCCGCACCGGCTCCCTCCGCCACGCCGCCACCGACCTCCACCTCCACCACAGCTCGGTCGCCGCCCGCCTGGCAGGAGTGGAAACGGCACTGGGTTACCGCCTGAGCGACCCACGGGACCGCTTCAGGGCCCAACTGGCGCTGTACGCGCTGCGGTTGGCGGACGACGGCTAGCGCGCCGGGCACCGCGTCAGAGCCACGGCGACACCGGCGCTTTTCAGGGGCGCGGGGAACTGCGCAAGACCCACGCCGACACCAGCGCTTTTAGGGGCGCGGGGAACTGCGCGACCAGCCACAACGCACCCGCACCCGACAAACGACAGGTACCCACCCGGTGCTTCGAAGGGCGCTACCTCAGCGCCTTCCGAAGCACCGCAACCGCCTCCGCCGCATCCCTCTGGGAGACCTCCGCATGCGTGACCAGAGCCGAGCCATGGAACGTCCCCGGAAACAGATGCAACTCCACACTCACCCCTGCCGCGAGCAACGCACGGGCATAGTCGATGCCCTCGTCCCGCAGCGGATCGAACTCCATCACCGAGATGTAGGCGGGCGGCAACCCGGCGAGCTGCTCGGTGGTGGCCCGAGCGGGAGCCGCGTAGACCGGGACATCGGGGCCGCCCGGCACCCCGCTGCCAAGGTAGGCGTCCCAGCTGACGATCGCGTTGGGCCGGTTCCACAGAGGCGTATCGGTGAAGTCCCGCATGCTGGGCGTGTCGAGGCGGTCGTCGAGTTCGGGGATGCCGAGGTACTGGAAGGCGATCGCGGGCCCGCCCCGGTCACGGGCGAGCAGTGCCAGACCGGCCGCGAGACCGCCGCCCGCACTGACGCCGAAGAGGACGACCCTGCTGGGGTCGACACCGAGTTCGGCGGCGTTCTTGGTGAGGTGGACGAGTCCGGCGTACGTGTCTTCGAGGCCGGCCGGGTACGGGTTCTCGGGGGCGAGCCGGTACTCCACGGAGAAGACGGCGGCGCCCAGTTCCCGTGCGAGCGACACGTTGATGCCGTGGTCGAATTCGACGCTGCCCAGCATGAAGCCGCCGCCGTGGATGTCGTAGATCACCGGGAGGGGGCCCTCGACGCCCTGTGGGCGGTAGCCGCGCAGGAGGACGTCCGGGGCGCCCTCCGGCCCGGGCGCCACCACGTCGAAGACGTCCACGCCGGTGGCGTCCACTTCCTCGAGGGCCGCGGTGATGCCGACGAGCATCTCGGCCCGGGCGCCTTCGAGGTCCGAGGTGTCGGCCCGGGGCAGCATGGGCACGACCGCGGCAAGCTCCGGGTCCAGGGGGTAGGTCGTCATCTCGTCCTCCGATTCGACGCGCGTTCCCGTCGTCGTCGCGGCTCTGCGTCGTCACGTCGCTGCGTCGTTCCGGAAACGGTGACACGGCGTATCCTCGCAGGTCACCCGACGGGCGTCGGGGAATCCGGGAGAGCTGCCCGACAGCCGTACGGGCCGGTGGCCCAGGGACCCGGACGGGCGGCCCAGGCCGTCGCCCCCGAAGGCGCCGGCCCGGAAGGCTTCGCCCCTGCTGACGGCGAAGCCGCCTCCGACAACGGCCGGGCGATGTCCTCCAACGACCGCCGTTCCGCCCGTACCGCGAGTGCCGCCGCGACCAGCCCCGCCGCGCACATCAGCCCGGCACCGATCTGGAAGGCGAGCACGGTGTCGCCGACCACGCCCGTGCTGGTCAGGTCGGCGAAGAGCAGCGGTCCGCTGATGCCGCCGGCCGCGGTGCCGATGGCGTAGAAGCAGGCGATGGCCATCGCGCGGGTCTCCATGGGGAAGATCTCGGAGACCGTGAGGTACGCGCTGCTGGCGCCCGCGGAGGCGAAGAACAGGACCACGCACCAGCAGGCGGCCATCGTCGTCGCGCTCAGCGAGCCGCGGTCGAAGAGCCAGGCGGTGGCGAAGAGCAGGATGCCGGAGAACAGGTAGGTGGACGAGATCATGATCCGGCGGCCCACGGTGTCGAAGAGCTTGCCGAGCAGCAGCGGGCCGAGGAAGTTGCCGGCCGCGATGACGGCGAAGTAGTAGCCGGTGTCGGAGGTCGGCACGTCGAAGAACGTGGTGAGGATCGCGCCGAAGCCGAAGGTGATCGCGTTGTAGAGGAACGCCTGCCCGATGAAGAGGGAGAGGCCGAGCACGGCGCGTTTGCGGTACGTGGAGAAGACCGTGCGCCCGATGGTGAGGAACCCGATGCTCTTGCGCTGGTGGATGGTGATCTCGCCTGCGGGCGGGGGGAGAGACGTCCGTCAGGCGGCCGAAGAACAGCGCTCCCGAACAGGCCCCGGCCACATAGAGCGCGGCCGCGATACCGGTGACCTGAGCGGCCGAGATGGGCAGCCCGCTGCCGGACTCGGAGAGCCGGCCGGCGATGTTGCCGACGACGGTGACCTCAAGACCGTCGAGGATCCACACCGTGCCGAGCCCAATGACGATGGTCCAGTGCCAGCGCGACCACGGAAGCCGGTCCAGCCGGGCGGGAACCGCAGTCGTGACAGTGCCGGTATCGGCCTCGGTGACGGCCATGGCTCGCCTCCTCCGCCCCCGGATCCACGCCCCTCTCACCTGCCACTCCTCACGGGGCCGGTGCAGGGGCGCGGGGAACTGCGCAGTGTCTAGGGGCGCGGGGAACTCCGCAATCTTTAGGGGCGCGGGGAACTGCGCGACCAGCCCCCACCGGGCCCGCAGCCGAACCCGCAACCCACACCCACCCCACACCCGCAACCCACACCCACGCACCCCGCGGAGCGCTACGCCCCCAACGCCCGGGACACCACATAAATCAAAAGCCCCGCCAGCGAGCCAACCACCGTGCCATTGATCCGAATGAACTGCAGATCACGCCCGATATGCGCCTCGATCTTCTTCGAGGTGTGCTCGGCGTCCCAGCCCGCGACCGTGTCCGTGATGAGCGAGGTGATCTCGTCCCGGTACGTCGTCACGACGTACACCGCGGCCCCCTCGACCCACCCGTCGACCTTGGCCTGGAGCTTCGCGTCGGTGGCCATCCGCGCCCCGAGCGAGAGGAGCGAGGCACGAACACGCAGCCGCAGCTCACTGCGCTCGTCCTCCGCCGCGGACACGATCATCTGCCGTACGGAGGACCAGGCGGACGTGATCAGGTCCTGAACCTCACCACGGCCGAGGACCTCCCGCTTGAGGTTCTCCACCCGGGCGCGGGTGTCGGTGTCGGACTGGAGGTCGGAGGCGAAGTCGGTGAGGAAGCGGTCGAGGGCGCCGCGCGCCGGGTGGGCGGGCATGTCGCGCATCTCGGTGACGAAGCGCAGCAGTTCCTTGTAGACGCGCTCGCCGACCCGCTTGTCGACGAACCGCGGGGTCCAGCCGGGGGCGCCGCCCTGTACGGCGTCCATCACCTGGTCGTTGTGGAAGACGAGCCAGTCGTGGGCGCGTACGCAGATCAGGTCGACGACCCGCCGGTGGCCGCCGTCCGCGACGACCTTCTCCAGCATCTTCCCTATGCCGGGGGCGATCTCCTGGGCGTCGGCCCGCCGGTTGATGGCCTCGCCGACGACGGCCTGCACGTCCGAGTCGCGCAGCACGGCGAGGGCGCCGCGCAGGGCGGTGGCCAGTTCCGCGGTCACCCGGTCGGCGTGCTCCGGATGGGCCAGCCAGGCACCGAGGCGGCTGCCGATGCCCACAGACCGCAGCCGCTGCCGTACGACGTCCTGCGAGAGGAAGTTCTCCCCGACGAACTCGCCCAGGGAGACGCCGAGCTGGTCCTTCTTGGTGGGGATGATCGCGGTGTGCGGGATGGGGATCCCGAGGGGGTGCCGGAACAGCGCGGTGACGGCGAACCAGTCGGCGAGCGCGCCGACCATGCCGGCCTCGGCGGCCGCCGCGACATAGCCCGTCCAGGCACCCGCGCCGGAGTTCCCGGCCCACTTGGCCAGTACGTACACGACGGCGACGAACAGCAGCATGCCCGTCGCCGTGAGTTTCATCCGGCGCACCCCGCGGAACTTCTCCTCGTCCGCGGGGCTGAACGAGTTCATCGCGCGCCCGGGCACCGTGCGGTTCGCCACACCGCCGGGCCGGGCATGCTGCCCTTCGGGCCCTGCTCCATCCGTTTGATCCGCTTTCGCGCTTTCCATCCGCTCCACCCGTTCCCTGTCCCCCGCACACATTGTCCCAACCTGACCGACTACTGGAACGGAACAGGAGTTCCCGGCGTCTTGCCGGGCGGGGCCAGAAAAAAATGGATACGGGCGGCGGGGGCAATGGGGGCCCTGTCTGCTTCCCCCCACGCCATGCCTCATCATGGGGTCATCACATCGGAGCCTCGGGCTCCCACTGCCCGAGGAGACTTGCACCGCATGACCAAGCGTCACGGTTATGCCTTGCTGGCCGCGATCGTCGCCGTAGTCGTGGTCATCTCAGCCGCCATATACGTCGGGGTCGCCGCCGACGACGGTGAGGAGAAGCCGCTCGTGGGCGGCGGCACGCCACACAACTCGGCGGCTCCCGCGTCCGTCGGCACCTGGGTCGGCGCCTGGTCGGCGTCCCCGTCCGGGGCGGAGCCCGGCACCGAGGCCAACGGAATGGCGGGCCGTTCGGTACGCAACGTGGTGCACGTCGGCGTCGGCGGCACCGCGGTCCGGATCACCCTGTCCAACCTCTACGGGCAGCAGCCGCTCAGCATCACTCACGCCTCGGTCGCCGTCGCGGCCGCCGCGAACAACCCCGCCGCCGCTGCCGGCACCATGCGCCGCCTCACCTTCCGCGGCAGCCCGTCGGTGATCGTGCCGGCCGGGCAGCAGGTGGTCAGCGACGCCGTGCGCCTGCTCGTCCCGCACGACACGGACGTGCTGGTGACGACGTACTCGCCGACCCCGTCCGGGCCGGTCACCATCCACACGCAGGCACGGCAGATCTCGTACACCGCCGAGGGCGACCTCACGGAGGACGTGACCGGCACCGCGTACACCGGGCAGACGCCGTACTGGCGCTACGTGACCGCGTTGGACGTGCTGAGCAACGAGTCGGACGGCACGGTCGTCGTCATCGGCGACTCGCTCACCGACGGCTCGACCTCGTCCGTGGGCGAGAACAGGCGCTGGACGGACGTCCTGGCGGACCGGCTGCGCGAGAACTCCGACGGGCCCCGCTACAGCGTCGTCAACCAGGGCATCAGCGGAAACCGCGTCCTCGGCAGCGGCCTCGGCCGGCCCGCCGAGAACCCGAGCGGCCTGATCCGCTTCAACCGTGACGTGCTCGGCCGTACGAACGTCAGGGCGGTCGTGATCGCCCTCGGCGTCAACGACATCCTCCGTACGCCCCAGCAGACCGACGCGAACAAGATCACCGCCGGACTGCGCGAACTGACGCGCCTGGCCCACGCCCGGGGCCTGCGGGTCGTCGGCGCCACGCTCATGCCCTTCCAGGGCCACCGCGGCTACCGCCCGCACCTGGAGGACACCCGCCAGGCCGTCAACGCCCAGATCCGCGCCGGCAAGGTCTACGACGCCTACGTCGACTTCGACAAGGCACTCCGCGACCCCTACAACCCCCGCCGCCTCCGCTCCGACTACGACTCCGGCGACCACCTCCACCCCAGCGACAAGGGCTACAAGCGCATGGCAGAGGTCTTCAACCTGGACGACCTGAAGGGATCGGTCCCGGCCGAGCTGTGAGCGCTCCGACAGGGGCGACGCCCCTTCAGGGGCGCAGGGGCAGCGCCCTGGCCTTTTTGGTGCGGCGCGGGGGCAGCGCCCTAGTCTTTTAGGGGCGCGGGGAACTGCGCGACAAGCCACGACGGACCCGCACCCGACAACAACCACCTGCGGGAGCGCCAGGGCCAAGGCTCAATCCCGCTCGCGGCGATCCCGCCGATCATCCCGCCGCTCACGCCGTTCCTCCCGCCGAGCCTCCCGATGCTCCCGCATCATCTCCCGATGCTGCTCCATCGCCGCCCGGTGAATGGACCGCGCATCGTCCAACGAGTCCCGGTGGTCCAAGTCGCCGGCGCCGGAGCCCTCCAGGGCCCGGCGCCGGGACTCCTCCAACTCCTCCTGCCGCGCGGCCTTCCGCTCCAGCTTCTCCAGCCGCCGTTCCTCCTTCTGCCGGAGCCGCTCGGCCTTGGTCAGCTTGCGCTCGACACCGACACCGCCCCAGAAGGCGAACCCGGTGACGACGACCCGCGGTGCGCCGGGGTCGCCCTCGACGCCCTCCTCGCGGTGGTCGAAGCCGCCCATGACGCCGATGCCGCGGACGACGACCTCGACACCGGGCGGCACGATCACGTTCATCCCGCCCATGATCGCGACGCAGTTGACGACGACCTCGCCGTCGGCGAAGTTCGCCTCGCGCAGGTCGATGACACCGCCGCCCCAGAACGCGAAGGAGTTGAACCGCTTCGGCATGGTCCAGCGCCCCTTGCGCTCGAACCCGCCCAGGACCGCGACGCCCCACCGGGACGAACCGTCACCGCCGACGATGCGGCCCGCCCAGCCGCCCGCCCCCGCGGGCTGCTTGGCCATGGAGACGGTGGGAGCGGGCGGAGTCACCCCGGGCGCGGGCAGATCCCGCGTGATGGGCGCCAACTCCTTGTACGTACGCGCCTTGTACGTCGCCTCAAGACGCTCCTCGAACTCCTCCATGTCGAGGCGCCCCTCCGCGACGGCGTCCCTCAGCACTTCGGCGACCTGTTCACGATCGGCGTCGGAGGCGCGCAGTTCGGGAAGCCCGTCGGGATGTTCATCGGGGAGTTCGTCCGTCATGGACAGAAGCCTACGAGGTCGCCTTCTCCGCGTACATGCGGCTGATGACCGCCTCGATGTCCGGCTCACGCACCGACAGGTCCACCAGCGGATACGCGGCCGCGATCCGCGCCACGAGCGGCGCCGCCGACTCCGCCGCCGGGAACGCCAGCCACTGCCGCGGCCCCTCGACCTTCACCACCCGCGCCGACTCGACGTCGATGGGCGGGAGTTCACGCTCCAGGTCCACCACGAGCGTCCGCTCGCTCTCGCCGATCTCGTGCAGCCCGGTCAGCGGCCCGTCGTACATCAGACGTCCGTGGTCGATGACCATCACCCGCCGGCACAGCTGCTCGATGTCGGTCAGGTCGTGGGTCGTGAGCAGCACGGTCGTGCCGCGCTCGGCGTTGAGGTGCCGCAGGAACTCGCGCACCTTCGCCTTGCTGACCACGTCGAGCCCGATCGTCGGCTCGTCCAGGTACAGCACCTCCGGGTCGTGCAGCAGCGCCGCCGCGATGTCCCCGCGCATCCGCTGCCCGAGCGACAGCTGCCGTACGGGCACGTCCAACAGCTCGCCCAGTTCGAGGAGTTCGACGCACCGGTCGAGGTTCTCGGCGTACCGGGCGTCCGGGATCCGGTACATGCGGTGCATCAGCCGGTACGAGTCGATCAGCGGGAGGTCCCACCACAGGGTCGTCCGCTGTCCGAACACCACCCCGATGCGCTGCGCGAGCCGGGTGCGCTCGCGGGACGGATCGATACCCGCCACGCGGAGGCGGCCGCCGCTCGGGGTGAGGATGCCGGTGAGCATCTTGATCGTGGTGGACTTGCCCGCGCCGTTCGGCCCGATGTAGCCGACCATCTCGCCGCGCGCCACGGTGAAGGAGATCGAGTCGACCGCCCGCACCTGCCGCCGCTCACTGCGCATGAAGCCGGTCTTCTTGCGTACGTCGAAGACCTTCTCGACGCGGTCGAGGTGAATGAAGCCCTCGGCGTCGCCGCCGCCGTGATCGACGTCCGTCTGCGTGTTCATGTGCGGCTAACTCCCCGTGCTCCGGTACGAACGAAGACCCGCGCGCCAGGCGAACCCCGAGAGCGCGCAGCAGACGACCGCCACCAGCGGCGGCAGGAACGCGACCCACTCGGGCAGGTCGAGCGGATAGGGCCGGTCCAGCACGTACAGCGCGGGCAGCCAGTTGACGAAGGCCAGCGGCAGCACGAACGTCACCCCGCGCACCAGGTCCTTCGCGAAGACCGTCGGCGGATACTGCAGCAGCGTGGTGCCGCCGTACGTGAAGGAGTTCTGCACCTGGGACGCGTCCTGCGCCACGAACTGGAAGGCCGCGCCCGCCACGAACACCGCCGCGAAGATGGCGGCCCCGCTGACCACCATCACCGGCACCAGCAGCACCTTCAGCGGCGTCCAGGAGATGTCGACCACGAGGAGCGCGTACCCGAGGACCAGCAGCCCCTGTGTGATCCGGCCGAGGCGCCGCAGCGCGAACCGGTCCGCGGCGACCTGCGCGAGCACCGGCGCGGGCCGTACGAGCAGCGAGTCGAGCGTGCCGTCGCGCACCCGCTGCCCGAGCCGCTCCACCGAACCGAACGCCAGATCGGCGAGGCCGAACGCGGCACTGGACAGCCCGTACAGGAACGCCACCTCGCCCAGCGTGTAGCCGCCGAGCTCGTCGACCCGCGAGAACATCAGCAGGATCGTGACGAAGTCGAGCGCGGTCCCCGCGAAGTTGCCGAAGACCGTCATCGCGAAGGACGCGCGATACGCCATCGTCGAGCGGATCCACATCCAGGCGATCAGCCGGTAGGCCCGCAGCCCGTCCACCACACGCGAGCGACCGGCCGGCGGAAAGCCGCGGTGCACGTCGTGCTGCTCCCGAAGGTCAGCCACCCTGGACCACCACCCGGCGCGTCGCCGCCGACTGGACCAGCCGGCCCACCGCGAGCAGCCCGACGGCCCACGCGGCCTGGAAGGCGTACGTCCGCAGCAGCGCGAGGCCCGTGCGCTCGCCGAGCAGCACGTCCGCCGGTGCCTGGAGCAGCGCCGACCAGGGCAGCGCCCGGGCCAGCTCTCCGAGGGCGCCCGGGAAGACGTTCAGCGGCAGCGTCATCCCGGAGAAGAAGAGCCCCGCGAGCACCGCCAGCTGCTGCACACCCGCCCCGTCCATGAACCAGAAAGCCAGCAGCGCCACGAGATAGCGGATCGCGAAACTCACCAGGACCCCGAGGACGACCGCGACGAGGAACGCCAGCCAGGTCCCGGCATCGGCCGGAAGCGCGAGATGGAACACGAGCCCCCCGAACGCCATCGGCACCACACCACGCCCCAGCAACTGGAACGCGGCCCGCCCCGCGTCGGCCGCCAGCCACCACATCTGGAGGTCCGCGGGCCGGTACAGGTCGATCGCGATGTCACCCGTACGGATTCTCTCGATCAGCTCGTCCTCGAAGCCGCCGCCCATCACCGCGACCGCCGCGAGCAGCCCCTGCCCGAGCCACACGTACGTCACCGCCTGGGACTGGTCGTACCCGCCGAGGCCAGGCCTTTCGTCCCACAGCGCGATGTACGTGTACGCCAGGATCAGCCCGAAGACGGTGTTGGTGAACACGCCCGCGGCGGTCGCCACCCGGTAGGTCGCGTACCGCCGGAACGCACCCGTCGCGACGGCCGCGTACAACCGCCAAGTCCCCACGTCGGGCCCCCTTCGACCGTTCCGAGCCAAAGCGCAGGAGCCTAGCCCGGGGGCCGTACCGCGTGCCACGCATTTTCTTCCCGGGACGCGTGCCACGTACGGGGAACGAATCGCCGGGTGCGACAGTCTTCAAGGAGGGGCGCACAAGGCGTACGAGGGCGTACGAGACGTATGACGCGAAACGGGAGTCCGGCACAACATGAACGACCAGCCGCAGCCGCAGCAGCCGAGCGAGGGCTGGGCACCGAGGGAACCGGGACCCGCCACGGCGGCGGCACCGGACACACCCGGCAAGAAGCCCAAGCGACCGAAGCGCACCGGATGGCGGCGCCTGATCCCGACCTGGCGGATGGTGCTCGGCACGGTCCTCACCGGGCTCCTGCTGCTCATCGGCGCGTTCGCGCTCGGCTACTACCTGGTGAAGATCCCGGCCGCGAACTCGGCGGCGATGAAGCAGAGCAACGTCTATCTGTACTCGGACGGCAGCCAGCTCGCCCGTGACGGCGAGGTCAACCGGGAGAACGTGAACCTGGGGCTGATCTCCAAGGACGCCCAGCACGCGGTGCTGGCCGCCGAGGACCGCGACTTCTACAGCGAGTCGGCGGTCGACCCCAAGGCGATGATCCGGGCCGGCTGGAACACCGCCACGGGCAAGGGCAAGCAGTCCGGCTCGACGATCACCCAGCAGTACGTGAAGAACTACTACCTGGCCCAGGAGCAGACAGTCACCCGGAAGGCGAAGGAGTTCTTCATCGCGATCAAGCTGGACCGCGAGAAGAGCAAGGACGACATCCTGGAGGGCTACCTCAACACCAGCTACTTCGGCCGCAACGCCTACGGCATCCAGGCCGCCGCCCAGGCCTACTACGGCGTCGACGCCAAGGACCTGACGGTCGGCCAGGGCGCCTATCTGGCATCGCTGCTGAACGCGCCGAGCGAGTTCGACGTCGTCGCCCACCCCGAGAACAAGCCCGCGGCGCTGGCCCGCTGGAACTACGTCCTCGACGGCATGGTCAAGAAGAAGTGGATCACCGCTTCGGAACGCTCGGGCATCAAGTTCCCCGAGCCCAAGCAGACGGTGATCGCGGCCGGCATGTCCGGACAGCGCGGCTACATCGTCAAGGCCGTGAACGACTACCTGACCGACAACAAGATCCTCGACGAGGACGAGCTGAACGCCGGCGGCTACCGCATCACGACCACCCTGCAGAAGCCCAAGCAGGACGCCTTCGTGAAGGCCGTGAACGACCAGGTGATGGAGAAGCTCGACAAGAAGGACCGCAAGGTCGACAACTACGTCCGCGCGGGCGGCGCCTCCATCGACCCGAAGACCGGCAGGGTCCTCGCGATGTACGGCGGCATCGACTACACGAAGCAGTACTACAACAACGCGACCCGCCGGGACTACCAGGTCGGCTCCACCTTCAAGCCGTTCGTCTTCACCGCGGCCGTGCAGAACGACTCGACCACGCAGGACGGCCGCACGATCACCCCGAACACCGTCTACGACGGCACCAACAAGCGCCCCGTACAGGGCTGGGAGGGCGGCACGTACGCCCCGGAGAACGAGGACCAGGTCTCGTACGGGCAGATCTCGGTCCGCACCGCCACGGACAAGTCCGTGAACTCCGTGTACGCGCAGATGGCCGTGGACGTCGATCCGGAGAAGGTCGAGAAGACGGCCGTCGGACTCGGCATCCCGTCCGACACCCCCGACCTGACGGCGTCCCCGTCGATCGCGCTCGGCCCGGCCACGGCCAGCGTCCTCGACATGGCGGAGGCGTACGCGACCCTCGCCAACCACGGTAAGCGCGGCACGTACACGATGATCGACAAGATCACCAAGGACGGCGCGGACGTGGTGGACCTGCCCGAGCGCAAGACCTGGCAGGCCGTGAGCCGCGAGGCCGCCGACACCACGACCTCGGTCCTGCAGAGCGTCGTCGACGGAGGCACCGGCACGGCCGCGCAGGCCGCCGGACTGCCCGCGGCGGGCAAGACCGGCACGGCGGAGGAGGACCAGGCGGCCTGGTTCGCGGGCTACACCCCGAACCTCGCCACGGTCGTCGCCATCATGGGCCAGGACCCCGACACGGGCGCGCACAAGCCGCTGTACGGGGCGCTCGGGCAGCCCCGCATCAACGGCGGCGGCTACCCGGCGCAGATCTGGGCCCAGTACACGAAGGCCGCCCTGAAGGGCACCTCCGCCCAGGAGTTCGACCTGCGGCTCCAGGACGGCGCGGAGGAGCAGCAGCTCCCCCCGGCCAACCCCGACGAGGACCAGCCGGGCACGGACGCCGGACAGGACAACGGCGGCACGACCACCGGCGGCGAGGAGACCCCCGCGACCGAGGGCCAGACGGGCGGCGGCACCACCACGGACGGCGGCACCACCGGCGACGGCGGGACGACGACCGACGGAGGCACCACGGGCGATGGCGGAACAACCACCGGAGGCGCGACCACGGGCGGCGGCACCGGCTTCCCCACGGGTGGTACGGACGGCGCGGGCGGCACCACCGGCGACGGAGGCACGACGACCGACGGCGGAACGACGGACGGCGGGGGCGAGGACGGGGGCACGGGGACGACGTTCGGCGGCTTCCCGTAGATCCATTCCCACCGGCCTGAGGAGGGGCGCCCCATAAGGGGCGCGGGGAACTGCGCGACCAGCCACGGACGGCCCGCAGTTCCTGTCCCGCATGCCCCGCACGGCGCTCAGTGACCGGAGGTCGCCTTCAACCCCACCACTGACACCAGCAACAGGCACACGAAGAAAATCCTCGCGGCGGTCGCCGGTTCACCCAGCACCGCCATGCCGAACACCGCCGCCCCGGCCGCGCCGATGCCGACCCAGACGCCGTAGGCGGTACCGATGGGCAGCGTCTTCGCCGCGTACGACAGCAGGAACATGCTGGCGACGATGCCCGCACCGGTGAGAACGCTCGGCACGAGCCGAGTGAAACCGTCGGTGTACTTCATACCGATCGACCAGCCGACTTCCAGCAGACCGGCGACGACGAGCAGGACCCAGGCCATGAGGCACCTCCGCGAACGGATCAACAGGCGTTGATCAACAGGGGTGCGTCGTCTTTGCGAGTCCCGGTACGGCGCGTCTCGTCGGGGTCCTTCCAAGTTAGCAAAGGGCAGGGAAAAGGGGCTGGTGACGATGGTCACCAGCCCCTGCTGTCTCTTTCGACCTCTGTTTCAGAGGCGCAGGTTCGACTTCTGTTTCAGAGATACAGGCCGGTTGAGTCCTCGGAGCCCTCGAAGCGGTCGGCCGCCACGGCGTGCAGGTCCCGCTCGCGCATCAGTACGTACGCGGTGCCGCGCACCTCGACCTCGGCGAGGTCCTCCGGGTCGTACAGGACGCGGTCGCCCGGCTCCACGGTCCGTACGTTCTGCCCGACCGCGACGACCTCGGCCCAGGCGAGCCGCCGGCCCACGGCCGCCGTCGCGGGGATCAGGATGCCGCCGCCCGACCGGCGCTCGCCCTCGGCGGTGTCCTGCCGCACGAGCACACGGTCGTGGAGCATCCGGATGGGCAACTTGTCGTGATGGTTACTGTGCTTGTCCTGATTGGCGCTCACGTCTCGAACCTACCTGCCTTCACACGGTTCGTACGTACGTGGGGTGCGACCGGGGATGGGCTCGCGGGTGCGGGTGGGGGTGGGGGTGGGGGTGGGAGTGACGGCGGGTCAGCCCCTGCGGCGCCTGGTGCTCAGGGTGAGCAGTCCGACGACTCCGACCACGACGAGGGCGACGGGCACGATGCGGTCAAGACGCGGCGCCCCCTCCTCCGTCACGAACTGGCCCTTCACATCGCCGACGACGCGATTGACGCCGACGTAGGCGCGCCCGAGCGTGTGGTCGACGCTGGACGCCACCTTGGCCTTGGCGTCCCCGACGATGGTCTTCGGGTGCACCCGCACACCGATCTCGTCGAGCGTCTCGGCGAGAGTTTCGCGACGGCGCTTGATGTCCGCCTCGATCTGCGCCGGAGTCCTGGTGTCCGGCGTGCTCGACGTGTCCGACACGCGCTGCCTCCGTGGTCGTGGTCGTTTCTTCCCGTGGCCTGTTCTCTTCGGCCTTTTCTCTGGTCGACAGTCTGTCAGCTCCGCACGCCGCGCACCGCCCGGCACCCCCATTACGCTCGGGTGCGTATCCACCACCTCGCAAGGAGACCCCACGAGATGAGCGAGCGACTCCAGCCCGGCGACACCGCCCCCGCCTTCACCCTGCCCGACGCCGACGGCAACGAGGTCTCCCTGGCCGACCGCAAGGGCCGCAAGGTCATCGTCTACTTCTACCCGGCCGCCCTGACCCCCGGCTGCACCAAGCAGGCCTGCGACTTCACCGACAACCTCGAACTCCTCGCCGGCGCGGGCTACGACGTCATCGGCGTCTCCCCCGACAAGCCCGAGAAGCTCGCCAAGTTCCGCGACAAGGAAAACCTGAAGATCACCCTGCTCGCCGACCCCGACAAGACGGTCACCGAGTCGTACGCCGCCTACGGCGAAAAGAAGAACTACGGCAAGACCTACATGGGCGTAATCCGCTCCACGATCGTGGTGGACGAGGAGGGCAAGGTGGAGCGGGCGCTGTACAACGTCCGGGCCACGGGGCACGTGGCGAAGATCATCAAGGACTTGGGGATCTGAGGGGCCCAGCTCCGGGGAACTGAGTATCTGAGGACCTGAGTTGCGGCTCCCTGCACCACCGACACCGGAACGGCCCGCCCGCGACAAGCGGCGCGGGCCGTTCCGTATTCCGGTCGTGACCATCCGATAAACGGTTCGTTACTCCGTACGAGGTCGCGAACAAGCGGCCGGAACGGAGGGGAGCCATGCCGGTCAGCCCGTACACCAGGGAGCGCCTGGCGGAGGCTGCGAGTTCGTCGCGGACGTTGTCGGAGGCGTTGGGGAAGTTGGGGGTGGATCCGAAGAGTTCGACGCGTGATTACATCCGAGCGCGCATGAAGAGGTTGGGGGTGAGTACAGCCCACTTCGAACGAGAAGGGTGGCGGTGGACCAGAGAGCTTATGGAGCCAGCAGTCGCAGCGTCGAGGAGCGTCTCAGAGGTCTTGCGTCTACTCGGGCTCGACGGTGTCGGTGGCCACCACACTCACATCACTCGGCGCATCAAGGCGTATGGCCTGGACACCTCACACTTCACAGGAGCGGTTCGTACAGAGAGAGGGCGGGACAACGCTCGCCGCCGAACATCCGAAGAGATCCTCGTGGAGGACTCCTCGACACACGCCAAGCGCACGCCTAGCAGTCGGCTCAAGAGGGCCATGCGCGAACTCGGCATCAGCGAACATTGCGCGCTCTGCGGCATCGAGGCGGTCTGGCAAGGAGAGCCACTGCCCCTTGAGGTAGACCACATTGACGGCAACTGGCGGAACAACCGGATCAAGAATCTCCGGCTACTCTGCCCCAACTGCCACTCCACGACGGACACTTACCGAGGTCGCAGTATTGGGCGCCACCGGAGTGACGTCGCGTGAGCAATGACGTCCGGTACACCCGTGAGCGGTTGATCCAAGCAGCCGAACAATGCTCCGACATCGAGGCAGTCATCGCGTTTTTCGACACCCGGCCGTACCGCAACCTACGGCGGCACTTGTACCGTCGCTTCGAGCACTTCGGTATCGACGTCTCCCACTTCCCCCGCAAAGGCCGAGACAGGCCAAAGGGCCTACCGAGTGAGAGCGAGTTGCGGCATGCAGTTGCCCAGTCGACTTCGATAGCCGGGACCCTTCGCCTGCTGCAGCGCCCGGACAACACCCGCCTGCGCGCGCTGTTCCCAGAGCTGGTCGATAGGTACCGAATCGACACCGCGCACTTCCTGGGCCAGGGGCATCAGCGTGGAAAGCCTGGGCCGACACCTTCGAAACGGCCGGAAGACTTGCTGGTCAAGCACAACGGTGAGCGGCGGACGAAGACCGCTCAGCTGCGGTGGGCGCTTCGCGAGATCGGCGTACCTGAACAGTGCGCCAGATGCGGCACCGTCCCGGAATGGCTCGGCAAACCGATGACGCTGGAGGTCGATCACAGCAACGGAGACTGGTGCGACAATCGCCCCGAGAATCTGCGGCTGCTGTGCCCCAACTGCCACGCGATCACCAGCACCTGGTGCCGAGGGGGCCGACGGCGAACCTCGTAACCGGGACTCTCCTTACCGACAGTGTGCCGCGCCCAGTAAAGTGGGGCGCGGTACGCGCGCCTGTACTCCAATTGGCAGAGAGACTGGTCCTAGGAACCAGCTGTTGTCGGTTCGAATCCGACCGGGCGCACCAAGGCAGAAGGCCCAGCTGGCACCCCGCGAGCTGGGCCTTCGCCGCGCAAGCACCAAGCGGGGACCTTCACTCAGCCGGCAGCGCGAACCACCGCAGCAGAACCGGCTTGGCGTCTGGTGGGGCGTCCTCGGGACCCCGGGCGAAGCGGGTCAGGAGGTCGAGGTAGGCGTCGTGGAAGGCGGTCACCTCTTCCTTGGTGAGGTGACTGAGGCCCCGGGAGCCGCGCATCCAGCCGTCCGACTCGGCCTGTTCCTCGGTGAAGCGGCGGGCCAGCTCGATGTCCTCGTCCAGCCGCATGCGGTCCAGGGCCCCAGCGACCGCCCGCTCGCCGTCGGTCATCTCATCCTGCGCGGGCCTGCGTACGTCGAGTCCTCGCACCGCCCGCCACCAGCGCTCACGGCTGTTGGGCCGTTCCGGTACGTCCTCGATGAAGCCGCCGCGTTCGAGGCGGCGCAGGTGGTAGCTGAGGGTGCCGGTGTTCTCCCCGAGGGCGGCGGCGAGGGTCGTGGAGGTCGCCGGGCCGGAGACGGACAGGTGGCGGAGGATCTTCAGGCGTAGCGGGTGGGCGAGGGCCTTGAGGGCCGCCGGGTCGCTGGTCGTACGCCGTTCGCCGCCCGGTTCGGCACCCGGTTCGGCACCCGAGTCGGCGCCTGCGTCGGCCTCCGGCCCGGGCTTGGGCTCGGGCTCGCCTTCATCGCTCATGGGGTCAGCCTACCGCCACACAGCCGAACCTCTGCAGAGTGAAGTCTGCAGAATTTTCTCTGCAGACCTTCCATTGCAGAGAAATGGCTGCAATCCTTGAGGCGTGGGCATCGACATCGCGGGACCCTCCCGCCCGTCCGCCATTCACCAGGAGGTCCTTCATGCTTCGCGCCCGACGTCTCGTCATGGCACTGTCCGCCCTGGCCCTCGCCGCCGGCACGGGCGCGGCGACTGCGGGTCCCGTGCACGCCGACGCCGGTGTCGGCCCCGACCTCGGGGTGGACGCACGGCAGCTCGGCTTCGCGGACTGCCCGAACCTCTCCGAGCTTCCCGAGGGCGCGGATCCGGCGAAGTGGCGGTGCGAGGCCATGACCGCCACCGGGCATCTGACCCTCGGTCGCGTCGATGTGCCGATCGACCGGCCCCTGGCGATCACCTTCGCGGAGGGCACGGTCGGCGGCGAGTTCCGTCAGGTGTTCGGGGCGATGGCCGCCACTCCCCTGCGAGTTCGGGGCACACCTCTGTCGATCACGCCTCGGTACGGCGGGTATTCGGACTTCGAGTCCAACGACGAGCGGCGGGGCGAGCTGGATCTGACGTTCCGTATATCCGGGCCAGGGGTCCCGCGCGGTTGTTCCATAGGTACCGACGCGGCCCCGGTCCACCTGGTGCTGAAGGAGACGGATCCGCCGAGGGTCGTCTCGCCGGATCCGCTGGTCGTCGCCTTCGGGGTTGCGGACAACCGCTTTGCGGCGCCGGGCACTTCGGGCTGCGGCCGACTGGGCCGCGTGCTCGACAAGGTCCTTCGGCTACCGGCCCCGGCGGGCGTGAACGGCATCGACCTGGACGCGCGGGTGGCGCTGCGGTCGTACGGCGGGGTGGAGTAGTCGGGGTCCCGGGAGGGGGGTCAACCCAGCAATTCCTGTACGACCGGTACGAGTCCGCGGAACGCCTTGCCCCGGTGGCTGATGGCGTTCTTCTCCTCGGGGGTGAGTTCCGCGCAGGTGCGGGTGTAGCCGTCGGGCTGGAGGATCGGGTCATAGCCGAAGCCGTTGGAGCCGGTGGGTTCGTGGCACAACGTACCCCGCAGTTGGCCCTCGACCACGCGTTCCGTTCCGTCGGGGAGGGCGAGTGCGGCGGCGCAGGCGAAGTGGGCGGCGCGGTGTTCGTCTGCGATGTCGCCGAGTTGGGCGAGGAGGAGCCTGAGGTTGGCCTGGTCGTCGCCGTGGGTGCCGGACCAGCGGGCGGAGAAGATGCCGGGGGCGCCGCCGAGGACGTCGACGCACAGGCCCGAGTCGTCGGCGACGGCCGGGAGGCCGGTGGCCTGGGCGAGGGCGTGCGCCTTGAGGAGGGCGTTCTCGGCGAAAGTGACGCCGGTTTCCTTGACGTCGGGGATCTCCGGGTAGGCGTCCGCGCCGACGAGGTCGTGGTGCAGACCTGCGGCGGCGAGGATTGCCCTCAGCTCGGTGATCTTTCCGGGGTTGCGGGTGGCGAGGATCAGGCGGGTCATGGTGCTCACCCTAGCCAGCCGGGCCGTACTGCTCGCGCGATGCCTGCGATCGCCCACGGGCGTCCATGATCTGATCGCCTGCCGGTGCCCGCGATCGCCTGCCGCGCGCGGAGGACCGGTCGTTCACCGCGCGCGGAGGACCGGTTGTTCACCGCGCGCGGAGGACCGGTCGTTCACCACGCGCGGAGGACCGGCCGTTCACCACCCGCGGAGGGACCGGCCGTTCACCACCCGCGGAGGGACCGGCCGTTCACCACCCGCAGCGGGGCCGATCACCCACCCGCGACGGAACCGACCACCTACCCGCGGCGGAACCAGTCATCCAACCGCGACGGGACCGGCCGCCCACCGCGGCGGAACCAGTCACCCACCCGCGACGGAACCGGCCGCCCACCGCGGCGGAACCAGTCACCCACCCGCGGGGCCGCCCGCTCACCCGCGGCGGGACGGCCGTTGCCACTACCGGCGGTGCGGCTACTGCTACTGCTACTGCTACTGCTACCGCTGCCGCCGCCGCTACGGCGTGCAGACCTTGGTGAGTTCGCCGGCCGCGTCCGTGACGGGGCTGATGTCCGGGGTCTCGTCGCCGTTCTTGATGGAGTCGCGGACGTTGGTGACCGCCTTCTGGAGGTCGTCCACGGCCTTGTTGATGTCGGTGTCGTCGGTCTTGTCGCCGATGGTGTCGAGGTTCTTGTCGATGGAGTCGAGTGCCTCGTCGGCCTGTGTCGGGTCGTTCGCGGCGTTCTCCACGGCCTGCTGGAGGTCGGTGACGCTGTCGGCGATGGTGTCGGCGGTCTGGACGCAGTCCAGGGCCTTGTTGACGGCGTCGCAGCCGGTGGTCAGCCCGGCCGTCAGCGCGACGGCTGCCACGGCGGCGGCGATGGCGGTGGTGCGGCGTGCTCGGCGGCGGCTCGCGGCCATGGAACGGTCCTCCCGTTGTTCAGGCCCGAGGGCCCCGTTGCGTAGGCCTCAAGGCCCCGTTTGGTGCTGGCCGGGCGTACAGCGGTGTGCCGTACGCCCGTACTCGTAGGGACGCGGCGGCCGGTGCCGTGGTTGCCCGTGACAGGAGGCCGTCTTGGTGTGTCCTTTACCTTTCCAGGACCGTATCAAGTGCCGTGCGCTGGGCGACAGCGAGTTCCGTGCAGCCCAGAACGGCCAGGTCGAGAAGGGAGTTGAGCTCCTCGCGGGCGAACGGTTCGGCCTCGGCGGTGCCCTGGACCTCGACGAAGCGGCCGTCGCCGGTGCAGACGACGTTCATGTCGGTGTCGGCGCGGACGTCCTCCTCGTAGCAGAGGTCGAGGAGGGGTACGCCGTCGACGATGCCGACGGAGACGGCGCTGACGGTTCCGGTGAGGGGCTGACGGCCGGCGCGGATGATCTTCTTGCCCTGGGCCCAGGTGATGGCGTCCGCGAGGGCGACGTACGCGCCGGTGATGGCGGCGGTGCGGGTGCCGCCGTCGGCCTGGAGGACGTCGCAGTCGAGGACGATGGTGTTCTCGCCGAGTGCCTTGTAGTCGATGACGGCGCGCAGGGAGCGGCCGATGAGGCGGCTGATCTCGTGCGTGCGGCCGCCGATCTTGCCGCGGACGGATTCGCGGTCGCCGCGGGTGTTGGTGGCCCGCGGGAGCATGGAGTATTCGGCGGTGACCCAGCCCTCGCCGCTGCCCTTGCGCCAGCGCGGGACGCCCTCGGTCACGGAGGCGGTGCAGAAGACCTTCGTGTCACCGAAGGAGACGAGGACGGAGCCCTCGGCGTGCTTGCTCCAGCCGCGTTCGATGGTGATCGGGCGGAGCTGTTCGGGCGTGCGGCCGTCGATTCGAGACATGGCGTCGAGCCTAGTCGCATACGGGTGAGGGGCCGCCCCGGGTAACGGAAGCGGCCCCTCAGGAGTGAGTCCTCAGGTCCCCGGGCCGGGGCCCGGAGTCGGGGGGTTCACATCATGTCTTCGATGTCCGCGGCGATCGGGTCCGCGTCGGTGCCGATGACGACCTGGATGGCGTTGCCCATCTTGACGACGCCGTGGGCGCCCGCGGCCTTCAGGGCGGCCTCGTCGACCTTGCTGGGGTCGATGACCTCGGTGCGCAGCCGGGTGATGCAGCCCTCGACCTCTTCGATGTTGTCGATGCCGCCGAGCCCGGCGACGATCTTCTCAGCCTTGCTGGCCATGTCCTACTCCCTGATCCGAACCGCTTTGTCGCAGTAACCCACAGTTGGCCCATCTTCGCGAGCGGTCACGTCACCCGTACCGAATGATGGCGAACACGACAGCGCAACCGTTCGCCGACTGGTCTACACCAGTTTTCAACGGCCGCCAAACCCGGCCCCGTTCCCGGGGGTGCGGGAGGGCCGCGGGAGGCCGGTGGAGGGGCGCGGGAGGATGCAGGAGGACCGCCGATGAGTGCCGACAGCGCCGCCGCGCCCGCACGCGCCCGCTGGAGCAATCTGTTCCAGGGCCTGCAGAAGATGGGCCGCAGCCTCCAACTGCCCATCGCCGTACTGCCGGCCGCCGGCATTCTCAACCGCCTGGGCCAGCCGGACGTGTTCGGGGCCGACGGTCTCGGCTGGACGGATGTCTCCAAGGTGATGGCGGGCGCGGGTGGCGCGCTGCTGGACGGATCGCTCGGTCTGCCGCTGCTGTTCTGCGTCGGCGTGGCGATCGGTATGGCGAAGAAGGCCGACGGTTCGACTGCGCTCGCGGCGGTGGCCGGGTTCCTCGTCTACTACAACGTGCTGCGGCAGTTCCCGGAGGACTGTGCGGAGCAGGCGAAGGTGGTGGCGGCCGGCTGTCAGGCGGACGACGGCACGGTGGCGGTGTTCACCTACCAGAATCCGGGTGTCTTCGGCGGCATCGTCATGGGGCTGCTGGCGGCGTACTTCTGGCAGCGCTACCACCGCACCAAGCTGGTGGACTGGCTCGGCTTCTTCAACGGCCGCCGTCTCGTGCCGATCATCATGGCGTTCGTGGCGATCGCGTTCGCGGCGCTGTGCCTGTGGGTGTGGCCGCCGATCGGCCGGGGCCTTGAGGACTTCAGCGACTGGCTGGTGAGCCTGGGTTCGTGGGGTGCGGGCCTCTTCGGTGTCGCCAACCGCGCGCTGCTGGTGATCGGGCTGCACCAGTTCCTGAACGTGCCCATGTGGTTCCAGTTCGGCAGTTACACGAAGCCGGACGGCACGGTCGTGCACGGCGACATCAACATGTTCCTGGCGGGCGACCCGGACGCGGGGCAGTTCACGTCGGGCTTCTTCCCCATCATGATGTTCGCGCTCCCGGCCGCGTGTCTGGCGATGGCGCACTGCGCAAAGCCCCACCGTCGCAAGGAAATTGGGGGCCTGATGATGTCGATCGCCCTGACGTCGTTCGTCACGGGCATCACGGAGCCGATCGAGTACTCCTTCGTGTTCATCGCGCCCGCGCTGTACGCGGTGCACGCGATCCTCACGGGCGTCTCGATGGCGGTGACGTGGGGTCTGGGCGTGCATGACGGTTTCAGTTTCTCGGCGGGCCTGATCGACTACGTCATCAACTGGAATCTGGCCACGAAGCCCTGGGCGATCATTCCGATCGGCCTGTGTTTCGCCGTCGTCTATTACGTGGTCTTCCGGTTCGCGATCACAAAGTTCAACCTGCCGACGCCCGGCCGGGAGCCGGAGGACGAGGTCGTGGACGTGACGAAGGCGTAGGCGCTCCGCTTTCCTGGGGGGATACGAGGCCGGTTCACAGTCCGCGGACCGTCGTGGCCGTTCGCGCCCCGCGGCGGAGCCGCAAATTGCGATCGCCCCGCGCCCCCTATGGGGCGCTTTTTCATGCTTGCGGGCACTTGATTCCGTATGGCCCAGGCCACAAAAACCGCGGGTTCCTTATCTCACCTTCACCGTGCTACAACAGGTCTACACCACTGAGTGGTGTAGACCACGTGGATGCTGTCCATCCCCCGTGCACTTCACTTCCGTTCTCTTCCCGTCCCCGGCAGCACCCTGCACATGGAGGAACCATGACCACCGCCACAGCTCCGGCGGCCCCCGCGAAGAAGTGGGGATCCGGCCTGCTCCAGGGCCTGCAGAAGGTCGGCCGCAGCCTGCAGCTCCCCATCGCCGTGCTGCCGGCCGCCGGCATCCTGCTCCGTCTCGGCCAGCCCGATGTGTTCGGCGCGGACGGGCTCGGCTGGACCAGGGTCGCGTCCGTGTTCGCCACCGCCGGCGACGCGGTCTTCGCCAACCTGCCGTTGCTGTTCTGCGTCGGCATCGCCATCGGCTTCGCCAAGAAGTCGGACGGCTCCACCGCGCTCGCGGCGCTCGTCGGGTTCCTCGTCTACAAGAACGTCCTCACCGCGTTCCCGATCAGCGAGGCCAAGGTCCAGAAGGGCGCGGACGTAGCCGCGACCTACAACGACCCCAAGGTCCTCGGCGGCATCGTGATGGGCCTGATAGCCGCCGTCACCTGGCAGCGCTTCCACCGCACCAAGCTCCCCGACTGGCTCGGCTTCTTCAACGGCCGCCGTCTCGTACCGATCCTGATGGCCTTCATCGGCACCGCCGTCGGCGTCTTCTTCGGCCTCGTCTGGGAGCCCATCGGCGACGTCATCACCAACTTCGGCGAGTGGATGACCGGCCTCGGCGCGGTCGGCGCGGGCATCTTCGGCGCCATCAACCGCGCGCTGCTGCCGGTCGGCATGCACCAGTTCGTGAACACCGTCGCCTGGCAGGAGATCGGCACCTACACGGACTCCGCCGGTGCCGTCTGGCACGGTGACCTGCCGCGCTTCTTCCACGGCGACCCGACCGCCGGTCAGTTCATGACGGGCTTCTTCCCCATCATGATGTTCGCGCTCCCGGCCGCCGCCCTGGCGATCACGCACTGCGCCCGCCCCGAGCGCCGCAAGGCCGTCGGCGGCATGATGGTCTCGCTCGCGCTGACCTCCTTCGTCACGGGTATCACCGAGCCGATCGAGTTCGCGTTCATGTTCATCGCGCCGGTCCTGTACGTGATCCACGCGGTCCTCACCGCGATCTCGATGGCCGTCACCTGGGCGCTGGGCGTCCACCACGGCTTCAGCTTCTCCGCGGGTGCCATCGACTACTTCCTGAACTGGAACCTCGCCACCAAGCCATGGATGATCATCCCGATCGGCCTGGTCTTCGCGGCGATCTACTACGTGACCTTCCGCTTCGCGATCATCAGGTTCAACCTCGCGACGCCGGGCCGCGAGCCCGACGAGGAGGTCGAGGACCTCACCAAGGCGTGAGGACCAAGGCTTGAGCACCAAGGCCTGAGGCATGACATAGGCCCCCGGAGCCGATCGGCTCCGGGGGCCTTGTGCTGCGTACGGACGACGTCAGATCTCGTACGTGACTTCAGATCTCGTACGTGACTCGCGGTGTGGCGAGTTCCACGGGCCCCCCGAACGTCGCTCGGGCGTCGGCGAGGTTCGCCTGGGGGTCCGTCCACGGCGGGATGTGGGTCAGGACCAGACGGCGGGCCGCGGCGCGGGTCGCGGTCTCGCCGGCCTCGCGGCCGTTGAGGTGGAGATCCGGGATGTTCTCCTTGCCGTGGGTGAACGCGGCCTCGCAGAGGAACAGGTCGGTGTCCCGGGCGAGTTCGTCGAGCGTGTCGCACACGCCGGTGTCCCCGGAGTACGTGAGAGCCCGGCCGCCGTGCTCGACACGGATGCCGTACGCCTCCACGGGGTGGCTCACCTTCTCGGTGTGCACCGAGAACGGGCCGATCTCGAACGAACCCGGCTTGACCGTGTGGAAGTCGAAGACCTCACTCATGGAGGAGGCGGAGGGAGTGTCCGCGTACGCGGTGGTCAGGCGCTGTTCCGTGCCCTCGGGTCCGTAGACGGGGATCGGATCGCAGCGGCCGCCGTCGTGGCGGTAGTAGCGCGCGACGAAGTACGCGCACATGTCGATGCAGTGGTCGGCGTGCAGATGGCTGAGGAAGATCGCGTCAAGGTCGTAGAGACCGCAGTGGCGCTGCAGCTCGCCAAGGGCACCGTTGCCCATGTCGAGAAGCAGCCGGAAGCCGTCGGCCTCGACGAGGTAGCTCGAGCAGGCCGATTCCGCGGACGGGAACGACCCCGAGCAGCCGACGACGGTGAGCTTCATAAAGCAGAAACCTCCGCTGGCGGGGAATGAAGACGGGGGTCGTGCGGTCCGTCGAGCGTAAGGCGCAAAAGGTCCTGTCGCTCCTCCGTCGAGGGCTGTTGTGGGGGAACTCACCTGCGGTGTCACCGGTTCGGGGGCCAGCGGGGTGGCCGGACGTGGGCCCGGTCACGCCGGTACCGTCATGTCCATGGATACGTCGTGGTGGCTCGCGTTGGTGGCCGTGGTGCTGTTGGCGGGGGTCGCGACGGTGGTGGACGGGTGGGGGCGACGGGGACGGCGGGGGCCGCGGGGGTCTTCGGGCGGGCGGGGCCGTTCGACCGGTCGCCCGCCGGGCCGGCCGCGGGGCCGGGGTGGGTTCCGTCGGCCTTCTCGTGCTTCTCGTCCGCGGCCTGCCGAGATCTGGTGGGCGAACGTTCCGTACGAGGACGGGCCCGGGGCGAAGGACCGGCCCTGTCTCGTTCTGTCCGTGCGGGGCCGTACGGCTGTCGTCGCCAAGATCACCAGCAAGAACCACGACGAGCGGCGGGCCGGGGTGATTCCGCTGCCTCCCGGTTCCGTCGGGGACGCCCGGGGGCGGGCCAGCTTCCTCGAAACGGATGAGTTGCGGGGGCTGCCGGTACGGGACTTCCGCCGCCGGGTGGGCCCGGTGGACCCATCGATCTGGGACCAGGTCCGCAACCTCCCCCGCTAGGGCTTTTCCTCGCCCCCGCCGCCCCTACCCATTCCCGTCACTTACTCAGGGGCTCCGCCCCCGAACCCCCGCTCCTCAAACGCCGGAGGGGCTAAAAGATTGCGCAGTTCCCCGCGCCCCTAAAGACCTAGGGGCGCGGGGAACTGCGCAATCTTTCAGGGGCGCGGGGAACTGCGCGACCAGCCACAACGAACCCGCACCCGAAATCGCACCCCTCGGGGTCTGGGGCGGAGCCCCAGAAGGACGGGAATGGGTAGGGGCGGCGGGGGCGAAAAAAACCCGGCTAAGCCCAGAGCTGCCCCTGCAGAGTCTCAATGGCCTCTTCCGTCGTGGCAGCCGTGTAGACACCCGTGGAGAGGTACTTCCAACCCCCGTCGGCCACGACGAAAACGATGTCGGCGGGCTCGCCCGACTTCACGGCCTTGTTGCCGACGCCGATCGCCGCATGCAGCGCCGCCCCCGTGGAGACCCCCGCGAAGATCCCCTCCTGCTGCAACAGCTCCCGCGTACGCGTCACGGCGTCGGCGGAGCCGACCGAGAACCGGGTCGTCAGGACGGACGCGTCGTACAGCTCGGGCACGAATCCCTCGTCGAGATTCCGGAGCCCGTACACAAGGTCGTCGTACCGCGGCTCGGCCGCGACGATCTTGACGTCGGGCTTGTGCTCGCGGAGGAAGCGGCCCACGCCCATCAGGGTGCCGGTGGTGCCGAGTCCGGCGACGAAGTGGGTGACCGAGGGCAGGTCGGCCAGGATCTCCGGACCCGTCGTCGCGTAGTGCGCACCCGCGTTGTCGGGGTTGCCGTACTGGTAGAGCATCACCCAGTCGGGATGCTCGGCGGCCAGTTCCTTCGCCACCCGCACCGCTGTGTTCGAACCCCCCGCCGCCGGGGACGGAATGATCTCGGCGCCCCACATGCCGAGCAGCTCCCGCCGCTCCTGGGAGGTGTTCTCGGGCATGACGCACACCATGCGGTAGCCCTTGAGCTTCGCCGCCATGGCGAGCGAGATGCCGGTGTTGCCGGAGGTGGGCTCCAGAATCGTGCAGCCGGGCGTCAGCCGGCCGTCCTTCTCCGCCTGTTCGATCATGTGGAGCGCGGGCCGGTCCTTGACGGAACCGGTCGGATTGCGGTCCTCCAGCTTCGCCCAGATGCGGACGTCGGCGGACGGCGAGAGCCGCGGCAGGCGCACCAGAGGGGTGTTGCCCACCGCGGCCAGCGGGGAGTCGTAACGCATCAGCGATCAGAGCCCGATGCCGGTCAGACCATGCCGCCGGCCACGGCCGGCAGGATCGTGACGTTGTCGCCGTCGGTCAGCTTGGTGTTGATGCCGTCGAGGAAGCGCACGTCCTCGTCGTTCAGGTAGACGTTCACGAAGCGGCGCAGCTCGCCGCCGTCCACGATGCGGGCCTGGATGCCCGCATGACGGGTCTCCAGGTCGGCGAAGAGGGCTGCGAGGGTCTCCCCGCCGCCCTCGACGGCCTTCTGCCCGTCGGTGTAGGTGCGGAGGATGGTGGGGATGCGGACCTCGATGGCCATGGCTGTGGGCTCCTGTCGGGAGTGAGTCAGTCAGTCGGTGGGCGCGCGGCGGCGCGGAGAAGCGGGTGAGCGTTGTGAGACGCCGCGGCTCACGGCCGTACGGCGGCAGGGTTCAGCGCGTACAGATGGCGCTCTGCAGCCTGCACAGGTCGACGTGCAACCGTGCCACGAGCAGCATGCCCGGGGTCTTGTCGCTCACGTCGTGGGAAACCATGGGGTCATCGTATCGATTCCCGGTCCGGGTACTGGAATGTGATCTCAGATACTGGATGAATTCTGACCGAAATGCGGGATCAGTACGTCTGATCAGAACGTGGGATCAGTACGTCTCCACGATCGTGACCTCCTCCTCCGTCACCTCGCCCTCCAGGATCCTGAACGAGCGGAACTGGAAGGGGCCGGCGTCGTCGGCGTCCGCCGTGGAGACCAGGACGTAGTGCGCGCCGGGCTCGTTCGCGTACGAGATGTCGGTGCGGGAGGGGTACGCCTCGGTGGCCGTGTGGGAGTGGTAGATGACGACCGGTTCCTCGTCGCGGTCGTCCAGCTCGCGGTAGAGCTTGAGGAGGTCGCCGGAGTCGAACTCGTAGAACGTGGGCGAGCGCGCGGCGTTGAGCATCGGGATGAACCGCTCGGGGCGGCCGGTGCCCTCCGGGCCGGCGACCACGCCGCACGCCTCGTCGGGGTGGTCCTGGCGCGCGTGCGCGACGATCTGGTCGACGAGGGCCTGGGTGATGGTCAGCATGGTCGTCAGGATAAGCAGAAGGGCCGCCCCGTACCGAAGGGTGGTACGGGGCGGCCCACATGCTGGGCCACGAGCCCCACATGTTCTGTGCGAGGTCCGTCAGCCGATCTTCTCGAACTCCGGGTCGCGGCGCTCGGTGACCTCCGGGTTCCGCGACTTCAGCACGGCCCAGCCGATGCCCAGTGCCGCCGCCCAGCCGGCCATCACGTAGAGGCAGACGCGGGAGTCGGCGTCGTACGCGATGAGGCAGGTGACGAAGAGCAGGAACACGACCGCGACCCAGCTGAGCTTCGAACCGCCCGGGGCCGGGAAGGACGAGGCGGGCAGGCGCCCGGCGTCGACCGCGCGGCGGTACAGGATGTGGCTGATCAGGATCATCAGCCAGGTCCAGATGCCGGCGGCGGTGGCCACCGAGGTGACGTAGCCGAAGGCCTTCTCGGGGACGATGTAGTTCAGGATCACGCCGATGCCCATGAAGAGCATGGAGACGGTGATGCCGAGCGCGGGCGTCTTGGCGGAGGACAGCCTGTTGAAGACCTTGGGGGCCTCGCCGTTGTCCGCCAGGGTGCGCAGCATGCGGCCGGTGGAGTACATGCCGGAGTTGCAGGAGGACAGGGCCGCCGTGAGGACGACGAAGTTCACGATGCCCGCGCCCGCCGGGATGCCGATCTTCGCGAAGGCCTCCACGAAGGGGCTGACCCCCGGTGCGAACTCGGTCCACTTCACGACGCAGAGGATGACGGTGAGGGCGCCGACGTAGAAGAGGGCGATGCGCCAGGGCAGGGTGTTGATCGCCTTGGGGAGGGTCTTCTCCGGGTTCTCGGACTCACCGGCGGTGACGCCGACGAGTTCGACGGCGAGGTACGCGAACATCACGCCCTGCAGCGTCATCAGGGACGAGCCGATGCCCTTGGGGAAGAAGCCGTCGAAGGCCCAGAGGTTGGAGACGGCGGCCGAGTCGCCCGCGGAGCTGAAGCCGAAGGTGAGGACGCCCAGGCCGATCACGATCATGCCGATGAGGGCGGTGACCTTGACCATCGAGAACCAGAACTCGATCTCGCCGAAGAGCTTCACCGAGATCAGGTTGGCCGCGAAGAGGACCACCAGGAAGACCAGGGCCGTGACCCACCGCGGGATCGCCGGGAACCAGTAGTTGACGTAGATCGCGGCGGCGGTGAGTTCCGCCATGCCGGTGACGACCCACATCAGCCAGTACGTCCAGCCGGTGAAGTAGCCGAAGAACGGGCCGAGGAACTCGCGGGAGTACTCCGCGAAGGAGCCCGAGACGGGACGGTAGAGCAGGAGCTCTCCGAGGGCCCGCATGATGAAGAAGATGATGACGCCCGCGAGGGCGTACATGAGGATGAGACTGGGGCCCGCCTTGGCGATGTTCGCCCCGGCCCCCAGGAAGAGGCCGACGCCGATGGCGCCGCCGATCGCGATCATCTGGACCTGACGGCTGTTGAGGCCGCGTTCGTAGCCCTCTTCGGGGGCATGCCCCTCTCCGGGGGCTTCGCTGCCCACGACACCCTTGCGGTCGTGCCCGTCGTCGTTCTTGCCGACCTGCACCGAGGTCATGTCTGGTGCGCCTTTCTCCATGCCGATCCGAGCCGTCGTCGGCTCCGGATCGGGTCCCGGTCCCCCCGGATTGAATGGAGCTGAGCGGGCTCCCCGGGCCCGCCGCGCGGTCTCCCCGAGACCGCTCAGTGCCTGGTCGGCGATCCGCCGGCCGGTGGCGCACCCGGCCGGACATGGGTGGCGTCCCGCCGGGCGGTCGTGAAGATCTATCACGGCCGCAACACTGATCAACTGAGGCGCGTGTAGCGCACACCACAGGGAGAACCGGACAAAAGTCTGACCGCGCCCCATAGGGCGCGGTCACGGTGACGTGATCGTTATTCGGATTTGAGCGTCCGCTGAGCGAACGGAATGTGTCAGGACATCAACGTTTCAACCAACGTCTCCTGAAGGCCGCCCAGCCACAGATACGCCATCACCATCGGCTTGCGCGGGTCCTCGTCCGGCAGCCGGTAGAGGAGGTCGGTGTCCTCCTCGTCGACGACGTCGAGGCGGGACCCGATGGCCAGGCGCAGGTCGTTGAGGGCGCGCAGCCACTGCTCGGACTCCTCGGCGGAGAGCTTGAGGACCGCGCCGCCCTCCCCCACGGCCGAGAGCGTGTCCAGGGAGCGGATCACCGTGAGCGCGTTCTCGCGCTTGGCCGCGCGCAGGTCGTTCTCGGTGAAGCGGCGGAACTCCGCGGAGTACGCGCGCTGCTCCTCGGCCTGCTCGGGCGAGTTCGCCTCGACGTCGGGCCCGCTGTACGCGTCGGGGAAGAGCCGCTTCAGCACGGGATCGGAGGGCGGTTCGCTCGGGCCCTCCGCGAACAGCTCGGCGAGCGGGTCGTCGGTGGCGTCCTCGCCCGGTCCCGGTCCGATGAGCTCCAGGAGCTGTACGGCGAGGGAGCGGATGATCGAGATCTCGACCTCGTCGAGCGCGACGGCCGCGCCGCCGCCGGGGAGCGGTTCGAAGTGTCCTGGCATCAGGTGCGTCGCTACTTCCAGTACTGCGCGGGCGTCGGGCAACTGCCGGTCGGGCCGGATCTCACCGGCCTATTTCCGGTCGTGCTGGAGGGTGGCCCACAGACCGTAGCCGTGCATGGCCTGCACATCGCGTTCCATCTCCTCGCGCGTGCCGCTGGAGACCACGGCCCGGCCCTTGTGGTGGACGTCGAGCATCAGCTTGGTGGCCTTGTCCTTCGGGTAGCCGAAGTACGACTGGAAGACGTAGGTCACGTAGCTCATCAGGTTGACCGGGTCGTTGTGGACGATGGTCACCCAGGGGACGTCGGGCTCGGGTACGGCGAAGACCTCCTCCGCCGACTCGGTTTTTTCGGTCTCTAGGGGTGCGGGAGCCGTCACACGGCCCATGCTGCCACCACAGGTGGGTACCCGGCCAAACGAGCCCACAAATCGTCAGAGTGACGAGATAGGGAGTACCATCCGTTGCCATGCCGCTATTCCCGGGGGACAACCCCCGGACCCCCGGCCGACCTGGGGGTGCCCCCTGTGTCATCGCGAGGAGACCCTAAGTGAACGCAGCGGACCTAGGGCTGCCGGTTGATGTTCCCTCCACCGCGCTCTTCACGGACCACTACGAGCTGACCATGCTGCAGGCCGCCCTCAAGGGCGGGGCCGCCGACCGGCGCTCGGTCTTCGAGGTCTTCACACGCCGGCTGCCCGAGGGCCGCCGCTACGGCGTCGTGGCGGGGACCGGACGGGTGCTGGACGCGATCGAGAACTTCCGCTTCGACGCGGACGTCCTCGGCTTCCTGCGCGAGCGCCATGTGGTGGACGAGCCGACCCTCGAATGGCTGGCCTCCTACCGCTTCAGCGGCGCCGTCTGGGGCTACCCCGAGGGCGAGGTGTACTTCCCCGGATCACCGATCCTGCGGGTCGAGGGCTCCTTCGCCGAGTGCGTGCTCCTGGAGACCGTGATCCTCTCCATCCTCAACCACGACTCGGCGATCGCGGCCGCCGCCTCCCGGATGGCCTCGGCCGCCGGGGAGCGCCCGCTGATCGAGATGGGCGCCCGCCGCACGCACGAGCTGGCCGCGGTGGCGGCGTCCCGGGCGGCGTACGTCGGTGGCTTCACGACCACCTCCGACCTGGCCGCGGGCTTCCGTTACGGCATCCCGACCGTCGGCACCAGCGCCCACGCCTTCACGCTCCTCCACGACAACGAGCGGGACGCCTTCCGGGCCCAGGTGGACTCGCTCGGCCGGGGCACGACGCTGCTGGTCGACACGTACGACGTCGCCGAGGCCGTCCGGCTGGCCGTCGAGGTGGCCGGGCCCGAGCTGGGGGCGGTCCGCATCGACTCCGGTGACCTGCTGCTCGTGGCGCACCGGGTACGCCAGCAGCTGGACGAGCTGGGCGCCACGGACACCCGGATCATCGTGACCTCGGACCTGGACGAGTACGCGATCGCCTCGCTGGCCGCGGCGCCCGTGGACGCGTACGGAGTGGGTACCCAGCTGGTGACGGGATCCGGCCATCCGACGTGTTCGATGGTCTACAAGCTCGTCGCCCGTGCCGAGTCGGCGGACCCGAAGGCTCCGCTGGTTCCGGTGGCCAAGAAGTCGACGGGCGGCAAGACGTCCATCGGCGGCCGCAAATGGGCCGCGCGGCGGCTCGACGCGTACGGGGTCGCCGAGGCCGAGGTGATCGGCCTCGGGGCGGTCCCGGCCGAGCTCAGCGACCGTCAGCTCCTGGTGGAACTCGTCAAGGGCGGCCAGGTCCTCGCCCGCGAGCCCCTGGACGTCGTACGCGACCGGCACGCGGCGGCCCGCGCGAACCTGCCCCTCTCCGCGACCCAGCTCTCCCGCGGGGAAGCCGTCATTCCGACCGAGTACGTATGAGCCACGTGGGACCGGATCCGGGCAACGCCCGGGGGCCCACCTCAGGCCACGCCGAGCCCGAACGGGCATGAACGGACGAGGAGCGGGAATGCAACGGCCACAATCGCATCCCTCCCGCCATGCCCTCGAACTCTCAGGCTCGGTTCCGCGTAGGCGCCCCCTCAAGGGGCGCGAGGAACTGCGCGACCGGCCCCCACACACCCGCAGACTACGAACCGCTCCCCGCGGAGCGCCTCGCAGAAGGACACCGACATGCGCCGCGCCCTGATCGTCGTAGACGTGCAGAACGACTTCTGCGAAGGCGGCAGCCTCGCCGTGTCCGGCGGAGCCGACGTCGCCGCCGCGATCACGGAGCTGATCGGGCAGGCTCCCGCCGGCTACCGCCACGTCGTGGCGACCCGCGACCACCACATCGCCCCCGGCGGCCACTTCGCCGACAACCCCGACTACGTCCACTCCTGGCCCGCGCACTGCGTGGCGGGCACCGAGGGCGTCGGCTTCCACCCGAACTTCGCCCCGGCGGTCGCCTCCGGCGCGATCGACGCCGTCTTCGACAAGGGGGCGTACGCGGCGGCGTACAGCGGCTTCGAGGGCGCCGACGAGAACGGCGTGACGCTGGGCGACTGGCTGCGCGCCCGCGAGATCACCGAGGTCGACGTGGTGGGCATCGCCACCGACCACTGCGTCCGCGCCACCGCCCTGGACGCGGCCCGCGAGGGCTTCCGTACACAGGTCCTGCTCGACCTCACGGCCGGCGTGGCCGAGGAGACCACCGAGCGCGCCCTGGAGGAGCTGAGCGCAGCGGGCGTGGAACTGAGCGGCAAGCCGGTGGTCTAGACCAAAGGCTCCGGCGCCCTCCCTCAGGGGCGCGAGGAACTGCGCGACAAGCCACAACGAACCCGCAGCGGCTCATCAAACGCCAGCCGAATACTCAAAACCCCTGCGGTGTAGCCGTACGCCGCATCAGCGCCCGGATCGGATGCCACAGCTCGGCCGCACACGCGTCCGCGCCGGGTGCCGTGCGCCATATGAGGCCGTCGGGATGATGCAGGACCGCGGTGATCTCGTCCGGGGTCGGGGGCTCCGCGTTGCCGCGCAGGTACACCGCCCGCATGCCCAGGTTCCGCAGCCGCGTCAGGGCGCGGGCGCGGTTCTGGGCGTGCACGAGCACGCGTACCGAGCCGCTGCCCGCGGCGGGCGGTCGGGGCAGGTTCAACGCCACCACCACCGTGCCGTTCGGCAGCTTGCAGAAACCTCCTGCGGCCATGCAGTCACACCCCCGTGAGAACCAGTGTCAATAAGAGAGTCACAGCACGCACCTAAACACGATCGGCCGCAACCCGCCAGGGGGTTGCGGCCGATCATGGTTTGACCTGCGGAAATGCCTTTTACTTCGTCGCGGCCGAGACCTTCACCGTGATCGTCGAGCCGTCGCGCGGCTCCTTCACGATCGCGATCTTGGTGTTGGTGTCAGTGACGCGGACACCGGAGGTGGGGTTGGTCTCGTCGTAGTACGTGTTCGTGTGGTCGTTGAAGATCCGGTTGCCCGGGAGCGACGGGATCTTCGTGGCGACGTCCGCCTTGTGCAGCGTGAGGGCGTCCGTCCGGTAGGTGCTGAAGGGCGAGTCGTACGACTGGATGCGGGTGCGCATCAGCGTGCCGTCGGACCACTTCAGCGGCTTCGGGTGGGCGTCCACCGGCAGCAGCAGACCGGAGCCCGCGTGCCGGCTGACGTTGTTGTCGTTCTGGGAGGTGTCCCACTTCCAGATCAGCAGACCGTTCTGGTAGGGGAAGTGCTCCACCCAGGACGGGCGCGTGGTCGAGAAGCCGAAGTTGTACGGGCCGACCTTGAGGGTCTTGTCGTACGACACGTACTGGCGGTTCTCGGCGATGTAGTACTGCGCGTAGTCGTCCGTGACGGCCGCGCCGATGCGGGAGAAGCCGGTGGCCTTCCAGGCGGCGTCGGCGGTCTCGGCGTTGTCCGAGAAGACCGGCGAGCCGTCGGCCGTCACCGTGATCACGTCGGCCGCGAAGCCCTTCTGGGCCACCCCGCCGTCGGTCTGGTAGCGGAAGCGGAGGTCGAACTTCTTGCCCGCGTAGGCGTCGAGCGGGAACGAGAGCTTCTTGTACGCGTCCACGGTGCCGGTCAGCGCGGGCTTGCCGCTGCCGTCGCGCGGGAGGGCCGCGCCGTCGACCGTGCCGTCCAGCGGCGTCCAGTTGGCGCCGTCGGTCGAGACCTCGGTGTAGAGGTAGTCGAAGTCGGTCTCGATGTCGTACCAGCCGTCGAGGGTCAGCGTGGCCGAGGACTTGCCGGTGAGGTCGACGGAACGGGTCAGCGTGTTCTTGAGGTCGTCACCGCTACCGCTCCACCACTGGGTGGCACCCTGAGCCGGGGGGACCACCGGGTTGGTGACCTCCTTCTCGGGCAGTTCGACCACCAGCGCCTGGGCGTTCTTGGTGTTGTACTCCGCCACACCCAGCTTGTGGGTGGAGCGCGTCGCGGCCTTGGCCGTGTCGTACTTCAGCCAGCCGAGCTGGAGTTTGTCCCAGGCGGTCATGTCGCCGGGCAGGTCTCCGATGGTGTTCTTGCCCTCGCCGAGCCAGGAGCCGGACGACATCAGCGTCCAGAACCCCGTGGAGTTCTCGGCGGTGTTGGTGGTGTCGTAGTGGTCCGGCAGACCGAGGTCGTGGCCGTACTCGTGGGCGAAGACGCCGAGTCCGCCGTTCTCCGGCTGGATGGTGTAGTCGCCGACCCAGATGCCGGAGTCGCCGATCTGCGCCCCGCCCATCTTGTTGCCCGTGGGGCCGGTGGCGCCGGCGTCCGTGCCGAACGCGTACCAGCGGTGGGCCCAGATGGCGTCCTCGCCCTGTGCGCCGCCGCCCGCGGACTCGTCCTCGCCGGCGTGCACGATCTGGAAGTGGTCGATGTAGCCGTCGGGCTCGTTGAAGTTGCCGTCGGCGTCGAAGTCGTTGCGGTCCCACTTGTCGTAGGCGGCCAGCTCGGACTTGATGTCGGCGTCGGACTTGCCGGCCGCCTTCTGGGCGTCGACCCAGGCGGTGACACCGTCGGCGACGGCGTTCCACGCGCAGGTGTCGGGCTCGCACTTGTTGGAGCCGTAACGGGCCTCGTTGTAGGGCACCTTGACCCAGTCGGAGACCGCGCCGCCGATGGAGTAGCGGCCCGAGGACTGCTTCTCGTAGTACTTCTTCATCGACTCGACACCCTTGCCGGTGCCGAAGTAGAGCTCTTCGAAGTGCTTCTTGTTGTAGTCCGCCTGCCAGGCCGTGCTGTTGTCCTCGGCACGGTCCGGCTGGGCTATCTGGTTGTGCAGGGGACCCGGGGTGCCGCCGTAGCGGGGGTCCGTCTTGTCGCCGAACTCCACGAGGATCGTGAAGATCTGGTCGGTCTTCTCCCGGCCGAGCTCCACGTACTTGCCGTCCTGGAGCTTGACGACCTGCGAGCCGCCGCGGTTCTTGACGGTGGCGTCGCCGGATATGACCTGCTTGAGCGCCTCTTCGCGCTGGGCCTCCTGACGTTCGGTCAGCGGGCCCTTCAGGTCGTGCTCGCGATCGGTGTGGTTCTCGGCGCGCGCCGGGTCCTGCCGGTTCGCGGCCGGATCCTGACGGCCCGCCGCCGCGGCCGGCTGATCGCCGGCAGCGGCCTGCGCCACCGCGAAGGTCGAGAACGTGGCAGCGGCCGCTGCGAGCGACACACCCACCGCGGCTGCTCTGAACGTCCATGGTCTGCTGGTCACTTGATGCAGTCCTCCCCCGCGCCCGGGCGCGCGGAATGGAGGGGTGTCCAGGTCATGGAGTCCGCGCGCGCTCTATGCGCGTCACAAGTGACGACATTCGATCGGAGTTACGGGAGAAAAGACAGACCTTGACTTGAACAGGTCAAGTGGGCTATGCACCGGCGGTCGTGCGCCGCGCGACGACATCCGTCCGCTCATGGAAGAACGGTGTACGACTCAACAGGCGCGTTCGAACGTCCACTTGATGGACGCCATGACTCCGTGCGCCCCCTGTGCACCGGCACCGTGGGTTAGGTCACGCTTACTGCTCGTTCCGCTCGGGCAGACAGCCGATTAGAGTCGGTTGGCGGCTCGCCGGATTTCCGGTGGTTTGCCAACCGGACACCGTTGTCGAACCCCGGATTCTTAACCCCAGATTCTTTTCCGCACCCTCCCCCATCGCGAGAGGCACGGGGGGAGACCCCCACCCCGAGGATCGGAATAGCCATGCCTCGTCCGACCGCCGCACAGCTCGCCTACGGTTCCTGCACCGTGATCTTCTCCACGCTCGCCATGCTGCTGCTGTCACAGACGAGTTCGGGCCTGGGAGTCGTGGTGATAGCGCTCTCCGCCCTCGTGCTCGGCCTCCTCGTGGCCATGACGGTTCCCGTGCCGAAGCCCGCCGCGCCGGCGGCGACCGTTGCCCGGCCCGCGCCCGTCACCGTCACGGAACGCCGTTTCCCGGTGCCGCGCGAGACCGTCGCGGCCGCCAGCGCGCCCGAGCCGGTACGCGAGCGCGCCTGAGCCCACCCCGACCAACCACACGAACCGGCGGGCCCGTTGACCACGGACCCGCCGGTCGTCTGCGCTCGCGCCGCCTGTGGACTCAGCCCGCGCCGACTCCTGTGGAACTCAGCCCGTGCCGACTCCTGTGGAACTCAACCCGTGCTGACCACAACCGTCTTGGCCGCCTTGTCGTGCAGGCCCTGCTTGTAGGGCTTGTCGAAGAAGCTCCAGCCGCCCGCGATCGCGGTCCAGACGCACGCGCAGCAGAACGCGAACGGCAGCCACAGGACCAGCGCGCGGACCAGCGAGGTCTGCACGGACGGCGTGGAGCCGTTGTCGAGGTTCGCCACCCGCAGATGCAGCCACTTCTTGCCGAGGGTCTGCCCCGCCCTGACGGTCATGACCGTGTCGTAGCCGACGTAGAGCACCGCGGCGATCAGCGACTGGCCGAACGACCTGCCGTAGTCGATCTTGTCCGTGTCCACGTCGTACTCGTTGACGTTGAACGCCCACGTCACCAGCCACACCACGATGACGACGAGGATCATGTCGATGATCCGCGCGAGCGTGCGCTTGCCGCTGTCGGCGAGCGGAGGCATCCCGGCCAGCGGGTCGTTGCCGTACGGGCCGCCGCCGTACGGATCCCCACCACCGCTGCCGTACGGGTCGCCGCCGCCGTAGGGCGGTGGCGGCGGGGTGGCTCCGTACGGCGAACCGGTGCCCGGCGGGGGCTCGTTGCCGTACGACGGGTCGAACGGCGGGCCCTCGCCGGGTGGCGGCTGCTGTCCGGACGAGCCCTCGTCCGGCGGCTTCTTCTTGAACGGATCGTCATCCGGCGGGGGCGGCGGCTCGGTCGTCATATCCCGAGTCGACCGCGAACCCCCCGACTGCGCAATGGGGGGCGGCCGTCCGGGGGAGCGGTCAGCCCGCGACGAAGGTGTGAGCCGCCTTGTCGTGCCAGCACTGGCGCCACGGGCGGTCGAACGCGCCCCACAGGACACCCACGACACCGATGGCGAGAAGGCCGGGAACGCTGTAGACGAGCCAACGGCGCAGCGCCAGACCGAACGACGGCGGGTCGCCGCCCTCGATGTCCCGCACCTGGAGACCGCACAGCTTCTTGCCGAGGGTGCGGCCCCACTTGGCGGTGGGCAGCGCCTCGTAGAGGACACCGAAGAGGAGCAGCACGGCGAGGATGATGCCGAGGTAGACCGCGGTCGTGCCGTCCAACAGCCAGACCGTGACGGTCTCACCCGACAGCTTGGCCGCGTCGATCTTCTCGTTGACGTGGTCGAGGGCCCTGGTGCCCAGCGGAACGGCCGCCGCGCCGGTGACGGCGGCCAGCACGATCGTGTCCACGAGCCTGGCCGCCAGGCGCTTGCCGAGTCCCGCCGGGCGCGCGTTCGCCTGCGAGCGGGCCGCCGCCTGGAACGGGTCCTCCCGCACCGGCTTCCACGGCACGACGGGCTGGTCCTCGTCCGGCCCGGCCAGGCGGTGCACCTGCTGGGCCCAGGAGGGCTGCCCGCCGCCGGCACCCGCGGCCATGGGCGCGCCGGAGCCGGACTGCGGAGGGGTGCCGGGAGTGGACTGCGGAGGGGTGCCGGGGGTGGCCTGCGGAGGGGCGGACCGCTGCGCGGACTGCTGAGGGGTCGCGGGGGCGGCCGGGAATGCGGCTGCGGGGCCCTGGGGGGCCGCCTGGGCGGAGCCGGCCTGCGCCTGGGCCGCCGCGGACCGGGCGGCGGAGGGCTGGGCGGCGGAGGGCTGGGCGGCGGAGGGCTGCGCCCCGCGCTGCTGTCCCCCGCGCGGCGACACGGTTCTGAACGTCATCGTGCCCTCGGAGGCGAGGGGTTCACGGGAGCCGGGGACACCGCCCGGACGGTCGCCGCCCGAGCCATGCGCGCGCCCGGCGCCCATGGCTCCCGCCGTGCCCGCTCCCCCGGCCTGCCCGGCGGCCCCGGGTCCGGCGGAGCCCGCCGCTCCGGTCGGCCGCACCGGTCCGGTGGGCCTGCGGAACACCACCGTGCCGCCGGAGCCCGGCGGCTTGAGGCCCCCTGAGCCCCCGCCCCCGTCGGACCCGGCACCGGCACCGGCCTGGGACCCGGACCCGGACCCGGGCTCGGGCTCGGGCTCGGACTCGGACTCGGACGAGTGGAACGTGGCCATGCCGTCCGTGTGGTCCGACCTGCCGTCGGGCTGGGACGGCAGGGCGGGCCCGGCGGACTCGGCCGACTGGTCGGTGGGTACGCGCGGATCGGGCTTGCCCCAGCGGATCCGGCGGTCCGGGTCGCCGCCGAAGCCGGTCTGCCGTGAGCGGTCGGCGCCCCACGCGGTCGCGGGCTCGGGCCGGCTGCCGTGCTGGGCGTCGGCGGGCGACGGGCTCGCGGCCGGCGGGTCCTCGTCGAAGAAGTGCGGCCCGGTCTCCTCCGTGGAGGCGGGCACGGACCGTCCGTCCGCGGGCGACGAGAGCGGCTCGCCGCCGGACGGCGCCGGACGGCTGGTGCCCGGCACCCACGAGGCACCGTTCCAGTACCGGACATATCCGGGAATGGAAGGGTCCGGGTAATACCCTTCGCGGGGCCTGTCGTCGCCGGGGGCCGGGGTTGGGGCGCTCATGTCCGTCGTCCCGTATCTGCTCGGGGGTCGTGTTGAGCGTCCACATCTATCAGACCGGCGCAAGCACCACTGCCGCTCCTCGCGTACCTACCCCCTTCGAGCAAGGTTCCGCCACGTTTTCCGGCCGCTTCCGGTCGGGTGACGACCGTCTGCGGGCCGTGTGCTGATCGGGTCTGCCGGTTGTGTACGGCGGTTGTGTACGGCGGTTGTGTACGGCGGTTGTGTGCCGACGTCCGTGGAAAAAGTCCAGCGAACCCGCGTAATGCTTCGCGGCCCGCGCCCTCTCCACTCGTACGGGCCCGCCCACAGGGCCCCTGGACGAGAGGAAACGCACGACATGAACACCGTGGTGGAGCGCGAGCTCGAACTGAAACTGGTCCTGTCCCCCGAGCGCAGCATCCCGGTCCCGGCCCGGCTGACCTACCGCACCGACGATCCGTACGCCGTCCACATCGCCTTCCACATCGGCTCGGACCACCCCGTGAACTGGACGTTCGCGCGCGAGCTGCTCGTGGAGGGGGTGTTCCGGCCGTGCGGGCACGGGGATGTGCGGGTGTGGCCGACGAAGGTCGCCGGGCGGAGCGTGGTCCTGATGGCGCTGAGTTCACCCGACGGGGACGCGCTGCTGGAGGCGCCCGCCGCGCAGGTGTCGGCCTGGCTGGAGCGCACCCTGCGGGCGGTGCCGCCGGGCTCCGAGGCCGAGCAGCTCGGTATCGACGACGGCCTCGCCGAACTGCTCGCGCCCACCCCGGCCGACGATCTCTGGCTGCGTGACCCCTGGCCCTCGGACGAGTCCAAGGACGGGGAGTGAGACGGCGGAGGGTGAGAGGGAGGGGAGCGAGATGCGGAGGAGGTGGTGGTTCCGAACAGGTTTCCCGGGTCTCAGAAGAGCTTGCCGGGGTTGAGGATGCCGAGCGGGTCGAACGCCGTCTTGATCGCCCGCTGCATCTCCACGCCCACCGGGCCGATCTCGCGCGCCAGCCACTCCTTCTTGAGGACGCCCACGCCGTGCTCGCCGGTGATCGTGCCGCCGAGTTCCAGGCCGAGGGCCATGATCTCGTCGAAGGACTCGCGGGCGCGCCGGGACTCGTCGGGGTCGCCCGCGTCGAAGCAGACGGTCGGGTGGGTGTTGCCGTCGCCGGCGTGCGCGACGACCCCGATGGTCAGCTGGTACTTCTCGGCGATCCGGTCGACCCCTTCGAGCATCTCGGCGAGCTTGGAGCGCGGTACGCACACGTCGTCGATCATCGTCGTGCCCTTGACCGCTTCGAGCCCGGTGAGGGACAACCGGCGGGCCTGGAGCAGCAGTTCGGACTCGGCCGCGTCGTCCGCCGGTACGACCTGCGTGGCACCGGCCGCCTCGCAGAGCGCGCCCACGGCCGTCAGGTCGGCGGCCGGGTCGAGCGTGTCGAAGGCGGCGAGGAGCAGGGCCTCGGTGGACTCCGGAAGGCCCATGTTCGCCATGTCGTTGACGGCCTTCACCGTCGTACGGTCCATGAGTTCGAGGAGGGACGGCACATGGCCGCCCTCCATGATCCGGCAGACCGCGTCGCAGGCGGCCGCCGCGGACGCGAACTCGGCGGCCAGCACCAGCTGTTGGGGCGGCTGCGGCTTCAGGGCGAGAGTGGCCCGTACGACGATGCCGAGCGAGCCCTCGGAGCCGACGAAGAGGCGGGTCAGGTCGTATCCGGCGACGCCCTTCGCCGTGCGGCGGCCGGTGGACATCAGACGCCCGTCGGCGAGGACCACGTCCAGGCCGAGGACGTACTCGGCCGTCACCCCGTACTTCACACAGCACAGGCCGCCCGACGCGGTGCCGATGTTGCCGCCGATCGTGCACATCTCCCAGCTGGAGGGGTCCGGCGGGTAGTAGAGGCCGTGTTCGTTGACGGCGCGGGAGAGCGTGGCGTTGATGACGCCCGGCTCGACCACCGCGATGCGGTCGACCGGGCTGATCTCCAGGATGCGGTCCATCTTGACGAGGGACAGCACGACGCAGCCCTCGGAGGCGTTGGCGGCGCCCGACAGGCCCGTACGGGCGCCCTGCGGGACCACCGGGACGCGCAGTTCGGTGGCGACGCGCATGACGTGCTGGACCTGCTCGACGGTGCGCGGCAGCACCACCACGGCGGGGGTGCCGGCCTCGCAGAAGCTGGCCATGTCGTTGGCGTACGAGCTGGTGATGTCCGGGTCGGTGAGGACCGCCTCGGCCGGCAGGCCCGCGAGGAGACGTTCGGCGAGGCTGCCCGGCGCCACGGTGTCTTCATCGGGACGGGCTTCGATACGGCTCATGATCACAGCGTCGCACCCGGGGCCATCGGTGTGAACCCCGCCCGCGCGAGGCTTTCCGTGCCGGGGTGGTGGCCGGGTGTGCTCTTCGTATTGGCGCACAGTGAGCCGCATGGAGAGCGGCATGGAGAGCGGCATCGGAAAAGAGCAGGCCTCGGGTTCGGCGGGCGATCCGGCGGGTGGCCCGGCAAGTCGTCCGGCGGATGGCTCGGTGGGGCGTTCACCCAAGAGGGGGACGCTCGTCGGTGCCGTCGTGGGATGCGCCGTCGTGGGGTGTGCCGTGCTGGGCGGTGTGCTGATGGTGGCGCCCCCGGAGCCGGACGGGCGGCCGCCCGCGCCCGGTCCGGTGGCTCGGGCCGAGACCGCCGTCGGGGCCGGGGCGCCCGCCTCGCTGCCCGATCTGGTCGCGCTGATCGGGGACCGCGAGGCGCATCTGCGGGCCCATCCGGGTGATGTGCGGTCGTGGGCGGTGCTCGGCGCGGCGTATGCGGAGCGGGGTGAGCGGACCGGCGACGCGCGGTTCTACCCGAAGGCCGAGAAGGCGTTGCGTACGTCGTTGCGGGCGAAGCCGAAGAAGAACGTGGAGGCGCTCGACGGACTGGCCGCGCTCGCCAATGCCCGGCACGACTTCCGGGCGGCGCGGAAGTGGGGCGAGGCCTCGGTGGCGGCCTCGCCGAAGCGGTGGACGGCCTATCCGGCGCTGATCGACGCGTACCGGGGGCTCGGGGAGTTCAAGGCCGCGGACAAGGCGCTGGCCAGGCTCGTCCGGCTGCCGAAGGGGTCGGCGGCGCCGAGGGCGCGGGTCCTGGCGCGGGCCGCCCTCGTGTACCGGGACCAAGGGCTCCGCGAGGACGCCGCCGCCGCGCTCTCCGACGCTGTGGCGCTCGCCTCCGCTCCGGCCGAGCGGGCGGACTGTCTCGCCGGGGCCGGGGAGCTGGCCTGGGAGCGCGGGGAGCCCACCGAGTCGCTGCGCGCCTTCGAGGCCGCGGTGCACGCCGATCCCGACGGGCACGCCGCGCTCGCGGGGCAGGGCCGGGCGCTGGCCGCCCTTGGCCGGACCCCGGACGCCGTGAGCGCGTACCGGGCCGCGTCGGAGAAACGGGCGCTGCCCCAGTACGCGTGGGAGCTGGGCGAGTTGTACGAGTCGCTGGGGCAGGGCGGCGAGGCTCGGGCCCAGTACGACGTGGTGCGGGAGCGGGTGCGGGCGGGCACCGCCGGTGGGGTGAACACCGATCTCGTGGCGGGTCTCTTCGAGGCCGACCACGGTGACCCGCAGGCCGGTGTGCGGCTGCTGCGGGACGAGTGGGAGCGGCATCCCTCCGCGGCGGTCGCGGACGCGCTGGGATGGGCGCTGCATCGCGCCGGGCGGCACGAGGACGCGCTCGTCTTCGCCACGAAGGCCACGGACAGGCAGCACGTGGGTGCGGTCCGCAGTGCGCCCTACGCCTACCACCGAGGCATGATCGAGCGGCGGTTGAAGCTGGAGGGACCCGCGCGCCGCCATCTGGAGGAGGCGCTGCGGATCAGTCCGTACTTCTCGCCGCTCGGTGTTCCGGCGGCGAAGGAGGCGTTGGGGGCGCTGGGTCCGGTGTGAGACCCGTGCCCCCAACGGTCCTGCGGGACACGGTTCTTACAGGTTGCCGCGCTTCTCCTGCTCCCTCTCGATCGCCTGGAAGAGGGCCTTGAAGTTGCCCTTGCCGAAGCCCATCGAGCCGTGGCGTTCGATGATCTCGAAGAAGACGGTCGGCCGGTCCTGGACCGGCTTGGTGAAGATCTGGAGCAGGTAGCCGTCCTCGTCACGGTCGGCCAGGATCTTCAGTTCGCGCAGGGTGTCGACGGGGACGCGGGTGTCGCCGACCCACTCGCCGAGGGTGTCGTAGTAGGAGTCCGGAGTGTCGAGGAACTTCACTCCGGCCGCGCGCATGGTCCGTACGGTCGCCACGATGTCGTTCGTGTTGAGCGCGATGTGCTGGACGCCGGCGCCGCCGTAGAACTCCAGGTACTCGTCGATCTGGGACTTCTTCTTGGCGATGGCGGGCTCGTTGATCGGGAACTTGACCTTGAGCGTGCCGTCGGCGACGACCTTCGACATCAGGGCGCTGTACTCGGTCGCGATGTCGTCGCCCACGAACTCCTTCATGTTCGTGAAGCCCATGACCTTGTTGTAGAAGGCGACCCACTCGTTCATACGCCCGAGTTCCACGTTGCCGACGCAGTGGTCGATGGCCTGGAAGGTGCGGTGGGAGGGCGGCTCGACGATCGGGTCCGCGGCCGTGAACCCGGGGAGGTAGGGGCCGTCGTAGCCCGTGCGCTCGACCAGGGTGTGGCGGGTCCTGCCGTACGTGGCGATGGCGGCGAGCACGACCGTGCCGTGCTCGTCCTTCAGCTCGTAGGGCTCGGTGACCGGACGGGCGCCGTGCTCGACGGCGTAGGCGAACGCGGCGCGGGCGTCCGGGACCTCGATGGCGAGGTCGACCACGCCGTCACCGTGCTCCGCCACGTGTTCGGCGAGGAAGTGGCCCCAGGGGGTGGCGGCCTTGATGACGGAGGTGAGGACGAAGCGGGCGGAGCCGTTCTCCAGGACGTAGCTCGCGGTCTCGCGGCTGCCGTTCTCCGGTCCGGAGTAGGCGACCAGCTTCATGCCGAAGGCGGTGGAGTAGTAGTGCGCCGCCTGCTTGGCGTTGCCCACGGCGAAGACGACCGCGTCCATTCCCTTGACCGGGAAGGGGTCTGCCTGCCGCGCGGTCCCGGGGGTGTGGTGAGTGGTCTGAGTCATGGCCGCAGGCTCTCGCCCTTCGGCAAGGTGCGCAATAGTTTGCGAATCCGCTGGGCAATATGTTCAGTGAAAGGCCTACTGGGTCGGGCTTTGTGTACAGGATGACCACCGCGGAGGCCTGCATGGCGATCGATCATCTGGACGGGCGGCTGCTGGTGCTGCTCGCGCGGGAGCCGCGCATCGGTGTGCTGGAGATGTCCCGGCGGCTCGGGGTCGCGCGCGGGACCGTGCAGGCGCGGCTCGACCGGCTTCAGTCGAATGGAGTCATCCGGGGGTTCGGGCCCCAGGTGGATCCCGCGGCTCTCGGCTATCCCGTCACCGCCTTCGCGACGCTGCAGATCCGGCAGGGCCAAGGCACAGACGTACGGGCCCACTTGGCGACCGTGCCCGAGGTGCTGGAGCTGCACACGACGACGGGCGGCGGGGACATGCTGTGCCGGCTCGTGGCCCGGTCCAACGCCGATCTTCAGCGGGTGATCGACCGGGTTGTCGGTTTTGATGGCATCGTCCGGGCCTCCACGGCGATCGTCATGGAGAACCCCGTGCCGCTGCGGATCATCCCGCTGGTGGAGCAGGCCGCGGAGGACGACGACTGAGGCGACAGTGATGGCTGAGGCGACAGGGGTGAAAAGCGGGTGAGCTTCTGGGAGTACCTGGGCAGTCGCCATCAGCAGCTCCTCGCCGACGCCTACCAGCACGCCAGCGCCGTCTTCCAGTGCATGGTCGTCGCCACCTTGATCGGTGTGGTGGTCGGTGTCGTCACCTATCGGAGCGAGTGGGCCGGGAGCCTGGCCACGACCTCGACGGCGACCCTGCTGACCATCCCCTCGCTCGCCATGATCGGTCTGCTCATCCCGATCGTGGGGCTGGGGGTTCCGCCCACGGTGATCGCGCTGACCCTGTACGGGCTGCTGCCGATCGTGCGCAACTCGATCGTCGGGCTGCGCGGGGTCGATCCCTCGCTCGTCGACGCGGCGACCGGCATCGGGATGTCGCGGCTCGCCCGGCTCCTGAGGGTCGAACTGCCGCTCGCCTGGCCGCCGATCCTGACCGGGATCCGGGTCTCCACGCAGATGCTGATGGGGATCGCCGCGATCGCCGCCTACGCCTCGGGACCGGGTCTCGGCAATGAGATCTTCCGCGGCATCGCCTCCCTGGGCAGCAAGAACGCGCTCAACCAGGTGCTCGCGGGCACGCTCGGGATCATCGTCCTGGCTCTACTGTTCGACGCCGCGTACGTCCTCATCGGGCGGCTGACCATTCCGAGGGGGATCCGTGCCTGAGCCGACCGCCACGACGGCAACCGCCACCACCGCGACCACCGCGACCTCGGGGGCGAACGCCACCACCGGCGCCACCATCGAGCTGGAGAACCTCACCAAGCGGTACCCGGGTAGCTCCGCCCCCGCCGTGGACAGCGTCAACATGGAGATCAGCGCCGGTGAACTCGTCGTCTTCGTCGGTCCCTCGGGGTGCGGGAAGTCCACCACCCTGAAGATGATCAACCGGCTGATCGAGCCCACGGGCGGGCGGATCAGGATCGGTGGCGAGGACGTCACCGACATGGATCCGGTGAAGCTGCGCCGCAAGATCGGGTACGCGATCCAGGCCTCGGGGCTCTTCCCGCACATGACGGTCGCCCAGAACATCGCCCTCGTACCGGGGATGGTGGGGTGGCCGAAGGCGCGGATCAACGCCCGGGTCGAGGAGATGCTGGATCTGGTCGGTCTCGACCCGGGCGAGTTCCACGGCCGCTATCCGCGCCAGCTGTCGGGCGGGCAGCAGCAACGGGTGGGCGTGGCACGGGCGTTGGCCGCCGACCCGCCCGTCCTGCTGATGGACGAGCCCTTCGGGGCCGTGGACCCGATCACCCGCGACCACCTCCAGGACGAACTGATCCGGCTGCAGCACGAGCTGCACAAGACCATCGTCTTCGTCACCCACGACTTCGACGAGGCGATCAAACTGGGCGACCGGATCGCGGTCCTGCGCGAGCGGTCGCACATCGCCCAGTTCGACACCCCGGAGGCGATCCTCACCAACCCCGCCGACGACTTCGTGTCCGGCTTCGTGGGCGCGGGGGCCGCGTTGAAGCGGCTCAACCTGTCGCGCGTACGGGATGTGGAGATCACCGACTATCCGACGGTGACCGTCGACGACCCGCTCCAGGAGATCTTCAACAAGCTCCGGTCGAGCGGTACGAACGAGATCCTGCTGCTCGACCGGCGCGGGCGGCCCTACAAGTGGCTGCGGCGCGGGGACCTGATGCGGGCCAAGGGCTCGCTGGCCAGGGCGGGCACGCTGGTGCACGACACGGTGACCCGGGACGCGACGCTGCGGGACGCGCTGGAGGCCGTGCTCATCGACAACGCGGGGCGGGTCGTGGTGACGGGGCGGCGCGGGGAGTACACCGGCGTGGTGGACATGGAGACGCTGATGAACTCCGTGCACGAGCTGCTGGAGGCCGACCGGCTCGACGCGATGGAGCACCAGCACGAACTGGAGGAGACGCGCGCCGAGCAGACCCGTCACGAGCAGGAAGGCGTCAGCGGTGCTGCCGGCGCCGGCGGGGAGGCGAAGGCGTGAGGGCCCCGGACACCGGCCACGACACCGGGACGGACCCCGACGGCGAGGCCTCCGGGACGGACTCCGGGTTCGAGGAGACGTCCGGGTTCGAGGAGACATCCGGGTTCGAGGAGACGTCCGGGTCCGAGGAGACGTCCGGGTCCGAGGAGACGAAGGCTCCCCCGCCCGGCAAGTCCCGTGCCTCCAGGGTGACTTGGCAGAAACTGACCCTGCTGCCCGCGGTACTGACGGTCGTGCTGCTCGCCACCTGGATCTGGTTCCGGCAGGCGGACCTGGACCCGCTCTCGGAGAACGCGCTGTCCGGCGGCCAGGTGTGGAAGGCGCTGCGGCAGCAGATCGAACTGACCGTGATCTCCACGTTCTTCGTGCTGATCATCGCGATCCCGCTGGGCATCCTGCTGACCCGCAGGATGTTCCGCAAGGCGACCCCGGTCGCCATGTCCGTCGCCAACATGGGACAGGCGACCCCTGCCATCGGCCTGCTGGCACTGCTCGTGATCTGGCTGGGCATCGGCCAGAGGGCGGCGCTGATCGGCATCATCGCGTACGCCGTCCTGCCGGTCCTCTCGAACACGATCGCCGGGCTCAAGGCGAACGACCCGACGCTGCTGGAGGCCGCCGAAGGCATCGGCATGTCGCCCGTGGGAGTACTGACCCGTGTCGAACTGCCCCTCGCCGTACCGCTGATCCTCGCCGGTGTCCGTACCGCCCTCGTCCTGAACGTGGGCACGGCGACCCTCGCCACCTTCGGCGGGGGCGGCGGTCTCGGCGTACTGATCACGACCGGGATCACCAACCAGCGGATGCCGGTCCTGGTGCTCGGCTCGATCCTGACCGTGTCCCTCGCCCTGCTGGTCGACTGGCTGGCCTCGCTGGCCGAAATCCTGCTCAGCCCGCGCGGGTTGGAGGCGGGGACATGAGAAGGCGTACGTGTCTGGTGGCCGCCGGGGCGGTGCTGGCGGCCTCGGCCGGGTGCGGGCTGACCAGCGGCTCGCCCATGGTCGACGACGTGGAGCCCGGCTCGATCGGGCAGGGAAAACCGCTCAAGGGCGCCGATCTCACGGTCACCTCCAAGGAGTTCACCGAGCAGCTGATCCTCGGCGCGATCATGGGCATCGCCTTCGAGGCCGCCGGCGCGAACGTACTGGACCGCACGGGCATCCAGGGCTCCATCGGCGCCCGCGAGGCCGTCAAGAGCGGGGACGCGGACGGCATGTACGAGTACACGGGCACCGCCTGGATCACGTACCAGGGCAACAGCGATCCCATCACCGATCCGCGCAAGCAGTGGGAGGCCGTGCGCGAGGCAGATTTGAAGAACGGCCTGACCTGGCTGCCGCCGTCGGCACTCAACAACACCTACGCCCTCGCGATGAACCAGGCCAACTTCAAGAAGTACGGCACGAAGACCCTCTCCGACGTGGCCGCGCTGTCGAAGTCCGACCCGAAGGCGGTCACGCTCTGCGTGGAGAGCGAGTTCGCCAACCGGGCCGACGGCCTGCCGGGCATGGAGAAGGCGTACGGCATGAAGCTGCCCGCCGGGAACGTCACCCAGATGGACACCGGGATCATCTACACCCAGGCGGCGAAGGGGAGTTGCACGTACGGGGAGGTCTTCACCACCGACGGGCGCATCAGGTCGATGAACCTGGCGGTGATGGCGGACAACAAGAAATTCTTCCCCAACTACAACGTGGCTCCGGAGATCAACTCCAAGGCGCTGAAGAAGTATCCGGCGATCGCGCAGATCCTCGACCCGATCACCGAACGCCTGAACAACGACGTGGCGCAGGAGTTGAACGCGCGGGTGGACGTGGACGGGGAGGACCCGCACGCGGTGGCGCTGGACTGGATGAAGGACGAGGGGTTCGTGAAGGAGGGCTGAGCGCTGGACGCGCCGCGGGTGCGGGGGCGGTCCGGTTGCGGCCGGCAGCGCGGGACTAGCAGCTCGGGACCGAGCCCTGCCCCTTCTCCAGGGCCACCAGGGAGGCGACCGCGCCCTTCAAGGTCGTCACCGGGATGAGGCGGAGCCCCTTCGGGAGATCCGACTCGGCGTCCGAGCACTCCGCCTTCGGGACCAGGAAGACCGTGGCGCCGTCGCGGCGGGCGGCCTGCGTCTTGAGGGCGACGCCGCCGACCGCGCCGACCTTCCCGTCGGCGTCGATCGTCCCGGTGCCCGCGATGACCCGGCCGCCCGTGAGGTCGCCGCCGCTGCCGTCGCCGTCCAGCTTGTCGACGATGCCGAGGGAGAAGAGGAGCCCGGCGCTCGGGCCGCCGACATCGGCGAGCTTGAGGGTGACCTCGATGTCGCCGGAGTTCTCACCGAGGTGGTTCAGGGCGGCCTCGGTGGCGGTGTCCTGGGACTTCTTCATCTCCTCGGCGTTGTGCTCCTCGATCTCCTTCACACTGTCGCCGCTCGGGTACACGGAGTCGCGCGGCATGATCGCCTGGTCCGTACGGAACCAGCCGTCGAGCACGTCCCCCAGGCTCACGTCCTGGTCGGGTCCCGTCGCCTCGATGGTCGTCATCCGCAGCTGGCCGCGCGTCTTGTGGGTGTCCGCCCCGGTGATCGTAATAACCGGGTCCCCCTTGTTCTCGCCGAGGACATTCGCCGTCATCCCCGGCTGTGCCACCGAAAACGGCAACGGCACGAACACCGCCGTGGCCAGCAGAGCCACAACGGGAAGAGCGCAGACAGCGACAGCCTGGGAACGCGTGAGACGAGAGAGCACGAGATCAATCTAACGCGAGGCCGATTTCCGGCCGGGGGCCACCCACGAATCACCGTAGGCACGCCGAGGAACCACGCCCCAACCGCGCCCCTTCGGGGGCGCGGCGGACTTTCAGGGCCCGGGGCCCCGCATTTTCAGGGGCGCGGGGAACTGCGCAATCTTTCAGGGGCGCGGGGAACTGCGCGACCAGCCCCCACCCACCCGCAGCCGACGCACAACCTCCCCACGGCACCCCGGCCCCGAGCACCTCCGAGCCAAGATCACCGCAAGGCCTCAGCCACTTCCTTGGCCGCGTCAACGACACGCGGCCCCACCCGCTCAGGCACAGCATCCGCAAGCATGACCACCCCCACACTCCCCTCCACCCCGGTCACCCCGAGCAGCGGCGCAGCCGCCCCACTGGCGCCCGCCTCCAGCTCCCCATGAGTAAGGGTGTAACCCGGATCCTCCGCGGAAGCGGCCCGCGCGGAGAGGATCGCCTTGCCGGCGGCCCCCCGGTCGAGCGGATGACGGAACCCGGCGCGATAGGCCACGTGGTAGTCGGTCCACGTCGGCTCGACCACGGCGACGGCAAGCGCCTCCGCACCGTCGACCAACGTGAGATGGGCGGTCGCCCCTATGTCCTCGGCCAGCGAGCGCAACGCGGGCAGCGCGGCCTCGCGGACCAGCGGATGCACCTGCCGCCCGAGCCGCAGCACACCGAGCCCGACGCGGGCACGGCCGCCCAGGTCACGACGTACGAGGGCGTGCTGTTCCAGCGTGGCGAGCAAGCGGTACACAACGGTCCGGTTGACTCCGAGTTTGTTGGACAGCTCGGTGACGGTCAGACCGTGGTCGGTGTCGGCGAGCAGTTTGAGGACACGCAGTCCCCGGTCGAGCGTCTGGGAGGTCTCCGCGGTCACGACGCCCACTCCTTAGTGGTGAGAGTCGACGGCCCCCCTACGCGGCGGATGCGTCACCGGTCCCATCGGCGACGCGCGTCAGAGGCCGCCGGTCGGCTGCGTCCCGGGCTCTCCCGGGCGGGCACCGGCTGCGCTCCGCGGCGGCGCTGCCACGGGGCGTGTGCGTAGCGGGACAGTAGCGAGCTGGTTCGCTCAGCGGAAGTCTCCGTCCAGAATCCGGGCGTTCGCAGGTACGGACCGGGTTCGGTTACCCGGAGTTAGATTCACTTTCGCCCCGAAATATCCGGCGCACACCACTCGGCGTGCACGACCCCCGCACGGAGCGCACACACGCGTGAGCGCCGGTGCCATGACGACACCGGCGCTCACGTGAACGTACCGGGGCGGGCAGGACGTACCGGGGCGCGGTCACCGCATCCGGGTGGCCCACTCCTGCACCTTGGCGATCCGCTGACGCAACTGCCCGGCCGTCGCCTCCGCGCTCGGCGGCCCGCCGCACACCCGGCGCAGCTCGGTGTGGATCACACCGTGCGGCTTGCCGCTCTGATGGACGTACGCGCCCACCATCGTGTTGAGCTGTTTCCGCAGCTCCAGCATCTCCTTGTGGGAGACCACGGGCCGTCGCTCGGCGGGCAGTTCGAGAAGGTCGGCCTCCTCGTCCGGCTTCTTGCGGCTGTGCGCGATCTGCCGGGCCTGCCGCTTCTGGAGGAGCAGTTGAACCTGGTCGGGTTCGAGCAACCCCGGAATCCCCAGGTAGTCCTGCTCCTCCGCACTCCCCGGGTGGGCCTGCATACCGAACTCGGCGCCGTCGTAGAGCACCCGGTCGAAGGTGGCCTCGGACTCCAGGGCCTCGAAGGAGAACTGCTCCTGCTCCCCGGTGTCCTCGTCCTGCTCCTTGTTCGCCTCCTCCATCTCCTTCTCGGATTCGGCGTACGGGTCCTCCTCGCCCTCCTTCTTGGGCTTGTCGAGGGCGTGGTCGCGCTCGACCTCCATCTCGTTGGCGAAAGTGAGGAGGTCGGGGACGGTCGGCAGGAAGACGGAGGCGGTCTCGCCACGTCGCCTGGACCGTACGAAGCGGCCGACGGCCTGGGCGAAGAAGAGTGGCGTGGAGATGGTGGTCGCGTACACACCCACCGCCAGCCGGGGCACGTCGACGCCCTCGGACACCATGCGGACGGCGACCATCCAGCGGTCGTCGCTGTGGCTGAACTCGTCGATGCGGTTGGACGCGCCCGTGTCGTCGGAGAGGACGAGGGTGGCCTTGCTGCCGGTGATGTCACGGATGAGCTTGGCGTAGGCGCGGGCGGATTCCTGGTCGGAGGCGATGACGAGGGCGCCGGCGTCCGGGATGCCCTTCCTGACCTCGGTGAGCCGTTGGTCGGCGGCGCGCAGCACGCTGGGCATCCACTCGCCGCGCGGGTCGAGGGCGGTGCGCCAGGCCTGCGAGACCGCGTCCTTGGTCATCGGCTCGCCGAGCCGGGCGGCGATCTCGTCCCCCGCCTTCGTACGCCACCGCATGTTGCCGCTGTAGGAGAGGAAGATGACGGGCCGCACGACGCCGTCGCCGAGGGCGGACCCGTAGCCGTAGGTGTAGTCGGCGGCGGACCGCCGGATCCCGTCGCGCCCCTCCTCGTACGTGACGAAGGGGATGGGGTTGGTGTCGGACCGGAAGGGCGTACCGGTGAGCGCGAGCCGGCGGGTGGCGGGCTCGAAGGCCTCCAGGCAGGCCTCGCCCCAGGACTTGCTGTCACCGGCGTGGTGGATCTCGTCGAGGATCACCAGGGTCTTGCGCTGCTCGACGCGGTTGCGGTGCAGCATGTGCCGCACACCGACACCGGCGTACGTGACCGCGACGCCCTGGTACTCCTTGCTGAGCGGCCCCGCGCTGTACTCGGGGTCCAGCTTGATCCCTATCCGCGCGGCGGCCTCCGCCCACTGCTTCTTCAGATGCTCGGTCGGCGCGACCACGGTCACCTGCTGCACGACATGGTGGTGCAGCAGCCAGGAGGCGAGCGTCAGCGCGAAGGTCGTCTTGCCGGCCCCGGGTGTGGCGACGGCGAGAAAGTCACGCGGCTGCTCCTGGATGTACTTCTCCATGGCACCTTGCTGCCAGGCACGCAGCTTGCTGGCCGTGCCCCAAGGGGCCCGCCCGGGAAACGCGGGTGACAGGTGGTGCGAGGAGGTGGCACTGGCAACAGGAGAGGCGGGCACGAAGGGCCCTCCGTTGAGGGTGGCGGCGGGCGACGGGCGGGCGGTAGTCACGGTCTCCGTGGGGTGGTTGGGCGGCTCGGCTATCCGGCATCGGCTGGGTCCGGCATCGGCCGGGTATGACAACCGGGCCACCCTACCGGCGGGCCATGAACGTCAACGCGCGGACGACGCGGGGTCCACCTCGGATGGGACTCAGGTCACATTCGCCGAGTGCAGTGCTCTCAGGCGCAGAGCGATCATCCGCACGTCCTCCAGATCCCCTGCTGCCACCTTGATGACGAGCTTGTACGCCTCGTCCTGGTCGACGTCGAGCATTTCGGTGCCGTTGAAGTCGAGGAAGACGACCGTCGACATCCACGCCATGCGCTTGTTGCCGTCCACCAGGGGATGGTTCACGGCGAGCGACTGAAGCACTGCCGCCGCCTTCTCGAAGAGGTCCGTGTATGCCTCGACGCCGAACATCTGTGACCGGGGGCGGTGAACGGCCGAGCTGAGCAGACCCAGGTCACGCACGGCAACCAGCGTCTGCTCCCCGCACGCCAGGTCCGCCAGGTCCAGGACCTCCTGGACCGTGAGGTACTTCATCTACTCCCCCAGCCTCCGGAGCAGGTCGGCGTGGCCCGCCGCGTACTTCGCCCCCAGGCGGCGGACGGTCGCACGGTCCGCCTCCTGCTCCAGATACCGGTCGATCGCCTGAAGCACTATGGCGTGCATACTGCGCCCCTCCTCCTCGGCACGCAGCCTGAGCGCCTCCTGCTGGTCGTCGCGCAGACGAAGGTTCATAGCCATACCACCACGGTACCAAAAGAGGGGTCATAGTGGTACCACACAACTTACGGGGCCCGCAGCCGTGTGGTCACCCAAGCCCCCACCAGCGCCACACCCGCCATCGGCAGGAACACCGCGGCGAAGGCGGCCGGGTGGCCGCCGGAGGCGTTCGTGGCGGCATGGGTGACCGTGCCGCCGCCCAGGGCCGCGAAGGCCGCGCCGCCCGCGGCGAGGAGGAGGACGTTCGAGAGGCCGTCGGATATCTGGAGGGCGGCGGAGTTGGTGCCGGCCTCCTCGGGGGCGGAGAGGTGCAGCAGGAGGACGCTGGTGGAGGAGATCACCAGGCCCATGCCGAAGCAGCCGAAGGCCCAGGCCACCGCGACCGTCCACACCGGCACCCCGTCGATCAGCACGCTCGGCGCGGCGGCGATGGCGGCCGCGGTCAGGACCATGCCCAGCGTCATCAGCCGGTCCCGGTACGGTTCCACGCGCGCCCTGGACTGCACGAAGGAACCCAGCGCCCAGGTGCCCCCGCCCGCCGCCAGTGAGAATCCGGCCAGCGTCGGCGACAGCCCCCGCTCGGTGACCAGCATCAGCGGCACGAAGGACTCGGCCGCGATGAAGGACCCGGCGGCGATCCCGCGCAGCAGCACGACGGACGGCAGCCCGCGCGCCGCCAGGTAGGTCCCTCTGGGCAGCAGCCCGAGCACCGCCGGGATCAGCAGGGCGACCCCCGCCACGGCCGGGACGACCGACAGCCACCTAAGGTCCTGCGCCCCGTACTGCAGCAACCCGGCGCCCAGCGAGATGCCCAGCGCCAGCCGGATGCGCCGCCGGTCGAAGGGCGCGGCCACGGCTCCCCCGGCCGGGCCGGACGCCCGCCGCCGTATCTGCGGCAGCGCGAACGCCAGCGGCAGGAGGACGAGGACCGGTATCCCGACGAACACCCAGCGCCAGCCGAGGTGTTCGGTCACCGCGCCGGAGGCGAGCGGCCCGACCACCGACGGAATCACCCAGCTCGCCGCGAACGCCGCCATGATCGACGGCCGCAACCGCTCCGGATAGGCCCGCCCGACGACCACGTACAGCGCGACGATCACCAGCCCGCCACCGAGCCCCTGCACGGCCCGCCCGAGGATGAACAGCCACATCGCCCCGGCCGTCCCCGACAGCAGCAGCCCCGCCGCGAACGCCCCGATCCCCGCCGTCAGCGACCCCAGCGGGCCCGCGCGGTCCGACCACTGCCCGGCCAGCACCATCCCGAACAGACTCGTCGTGAAGTACCCGGAGAACGCGAACGCGTACAACGAGACCCCGCCCAGCTCCCGCGCCGCCACCGGCATCGCCGTCCCGACCGCCGTCGCCTCAAAGGCGATCAGCAGCACGACGGACACGATCCCGACACTGAGCGCCCGGTGAGCACGCCCGAGGACGCCCTCGCGGGCGTCGGCCTCGGTCGATGGGACCTGTGCGGTCGGTGCGGTCGGTGTCGCCGGATCGGCCGAATCAGCCAGGCCAGCCAAGTCGGCCGGGGTCTCAGCGACGCCGGTGTCGCTCGGTTCCAGGGTGGTCATGCCCGCCAGAGTAAGGGGCACGACTGACATTGACCCCTGTCGGAAGACGGGTCCCACCCCGGGACCTTGGTCGTACGACCACCCGTCACCCGCCCTCGCTCCGCGCTCCCCCCACCCCTCCCCGCCTCCTTTCATGAACGCCGTGTGGCAGTCCCATTGCAGCCCCGCCGCATCCCTTGAGCCCCCTGCCGACAGCGCCGTACGTTCAACACATCGAGTCCGGAACACCGGGTAACCGGGTCACCGCAACCCCGGACTCAAGCTTGGCCGTGTGCCCGAGTGGCTTAGGGACTCGCCTGCAAAGCGAGGCACGTGGGTTCGATTCCCGCCACGGCCTCCAGTAGTACGTCTGACCTGCATCTTTGCAGGACAGGCAAGGCTTCACAGCTCTGGGACTCCCACGCCAGAGGGAGCTAGGTCAGTTGCTTGGTCCTCCACGGACTGACCTAGCTCCACAGAGCGCCACACGGCGCACAGGGAGCCACGATGCCAGCACGTACACCTCTCCGGAGCGCGCTCAGGAAGCCTCAGAGCACCGATGCGCAGCAGCAGCCGACAGCACCTCTCAAGGTCATTGACGGACGCTCAGCCACGGACGCACGGACAGCCATGCTCGATGAGCTGGACTTGCACCTCAGCACGATCACCAACCGGTACGGCCGTCCGTTTCAGCGCAAGACCATCAACGCGTACAAGTTCGCTGGTGTCGCTCTGCACAACTGGATGACCGAGAGCAGCATGGAAGGCGACTTCACCACGTGTGATGTGGGCACCCTCAACAGGTTCTTCCGCTGGTACTAGACGAAGCACGACGTACCCAAGAGCCAGGATGGCAAGGGCGGATACACGGGAGGGACCAACACCCTTCAAAAGAACCTGCGTCCGCTGTTCATCTATCTGACAGAGGAGTACGACCACCCGAGCCCCTACGACTCTCCCAAGCTCCACAGATACACAGCTCCCCCTCTCGGTAAGCCCAAGACGCTCTCAGAAGAGTTCGTGAGTGACGTACTGAAAGCCACGGGGAACGGCTCTCCCGAAGTCCGTGACTTCCAGATTGTTCGGGATCACGCCATCATCCGTGTTCTCACAGAGGGACTGAGGGCAGAGGAGCTTTTGAACCTTCGGGTACAGGACTTGGACCTAGCACAGCGAACCATGCTGGTGATCCCGTTGAAGATGGACCGGAACAGCGTGGACGCCCGTGTGATCCCGCTACAGCCCAAGACAGCAAAGGCTCTGGCCTGGTATCTCCGAGTGCGCGCTACGCACACCATGGCGGACGCAACTCCATTCCTGTGGCTCGGGATGCGGGGACGCGGAGCACTCCAGTACAGGGGGCTCTACGTCCTGGTGAAGAAGCGGGCAAAGGATGCGGGTTACGACCCTGCACAGGTTGCCCCTCACTCGTTCTGCCACACATAAGGCTACGCAATGTGAATTCATAAGGGAATCCAGCTAGGACACTCGGTATCCGTAGGTATCTCGACTAGAAGGAGTTACTACTGTTGACCCCCTAAAGCAGGAGCGCCGATACCTCCGAGTTTGAAGATACCGGCGTCCCCCTTGACGAGTTACTACTTTGGATAGTGCATCGTCATCGTGCGATGAGTTTTTACTACCATCTTTGACATCTTGTAGAGCGATAGAATCAAGCACTTGGTTCCTGACTGGTTCGTCCCTGGCTCGATGGACAGAATCTCTACTGTCTTACCGTTCCAGAGCCTCAGATGGTCACCCGCCTTCAACTTCTTCGCTGGCTTTCTTACCGGTGAGCTGATGGTTACTTCCTCCTCTCAATCAACTACCCCCATCATCTCACCCACCACTGACAAACGAGAGGGATAGATTCCGCTTACGAATTTAGACGAACGCCCCCAACTCCCGATCTGCTTGGGTTGCGGAAAACCCGGTATGTTCCTAGACTTGATCTTCTTGCTTGTCGCGTGCTCTCCATGCTGAGACGCGCAACGAGCCGCACATATACCAGCGTTTCCCCGTTGGCTGGGAGTTCCGCCAACGGGAGAGACCGCGTCACCGTCTTTCCGGCATGTGCCTCCAGGGTGCGCTTGCTGAAGCCTGTTTTCTCGGTTACACCCTGCACGCCGCGCCCCCGGACCCTGACGCTGAAACTCATATCCTCCACATCTACCGACGTGTTCCCGTCGTTGACCAGTCGCACTGAGAATATTACGCTCCCCTTAGCCATACCGTCGCGAGGGTTTCCAGACTCAATACTTAGAATCTTTACACTTACGCGCGGCCTGCCCCGACGGTACGTAGCAAACGAGATAGCCATATTGAGCGTCGTTGCAATTCCGGCTCCGATTGCAATACCCCGAGCCCACCAGTCAGCAGTCATGACTCTTCCTCCTGGATGTCATCAAAGGAGAGCTGAACGTCACGTGAGGCGCCCAGCATAAAATCAGGCCGGTTTCTATTTCGCGCATAGATACTGACTATCTCCACAGTTCGGATGACGCCTCGGACTCGCCAGTTACTCACTTTCCGGCTCCGTACTTCGGCGCCATTCGTCAGCTTAACCGTAACGTGCGGATGCTTGACGAGAGCCAATTTCAACCATCGAGATTTCACCTCGGGCATCGCTTTTGGCTCTCGCAATATCCAGCGCGCACCGCCGAACGGTGGTATCTCCTTTTTCTCCTCACCTTCAATAAACTCCATCCTGCGCAAGTCTCCGCCCCATGGCTGACCAGTCGTAATCGTCGTCCAATTGACCAACCTTTCCATCAAGGCATACAGGGGCTCCATATGAACACTCTCAATGGTGATTGAACTAGCACTTCTGTTCACCACATGCACATGAATAACACGCTCTAGGTAACGTTTCTCCCCTGTGGTCATAGCCAAATGGGCATTTAGCGGCAACCGGAAAGCTCGCAGCTTAATTCGTGGGCCACCCCTACGGTATGTAGCAGCAGAGATCAGCATGTTGGACATCGTGAACAGAGCACTTAAGGACGCGACGATGATCGCGATAGCTGGAAGCGACATGCGCCAAGGATGCCCAGCGGTGTCCTTGCCGGACCCTGACTTGAGGAACATCTGCGGTTAGGCATGACAGAGCCCCCAGACAGGGCATCCAGGGGCTCCCAAGGTTGTGCTGACTCTTCAGTCTTCCGGATAGTGCATCTTCATCATCCGGTATCCCTTGACCGTCATCTTTCCGGACCTGTAGAGCGTGAGTATCACGCTCTTCTTGCCGACCTGACTGACTGCCTGGTCTATCTCCAGCACTTCAACTACCTTGCCGTTCCACAGCTTCAGGTAGTCACCTGCCTTCAACTGGTCGGCTCTCTTTTCTACTGGCTTCGCCATGAGTCCCCCTCAGCGGCTCTCCGGAGCATCCCACCGTACGGGCTTCCATGAACGAGTTGTAGCCCTCCTCAGCCTCTTCAGAAGACTCATAATCGAACCCGCGAGCGATCAGATCGAACCCCTGGCCCTCCCAGCGGCAATAGGCGGCTCTCGTCTGCCGGTCGGAACCCTCCGGGGCACGGCTTATGTCTCACCGTCGCGAGTCACGCGCGCATAGTCACTGACCTCTCGGCGGAAAAGATCATGGGTCGCGAGGCTCGCTGTGTGGCGAAGTTCCCACGGGCACCGCTCAGACCCGTGTCGAGCCGGTTTCCTGTTGTGCAACGCAACTCCCTTGTGCCCAGGGGTTGGTGCTGGCCAGCATCGGGCAGGGACACGACGCAGCAGACCAGGGAGGGAACCCCATGAAGGTGACCAAGCTTGCGACCACGTGCGACCTCAAGGACTGCCCCACCATCTACGCCACGGACAGGGGCACACTGCTCTTCCAGGGGGAGACTCCTGCCAACCACGGCCTAGAGATTCCCGCTCACGAAACCGTGGTTGAACTGCCCGTGGAACTGATCAGGAAGGCCATTGCCGATGGGCTCATCTAAGAGCCTCGCTGAACTCTTCGACACCTTCGAACGGGAAGCGTTCCGGCTTGAGACTCTGAACGACTACAGCAACTCGGGGAATACGGACGCCTATCGGGCGTTCCTTGCCGGGGAGCCTCAGCCGGACGATTACAACGATGGTTGGGTGGAAGAACTCCGCTCCCACACAAGCAAGGGCAAGCGCGTCTACCGAGTACACATCCTCTCTCGCCCCCTCACTCCGTATCTCCGGTTTGAGCTTGGGTGGGGTTACCGGAAGAACGCGATGGGTGGTGAAGAGTTCTTCATTCTCGACACCACCGACAAGACCAACCCGCTTGAAGGAGTAGGAGACTTCTGGCTCTTCGATTCCGTGAACGCTGCTGTCATGAACTACGACGACAAGGGCACGTTCACAGGGTCTGAGGTTCTTCCGGACAGTCAGGCACAGGAGTTCATCGGCTACCGGGACAGAGCTCTCTCTCAGGCTGTTCCGTTCGCCGAATGGCGGGCAAAGTACGAGGAGTGAACAGAGGAGAGCTAGGCGCAGCGCTGCGGGCACTACGGCAGGCATCCGGCAAGGAAGCCAAGACCGTGGCCCGCAGTTCTCTCATGTCCACCAGCAAGCTCAGCAAGATCGAGACCGGCAAGGTTGCCCCCTCTGTTGCCGACGTAGAGAGCATCCTCACGGCCATCGGTGTCTCAGATGAGGTCAAGGCCGAGTACCTGGAAGTCGTACGGGCAGCTACGACAGAAACCACAGCATGGCGTCTCGTCCGTCGTATGGGAGTCCACAAAGCTCAGCAGCAGACCAAGGCTCTTGAGTCTCAGATGACTCTACTGCGCTTGTTCCAACCGGCTTTGATACCGGGACTCCTGCAAACCCCCGAGTACATCCGGGCGATTCTGTCGCGGCATGACCTCAGTGAGGACGTTCTCACTCGCACCACTACAGCCCGTCTCGAACGCCAACGAGCAATGCTCAGGACCTGTGGATCAACCTGGGGTTGGACGCGAAGGGCGTACCTTCCCGATTGATCCTGTGATGGTCACCGAGTAGGCCCGCGTTCGCAGCGCGGGTCGGGAAGGCACGCCCGTGCTCAGCGTAGTCAATGCCGATGACAGTACCCCGGACGGCTCCCTGATCGACGAGATCGTTCGTGAAGGGGCGAGGCGGATGCTCGCCGCCGCCCTGGAAGCCGAAGTCAACGCGTACATAGCTGAGTTGGCTGATCAGCGGGACGAGAACGGCCGTCGTCCGGTGGTGCGCAACGGCTATCACCAGCCCAGGTCGGTGACCACGGCCGCCGGGGCGGTGGAGGTGAAGGCTCCGCGGGTGAACGACAAGCGCGTCGACGAGACCACCGGGGAGCGCAAGCGGTTCTCCTCGGCGATCCTGCCGCCCTGGGCACGGAAGTCCCCGAAGATCAGTGAGGTACTGCCGCTGCTCTATCTGCACGGATTGTCCTCCGGCGACTTCGTCCCCGCGCTGGAGCAGTTCTTGGGCAGCTCGGCCGGGCTGTCGCCGGCCACCGTCACCCGCCTAACAGCGCAGTGGCAGGCCGACCACCAGGCGTTCGGCGGGCGTGACCTGGCCGGCTCGGACTACGTCTACGTCTGGGCCGACGGCATCCACCTGCGGATCCGGCTTGCGGAGGCGAAGTCCTGCGTCCTGGTCCTGATGGGCGTGCGCGCGGACGGCACCAAGGAGCTGATCGCGATGGCCGACGGCTACCGCGAATCGGCCGAGTCCTGGGCCGACCTGCTGCGCGATGCCGCCCGGCGCGGGATGCGCGCCCCGGTCCTGGCCGTCGGCGACGGCGCGCTCGGCTTCTGGAAGGCCCTCGCGGAGGTCTTCCCCCAAGCCCGGCACCAGAGGTGCTGGGTTCACAAAACTGCCAATGTCGTCAACGCCTTGCCGAAGTCGGCGCAGCCCGGCGCCCGCAGGGCTCTGCAGGACATCTACAACGCCGAGGACCGCGAGCACGCGCTCAAGGCGGTCACCGCCTTCGAGAACGTCTACGGCGCGAAGTGGCCCAAGGCGGCGAAGAAGATCACCGACGACGTTGAGGAGCTGCTGGCCTTCTACGACTTCCCCGCCGAGCACTGGATCCACCTGCGCACCACAAATCCCATCGAGTCCACCTTCGCCACCGTCCGACTCCGCACGAAGGTGACCAAGGGCGCCGGCAGCGCGGCCGCCGCCCTCGCCATGGTCTTCAAGCTCGTCGAATCCGCCCAGCAACGGTGGCGGGCCGTCAACGCACCCCCACCTCGTCGCCCTCGTCCGCGCCGGAGCCCGCTTCGAACGAGGACACCTCGTCGAACGCCCCGAAGCTCACGCGGCCTGACACACCTCAACCGATCCTGTGTCCGTGCCGACGATTAGTGTTCGGCGGCATGCGTGAGTTGGGAGGGGCAGTCATGGCTGAGGATCCGATCGACCTGATCCGCCTGGAGGGGGAGGGCAACAGCGTCATTCTCCGGATCGCGGGGAAGGAGGAGCGGAAGCGTCCCACCGAGGCCGATGTCCTGGTCGGAGAGTTCCTGGTCGATACGCCCTTCGTCCGTGGCACCCTCAAGACCTGGATCTTCCCCGAGGACCTGCGGCAGTGGCAGCAGGCCCTGGACTCGCTCGACGCGGGACAGGACATCGCCTGGCGCGAGAGGAAACGCGCCCCGTGGCTGTTCATCGAACTCGACAAGGACGATGACCGGTGCCAGGTCACGATCAAGGACCACTCAATGTCCCTGACGACCGTGACGGTCACCATCCCACTGGTCGATGCCTGGTTCGACGACGCATACCGACGCCTTGACCGGGTCTGGGAGACCTGGCCCATGACTGAAGACTGAACCATGACCAACGAAGGAGCTCGCCAGCCTCATGGTGTTAGGAGCTCGCCATGGCTTGATCCACAGGTCTTGACTATTACTCGCCACGGGGAGACAGGCGGACGGAGTCAAGATGACTACGGACTCCATCGCCCCTGGCAAGACCATCACGTTTACCGTCCATGGCCGACATCCAGGGAATACGGCCGGTTGGACATGTGACGTCAAGGTACTGGGAGCACAGTGAGAAGCGGCTACGGCCAACTCTGTGCCCGAACTGGGTAAGTCGCCTGCCATATCCTGAACCGCTTGACCAAGGGGACGAGCCTGGTCGGACTCGGTACGAGTCCCAGGCTGCGTGAGCAGACTGCAAAGCGAGGCACGTGGGTTCGATTCCCGCCACGGCCTCAACGCGCCTGACCAGGCAAGACGAAAGGGTGGCACTCCGGAAGGGGTGCCACCCTTCGGGGCCGTCCGTCTCAGTTGCCGTCTCCGTTGGCGCTCAACCAACCTCCGGCAGCGCCTCCGGAGTGGCTTCCTCGTCCGCTTTCCGCTGCGCCAGACGCGCATTCTCCGCACGCACGGCGTCCAGCCATCGCCACAGCCCGATCTCCTCCAGCTTCAGGCCCGGACAGGCGATCTGATGCGGTATCCGGCACACGGCGCCCGCCATCGGCTCGTCCTGCGGCTGTTCCACGCCGTCCCATTGGAGTCGATGTACCAGCGATGCCAGGCGGGCACCATGTGCGCGGGCGCGGGCATGCCCGGCTCAAGGAGCACATGTGTGCCGTAGTAGGTGACATGCCGATCGCCGACCAGCCCACAGTTGGGGCAAGTGGGGCCGGCCGGCGGCTCAGGCCCGGTGGGTGATTTACGGGACCGGGGTAGGGCGCGAATGGGGCGCAACGGAAGCAAACGGGTGGGGGCCGGTGCGGGCGCCGGTCAGGCTCGTGGTGGTGGGAGGAGGTTCTGGACCCGGGTGTTCTGGAAGGAGACGAGCTCCCAGCCTCGCTCCCGGTGAACGGCCACGTAGGTCTGGACGGAGTGGCTGTCCGGACGGCACTCCGGCTCACCGGGGTTGGCGACACAACCGTTGGTGATCATGACGGCGGTCGTGGGCGTCGGATAGCGGAGTGTCACGGGCACCTTGGTGAAGACCAGGCGGGTCCCTTTCGTGTAGTTGTCGAAGTAGATCTGGAAGTTGCGGGCCATCTCTGGTCGGCCGCGCAGGTGCGTGCCGTCGAAAGTGATGAACTCGGCGTCCTCGGCGTAGGTGTTGGCGAAGGCCGTACCGTCTCCTCGATTCCACGCGTCGGCCTGCCGCTGGATGAGTCGCTTGAGCTGCGGAAGTGCCGATCCGGCTGATCCGGCTGATGCGGTGGCTTCAGCTGCTCCGGCTGATCCGCCCGATCCCGTGGGTTCGGTGAGTTCACTCGTTGCCGTGAGGTGGCCGCCCGCCGGGTCCGGGGCCGGGGCGGTGGCCGCGTTCGCGCCCGTGGCGAGAGCGAACACCGCCGCGGCGGCCAGGGCGAGGGGCCGGCGGAGACCGGCCCGCCGAGCGGTGTGCCGGGCGGTGTGCCGGGCGGTGTGCCGTTGATCTGACGCGGGCGAGCGTAACGTCATGTCAATCCTCCATCGGTGAGGTGTGGTTCCCGTCGGCTCCACGCCGGTTCGGGTCCGGGGCTGGGTCTGGTCCGGTCTGTTCACCAGCGTCGTGGTGTGTCGGCCGGGTCGGCCATCTGCCGTACGGCGGAAGCCGACCGTTGGGCGTCGGGCGTCCTCTGCCGTTCGGCAGATCGCGGTGCGCGCGCCGCCGGAGGTACGTTGAGCGGCATGTCCGGTGGAGGGTGGGAGCGGCTGCGGTCGTGGTTACCGGGGGCGGCCGCCGCCGGGGTGGGCGTGCTGGCCGTCGTCGGAGTGGTCACCGCCGGCCCTCTGGCCCCGCTCCCCGCCGTGCTCGCGGTGTCCGCGGTCGTCGTCCTGATCGTGTTCCCCGAGCGCACCCGGCCCTGGACCGCCGCTCTGGCCGGACTCGCCGCGCTCGTCTCGGCCGGGGTGACCCCGGTGCTGCTCGTCGGCGGCGGGGTGACAGTCCCGATCGCCGTGTGGGGCGTGGGCGAGGCCGGGGCGCTACTGGTACTGACCGTGCTGGTGTGCAGGCGGTCGGCGACGCTCGGCCGGGCCGCGGTCGCCATAGCGGTGATCTGCCTGGCCGAGGCCGGGCTGATGGTACGTGTCGTGTGGCCCGAGTCACTGTCCAACATGCTCCTGACGACGGCGTACTGGTCGCTGGGTGCCGCCGTCGCCGTCGCCGTGGGCCTGCATCTGCGCTCGATGGACGAGGCATGGGCGCGCTCCGTCGCGGCGGCCCGTCGGGCCCAGCGCCTGGAACTCGCCCGGGACCTGCACGACTTCGTCGCTCACGACGTCACCGGCATGGTGGTCCAGGCTCAGGCCGCCACCCATGTACTGGCCGGGCAGCCCGAGGTCGACGCGGCCCTGAAACGCATCGAGGAGGCGGGGCAGAGAGCCCTCGCCTCGATGGACCGTACGGTGCACATGCTGCGGGGCACGGACGACGAACCGGCCGTCGGCCCCGCCCCGCCCCGAGTGCCCACACTGGCCGACCTTCCCGCCCTGGTCGGTCACTTCGCGGCCATCGGCCCCTCGGTCCCCCGCCTGCACGTCGACCACCGGGCGGCTGCCGCGTCGGACCGGGAGACGGCCACCACCGCCTACCGGGTGGTGACCGAAGCCCTGACCAACATCCGCCGCCACGCCCCCACAGCCGCCCACGTCGAGATCAGCATCGGCTGCGACGAAGGCCCGGGCGACCCGAGGCTCACGGGCGACGGGGGCAGCGGCTCATGCCTGGTTGTCGTCGTCTCCAACGGCCGTACCCCGGCGGGCCGTCAGGGCGCGGCACCCGCGTACACCGTCGGCGGTGCACACCGCCGCCACGGTCTCGGCCTCATCAGTCTGGCCGAACGCGTGGAGGCGCTCGGCGGCACTCTCACGGCGGGCCCCACCGCCCCGGGCACCTGGCAGGTCACGGCCGTCCTGCCGATGTCCGCCTCGGCGCGGACGCCCACGCGAGCGACCTTGTCGACGACCCGGGAGGAACCATGGCCACCACGGACCCGATGACCGCGACGGACTCGATGACCGCGACTCCCATCCGGATCCTCGTGGCCGATGACCAACGCGACATCCGGATCGGCTTCCGGATGATCCTGGACGCGCAACCCGACATGCGCACCGTGGGCGAGGCCGCCGATGGGGCCGCCGCCATCGACTGCGCCCGCCGGCTCCGTCCCGATGTCGTCCTGGCCGACATCCGCATGCCGGGACCGGACGGCCTGGAGGTCACCCGCGTCCTGGCCGGACCCGACGCGGCGCAACCGACCAAGGTCATCGTGGTCACCACCTTCGACCTCGACGAATACGTGTACAAGGCCCTGGCCAACGGCGCATGTGGCTTCCTGCTCAAGCGCTCCGGACCCGCCCTGCTCACCGAAGCGGTCCGCGCCGCCATGGCGGGAGACGTCCTCATCAGCCCATCCGTCACCGTACGACTGCTGCGCCACCTCGCTCCCCGCTCCAGCGACCACCACCTGAGCCCGACGGAACCACTGACGGAACCACTGACCGACAGGGAGGCCGAGGTCGCCCGGCTCGTGGCCCAGGGACGGACCAACGCGGAGATCGGCACCGCGCTCTTCATCACGGCCGGCACCGCCAAAACCCATGTGGCCAACATCCAGCGCAAACTCGATGTACGCAATCGCGTCGGCATCGCCGCCTGGACCTGGCGGAACAGCCAGACCGATCGAACTGGCCCGGACCGCCCGCGACACTCCGGATGAACCACCTCGCCCCACCTCGCCCAGGGCTCACAGCACCCCGCCCGCCTCGTCCTGGAACAGTTCCGTCCAGTAGTGCCAGTCCGCCGCGGGGGCGGTGCCCGTGGGGTCGACCGTCGACAGGGTCTGCGTCATCGTCGTGGCCAGCTGGTCGTAGGCCTCTGTGGTCAGTTCGTGGGACAGGGTGCCGTCGATGGCCTTCTCGCGGTGGAGCAGCCAGAGGGTGAAGGCCAGCGTGGAGACGTCCGTGTTGAGGGCGTGCAGGGTGGCCTCGGGCTCGCTCCAGTTGAGGACCGCGCCCGTCGAGCCGTCGACGACCAGGCTGTTGTCCTCGATGAGATGGCCGAGGCGTATCAAGTGGTCGGAGCCGTCGGGGAGTTCGGCGGCCGTGTACTCGCCCGGACGCTCGTCCTCGTAGTACTCGGCGAGGGTCGGCAGCGGCACGTCCGTGTCCAGCTGGAAGAGGAAGCCGTCCTCCGGCAGGCCCGTGTCGCGCAAGAAGCGGCGGGTCGGCTCGTGCGCCAGCGCCGCCGGGAAGTCGACGTCCTCGAAGCGCACGACCCGGCCCTGGCCGAACTCCTGGTCCAGCAGCCGGTCGGGCAGGTCCAGGGTCAGGGTCTCGTCGGCGGGCGGGCCCGCGACGAGGGCCAGCGGGCGGATCAGCGCGGCCATCCGCCAGAACGGCGGGATCTCGCCCCCGGTGCCCTCCTCGAAGACCGCGAGCAGCTGCTGCGACATCGCGGCCACGGCCTTCGGCCCGAACCGGCCCTCGTAGGAGGCGAACCGGCCGCGTCTGGCCGACATCTCCTCCGTCGCCGCGACGAACTCCATGAGCGCCTGGAGCGAGGGCGCGAGCGGGCGACGGTCCATCAGGTCGGGGCGGTCGTGGAAGAAGTACGTGGTGGAGACCTCGCCCGTCGCCCCGTCGAGCAGGACCGACTCCGTCTCGGCGTCGGCGGGGCCGCGCAGCGCGCCTATCACCAGCTGGTCCCGCAGGTCCTCGGCGAGCAGGTCCGGGTCCCCGGTCGAGTCCGCCACCGTCCGGGGGCCGTCCGCGCGCAGCGCCTCGAAGGTCAACAGGCCGCCGTCGCCCGGCAGTCCGGGGCCCGCCAGCCAGCGCCGCGTCGCCGCGTGCGTGACGTACGGGTCCAGTTCGTCCTCGGTCAGGGTGATCGTCCTGATGCCGGCGTCCGTCGTGCTCATCGTTCCCCCGCGCATGGTTGTTCACAGTCCCCCGGGACGACCGGACCGGGCGGCACGCTCAGGGAACTCCACGGGAACACACGCGTGGGACCCGTGGACAGACCCACGGAAAACGCATGGAGAACCTGTGGAGGATGCCCCGCCGCCCAGCGGTCCTCCCCACTGCCCAGAACACTACGCGGCACCACTGACAACGCCCCGGCACCGCCGTGACCAGCGGATCACCGGCAGCCAACAACCCTCGGCCGACAACCCTCGGCCGGCAGCCCGCAGCCCGCAGCCCGCAGCCGGATCCGGACCTCACCTCAGCCGAAGAACGTCAGCAAGGCCTCAGCCGAAGTACACGCCACCCGCGACGACCACCACGGCCGCCACCACGAACACCAGCACCCACAGCATCAGTTTCCCGACGCCCGGGCCCGGTTCGTAACGCGGCGGCTCGGGAGGCGGCGTCACTGCGTCGCCGTCACCACGGCCGCCTGCGGCCTTATCGGCAGCCGGTTCACCGGACGCCCGGTGGCCGCCCGTACCGCGGAGGCGACCGCGGCCGGGGAGGTGACCACCGGCACCGCGCTGACGGCCTTGGCGCCGAAGGGCGCGACCACGTCACGCTCCTCGACGAGCCTGACGATGCGGATGTCGGGGGTGTCGAGGGCGGTCGGCAGCGAGTACCCCGTGAGGTCGGGGTGGCGCACAAGACCGCGCGCGGTGCGCAGGTTCTCCGTGAGGGCGACGCCGATGCCCTGGGTGACACCGGCCTCGATCCGGGAGGCGAGCTGCGCGGGGTTCAGCACCCGCCCGACGTCCTGGGCGAGCGCCATCTCCACGACCCGCACCGAACCCAGCTCGATGTCGACGTCGACGACCGCGCGGACCGCGCAGAAGGCAAGCCCCACGAAGGCGTCGCCCTGGCCGGTGCCGTCGAGCGGCTCGGTGGGGTGCGGGCGGCACTGCGCGGTGGCCCACAGCTCCTTGCCGTCCATCGCCTCCGTGACGGTCGTCGACAGCACACCGTCGTACGAGGTGATCTTGCCGTCGGTGATCTGGAGGAGCTCGGTGGACATCCCGAACTTGTGGGCCAGGGGCTGCAGCAGTTGCGTACGGACCATCTTGGCGGCCCGTTCGACCGCGCCGCCGGACACCCAGGTGTGGCGGCCGCGGCAGCTGGGCCCCGCGGGAGGCTGATCGGTGTCCACGGAGGCGACGTGCACCTCTTCGATGCCGAGCGTCTCCTGGACGATCTGCCGGGCCAGCGTGGTGAAGCCCTGGCCGGTCTCGACGGCCGCGCAGAGCACGGTGGCGATGCCGTCGTGGACCTTCACGGTGGCGGTCGAGACCTCGTCCGCGCCCTCGGCGCCGAGCATGTGGACCATGCCCAGGGCGTAGCCGACGCCACGCCGTACGGCACCGGGCTCGCCGGCGCCCTCGGGACCGCCGGGCAGCAGCCACTCGTCCTCGGGCGTGTCCTTCGGGAGGGCGGGCAGCGGGAAGTCCTGCACGGCCTGCAGCAGTTCGGCCACCGGGGCGGGGCACGTCACGGTCTGGCCGGTGGGCAGCACGTCCCCCGTGGCCAGCGCGTTACTCAGGCGCAGTTCGGCCGGGTCGACGCCCAGCCTCTTCGCCAGCTTGTCCATCTGGGCCTCGTAGGCGGCGCACACCTGCATGGCGCCCTCGCCGCGTACGTGCCCGGAGGGCGGGTTGTTGGTGCGGACGGCCCAGCCCTCGATGAAGGCGTTGGGCACGACGTACGGGCCGCAGGCGAAGGAGACGGCGGCGGCGAGGGCCTCGGACGACGTGTCGGCGTACGCGCCCGCGTCGAGCAGGATCTGCGCCTCGACCTTGACCAGCCTGCCGTCGGCGTCGGCGTGGTGCCGGTAGCGCAGGAGCGTCGGGTGCCGGTGGGCGTGCCCCAGGAAGGACTCTTCGCGCGTCGCGGTGAGTTTGACCGGACATCCGGTCTTCATGGCGAGCAGTCCGAGGGCGAGCTGGAAGCTCTGGTCCTCGCGGTCGGCGGTGGCGCCGGGCACTCCGGTGACGACGACCTTCACGCGCTCCGGTTCCAGGCCGTAGCAGGCGGCGGCCGTGTCGCGGTCGGCGTGCGGGTCGGTGGACGCCACGTAGAGCTCGACCCCGCCGTCGGGGCGTGGCACGGCGAGGCCGGCCTCCGCGCCGATCGGGGCCGGGTCCTGGCGGCCGATGCGGTACAGGCCCTCGACGACGATCTCGCCGGCCGCGTCCGGGTCGCCGTGGCGCAGCGGAATGTGGCGGATCAGGTTGCCGTCGGGGTGCAGGGGTTCGGCCTCGAAGGCCTGCTCCGGGTCGGTCACCGGGTCGAGTGCCTCGTACTCGACGATGACGGCGGCGGCGGCCATGCGCGCGGTGTCGGGGTGGTCGGCGGCGACGGCCGCGATGGGCTCCCCGTGGTGGCGTACGACCTCGGAGGCGAACACCGGACGGTCGGCTCTGCCGCGGCCGTGCAGCGCGGTGCCGGGCACGTCCTCGTGGGTGATGACGGCCCGTACGCCGGGCATCTCGCGCGCGTGGGTGGTGTCGATGGACAGGATGCGCGCGTGCGGGTGCGGTGATCTGAGGACGGCCGCCCACAGGAGGCCCTCCGCCCACAGGTCGGCTGCGTACGGGAAGGTGCCCTCGGTCTTGGCACGTGCCTCCGCGGTCGGCAGGGACACGCCGAGGCCGTGGGGCAGCGGCTCCGGGGCGGTGCCGGGCTCCGCGGTGGTCGCGGTGGCGGTGTCGTTGCTCACGCCTGGCCTCCGTCCTGGCCGTAGGGCTGCTGGTGCGGCTGTGGGGACTCGAACGCGGACGGGTTGACGCTTCCGGCGCCGGGGCCCGCCTGGTGCGGGATACGGGCATCCGCGGAGGGCGCGGAGTCCGCGGCGTCCGCGCTGTCCGCCGACGCGTGGGCCTCGCGCTCGGCGACGACCTCGCGCACGGCGTTCAGGACGCCCCGGTAGCCGGAGCAGCGGCACAGGTTGCCGCAGAGGGCCTGGCGCGTCTCCAGTTCGGTCGGCGCCGGGTTGCCCTCCAGGAGGTCGTGCACGGTCATCGCCATGCCCGGGACGCAGAATCCGCACTGCACGGCACCGCACTTGGCGAGCGCCCGCTGGACGTCGGAGGGCTGTCCGTCGGCGGCGAGCCCCTCGACGGTGCGTACCTCGCTGCCTGCGGCGGTCACGGCGGGCACCAGGCAGGACGCCACGAGCCGGCCGTCCACCTGCACGTTGCAGGCCCCGCACTCGCCCTGTGAGCAGCCGTCCTTGGCGCCCGCGAGTCCAAGCCGCTCGCGCAGTACGTAGAGCAGCGATTCGCCGATCCAGGCGTCCGTCACGGGCCGTTCGACGCCGTTCACCCGCAGGACGTACGAGGCCAGGGGGTGGTCGTTGTGCGCGGGCGCACCCGGCGTGTCGTCGGCCGCGGGTCCTTCGGCGGCGTCGGCAGGTGACTCGGTGCGCTCCTCCGGAGAGTGCGCCCCGGTCTCGGAAGCCGGTTCGTCGGCGCGTTCCGGGGGGCCGTGGGCGGCCGGTGCCTCACCCGGCTCCTCGCGCATCGTGCCTTCGCGCATCGATTCTTCGCGGTCCACGGAGACCGCGATCTCGTCGGCGTGCTCTCCGGAGACGTCGATGATCTCGGCCGCCTCGATCTCCGCGGCGCTGGGCCCGACGGGGCCGTGCTCGGCGTGGGCCGCGGCCTCCTCGGCGGGCGACTGCTGTTCGGGACCCGGCTGCTGGGCCCAGGGCTCGTTGGCCCAGGGCGCCGCGGCCCCGCCCGGCAGGGTGGCCGGAGGGGTCCCGCCCCACTGCTCGACCAGGGCCGAGGTCGTGAACTCGCCGGATTCGTCGGGCAGATCACCGTCGGCGACGGGAATGGACCACTGTCCGGTCACGTCCTGGCCGGGCGCGCCCTGGTCGCCGTGACCGCCCTGGCCGCCCTGTGAGGGCTCGTCGAAGGTCCACTGGCCGGTTGCCCCCGGGTTGTACGCGAAAGCGTCCTGGGCGCCCTGCCGGTGCTCCTCGGGCAGGGCGTTGGGGTCGGGCCACTGCACGGCCTGCGGCTGTCCGCCCTCGGGGGGCGCGGCCCACGCGCCGGGCGCGCCCGGGTCGGTCCCGTCTTCCGTGCCGGGCGAGGGCGTTATCGGCGGCGGTACGTAGCCGTGGCCGGGCGCGGCGAGCGGCGAGTCCGCCAGGAGGGCGTCGATGCCCCCTTCGGGGAGCTTGACGAAGGCGGTGGCGCCGTCGTCGTAGTCGCCCTGGGGCAGCGGGTCCCAGCGGCTGCCCGACTGCGGGGTGCTCTCTCCGTGCTGGTCGTCGGTCACGAAAGTGCCCTCCCCAGTGCTCGTCGGGCCAGCGCGGCGACGGTGCGCCGCAGGTGCAGTACGGCGGGTGGCAGTTGCTGGGCGGAGCCGTCCTCGGCGGGCGCGGGGTCCGGGATGCAGGCCGCGGCGACGTACTCCCCGAAGGCGTGCAGCGCCTCGGGCACGATCGCGCGGTTGTTGTCCCAGTCGATCAGCGAGGCGACCCACTGCTCGGCGTCCAGGGGCCGCAGCGGCATCGGCGCTATGGCGCCGACGGCGCACCGCACTCCGCGCCTGGCGGGGTCGAGGACGAGCGCGACGGACGCGATGGCACGCCCGGGCCCGGTCCGTCCGGTCGCCTTCAGGAAGACCTGCGGAGCGTGCAGCAGCGGCACGCGCACGTACCCGATGAGTTCGCCGCCGCGGAGCATCTCCATGCCCGCGAGCAGGTGGGAGACGGGGATCTCACGGCGGGCGCCGCCCGGGCCCGCGATGATGAGCGTCGCCTCCAGGGCGGCCAGCACGGGAAGCGCGTCCCCGGTGGGGGACGCCGAGGCGATGTTGCCGCCGAGGGTGCCCGCGTTGCGGATCTGCGGCGGTCCCGCGGCTCTCGCGGCGGCCGCGAGGGCGGGGATGAGGGCGGCGAAGTCGGGGCGTCCCATGCGGGCGTGGGTGAGGCCCGCGCCGAGGAGCGCGTGGCCGTCCTGGTACTGCCAGCCGCGGATCTCGCTGATCCGGCCGAGGCCGACGAGCGCGGCGGGCCGCAGTTGCCCGGAGTTGACGGAGGCCATGAGGTCGGTGCCGCCGGCCACGGGAACGGCCGCGGGCATGGCTGCGAGAGCCGCCACGGCCTCGTCCAGCGAGGCGGGCAGCGTCACGGCCTGCGCCGCCTGCGGTGCGTGCGTGGTCAAACCGGCTGCCCCTTCCCGCTGCCCCACCTGGTCCCACCTGTGTTGCCGTACGGTACGTGCTGACAGGGCGGACGTGGCAACTCTGGCACATCTTCCCCGCCCCTCGACGCGGGGGTCCGCTAGGAGGCATTCCTACCGCCACCAGCAGATGGTCCGTTTTCGCACCACATCGCCCGTCAGCGCGAATTGGCAGCCTTCGATGACCCTTGGGGCCTTTCTCCTTGAGGGTCACCGTCCCAGGGCAACCGCTTCGGACGACACCCCTTGGGAGGCACCTCACACGTTCGGGGGCGCTCCCTCGATCGGGCGTCCGAGCACTCCGGGACGCCGCTGCCACGGCAACGGCCCGGTGGGGGGCCGGTAGGAGACTCCGAGGGCGTCAAGTCGCCCGTAGTGGGCGGTCATCCGCCGCTCGAAGTCGGCGAAGTCGCGCTCCGCGGGTTCGGGCAGTGCGCTCCAGGCGACCTCGGCGAAGGCGGCGAGCCGGGGAAACGCCTGGTAGTCGACGCGTGTGCGGTCCTCCATGACCTCGGTCCACAGGTTGGCCTGGGTGCCCAGGACGTGCCGCGCCTGATCGGAGGTCAACTCCGGTGGAACGGGCTCGAAGCGGTAGACGTCCTCAAGGGTGCGTACGAAGCCGATCGGCACCGGCTCGTCGGGGCCGCCGTGCTGACGGTGGTCCAAGTAGACCTGCTGCTCGGGGCACATGACGACGTCGTGGCCCGCCCGCGCGGCCGTGATGCCGCCCCGGTAGCCGCGCCACGAGGACACGGCGGCGCCCGGGGCGAGGCCGCCCTCCAGGATCTCGTCCCAGCCGATCAGCCGGCGCCCGCGCGCGGCCAGCCAGTTGTCGAAGTGCCGGATGAACCACGACTGGAGTTCGTCCACGTCCGCGAGCCCGAGGTCGACGATCCGCGCCTTGGCGGTCGGTGACGCCTCCCACTGGTCCTTGGCGCACTCGTCGCCGCCGATGTGGACGAACTCCGAGAAGCCGACGGCGTCCGCGGGGAACAGGTCGAGGACTTCCTCGAAGACGCCCTCGTAGAAGCGAAGGACGTTGTCAGTGGGGGCGAGTACGTTTTTGGAGACGCCCCAGGTGTCCCAGACGGAGAGGGAGGTCGTGTCGATGACGTCGGTGTTGCCGAGTTCCGGATATGCGGCGATGGCGGCCTGCGAGTGCCCCGGGATGTCGATCTCGGGGACGACGGCGATATGCCGCTCGGTGGCGTAGGCGACGATCTCGCGGATGTCGTCCTGGGTGTAGAAGCCCCCGTGCGGCTTCTCCTCCCAGAGGGGCGAGGCGCGATGGCCGAATTTGGTGCGCGCCCGCCACGATCCGGTCTCCGTGAGCTTCGGGTACCGCTTGATCTCGATGCGCCAGCCCTGGTCGTCCGTGAGGTGGAAGTGGAAGACGTTGAGCTTGTGAGCCGCCATCAGGTCGAGATAGCGCAGGACACCGTCCTTGGGCATGAAGTGCCGTGAGACGTCGAGCATGAGGCCGCGCCAGGCGAATCGCGGGGCGTCCTGGATCTCGGTTTCCGGCAGCGCCCAGCCGGTGCGCCTCAGAGGGGCGCGCCGGAAGGCGTCGGGGCCCAGCAGCTGACGTAGCGTCTGGGCGCCCCAGAACACCCCGGCCGGGCCGCCTCCGGCGACGAGGGCCCGCCGGTCGCGGACGGTGATCCTGTAGCCCTCGGGCGGCAGTTGCGGGTCGAGGCGCAGTTCGACGGAGTTCTCCGCCGCGTGCCCGGACGGCCCGGGTTCGCCTTCGCGCAGGGGAAGCCCGGTGGCGGCGACGAGCACCGCGCGCAGCCAGCGTGCCGTGCCCTCGGTCTCCGGCCCCGCCCTGAGGGTCGTCTCCTCGTCGAGCGGGAAAACGCCGTCGCCCGATGCCGACATGGAGAGCGGGCCGGGGATCAGTTCCGAGGTGGTCATGTCTCAGTCCTTCACCGCGCCGCCCAGTCCGGAGACCAGCCGCCGCTGTACGAGTACGAAGAAGATCAGTACCGGAATGGTCATCACCGTGGACGCGGCCATCACACCGCCCCAGTCGGGGTCGTCGGGCTTGTAGAAGACAAGGAGGGCCATCGGCAGTGTGGACTGCGAAGTGTCGCTGATGATGAAGGACTTGGCGAAGAGGAAGTCGTTCCACGCGGAGATGAACGAGAACACGCTGGTGGCGACGAGCCCGGGAAAGACCAGCGGGAAAAGGATCTGCCACAGGAAGCGCGTCCGGCTCGCCCCGTCGATGTAGGCGGCCTCCTCCAGCGCCTCCGGGACGGCCTTCACAAAGCCCCGCAGCATCCAGATCGCGAAGGGCAGCGAGAAGGCGATGTGCGGCAGGATCAGCGCGCCCAGCGTGTTGAGCTGCCCGAAGTCCCGCATCTGGAAGAAGAGGGGGATCGTCAGGGCCTCGACGGGCACCATCTGCGCGATCAGGAACATGATGAGCAGGGTGGTGCGGAATCGGAAGCGGAATCGGGTCACGGCGGTCGCCGCGAGAAACGCGATGAGCGCCGAGACGGCGACCACGGTGACCGCCACGACGAGGCTGTTGAGGAAGTACCGGCCGAATTCCTGCTGCCCGAAGACACGTCGGAAGGAATCGAGTGTCGGATCCAGCGTCCAGGGCCGCGGCTCGGTCGACTCGATCTCCCCGGCGGGCTTGAAGGCGCTGAGCACCATCCAGTAGAGGGGGAATGCGACGACCGCCGCGATCAGCAGTGCGGATGCCTCGGCTGCCAGCCGCCACGGCCGCTGTACGGAACGGCGTGCGAAATCACGTACAAAGCCTTCTGTTTTCACGGGACTTGCGGAACTCACAGCTCCTCCCCCTGCCTTCTGATCAGCCTCAGATATACGAGCGTGACGGCGAGCAGAATCAGCAGCATCACCACTCCGATCGCCGAGCCGAGGCTGTACTGGGAGGACGCGAAGGCCTTCTGGTAGGCGTACACGTTCAGTACGAGGTTCTGGCCCGCGATGCCGCCGCCGCCCGTCATGACGTAGATCTGCGTGAAGACCTTGAAGTCCCAGATGACCGACTGGATGGTGACGACCACGAGGATCGGCCGGAGCATCGGGGCGAGCACCGAGCGCCAGATCCGCCACTGGGAGGCGCCGTCCAGGGACGCGGCCTCCAGGACCTCGGCCGGTACGGCGCGGATGCCGGCGTACACCGTGACCATCACGAACGGGAAGGAGCACCAGACCACTTCGAGCAGGACGAGGGCGAAGGCGCTGTACCGGCCGTACGTCCAGGAGTGGTCGCCGAGTCCGAGGATCCGGTTGACCGGACCGAAGTCGGGGTCGAAGAGGAGCAGCCACACCGTCGACCCGGTGACCGCGGGTGTCGCCCACGCGCCGAGCGCGGCCAGCATCAGCGCGAGCCGTGGCACGGCACGGACACGTGTCAGGAGGACGGCGAGCGCGCATCCCACCGCGAGTGTCGACACCACACACGCGGCGGCGAACAGCACGGTGGCCAGCAGGACCTGCCAGAACTGCGGGTCCCCGAAGAGCGTCGCGTAGTTCCCGAACCCCTGGAAGGTGGCCGGCTCCCCGCCGCTGACCTGTGCCTGCGTGTACTCCAGGAACGAGATCAGCCCGAGCTGGTAGACGGGGTAGACGAGCAGCCCGCCGATGACGACGAGCGCGGGGGCGAGGTACAGCCAGGGCGTCCATCCGCCGCGCGCGAGCGGGGACTTGCGGCCGGTGGCCGCTCGTCGGCCCGGCCGGGGTGCCCGGCGGGCGGCCCCGGCGGGGGCCCCCTTCACCGGCGCGGACCCCGCGGCCCGACGGGTCTCGGCGCGGGCCGCGACCGGGGCCGCGGCCCCGGAAACACCCGCGCCGGGACCGCCGGCCCGCCCGGAGGCGGCCGTGGCCGCCTCCGGCACAGCCGCGGAGGCCGGTTTCCCGGCCCGCTCCGCCGGGACATCGTGGCCCGGCGACGGGCCTGAGCCGCGCAGCGGACGGTTCGTCATCCGGCTCACCCCGCGGAGCTGAACGCGGCGTTCATCTTCTTCGCCGCGTCCTTCGAAGCCGCGTCCACGCTCTTACGCCCGCTGACGACCTCCTGGAACATCGTCGGCAGTACGAGGGACGCGTCGATCTGGGACCAGGCCGGCGAGGCCGGGACGAACTTGGCTCCGGCGCCGAGGGTCTTCACGAAGGGCCCGACGAACGGCTCGCGCTTGGCGACGTCCTGGCGTACGTCCGTGAAGGTCGGCAGGAAGCCCATTCCGTCGAAGAGTTCGCCCTGCGTCTTCTTCGAGGCGAGCTGCTCCATCAGGTCGACGGCGAGCGTGCGGTGCGAGGTGCTGTTCAGCACGCCGAGGTTGTTGCCGCCCGCGAACGCGGGAGCGATCTCACCGGACTTCACGCCGGGCAGCGGCACGACCGCGTACTTGCCCTTGACCTTCCCGGCCTCGATCGCCGCGTGACTGAAGTCGCCGCCGATCGCCATGCCCGCCTTGCCGGAGGCGAAGGCCGTCACCGTGTCGTTGCCGCCCATGCCCGCGCACTTGGCGGCCGGACAGTTGTCGTCACCGAACAGCGAGGTGTACGCCTTGATGCCCTTCTGGGACGCCGCGCTGTCGATCGTCGAGGCGTACGATCCGCCCTTGCCCTCGGCGATCTCGCCGCCGTTGGACCAGATGAACGGCATCGCGCCGTACGTGTAGGCGCCGCCGACCGCGAGCCCGTAGAGGTCCGGCTTCGCCTGCCGGATCGCCTTGGCGGTGCTGATCACCTCGGCCTGGGTCTTGGGCACGTCGAGGCCCAGCTCCTCGAACACGTCCGTGCGGTAGTAGAGGGCGCGGACGCCGACGAAGTACGGGACGCCGTAGATCTTGCCGTCGACCGTGACGGACTGCTTGGCGGTCGGGTCGGTGTCCTTGGCCTCGCTCCAGTCCGTGAACTCCTTGGTGACGTCGGCGAGTCCGCCGTCCTTGACGTAACCGGCCGTGTCGGTGTTCCCGTACTCGATGAGGTCCGGCGCGCTCTTGGGGTCGTTGAAGGCGGCCTTGATCTTCTCGGCGCGGGTCTCGACGGGGATGTACTGGACGTCGACCTTCGTGCCCTTGTGGGCCTTCTCGAAGGCGGCGACGACACCGTCGACCACCTTCTCCTTCGGTGCGGTGTCGACCTCCTGGAAGAGCCACACCCGCAGGGTGCCGCTCTTCTCGTCCTTGCCCCCGGAGTTGTCGGAGGACTCGGGGGCGCAGGCGGTGGCCGTGAGCCCGGCGACGACGAGCGCGGCGATCGGGGCGGCCGTTCGGGCAGAGAGTTTTGACAGCTTCACGAGGCGTCCTCCGGGGGAGCGCGTTGCAGCACGTGCAATGGTGGTTTTGCGCTGCACAACACGTCGGAGGCTATGGACTACATGAACACGGCCACAAGAGGTCTCAACCACTCTGTGACCACTGGAAGCACTCCGTGCAACGTGTGGACCGTACACGGGCAGCACAAAGGCCCCGGAAGCGCCCAAAAGACGCATCCGGGGCCCACGCTCACGGCAAACCCGTCCACCCGGCGAAGGGTTGGACCACCGACAAGGCACCACCGCACCCGGCGCACCGCACCGGGCGGGAAGTCACCGGGGGCGCGCAGGGGGCGCTACTTGTCGCCGCCGCCCTTGCCCTTGCCCTCGTCGCCGCCGGCGCCCATGGACTCGTAGATCTCCTTGCACATGGGGCACACGGGGTACTTCTTCGGGTCACGGCCCGGCACCCACACCTTGCCGCAGAGCGCCACGACGGGCGTGCCGTCCAGCGCGCTCGCCATGATCTTGTCCTTCTGGACGTAGTGGGCGAAGCGCTCGTGGTCCCCGTCGCCGTGCGACGTCTGCGGCGTCGGCTCTACGAGGGTCCCCGTCCCAGTGCCTCGCTGGGGCTGGGTCTCAGGCTCAAGAGTGCTCATAGACGCAAGAGTACTGAAGCCGGGGAGCATCAGTTGAGCGAAGGGTCATCCGGGTACGTGGCCACCATCGCCAGCTCGTTGCGCTGGCGGCGCAGCACCTCTCGCCACAGCCGTTCCGGAGAGGGCGAGGAGACGTCTCCGGGCTCGGACTCCACGACGTACCAGGCGCCCTCGACGAGTTCGTCCTCCAGCTGTCCGGGGCCCCAGCCCGCGTAGCCGGCGAAGATCCGGAGCGAACCGAGGGCCGAGGCCAGCAGCTCCGGCGGGGCCTCCAGGTCCACGAGCCCGATCGCCCCGTGCACCCGCCGCCAGCCCAGCGGAGCACGCTCCCCCGACGCGCCCCCCGGTATCACCGCCACCCCGAGCGCGGAGTCGAGCGAGACCGGGCCGCCCTGGAAGACCACGCCGGGCTCGCCCGCGAGGTCCGCCCAGCCCGAGAGGATGTCGCTCACATCCACCGGTGTGGGGCGGTTGAGGACGACACCCAGGGAGCCCTCCTCGTCGTGGTCGAGGAGCAGCACCACCGCACGGTCGAAGTTCGGGTCCGCCAGGGCGGGCGTGGCCACGAGCAGCCGCCCTGTGAGCGAGGACACCTCGGTCATGCGAGACATGATCCCGCATCTTCCCCGTGCGGGGGGAGGCAATACCCGTACCCGGGTGAATGCAGCTCAGGGCGTACGGATGCAGGTGGAGCGCACGCCCCCGACGGTGACCCCGTGTGTCCGTTTAGGAGCGGTTCGTGTTGTGGCAAAGCTATGACGTCCCTGGGGCGCCCTTGGACTTACTGAAGGGGGGTAGGCGGCCATTACGCTTGCTTCTTCGCCCCTGTCCAACCAACCGGAACGCGAGATACATGACCGTCAACGGCTCAGACGACGTACTCCTTGTCCACGGCGGAACCCCGCTGGAGGGCGAGATCCGGGTCCGCGGTGCGAAGAACCTCGTACCGAAGGCCATGGTCGCCGCGCTGCTCGGTAGTGCTCCGAGCCGGCTGCGCAACGTCCCCGACATCCGTGACGTGCGGGTCGTACGCGGGCTGCTGCAGCTGCACGGTGTGACGGTCCGTCCGGGCGAGGAACCGGGCGAGCTCGTCATGGACCCGTCGCACGTGGAGAGCGCGAACGTCGCGGACATCGACGCGCACGCGGGCTCGTCGCGTATCCCGATCCTCCTGTGCGGTCCGCTCCTGCACCGCCTCGGGCACGCGTTCATCCCGGGTCTGGGCGGCTGCGACATCGGCGGCCGGCCGATCGACTTCCACTTCGAGGTGCTGCGGCAGTTCGGCGCGACGATCGAGAAGCGCGCGGACGGCCAGTACCTGGAGGCTCCGCAGCGGCTGCGCGGCACGAAGATCACGCTGCCGTACCCGTCCGTGGGCGCGACCGAGCAAGTGCTGCTGACGGCCGTCCTCGCGGAGGGCGTGACGGAGCTGTCGAACGCGGCCGTGGAGCCGGAGATCGAGGACCTGATCTGCGTCCTGCAGAAAATGGGCGCGATCATCGCGATGGACACCGACCGCACCATCCGTGTCACGGGTGTCGACAAGCTCGGCGGCTACACCCACGCGGCCCTTCCGGACCGCCTGGAGGCCGCCTCGTGGGCTTCCGCGGCTCTGGCGACCGAAGGCAACATCTACGTCCGCGGCGCCCAGCAGCGCTCGATGATGACGTTCCTGAACACCTACCGGAAAGTGGGCGGTGCCTTCGAGATCGACGACGAGGGCATCCGCTTCTGGCACCCCGGCGGCCAGCTGAAGTCCATCGCGCTGGAGACGGACGTCCACCCGGGCTTCCAGACGGACTGGCAGCAGCCGCTCGTCGTCGCCCTCACGCAGGCGACCGGCCTCTCCATCGTCCACGAGACGGTGTACGAGTCCCGTCTCGGCTTCACCTCCGCGCTCAACCAGATGGGTGCGCACATCCAGCTCTACCGCGAGTGCCTCGGCGGCTCGCACTGCCGCTTCGGGCAGCGCAACTTCCTCCACTCGGCGGTCGTCTCGGGCCCCACGAAGCTCCAGGGCGCCGATCTGGTCATCCCCGACCTCCGCGGCGGCTTCTCGTACCTCATCGCCGCGCTGGCGGCCCAGGGCACGTCCCGCGTCCACGGCATCGACCTGATCAACCGCGGCTACGAGAACTTCATGGAGAAGCTCGTGGAACTGGGCGCGAAGGTCGAACTGCCGGGCAAGGCACTCGGCTGACAGCCCGCCCCGAAACACCGGCTCACGGCAGTCCCGCCACCGGCTGGGGGTCCGGGGGTTATCCCCCGGATAGACACAGCATGGAGAAGCTCGTGGAACTGGGCGCGAAGGTGGAGCTGCCGGGCAAGGCACTCGGCTAGCGAGAACAGTCCCGGCCGGCGCCACTCGGCCCGGCCGGGCGCCATCCAGCCCGGCCGGCGTTTGAGGCCATTGGTAAGCGCAACAGCGATGGGGCGGCACCCGAGAACCGGGTGCCGCCCCATCGCACTTCCTACTGCCTACTACCTACCTGCTACTACCTGCCGAACACCGTCCCGCGAGGTGTAGACGGCAAGGTCACTTGCCCTTGGCGGCTTCCTTGAGCTTGCTGCCCGCGGAGACCTTGACGCTGTAGCCGGCGGGGATCTGGATCGGGTCGCCGGTTTGCGGGTTCCGCGCGGTGCGAGCGGCACGGTGGGTGCGCTCGAAGGTCAGGAAGCCGGGGATGGTGACCTTCTCGTCGCCCTTGGCGACGATCTCACCGACGGTCTCGGCAAAGGCGGCCAGAACGGCGTCGGCGTCCTTGCGGGTCACCTCGGCACGGTCGGCCAGCGCGGCCACCAGCTCACTGCGGTTCATGTTGTTACTCCCGTGTTCTTCTTGCCGTTGAGGCGTGCCACGCGGCGGAGCCGCATATTGGGCACGTCGAAGCCGATGCTGCCAGGTTCCTCGGCGGTCCCCGGACCCGGGTCCGTGGCCGGACCCTCGCGCCCGAAGACGCATCCTGCCCCCACCTGCGGCGGGAAAGCCAATCCGGCACCCCTGGGAGTCACACGAAAAGCGCCACGGCCTCGAATTGGTGACGCTCCGTCGGTTCCCGGCAGCGGACCGCAGGGCCTGAAAGGCCTGGTGGGCCCTCAGGGACTTAGCCATGGCCGCCACCCTAGAGGCGGCCTGAGGCCCCACGTCCGGCGACGCGCCGGTACGGGGGCCGGGTGGCAACCGTCACAGTCGCCACCGGACGGGGTATTTCCCCGCCCCCGCCTCCCCTACCCAGTCCCGTCACTTTCAGGGGCTCCGCCCCCGAACCCCCGCTCCTCAAACGCCGGAGGGGCTGAAATACCTCAGGGGCGCGGGGAACTGCGCAATCTTTTAGGGGCGCGGGGAACTGCGCGACCAGCCACAACGCACCCGCACGCGCATGTCAGCCCAGCCCGTCCGGCGCTTGAGGACAAGGCCGCAGGCCAAAGCGGGGGCCGGGGGGCGGCAGCCCTCAGGAGGGTCGGGCCGGCGTTCAGGCCGTCGCGCCCGCCGCCTTCGCCGCGGTGCGGACCGCGCCCGCGACGGCGCCCGCGACCTTGTCGTTGAAGACGCTGGGGATGATGTAGTTCGGGTTGAGCTCGTCCTCGGTCACCACGTCCGCCAGAGCGGTTGCGGCAGCAAGCATCATCTCCGTGTTGACCGTGCGGGACTGCGCGTCCAGCAGACCGCGGAAGACACCCGGGAAGACCAGCACGTTGTTGATCTGGTTCGGGAAGTCGGAGCGGCCGGTGGCCACAACGGCGGCGGTCTGGCGGGCGATCGCCGGGTCGACCTCGGGGTCGGGATTCGCGAGCGCGAACACGATGGCACCCTCGGCCATGGCGGCCACGTCGTCGCCGTCCAGCACGTTCGGGGCCGAGACGCCGATGAAGACGTCCGAGCCGCGCACGGCCTCCTTGAGCGTCCCCGTGACGCCTTCGGGGTTGGTGTTGTCGGCGATCCACCGCAGCGGCGAGTCGGCGGCGGCCTTCACCAGGTCCTCACGGCCCGCGTGCACCACACCGTGGATGTCGGCGACGACGGCGTGCTTGACGCCGGCGGCCAGCAGCAGCTTCAGGATGGCCGTACCGGCCGCGCCCGCCCCGGACATGACGACGCGGATGTCACCGATCGCCTTGCCCGCCACGCGCAGCGCGTTCGTGAGGGCCGCGAGCACCACGATCGCCGTGCCGTGCTGGTCGTCGTGGAAGACGGGGATGTCGAGGGCCTCACGCAGACGCGCCTCGATCTCGAAGCAGCGCGGGGCGGAGATGTCCTCGAGGTTGATGCCGGCGAAGCCCGGTGCGATCGCCTTGACGATCGCGACGATCTCGTCGGTGTCCTGGGTGTCCAGGCACAGCGGCCAGGCGTCGATGTCGGCGAAGCGCTTGAAGAGGGCCGCCTTGCCCTCCATGACCGGCATGGCGGCCATCGGGCCGATGTTGCCCAGGCCCAGCACCGCAGAGCCGTCCGTGACGACCGCGACGGTGTTGCGCTTGATGGTCAGACGGCGGGCGTCCTCGGGGTTCTCGGCGATCGCCATGCACACGCGGGCCACGCCCGGGGTGTAGATCATCGAGAGGTCGTCACGGTTGCGGATCGGGTGCTTGGACTGCATCTCGATCTTGCCGCCGAGGTGCATCAGGAACGTACGGTCGGACACCTTGCCGAGCGTCACGTCCTCGATGCCGCGCAACTGCTCGACGATCTCGTCGGCGTGGGCGGTGGACGTCGCCGCGATGGTGACGTCGATCCGGAGCTTCTCGTGGCCGGAGGCCGTCACGTCGAGGCCCGTCACCGAGCCTCCGTGGGACTCCACGGCCGTGGTGATCTGGGAGACCGCGGTTCCGCTCGCGGGCACCTCCAACCGGACCGTAATCGAGTAGGAGACGCTGGGCGCCGTTGCCATGGCCGACTTCCTCTGCTTTCACCGGGTACTGCGAGCGCTACTGGTTCGCGGGTTTGCCGTCCGATCGTCGCACCTACCGCGGAGTACGTGGTAGCCGCCCTGGATTGCGAACGTTTTGTTCTCAACCAAGGAGAGGCCCCTGTCACTGGGTGACAGGGGCCTCTCTTCCGCTCACGACACGTCGAACGGAACTCGTTCAATGACACCGACCCGCCATGCTCGCCTCGCGGCAAGTGGTCGCTCGTAGCGACGAAGGTTGGGCCCGGGGGCTTGGATCGGGCCGGTGCCACACCAACCGTAACAAACGATCCCCGTAAGGCAATTCCCGTACCGGAGGTTCACGGAGAAGGTTCTTCGGACCCGGTCCGGTCCGGCCCAATGGCCGAACCGCGGGCGGCTCGCGGGCCGGGCCCCGGTCAGTCCCGCAGCAGGTCCGGCACCCCGTTCGCGTCCGGTTCGTCGCGGTCGGCCGAGACGACGGTGAGCTGCTGGGTGGCCCGGGTCAGCGCCACGTACAGCACGCGCAGCCCGGCCGGCGACTCGTCGGCGATCTCCGCCGGGGAGACGACCACGGTGGCGTCGTATTCCAGTCCCTTCGCCTCCAGGCTGCCGAGCGCCACCACGCGGTCGCCGAGGCCGGCGAGCCAGCGCGCGGCCTCGGCGCGGCGGTTCATGGCGACGACGACACCGACCGTGCCGTCGACCTGGTCGAGCAGCCGCGCGGCCTCCTCCCGGACGGTCTTGGCCAGGGAGTCCCGTACCACCGCGTACCGCGGCCGTACGCCCGTGGAGCGCACCGCGGACGGGGAGGTGGAGCCGGGCATGGCCAGGGCCAGGACCTTGGCGGCGAGCTCGGCGATCTCGGCCGGGTTGCGGTAGTTCACGGTGAGCGTGAAGCGGCGGCGCGGGCGCGTGCCGAGGGCCTCGTCGCGGGCCTCGGCGGCCTCGTCCGGGTCGGACCACGAGGACTGGGCGGGGTCGCCGACCACCGTCCACGTGGCGTGCCTGCCGCGGCGGCCGATCATGCGCCACTGCATGGGCGTGAGGTCCTGCGCCTCGTCGACGATGACGTGCGCGTACTCCGTGCGCTCCTGGGCCAGCCGCTCCGCCCGCTCGCGCTGTGTCTCCTCGCGTACGGGCATGAGCTCCTCCAGGCCCGTCAGCTGGTCGAGCGGGTCGAGGTCGCGCTTCCTGCGGGGGCGGGCCGGGGTGCCGAGGATGGCCTGGAGTTCGTCGAGCATGGCCACGTCGTGCACGGAGAGGCCGTCCCGCTTGAGGGAGCGGGCGACCCGCCGGACCTCACCGGGGTTGAGGATCCGCCGCGCCCACCGTCCGAGCCGTTTCTCGTCGGCCATCGCCTCCAGAACGGCACCCGGTGCCAGCTCGGGCCACCAGACGTCGACGAACGCGATGAAGCTGTCCTCGGAGCTGACGTCCTCGTCGAACGAGGAGCGCAGCTCGGCCGCCAGCTCGGGGTCCGTGTGCCGGGTCCCGGCGCCGGACCGCGCCCAGAGGGCGTCGAGCAGCAGCTTGCGGGCGCGCGGGCGCAGCAGGTTCACGGGGGCGGTCCCGGAGAGCGCGTTCTGGCGGATCCGGTCCAGCTCGGGTGCCTCCAGCTCCAGCCGGCGCCCGAAGGCGACGACTCGGAGGCGGTCGGGTGTGGCGGACGACGTCTGCGGTTCGTCGTCCGAGTCGGCGAAGTCGTCGTCGGGATCGGGGTCGCCGAACGCGAGCTGCCCGTTCTGGCCGTTCTGTCCGCTGTGGCCGGCCTGCCCGTTGCTCCTGCCCCGCGCGGGCGCCCGGCCGGGCTCGCCCGGTGCCTCCAGCGCTCCCCGCGCGGCCTTCCGTAGCACCTTGAGCATCCTGTACGAGCCCTTGGCCCTGGCCACCGCCGGCGAGTCGTACAACGTGGCCTCGGCGCCGTCGACCAGGGAGCCGACCGCGCGGATGGCGACCTGGCCCTCCTCGCCGAGGGACGGCAGGACGCCCTCGGTGTACGCGACCAGCAGGGGCGTGGGCGAGACGATCAGAATGCCGCCCGCGTACCGCCTGCGGTCCTGGTAGAGCAGGTAGGCGGCCCGGTGCAGGGCGACCGCCGTCTTGCCGGTGCCAGGACCGCCCTCCACGTACGTGACGGACGCGGCGGGTGCCCGGATGACCAGGTCCTGCTCGGCCTGGATGGAGGCGACGATGTCCCGCATGGTGTGGCTGCGGGCCTGGCCGAGCGCCGCCATCAGGGCGCCGTCGCCGATCACCGGCAGTTCGCGGCCGGAGAGGGAAGCTTTCAGCTCCGGGCGCATCAGGTCGTCCTCGACCCCGAGGACCCTGCGGCCCTTGGAGCGGATGACCCGGCGGCGTACGACGCGGCCGGGGTCGACCGGAGTGGAGCGGTAGAACGGGGCGGCCGCCGGGGCCCGCCAGTCGATGACCAGCGGCGAGTAGTCCGAGTCCAGGACGCCGATACGGCCGATGTGGAGGGTCTCCGCGATCTCGGCGGTGTTGTCGGGCCGTACCGCGCCCTCGGCGGGTTCCACCGCCGTGTACGCGCCGTCCGGACCCTTCTTGCCGTCCTTGCCGGCGAGGAGGTCGATCCTTCCGAAGAGGAAGTCCTCGAACTCGTTGTTCAGGCGGTTGAGGTGGATCCCCGCCCGGAACACCTGCGCGTCACGCTCCGCGAGTGCTCCGGGTGTACCGACCTGGCCGCGCTGGGCGGCGTCGTTCATCAGGAACTCCGCCTCGTGGATCTTCTCCTCGAGGCGCTGGTACACCCGGTCCAGGTGTTCCTGTTCGACGCCGATCTCGCGGTCGCGCACGGAGTCGCCCACCGGATCGAACGCCGTTTCCTGCTGAACCTGAGCGGCCACCGGGCCCCCTTCTGACGTGCATGGCAGCCGTCAACCGTACGCGAAGGGGAGCCCGTGAGGCTACGTTTCCGCTCTTGATCGCCTGCACGGCGACCTCGAATCGCCTACACGGCGACCTCGACCAGCTTTTCGCCGCCGAAGGTCATGACCTCGAAGTGGTCGATGTCCTCGGGGTTCATGGCGACGCCACCGTGCACGTAGAGCGGGCTCTTGGCCTGCTCGGTCTTGGCGTTCTCGATGCCGTAGCCCCACTTCGGGACCGCCCAGGTGGTCGCCGTCTCCCGCTCGCCGTTCTTGCCGACGGCGATGAGGGAGCACTTCTCCGGCCCCTTGACGTTCTTCAGCTCCAGGACCGAATGGGTGCCCCAGGCCTTGCCCTCCATGCCCACCACGGCGCTGACCTTGGTGGTCGGGTCCGTGGCCTTGACCTTGTCGGTCATGTGCGTGAAGGCGTCCTTGGCGGGACTGGCGGACTGCAGGGGCTTGGCCTCCTGGGTCGTGTCGCCGCCGGTGGCCGCGATCGCGACGATGGGGCCGCCGATGATCAGCGAGGCCGCGAGCCCGAAGAAGGCACGACGGCTCCTCTTGGCCTTGACCCGACGCTCCACGACCTCGCCGACCAGCCGGTCCGCGAGCTGTGGGCTCGGGCGGGCGGCGAGCGACTCGCCTATGGCCGGAGTGCCCTGAGCGGCGGGCAGATCGGCCAGGGCGGCGAGCATCGGCTCCATGCCGGCGAGTTCGTCGAGCTGCTGGCCGCACCACTCGCAGGTCGCGAGGTGCGCCTCGAAGGCGGTGGCTTCGGCGTCGTCGAGGATGCCGAGCGCGTACGCACCAACCGTCTCGTGTACATCGCCCTGCCCTTGCGAACTTTGCATGGGTCCAGGACTACCCGTTCCGTATCCCCCGTATGTGCTCATGCCGTCACCCCCCGCTCCTCCAGTGCGAGTTTCATCGAACGCAGGGCATAGAACACCCGTGAGCGCACCGTGCCGCTGGGTATCCCCAGGGTTTCGGCGGCCTCGTTTACGGTACGCCCCTTGAAGTACGTCTCGACCAGTACCTCCCGGTGGGCGGGGGTCAGGTCGTCGAGCGCGTCAGAGAGTGTCATCAGCCACAACGCCTTGTCGATCTCGTCCTCCGCGGGAATGACCTCCAGCGGCGACGGGTCCACCTCCTGCGGCCGGGCCTGCCGGCTGCGGTGCCCGTCGATGACGATGCGCCGAGCGACCGTCACCAGCCAGGGGCGTACCGAACCGGTAGCTCGGTTGAGCTGTCCGGCGTTCTTCCAGGCACGGATGAGCGTCTCCTGTACGACGTCCTCCGCGCGCTGCCGGTCCCCGGCGACCAGCCGCAGCACATAGGCGAGCAGAGGCCCGGCGTGTTCACGGTAGAGCGCACGCATCAGCTCCTCGTCCGGCTCCGAGGGCTGGGACATACGATGTCGGGCCCTCGGCAATCGTTCATCGGCCACGGCGGAATCCTTGCGCACGCCTACCTCCGGTGTCCGGGGGATCCCCCAGTCGGTCGCTCATCCCGGGATACGGGTGCAGGCGCGGCTGTGTTCAAAGTGACGGGCATTCTTTGTGAGGAGAGTGTGGGGAAGTTGGGGGCGTCTCCTTCACGGGTGAACTCTAAGCCCGCGCGAGGGCTGCTCTGCGCCGGTGCCTGGCGACGCGTTCGCGGTTCCCGCACACCTCACTGGAGCACCACCTGCGACGACGCCCTCTGGACGTATCCAGGTACACGATGGGGCAGTTGTCTCCCTCACACTGCCGAATGCTCGCGCGGGCGGCCGGATCCGTCAGCAGCTCCACTGTGTCACGGGCGATGGCCGCGAGCAGTGCCGCGGGGGTCGGCGGGCCGTCCAGGGCGCGTACGAGCGAGCCGCCGGCGTCCCACACCGCGTGCGCCACGGGCGGTGCGGTGCGGGCGAGTTCGTTTACTCGAGCCAACGCGATACCGAAGGGCCGGGAGTCCCGGGAGGGCTCCGCACGCACCAACTGGCCTATATGGCCGCGCAATTCGCGAAACCCGACGAGCCAGGAGGAGTCGACGGGGGCGAGCGACGTGCCCGCCGGGACGAGTCCGGATCCGGTGATCCAGGCCCGCAACGGCTCCGCCGAGTCGAGCCGTTCCTCGGGGTGGGTGGTCGCCAGAAGATCGAGACAGATCCGTCCGGAGTCGAACCGCAGCTCGTACGGGGCCGTGGCTGTGGCCGTGCCCAGTGCCATGTGCCTGTCACCGCCTTGGGGTTGCCGCCATGCGGGGTCGGTGAGTGGTCGTGAGTGGGGGGTACGGGAGGGGTCCGTGCGTGGCCCGTACTCCCTCTACAGTGCCTTCCCCCGCGCGCGGCGGGAAGCCCCGCGCCGGGCCGTACCCTCCCGCGCGCCGCCCGGCACTCCCCCGGCTGGACGGCCGCTTATGCGGCCGCGCGTCCGAAGCATGTCGTCCGCGGGGGCCTGCCTGTTGACTCATAGACATGGCAACCACCACAGAGAGCAACAAGGGGCGGCGTTCGACCGCCGGGGGTGTACTGGTCGCGGCCACGGTCGTAACGGGTCTGGTCGCCGGGCTGTTCTACGCGTACGCGAACAACGTGATGCCGGCGCTGGCCCGCAGCGACGACCGCGTCTACATCGAGGTCATCCAGAACATCAACGACGTCATCCAGAACCCGGTGTTCCTCCTGAGCTTCAACGGAGCGCTGCTACTGATCGCCTTCTCGGCCTGGCAGCTGCGCGGCTCGCCACGGATCCGGGTGTGGGTGTTCGCTGCACTCGTCGTCTACGCGCTCGCGTTCCTGGTCACCGTCGCCTTCAACATCCCGCTGAACAACGAGATCGTGGACGCCGGAAATCCGGCCACGACGGCCGATCCGGCCGCCGTGCGCGAGAAGTTCGAGGACCCGTGGGTGGCCTGGAACGTCGTACGCGCCGTACTGCACATCGTGGCATTCGGCCTGCTGGCGTGGGCTCTGGTGCTGTACGGGCGCTTCGGCCGGAGCGGTCGTCAGTCGTCGCCGTACTTGGAGTCGGCCACCGGGTCGAGCGCCAGCCGGTAGCCACGCTTGACGACGGTCTGGATGAGCTTGGGCGTCCCCAGTGCCGTACGCAGCCGGGCCATCGCGGTCTCCACCGCGTGCTCGTCCTTGCCGGCGCCGGGCAGGGCCCGCAGCAGCTCGGCGCGGGCCACCACCCAGCCGGGCCGCCGGGTCAGCGCGCGCAGCAGCGACATTCCGGCGGGTGGCACGGGCCGCAGCGCGTCGTCCACCAGCACGGCGTGCCCCCGGATCTCCACCCGGTGGCCGGCGATCGGCAACGTCCGCGCCCGGGACGGCAGTTCCTGACACAGCACCTGTACGAGGGGGCCGAGCCGGAAACGCTCCGGCTGGACCGTGTCGATGCCCCTGGCCTGCAGCGGCAGCGCGGTGACCGGGCCGACACAGGCGGGCAGCACGTCATGGTTGAGGGCGGCGAGCAGCTCGGGCAGCAGCCCGCGGTCCTCGGCGCGGCCAAGGAGCGAGGCGGCGGCCGGGGCGCTGGTGAAGGTCAGCGCGTCCAGACCGCGGGTGACCGTGGCGTCGAGCAGCCGGTCGACGGGCCCGATGTCCTCCGGCGGCATCCACCGGTACACGGGGACGCCGACGACGTCCGCGCCCGCGGCCCGCAGCGACTCGACGAACCCGGGCAGCGGCTCACCGTGCAACTGGACGGCGATCCGGCGCCCGTCGACTCCCTCCTCCAGCAGCCGGTCGAGCACCTCGGCCATGGATTCGGAGGACGGGGACCACTCCTCGGTCAGCCCCTGGGCTCGTATCGCACCCTTCACCTTCGGTCCGCGGGCGAGCAGCTCGACTCCGCGGAGCGTTTCGAGCAGATCCTCGCCCAGCCCCCACCCGTCGGCGGCCTCGACCCACCCGCGGAACCCGATGGCGGTGGTCGCGACCACGATGTCCGGGGCCTCGTGGAGCAGTTGCTTGGTCGCCGCGAGCAGCTCGCTGTCGTCGGAGAGGGGCACGATACGCAGGGCGGGCGCGTGCATGACGGCGGCGCCGCGCCGCTGGAGCAGGGCTCCGAGTTCGTCGGCACGGCGGGCGGCGGTCACACCGACGGTGAACCCCGCGAGGGGCCCGTGGTCCGGCCGGTCGTTTCGTTGCCCGGTTCGCTGCTCCGGGCTCGGCCCAGGTCGCTGCTCAGGGCTCAGCCCAGGTCGCTGCTGCGGGCTCGGCTCGGGTCGTCGCTCGGGGCTCTGCTCGGTTCGTGGCTCGGGTCGTCGCTCGGGGCTCTGCTCGGTTCGCTCGGGGCGTTGCTCCGGTCGCTGCTCTTCGTACATGGCTCTCGTCCCGCTCGAGTGGTGTTCGTCCTGCGTCACCCGCTGGGTTGGGGCGTCCCGCGTGGAGCCTCCGTGGTGGCGCGCCCGGTCCCAGGGCCGGTGCGTCCTGCTCCGGGGCGTCCACTGCACGCCCTATTTGCCCGCATCATGGCGGATGACCGAGCCTGTCAATCGTGCGTGACAGGCTCGGTTCCGCTTGATGTCATCCGTGTTACGTCACACTTCCGCGTAGCTGAGCTGCGGCTTCGCCTCGGAAACGGTCACCGCCGGGGACTCGGCGGCCGCCGGGCGGCGAAGGTATACGGCCCAGGTGACCGCGAAGCAGACCGCGTAGAAGGCGAGGAAGGCGACGAAGGCCCCGGTGCCCGATCCCACGCTCAGGAACGACTGGCGGAAGGCGAGGTTGATGCCGAGACCGCCGACCGCGCCCACGGCCCCGATGAGCCCCATCGAGGCACCGGACAGCCGCCGCCCGTAGGACGCGGCTTCCTCCCCTTCCAGCCCCATGGCGACGGCCTTGGCCTGGAAGATGCCGGGGATCATCTTGAACGTGGAGCCGTTGCCGAGCCCGGTCAGCACGAACAGCACGATGAACGCCGTGGTGAACAGGGGCAGGGACTCCTCCATGGAGGCGACCACGATCACGGCGGTCGCCGCGCCCATGGCGACGAAGTTCCACAGGGTGATCTTCGCGCCGCCGTACTTGTCGGCGAGCCAGCCGCCCACGGGCCGGATCAGCGAGCCGAGCAGCGGGCCGATGAAGGTGACGTAGGCCGACTCCAGAGGCGTACGCCCGAACTGTGTCTGAAGCACGAGCCCGAAGGCGAAGCTGTACCCGATGAACGACCCGAACGTCCCGATGTAGAGGAAGGACATGATCCAGGTGTGCGGGTCCTTCACGGCCTCCTTGGCGGCACCGGTGTCGTTCTTCACGGACGTGATGTTGTCCATGTACATCGCGCCGAGAACAGCGGCGATGACGATCAGCGGAATGTAGATACCGAGCAGCACGCGCGGGCCGCCGCTGGCCCCGATGACGGCGAGCGCGACGAGCTGCACGACGGGCACGCCGATGTTGCCGCCCCCGGCGTTCAGCCCAAGAGCCCACCCCTTCTTCCGCAGCGGGAAGAAGGAGTTGATGTTGGTCATGGAGGAGGCGAAGTTCCCGCCTCCCACGCCGGCGAGCATGGCGCAGACGAGGAAGGTCCCGAAGGACGTCCCCGGCTCCATCACGATGAACGCCGCGATCGTCGGGACGAGCAGCATGCTCGCCGCGATGATGGTCCAGTTCCGGCCACCGAAGCGCGCGACCGCGAAGGTGTAGGGCACGCGGACGATGGCGCCGACCAGCGTGGCCATGGAGATGATGAAGAACTTGTCGGCCGGGGTGAGCCCGTACTCGGGCCCCATGAAGAGCACCATGACGGACCACAGGGTCCAGATCGAGAACCCGATGTGCTCGGAAAGAACCGAGAAGAACAGGTTGCGCCGGGCGACCTTCTCCCCCGTCTCCTTCCAGAACGTCTCGTCCTCCGGGTCCCACTGCTCGATCCAGCGGCCCCCCTTGCGCGGTGCGATGCTGCTGCTCGGGGCTGTCATCTCACGCCTCCACAATTTCTCCGGCTGGTCCACCCGAAGGTAGGGATGGCGCGTTTCCGGCCTGTGGCGACGAGTGACCGCCCGGGAACGTTGCTCTCACCCCGGGGCGGGGGGCGCGGTGAGGGTTTTTTCGGGGGGTGGGGGGTTTCTACTGGTGAGGGGGGTGCCAGGGGGGCGTGTCGGGGGGCACGTAGGGAGCGGCTTGGGTACCGCTGTACGAGCCGGGGGCCTGCTGGCCAGGGTACGGGGCGGGGGCTTGGGGAGCGGCGTAGGGGCCGGGAGCCTGAGGAGCGGTGTACGGGCCCGGAGCGTAGGGAGCCGCGGCGGGTGGGGGTGCGTATGGGCCTGCGGGGCCGGGCTGAGGAGCGTATGGACCTCCGACACCGGGCTGAGGTGCGTACGGACCTCCCGCGCCGGGCGTTCCGGGGCCGGCGAAGGGGTTGGCGTGCCCGGGCAGCTGCGCGCCCTGCGGCAGGTAGCGAACCCGCCCGGTCTCGTCCGTCACCGGCGTGAACCCGGCGGCCCGCAACCGCGCCGCGAACTTCGCGTTGCGCTTGCGTGTGACGGCGAATCCGATGCCGAGGGCCCCGAGGACCAGCACACACACGACCGCGGACCCGGCGAAGGCGACGCCGTCACCACCGGCCCGGAACGCCAGGACCACACATCCGACGGTGACACCGAGGGCCCCGTAGAGCATCCGCTTCTCGGCGCTCTTCCCGGTCAGGTCGAAGTTGATCCGCGCCTTGAGCAGCTCCAGGGCGTCGGGCACGAAGGGCGGCAGGGGTCCACCACTGGCGGCCTGCGGAAACTGGGCCCAGTTCTGAGCGGCCCGCTGCCGGGCGTAGGGACCCGGATCGGGCACGATGAGCATCTTCAGCGCACCGTTGTGCCCACCCCCTTGCCGCACGTCCGCGTACTCGTACCCGAACTGCTGCGCAACGAAGGCAAGCCGCGCCAACTTCTTCACGGACGCCATGGCACTGGTCACCTCGACGGCTTCACCACTCGCCATGAGCTGGAACATCTTCTGCACTTGGCGGTTGCTCATGGGGGTGTACTCCGTTGCCGGCGGGTGATCATCATTCTGGACAGCCTATCCACGGCGACTCGGGGCCCTGGGTCGGAGCTCCGGCCCTCCACGACCACACCACGGGACTCCACGGAAGACACACAGGACAAGGCCGGTGGCCAGGCTCCCGTTGTCCCCCAAGTTCACTCAAGTTCACTCAAGTTCACTACGCCGAGCAGACGAGCAGCCCTCGCACGGCTACCAACTGCGACATCCCCGCCCTCCGACCTCGAACCACAGCAGCTTTCCGGCGCCGCGCCCGAGCAGATCACCACCGAGCGGCCGGCCGCCCCACGAACTCGCGCACTGCTGCACGAGGAACAGCCCGCGCCCTCCTTCCGCACCCGCCGGGGCGGGCGGGACCCGTTCGCCGGGAGGCTCGTCGAACGGCGCCGGAATGTGCGGACTGCTGTCCCACACCCCCACCCGCAACCGCCCGTCCCCCACCGCGGTCAGCCGCAGAGAGGCAGGCCCCTTCGTGTGCTGGTACGCATTGGTGACCAACTCGGACGTCAACAGCTCGACGGTGTCGAGGACTTCAGCCATTCCATGCCCTTTCAGCGCGGCCCGCACGGTCATACGTGCGACGCGTGCGGCCCGGGGGTCATGAGGCAGGCGAAGGGCGTACGTCCAGGTATCGGGCGGGGCTACGGTGACCATGAACGCCTCCGAGAGGAAGGGAAGGGGACGGACACTTGAGCTCGCTCAACGTCGGCGCCTTGCGGTGGCAATGCCTGGGTGGGTGCGCTTCCGGCTTGGGGGCGCGGGCAGTTGGCGGTACGGTCTCAAGCTAACGCGACTTGGGAGATACATCTCCCAAATCTGCGATATCCATCATCGATTACCTCGTGTGGGGTACCCGAGCGCCGCGACGCGGCCTGAAGGAGGCGCCTTGCCACCCACCAGTACCCCGACTCTGCGCCAGCGGCGAATGGGCGCCGAACTCCGCAAACTCCGTGATCGGGCCGGGTTGACCGTTACCGGCGCTGCCACGCTGCTCGGCGTCAACCAGGGACGCATCAGCATGATCGAGACCGGCCGCAGCCCTCTCAGCGCCGACCGCGTCCGCGCCTTGGCCCGCTCGTACGATTGCGCGGACGAAGGGCTCGTCGACGCCATCGCCACCATGACTGGCCGGCGGCCCCGCGGCTGGTGGGAGGAGTACCGCGACATGCTCCCCTCCGACTTGCTGGACCTGGCCGAACTGGAGCACCACGCCACCGCGCTCCGGGTGGCTGTCACGATCCACATGCCCGGTCTGCTGCAGACCGCAGAGCATGCCCGCGCGGTCATGCGCGAAGCGGTTCCATCGATGCGGTTGTACGAGATCGAGCACCGCGTCTCGCACCGCGTGAAGCGCCAAGCCGTCCTCTTCGAGGGAACCGCGACCCCGTACACGGCCATCGTCCACGAGGCGGCGCTGCGGATGGGCTTCGGCGGCCCTGAGATCAGCCGGGCGCAACTCAGCTATCTGCTGGAGATGAGCGAGCAGCCCACTATCACCATCCTGGTGATCCCTTTCGGGGAAGCGGGATTCCCTGCATCTGGCCAGCCCCTCACCTGCGCCATCGGCCCCGTGCCAGGGCTCGACACCGTCGTCCTGGACACCGACCACGGCTGCGAATTCCTCGACGCGGAGGCGCAGTTGGAGCGCTACCGCTCCGTACTCGACCGCATGGAATCGCGAGCCCTGCCTGAGTCAAAGTCCCGAGACCTCATCCAGCGCATCGCACAAGACCTCTGAGGAGCCCCCGTGCCCGAACTCACCTGGCAGAAATCGTCGTACAGCGCCGAAGCGGCCAACTGTGTGTACGTGGCGGCCACTTCCGCGGAAACGGTCCATCTCCGCGAAAGCGACGAACCCGACGTCATTCTGACAACAGACCTCAACCAGCTCCGGGGGCTCATACGCAGTCTGAAGACGCTCCCAGAGACTCCTCGCGCCTGATCAAGCAGCGCTCGACGCCACTCGACTTCGCTGAGGCGCCTACCCACAGCGAGGCCGAGACCCTCATGACCAAACCACCGCTCCATGGGGGCGCGGTCTTCCGTTTCCATCCGCCCAGACACTTACGCGGACGCCATCGGCGCCCGGCGGTGGCAAGCGCGCGGCGGTCGTGCCGGCGATCGCTTCGGCGGCAGCGGAGCAAACCTCGATGGCTTCCCAGGTGGTGTTCGTCATGCCGCGCCGACGACATGGCAGTTGGCGCGGTCCGCGCAGCGGCCACCTGTCGGCATGCATTTACTTCCCCCTGGCCTCCTCCGCCGGGAGACGGCCCTTGTATCGGACGATTCGGAAGGGGCGCCTCCCACCCGGTTCCGAGGCAACAGCTCGGCCACGCGGATCTCCCGCGCACCACACCTGGCCAAGCCGGACGTCGACGTAGCGCTTGAACGGCGTGGCCGTCACCACCAGGCCGTTGATCCGCAGAACGGCCTGCGCTCTGACTTCCCGGCCCTGCGCCTGCTCCTGGAAGCCTCTGAGAGGCCATTCATGCGAACTGACCTGCACGACTTCACACTCCACGAGTCGCCATGAGTGAGTGCTGAGCGTGTTGTATGCCTTGCGGGCGGAGACGGCGGCCCAGATGTTCAGCGGGAGAAGGACCGGTACGCCGGTGCACAGGACCATGCCCCACAGCGGTACGAGGCCCTTGTCCCCGGAAAGCGGGGGGATCAGGACGAGCGACGGCCACACCACCAAGATGAGCGTCGTCTGCCAAAGCAAGCGCCTACGCATCGCACGGCGAGTGGGCGGGTACTCGATGGCGGGCTGCGAGGCCCGGGGCAGTGGTGGTGATATCACGGTCGTCGGCGCTCTTCCTGCTCGGATGCGGGCGAGAGCGGATCGTCGAAGCTGACCAGGGTCGCGATGTGGCGGAGAATCCCCCGGTAGTACTCGCGGTGGGCCACGGCCGTTGTGCTGAGGGTGAGCAGCGCCAGGTCCGCACCGTCCGGGTGCGGAAGGTGAGCATGGTGCTGAAGCAGTGGCTCCTGCGGCAGACCCGATTCGCCGGATGCGGTACGCACCGTCTCGCTGAACGTGGCCGGGCCGCAGGGGAGCTCGGCGTACTCGATATGCGTGTGGCCCTCGGCCGACGCCACTGCCCGAGCGGCCGTGACTCCACGCGGCGCCCGAGCCGTGCCCACCCAGGTGATGGTGAACAGGGACAGCAGCACTCCTCCATCGCCGTCGCCCGTGTCATCGCGGTGCAGGCCCAGGGAGCAGTGGACGGTGCCTTCTGAACGCAGGGTGTGAAACATCCGCTGCACGGTGGCCAGTTGGGCGATGAATCGCTGGCGGGTCACCTCGTCCGGAGCGGATGCAAGGAAGGGTGCCAGTGCCTCGCGAGACCTCTCCGCTTCACGGGAGTCGGGCGGCGCGAAAAGCGTTTCGAGGGGAAGATCCGTGAACCCTGGCGGGGTGGCGAACCAGATGCCCTCTCCCGGTGCGTTGACGCTGGGGTCGAGAAGAAAGTGAGGTGGGGGTGTTGTCGTCATGACTCATGTCTGCTCGTCGCTATGCGTGAGGCTGCGGAGCGTTGTTGAGGTACCGGGCCCCGGCACGTTGGGCGCGCTCGATATCAGCGACATCGGCGCCCCAGGTCTGGGGCGCACAACGGCTGTCGAAGACGGGACGTTGGTAGAGGACATGGAGGCGCTTCGGCGCCTTGCCTCCTCGGCCCGGTGCGGCGATCACGCCGAGGAAGCGAGGGTCGCCGGCAAACCAGAGAGGCTCGATCTGCGCCCTTCGCCCGGGCTTGGTGCGGGGACCATCCATTCGCTTCAGCCACCAGTACGACCGCTGATGCTTGATGAACACCAACGGGATCTTCTCATCCGCGTCCGCCGGATCACGAAACTCGAACCAGATCCCATCATCCCGAGCTTCGGGATACTTGCCCAGGCCGCTGGGTACGCCTTCGAGAACCTGCCAGGGATATTCGCGCAGGATGCTGCGCATGCGGAGGGCCCAGGGGAAGTAGGTGAGTTGATTGAAGAACCGGTAGAACCCGTAAATGAAACAGGGCATGAAAATCCACACAACCCAGTTCGGCGTGTACGTCGAGATGCCAAGCAGCGCGACCCAACTCCCGGACCAGCCGAGGAGACCAACGACGTTCATCGCCATGTGTCTCATCCAAGCCTTGCGAGATGGCTGATGATCCCAGGCCCTGGGGTGGTTGGTAAGGTGCATGCGAAGTGCCTTCTCCGGTTCAGATTTGTTCACGCTGCCAGCTCGGCGCTCATTGGAAAACTCGACGGACCAAGTCAACGGTTTCGGCAGCATCGATCGGCCCCAGAAAGATCCCATCCACCGTGGTACCGACGTTCGCCGCCGTATCACTCTGTAGCGTGTCGACCACGCTCGCTGACAGACCGTAGGTCGCCGTGGCCAGACCAGCCCAAGGCGCAGCCGTCTCCGCAGCCCTCACCCCCGTGGTCAGCCGAGGCGCTTTAGTTACCACCCATTCCGTCAATGGATTCCTCAAGTCAGTGAGCGCTTTGGCAGTCTCCATGGTTTTACTCCCGGCAGCGGCGGCCCTCTGACCAACGGTGAGCACCTCGCCCGCCGCTCCGACTCCGCGGAAAGCGGCTGGCGCCCCCTTCAATACTGCTCCCACGCCCGGAAGCATCCCCAGCCCATCGGCTGCCAGTCCGATCCCGTTGCTCCAGAAGTCCGCGTCGAGCTCCCCCTTGCTCACGCCGTCCCACAAGGAGGCACGTACTTCCGGGTTGGACAACCGTGCCGCAAACGCTCCCGCGCTCAACGTCGCCGCCATCAGCAGCAAAACCGCAGCCGCAGTCCCACCCGAGAGTACGAACAGCGCAATGATGCCGAGCACGGCCGCCGTCCAGCTGAGGATGTCCGGCAGGTTCTCGGCGATCCAGTCAACAGCGCTGTCGAAGAACCCTGGCTCATGCGGCGCAAGCTTCTTCGTCGCATCGCGGATCTTGCCCGCCCGGTACGCGGCTTGGTTCTCATGCTCCTCGGCGAGTTTTCGAGCCCGGCCAAGAATCTTCTCAAGGTCGGCTTCCGCCTCGTCGACTGCCGTGTTCGCCTGAGTCAGGGCCTTCTCCGCGTCCTCGTGCGCGGCACCCTTCTTCTTGTTCAGCGCCGGGTCGTCGCTCGCGGTGGTCGCCTTGCCCTTGGCGGTGTCGACCACGGCGCGCGCGTCCTTCGCCTCCTCGTCCAGACGCTTGGCACGGCGCTGGAAATCGTCGAGCTCGCCTTCCCAGAGGCTCAGTTGCTTGGCGGCCTTGCCGATGGAACGCGCGGCGTTCTTCAGGTTCAGCGGCAGCGGGCCACCGTCGAGCTGCTCCCGGAAGGCGACGGCCGCATCGCCCTTCCAGTAGCTGCCGTCCATCAGCTTGGCGACCAGGTCACGCGTGTCTGTGAGGACCTTCGCGCAGTCGGCGAGCTTCTTGTGCAGGCCGTTCACCGTGTCGGTGCTGCCCGGCACCGGGTTGAACCCCAGATTCGGGTAATCGGGATTCGTGATCCTCGGGGAGGACTTCAGCCCTTGCGGAAGGGGGGCGTTCTTGGCGGCCTCAGAGTGAGGAAAGGGCGACGGCTCGATGCCGGGGGTGACTGTCACTTCCTACCGCCGCCCCCGCCATTGCCGGCCTTCTTCAACGCCTCTTCGAGCGCCTTGTCGACCTCGCGGTAACTGTCCCGGCTCTGCTCGATGATCCCGGCAAGGTCCTCGGTCTGCTTGCCGATCTCCTCCGAGCCGTACTTCCAGTCCTCCTGGAAGTCCTCGCACGCGGAGTCCAGGTCGTCGGTGCCCAGGCCCGTGATGGTCGCTTCGGACAACGCCTTGCGGACGCCCTTGAGCGAGTCCGTCGACTTGTTCAGCATCTTCATGAAGCGCCCGAGCTCATCGCCGTCGACCGCCAACCGCTCCGCCATGCCCCGCTACCTCTCCCCGTTCGCCCACGCATCCTGAGAGCGGAATCACGCTATCCGTTCTTCACGGCGCTCGGCCAACCGCTCCTCGGGAGAGCGGTTGGCCAACGGGATGAATCAGCCACCTCGGTCAGCGGTTGACGGCCTGGATCTCCTGGACGATCACGTCCTGGTCCGCCCCGAACTCGCCGTCGGGCAGAGGCTGGTCACCGTTCACGCCGGTGCCGGTCCAGTGGATCTTCCAGGTGACCGTCGCCTGGAGTTTGTACGAGTTGTCGCCCGAGGAGCGGAGGTACTTCACACCGCACGGTGGGGTCTCGTCCGCCTTGCCCTTCGCGAAGGCCTCGCCGATCTGGTCGCCGTTGAGTTCGCAGACGCCGGAAGCGGGGTACGTCGTCGCATCAGCCGTGCCCGGTTCGATCTTCAGGGAGATCGGTTCGGCTGTGGTCGTCGCCTGGACGCCCAGAAGCGGGACGGATGCCGTCACCGAGACCGGCTTGAAATCCGCAGCGTCCAGCCATGCCCACGTCGGCAGGTTCACCTTCGTGGTGCCTTCCGGGGCGAGTTCGACCTTCGTCGAGGGCACGCGGATCTCGGCATAGGCGAGCTGGGCCAGCATTTCCGGGGTGATCGCCTCCGGGATCTCGGGAGGCGGCGGGTCTCCCGTGTCCACCCAGAAGTAGTCCCTGGTGCAGTCGAGCGCGCCGGGATCGCCTTCCCTGCCCTCCGTGACATAGGAGGCCCAGAAATAGCCCTCGCCGGCCTTGTCCTTGTTGAAGTCCTTGTACGGGGCACCGCCCTCGAACTTCTTACGCTGCTCCGCGTCCCACTCGTATCCCGTCGAGCCCGCCTCCCAGATCGGCTCCAGGTACTTCTTCAGCTGGTCCGGTGACTACTTGGGGGCGTAATAGCAGGCAGGCGGAGTCCAGTTGGACGCCGTGGAGGTTACCGGACCAGCCGACTGACCGGAGCCGTTCTTGGAGCGGTCGAAGACAACGGCTCCAGCAGTGGACGTGAGCTTGTCGCCATTGACGTCCGCCGAAACGTCCGTGTCAGTCTCCCGGCTGCCGTCGGGCGTGATTTTGGCCCAGGCGTTCGGGGTCCCAAGAGTCGTCAACAGCAGCGTAAGGACGAAGCCGCCGAGCACCTTTCGCTTCACTTCAGGCATTGCTTCGCTCCCGCCGTCGACACGATGCGCGTGGTCTGCCACACACCGTCGCTGTTCTTCTCCAGCCGCGTGTTGTAGAGGATGAAGTCCTCGTTGGATGGTGTGGTGACCTTCGCCTTGCCCGTCTTGAGGTCCTTGGCATACCCCTTGCTTTCATCAGCGCAGAAAAGGGCCGCCGCGGCCTTGCTGCCGTCGAGCGTCACGGTCCGGCTGTAATACCGAACCTTGCCCATGATGCCGAGCTTGGCGTCCTTGAATTTTCCAACCCAGGTCACCGCAGCTTCCAGCGCCCGGCCGGTGTTGTAGAAGCTCAGCGCCTCGCTCTTGGGGTCGGTACCCGCAATGGCGGCGTTGACCGAGCGCATACGGTCAGCGCTGTCTGCAAGCACTGCGTCCTTGACCGCGTCACCCGTCTTGCCACCTTCGAAGGTCATCGTCAGATCCGAAGGCAGCTCGATCTTCGGCCGGCTGGCGGCAGCAGAAGCAGAAGCGCTCGGCGAAGCCGACTTCTCCGTGCCTGTGTCGGCGCCCACGATCTTGTCGTTGTCCTTGTCCTTGGAACTGTCGTCGCTGCCGCAGGCGGACAGCGACAGGGCCGCGGCGGCGGTCAGCGCGATCGCTGCGAGCAGTGTGGGGCGGCGGTTCACGGACGGCTCCCGGTGGGGCGAGGGGGACATGAGCCCGGCCACGCTACCGAGGGGGTAACAGACGACACCAGAGCGAATTACGCCGAGGGATCGCCCACATCGACATCAAACCGCCCATAGATTCAGGAAATTTCAGCCCGAAGCCTTCGAAGGGGCGCCCTCAGGAAAGCAACGCCATCACCGTGTTGGCCACTGCAAAGATTCCGTCCCAGCCACCGTGGCGTGCTCTGCACCCTCACCGCCCCGCAAGTGAGCGATGTCCCGGACGTGCCGAGAAGGAAGGGCAGGTTGTTCAACGCGGGCGTCGGCGACTGGCACGGGGAACGCGAACCGGCATGCCGGTCCTGCGTCGCCCCCGCGAGGCCGCAACGCCGCATCCGGCAGGTGCGGGAGGTGGGAAAACGGGTGAGTTCAGCGAGCATTCAGATAGGCGGCTGTTTTTGCGATGGATACGCTGTCCGCGACAGCCTGGATACTGGTTCCATTCGATGAGATGACGACCCGCACCATCTCATCTCTTGTCAGGGCGATGTCACCCACCGGCTCCACGGAGAATCCGCTGATTTCCACACTGCGCAAACCACCGAAGAGCAACTCGACTTGAACCGTATTGAACCCCTGCAATTGCCATTTACGAGGAGCCCGCACCGGATAGTCCGGCAGGTCGAACCGCACTCGAAGTGCAGGACCTTCCCTGTTCAGTCCCACTTCATGAATGTGAACTCCCTCAAGCCGCGGAGGCGATCCCTGGAAGATGGAATCAATTCCCTCGGGGTTCTCCAATAGGGCTGTCCAGGACATGCCACCTCACCCAACCTAGTACTCGTAGTGCTGCGCGGTTCCAGGAACCTTACCTGTCCGCGGGTTCTCACTCGGCCGTACGTTGTAATGCCGCCCCTGGTTTCCAACACCGCCCTCTCTGAAATCATGGCCGGCAGAATGGTCCTGGACGATCACTTGGCTTCCGTCTTCCCGCGTGTAGACATATTCGCGAGTCATCACCGGTTTACCACTGTCGTCCATGATCTGGCGCCCTGTGCGGTCTGTCATCGGGACTCGGCGCAACTCGTCCGGCTGCTGCGTCACTGGGATCCCCAAGTCACGCTTTGCCATCCTGAATGCCGCGTTTCGGCTCGGCGCCGTCTTGTGTGACGGCATGTCCGTACATGCCGTGGGCGCGAGTCCAAGAGGATCCGTCCACCTGTGAGGGTTGTCCACATAGGTGAGTGGATTCGGGGCTGGTTCGAGGCCCAGCGGATCGGAGGTGCAATATCGGGCGGTCTCGGGGTCGTAGTAACGGAAGTAGTTGTAGTGGAGGCCCGTTTCGGCGTCGTGGTACTGGCCGGGGAACCGAAGAGGTGTGTACGTCGTGCTGCTCGACGCCCACGCCGTAGTGCCCCAGAGGGTGGTTCGGGCACGCCAGGCGATGGTGCCGGACTCGTCGATGAGTTCGGTGGGTGTGCCGATGAGGTCGGTGACGATGGCGAAGAAGCGCGAGTCCACGTCGTCCTGAGTGGCGTCGGCGGCAGTCATCCGTTCGGTCTGGGAGATCGGGTGCAACCCGTCGTAGTCCCACGTCACGATCACCGGATCAGGCAGAGCCGGAGCCGCCGTCGTCTGCTCGCAGAGAGTGCTGCCGTCCCACGTGAAGTCGACCCGCTCGACGACTGTCTCGGCATCGGCTCCGAGGCGTTGCTTGCCGATGCGACGCCCCAGAGGGTCGTAGTGGTAGCGCCAGCGGGTGCCGTCGGGAGTCACCACTGCGGTGAGTTGGTCCTCGGCGTCCCACTCGTAGTGCCAGGTGTCCGGCTTGCGGGACAGGCGGGTCTTCTGTCGCAGCGTGATGCGGCCGAGTGTGTCGTGCTCGTACCTTGTATTGCCTGCTTGCTCGATGCGGGTACCGCGGTAGCGACGGGGTCCGACGGATGCCGCGTCCTGGCCCCGGTGCACTGCAGGCCAGGACGCGGCGGATTGGTTGCCCGCCTCGTCGTAGGCGTACCGCTCACTCCAGTTGTGGGCCTCGACGGCCGTCACGCGGCCTGCGGCATCCACGTCGTAGCGGCGCGTGCCGTTGAGCTTGTCGTCGAGGCGTACGAGGTTGCCGTCCTGACCGTAGCCGTAGGACCGGCGCTGGATCTCCGGGGCAACGGCAGTGGAGATGGAGTGGGTGGTGATGCGGCCCAGCTCGTCGAAGGCGCTGGTCATGGTGGCGAACTCACCTGTCCGACGGGTGAGTTCGCGTCCCGATGCATCATGGGTGAAGGCGATGGTCCTGCCCGACGCGGTCATTCGTGTCTGGTTGTCCGCCGCGTCGAATTCCCATGTGCTGACCGCGCCCGAAGGGGTCGTACGGCGAATGCGGCGACCCAACTCGTCGTATACGTAGGTCATGTTCCGGCCGTTGACGGTCTCGGCGACCAGTCGGCCCGCCGGGTTGTACCGCCGTATGAGGGTGGCGTCCGGTCCGTTCACCTCCGACAGCTGATCCGCCGCACCGTAGGCGTAGGTGGTGATCCGCCCGTCGGCGTCCTTGCGCACCACCCGTCCCAGTGCGTCGCGCTCGTAGCGCACCGTCTGTCCGAGCGCGTTGGTACGGGACACATAGCGCCCTGCCGCATCGCATGTGTAGGCGATCGTGCGGTCGTCGAAGTCGGTCTCGGATATCAGGTTGCCGGCAGCGTCGTAGATATAACTCCAGCTCATTCCCTGAGGGTTTACGACCCCCGTGAGACGCAGGGATGAGTCGTAGCCGAACTCGTGACGGGACCCGTCCGGGTCGGTACGCGCCGACAGCAGGTCGAAGTGGGTGTACTCGAAGCGGGAGACCCGGCCCGCTCGGTCGGTGTGGCTCGTACAGTTGCCTTCGCCGTCATACGTCCAGGACTCGACGGATCCGTCCGGCGTGATGCGTCGAGAGGGTAGCCCCTCAATGGTCCAGGAGAACCGGGTGGCGTGCCCGAGCGGATCGACACGGGTGACGGGCCGGCCGAAGGCGTCACGTTCCCACGCGGTGACCGCGCCCAGAGGGTTGATGTTTTCCAGGGGCAGACCTGCCGGGTCGCATCGCACTGTGGTCGTGTGACCGAGTGCGTCGTTGATCGCGGCGAGGTGGCCGTGTTCGGTGTACGTGTAGCGGGTGGTGGCTCGGGACGGGTCCGTGACGGCCGTGCAGTTGCCGGCTTCGTCGTACTGCTGCGACCAGCGGGAACCGTCCGGCAGTTCCATGGATACGGGCAGATTCAGATCGTTGAAGGTATGGCGGATGACGGCACCGTCGGGATAGACCACCTCGGTGACCTGGCCGAGGGCGTTGTTCACCAGACGGATGGTGTGGCCGAGTTCGTCTGTCGTGGAGACGAGGTGGTGGTGGGCGTCATAGGTGGTGCGGACCACGCCGCCCAACGGGTCGATCTCGGCCACGACCTGGCAGTTGTCGTTGATCACGAAGCGGGACGTCGCTCCTTCGGACGTGGTGACCGTGGTGACACAGTGCCCCGGCCAGGCCTCATCAGTACCGTCGTAGGCAAAAGCGTTGGCGACGTGCCCGGCCTCGCCCTCCTGGGTGAGGCAGCGGTCCTGGTCGTCGTAGGAGTACGCGTAGTTACTGTTGTTGGTGTCGGCCCAGGTCGTGATGCGCAAGCGCTCGTCGTAGGTGAACCGCATCGGGCGACCGGAGGAGTTGGTGATCGAGGTGAGGTTGCCGCCCGTGTAGCCGTACTGCTTGATCGCGATCTCCGAGCCGTCCCTTGCGGCGTCGGCCAGGCTGAGGGCAGTGACCCGGCCCTCCTCCACGGTCAGAGCGAGGTGGTAGCCGCCGGAGTGCCGGATCGCGTGAGGGGCGCCGTCGGCGTCGTAGTCGAAGTCGATCGTGTTGCCGTTGCGGTCGGATATCCGTTCCAACAGTGCCAGTTGTCCGTCGGAGGGCGCGAAGTGGTGGCTGCGCCTGGCGATCGGGTCGTCGATTCGGTAGCCGCCGCTGTCCACACGAATCAGCGGCCAGCGGGGACCTGCTTCAGGAAGCACAGGGGCGTTGGTCGTCTCTGGGTGTGGGTAGGCCAGCAGCATGCCGTCCTCAGTGACGAAGACGATGCCGTCGTCGTCCACTTCGAGGCGCTGGTCGACGGTGGAGGACCAAGTGGGGCCGAACCACCAACCGGTGCGGTAGCCGGAGGCGGCTCGTCGAGTGAACGTGACGGGGAGGACGCCGGGCAGGGTAACGTCCGTCTCTGCCAGGAACATCTGGCCAGTGGCCGCGTCGACCGGGTCTCCGCAGCCCTTGATCTTGCTCTTGAGGCGGTTGTACGCGCCTTTAGCCCCGTCGGCGAGGGCTCCGCGGGCCGACTTGCCGAGGCCGCGGACACCGGTCGCCATGCCCTTCATCCCGGCCTTGAGCCCCTTCAAACCCTTGAGTCCCTTGGCCAGACCGCCGATGGTGGTCAGGCCCTTCATGCCCGGGATGCAGTCCAGCGCGGCAAAAGCCACATCCAACAGGGATGCCTGGCCCTTCATGTATTTGTTGAGGGTGTCGGCCAGGACGACGAGCGCCGCGATGAGAACGATCGCGCCCAGGATCGGCCCGCCGATGATCAGAGCGATGACCCCGAGGACGGCGACAACGACCTTACAGACGGCGACGATGGTGTCCCAGTTGTCGGAGAACCAGTCCCCGACCTCCTCGTACCACTTGCGGTTCTGAATACCCGCGTCGGAGGCCTCGTCGAGTTTCCGCTTCGCATCCCCGGCGGCGTCCTCGCGCATCTTCCGCGCGTCGGCCGCCATCTTCTTCGCGGCATCCAGGGCGTTCTGCGCGGTGGTGACGTCGGACTGGGCGGAGGTGTGGGCGTCCTTGGCGCTCTGGGCGTCGCGGGTGGCGGCACGGACTTTCGCTTCGTCCGGCTTGGGGACGTCCTTGCCCGCAGACCCGGGGTCGTCCTTGTACTTGTCGGCTTCCTTGTTGGCGCGGGTCACCCATAAATCGGCGGAGGAGAGACGGGACTTGGCGGAGGAGAGATCGGCCTGCGCCTCCCGGCCCTGGGCGAGGGCCTTGTCGGCAAGTGCCTGCGCACGTTCCAACTGCGGCCAGTACGCCGCCAGCGCATCCCCCGCCAGGTCGTACGACTTCTTCAGCTTCTTCAGGTTCTTCGGGACGCCGGAGAACTCGTCCCGGAACACATCGGCGGTCTTGCCCACCATCGACAGGACGGCATCCTCATCCGCCATCCCCTTCACCAGACGCAGGGCGTCCTGCACATCGTCGGCAAAGTCGTGCAGGCTCTTCGCCAACGACTTGACCCGGTCCGGATCACCCGGCGTCGGATCCTTCTCCAGGTCCAGCACATGCCAGTCCGTCGGCCGATAACCCGCCACGCCGCAACCCCCGTCACGCCAACACCGTCAACCACACATACGCACAAGCGAAGTTACCGCACCGCCGGCACGAGGCTGGCAGCTGCGGGCTCACCGGCGCGGGCTCCGTCTCACGTTGCGAAACGGAGCCCGGGAACCGTGAATTCTCGCCATGGATCGGTCAGCGGTTGACGGCCTGGATCTCCTGGACAATCACGTCCTGGTCGGCCCCGAACTCGCCGTCGGGCAAAAGCTGGTCACCGTTCACGCCGGTGCCGGTCCAGTGGATCTTCCAGGTGACCGTGGCCTGGAGCTTGTAGGAGCCGTCACCCGAGGAGCGCAGGTACTTCACGCCGCACGGCGGGGTCTCGTCCGCCTTGCCCTTCGCGAAGGCCTCGCCGATCTGGTCGCCGTTGAGTTCGCACACGCCGGAGGCGGGGTAGGTCTCCGCGTCCGCGGTGCCCGGCTCGATCTTGAGAGACACCGGTTCGGCGGTCGTCGTCGCCTGGATACCGATCGCGGGTACGGACGCGGTGACCGAGACCGGCTTGAAGTCGGCACCGTCCAGCCAGGCCCAGGTCGGCAGGTTCACCTTGGTCGTGCCTTCGGGGGCCAGCGTCACCTCGGTGCCGGGTACGCGGATCTCGGCGTACGCGAGCTGGGCGAGTATCTCCGGGGTGACGGCGTTCTCGATCTCGGGGGGCGGGGCGTCGCCCTGGTCCACCCAGAAGGGCGGCTCCTCGCACTTGTCCCAGCCCGGCGGATAGCTCTCGTCGACGTACGAGTCCCAGAAGTAACCCTTGCCGGTCTTGTCCTTGTTGAAGTCCTTGTACGGATCACCGTTGACGTATCGGTTGCGCTGTTCGCTGTCCCACCCACTGCCGGTCGATCCGGCTTCCCAAATCGGCTCCATCTGAGCCTGAAGCTGGGCGGGGGTGTACTTCGGGGCGTACCAGCAGGCGGGCGGCGTCCAGTTCGTGGCGGGGCGCACGGCTCCGACGGAACCACCGCTGCCGTTCTTGGATCGGTCGTAGATGATGCCGCCGGCGGCGGAGGAGATGGTGTCGCCGTTGACGTCGCCCGATGGGCCTGTCTCTTTTCCGGAGCCACCACCGATTCCACCTTTACCGGGAGGATTCTGGGTGGCAACAGCCGAGGGAACGGTGGCCAAACAGGCTGCTCCGGCCACAATCGCGATCGCGGCAAGACGAAGAAGTCGGGTCACGGCTGGCACCTGTCAGCCCCCTGCGTGGACGAGATCTTCACGAGTTCCCAGACCCCCTGCTTGTTCTTCTGGAGTTGCACTCCGTAGGCGGTGTAGCTGTCCTTGGTGACCTTGGTTCCCTTGAGCTCCTTGGTCTTGATCACCTTGCTGAAGCCCTTGCTCTCGTCACCGCAGTAGCTGAGCGAAGCGCTGTTCTTGGAGTTGACCGTGACCTGTCGGTCGAAGTAGCGCACGGTTCCGGTGACCGTCCAACCTGCGTCCTTGAATGCCCCCACCCAGTCCTGGGCCGCCACCGCACCTTCGCCCTCCGTGTAGTACTCCAGGGCGGGCAGTCGTGGGTTCTGGGCGACGATCGCGGCGTTGAGTGCACGGATGAACTCCGCGTTGTCCTTCAGAACCGCTGTCTGAACAGCGTCACTGGTCTGTTCCGGCGTGAAGGTGAGGGTGATGTCCGACGGCAACTCAACCTTCGGGCGGCCGGCCACAGCTGGCGCACTCGCGCTAGGCGAAGCCGACTTCTCCGTGCCTGTGTCGGCGCCCGCGATCTTGTCGTTGTCCTTGTCCTTGGAACTGTCGTCGCTGCCGCAGGCGGACAGCGACAGGGCCGCGGCGGCGGTCAGCGCGATCGCTGCGAGCAGTGTGGGGCGGCGGTTCACGGACGGCTCCCGGTGGGGCGAGGGGGACATGAGCCCGGCCACGCTACCGAGGGGGTAACAGACGACACCAGAGCGAATTGCATCAACCGCGTCACGAACTGGGCGTCAAAGTTCGCATTTCGACGCAAAGAGCGACCGAATGAGCAGCGAGACGACTACGCCAAGTGGCGGGCCAAGTCACCGACTTGGCCCGCGCAAACACCTCGGAGCGACACCTCCACGTCGAAGTCCCGACGTCGAAGTCCCGCGTCTTCTACCGCGCTCCAGCCCTATGTCCCCGCGAGCCGGCGACCGGCTTCTTCTTCGAGCCCGTCGGCCACAGCTGGGGGCGACGTTTCGCCGCCACGTCCTCCGCCCAGCCGAAGGAGAGGACGCAGGCTCCGATGAGGACCCAGGTGAGGGCGAGGACTGGCCAGGGGCTTTCCAGGAGCCAGGGGACGTTCTGCCACAGCACGTCGAAGTTCCACAGGCGGTCCCACTGCGTCGCGGCGATGAGGATGCAGGTGTTGTGCCAGAGATAGATCGTCACGGCACGGGAGTTGAGGAGGGTGATCGGCTTGTCCCAGCGGCGCAGTCGGCGTGGCCATTCGGACCAGGACGGGCTGAAGTGCAGCAGGAGCATCACGGTGCCGCAGGACCAGAGGGCCTGGGCCAGCGGGATGCTGTCCAGGTCGTGTCCCTCGGTGAAGTTGTTGTTCGTGGCGTACCAGAGGCCCAGCAGGGCGATGGCCGGGGCGACGGAAGGGACCACGTAGCGCGGGAGGCGCTGCAGGATTCCCTCCTGGTGCGCCATGCCGAGGATCCAGCACGCTCCGAACGTGCTGAAGTCCGTCAGGGCGGACGGAATTCGCTCACCGGGGAGCGACAGCCACTCGAGCTGGAACGCCGCCGACAGCGCGATCGGCGCCGCGATCGTCGCCACCGGCAGCGCGCGCAGAGCGCGGAGCAGGAACGGCGACAGCAGTACGTACCAGAGGTACGCGCGCACGTACCAGAGCGGGCCCGCCAGGTCCGAGGCCCAGTTGTCGCCGATGAAGCCGTGGATTCCGGGCAGCCCCTCGGCGTACGGCGGATCGCTGATCGGGAGGATCCAGAAGGTGAGGTGGAGGAGCCACCAGCCCGGGTGGCCGTCCTCGTCCGGGCCCCAGCCCTGGAGGACCATGCCGGTGACGCCGATCGCGCCGAGCAGCCAGATCGGGGGGATGAGGCGGCGGATACGGCTGCGGATCACCTGCGGGGCCGGGCGCTTCAGCGAGCGGGCCATCAGGTTGCCGGCCAGCGCGAACATCACGCCCATGGACGGGAACACCAGCGGCAGCCAGGCCCAGCCCGTGAGGTGGTAGAGCACCACCCGGAAAAGGGCGAGCGCCCGGAGCAGGTCGAAGTAACGGTCCCGGACGGGGCCCGACCGCTTCACCGACGCCGAGGCGGAGTCCGAAGCGGAGTCCGGAGCAGCGCCCAACACGGAGTTCGACGCCGAGCCCGGTTCCGGCCCCCAGCCCGGTTCCGACCCCGAGGCCGTTTCCGAGCCCGAGCCCGGCCCCAGCCCCGAACCCGGTCCCGAACCCCATCCCGGCTTCGTCGCCGTCGGACCGCCGTCCGGGTAACCCGGTGCCGCCGCGGGGCCGGGGAACGTCCCGTCGTACGAGTCCTGCATCGAGGTGTCCTGTCCGGCCCATGTGCCTGTGCCGGTACCGATTCCGGTACCTGTGCCCGTACCGATTCCGGTACCTGTGCCTGCTCCTGCGTCTGTACCCGGCCACGGAGTGCCGGAGGCCGGCTCCGGCCAAGGAGTCCCGGAAGGCGGCGTGCTCATCCGACCGGCCTCCGGTCCATCTCCGGTTGCTGCGCGGCGCCGCCGCCCGGGCCCGCGGCGCCGGGAAGGCCGACCGCGCCCGTGCGCCGGAGCTTCTGCCAGCGCAGTCGGCCGCCGGTGAGGGCGGTGATCCAGGACTGGAGCAGCACGACGTACATGAGCTGGCGGTACAGGATCTGTTGGAGCGGGAGGGAGAGGAGGTGGGTCATGCGTTCCTTGTCCAGGCGGAACGCGTACGCCGCGCAGATCGCCTGGACCGCCAGGACGCCGAACCAGGCGAGGATCGTCTGCTCGGTGGGGCCGAAGATGAGTCCGTAGAGGAGGAACACGTCGATCAGCGGGGCCAGGAGCGGGGCCAGGATCATGAAGAGGGAGACGAGGGGCATGCCCACGCGGCCGAAGCGGCCCGACGGGCCCCGTTCGATGATCGCCCTGCGGTGCTTCCAGATCGCCTGCATCGTGCCGTACGACCAGCGGTAGCGCTGGGACCACAGCTGCTGGACGGACTCCGGGGCCTCGGTCCACGCGCGGGCGTTCTCCGCGTACACGACCCGCCAGCCGTCGCGGTGCATCGCGATGGTGATGTCGGTGTCCTCGGCGAGCGTGTCGTCGCTCATGCCGCCGACGCGCTTGAGGGCGGAGCGCCGGAAGGCACCGACCGCGCCCGGGATGGTCGGCATGCAGTTGAGCATGTCGTACATACGGCGGTCGAGGTTGAAGCCCATCACGTACTCGATGTGCTGCCAGGCGCCGATCAGCGAGTCGCGGTTGCCGACCTTCGCGTTGCCCGCGACGGCGCCGACGCTCGGGTCGCCGAAGGGCTGGACCAGCTCGCGGACTGTGGCCGGTTCGAAGACGGTGTCGCCGTCCATCATCACGATGAGGTCGTAACGGGCGTTCGCCACACCCCTGTTGAGGGCGGCGGGCTTGCCCGCGTTGAGCTGGCGCACGACGCGTACGTTCGGCAGGCGCAGGTTCTCGACGATGCGCGCGGTGCCGTCGCTCGACCCGTCGTCGATCACGATCACCTCGATGGGGTGATCGCTCGCCACGAGCGAGTGGACCGTCTGCTCGATGCACTTCGCCTCGTTGTAGGAGGGCACCAGGACGGAGACCGGTTCGGTGATCGGCCGGCCCCAACTGAAGCCGCGGCGGCGGACCTTGCGGGCGTGCAGGACGGAGAGCAGCAGCATCAGCCCGAAGCGGGCGAGGACGAGGGCGCCGATGATGGCGAGGCCGACGACCAGGACGGAGGTCGTGTTCTCGGAGGCCTGGACCGCCACGACCCACGCCTTGCCCTTCCACAGGTCGAGGCCCGTGACCTGGGTGTGCGCGCTGGGCACCTTCAGGGCCGCGGTGAGCGTGTCGAAGCGGTAGCCGTCGTCCTGGAGTCCGGTGATGAACCGGTCGAGCGCTGCCACGGTCTGCGAGCGGTCGCCGCCGGAGTCGTGCATCAGCACGACGGCGCCCTTGCCGCCCTTGGGCGTGGCGTTGCTGATGATCTTCTCGACGCCCGGCCTGCGCCAGTCCTCGCTGTCGGTGTTGTTGACGATCGTGATGTAGCCGCGGCTGCCGATGTACTCGGTCACCGGCCACGACTTGTTGTCCATCTGGCCCGCGAACGACGAGTACGGCGGCCGGAAGAGAGAGGTCCGAATGCCGGCCGCGCCCGCCAGCGCGAGCTGGTTCTGGGACAGCTCCCAGTCGATCCGGCTCTTGGACTGGAGCGAGAGGTCGGGGTGGTTGAAGGTGTGCAGACCGATCTCGTGGCCCTCGTCGACCATGCGCTGGACGAGGTCCGGGTAGCGCGAGGCCATGGTGCCGGTGATGAAGAAGACGGCGTGCGCGTCGTGCCTCTTGAGCACGTCGAGCACCTTGGGCGTCCACTCGGGGTCCGGGCCGTCGTCGAACGTCAGGACCAGCTTGCGGTCCGGGACGTGCACACTGTCCTCGCGGCCGTTGCGGGTGTCGATCACCGGGCCGCCCTCCAGGATCTCCTTGGGGACCCGGTCGGAGGCGGCCGGCGACTGGACGCGGTGGTCGGCGAGGATCTCGCTGTGGACGAAGCCGCGCAGCATCAGCATCGCCATCAGGGCGACGAGGACGAGCGAGGGCAGTAGATAACGCATGGGCAGGCGTCGACGCCGGACGGCGCCCCGCTCTGCACCGCGGCGGCTGGTGCGGGGTGCCATCAGAGGGTGTTCTCCGGGGACTGTGCGGTTGGGGCGGCGCTCGGGTCCGGCGACACGACGGGACCGGGCGTGAGCGGGTCACCGGCGACCGTATCGGTGTCGGCCGGCGGGTCAGAGGGGTCGCTGCTGACGCTGACGCTCGGCTCGGGATCGGGTGAGACCGGAGGCGTGTTCGACGGCGCGGTGTTCGTCGGCTTCGGCGTGGTGGGCTTCGTGTTGGTCGCCGACGGCTTCGGGTCGGTGCTCTTCCCCGTGCCCGTGGGGCTGGCGGACGGGCCCGTCGAGGTGCCGGCGCCCGGCGCGTTGCTCACCGTGCCGCCGGCCGACGGCGTCACGCCGGGCGAGGGGACCACCGAGCCGGACGGGTCCGCGGAGTCGGCGGGCAGCGGCGGGATCTCCACCTTTCCGGCCGGCTTGTCCTCCTGCTCCTGGCCCAGTTCGGGGAGCCAGGGCGCGCTGGAGTTGCCCGACAGGAGCGTGGCGAGGATGACCACCGCGTAGACCGCGCAGGCCATGCCGACGGCCATGCCGATCCTGCGGTATCTGCGGCTGCGGCGGCCCGTCTCGTCGACGAAGACCGGGCCGTCCGAGGCCTCCTTGGTGCTGGGGGCACCCTTGGCCTGCTGGACGAGCCAGTCCTCCAGCTGCCGTCCCACACCGTCGAGCTGGACCGTGACCTCGTGCGGGTCATGGGTGTGCTCGGGGTGTTCGGACTCCTGCCAGGAGCCCTGGGCGGCGTCGGAGTCGGCGTCGTCCCAGGCGGCGCCGGCGGATCCCGCTGACCCGATGGATCCGGCCGACCCTGTGGATCCGGCCGACCCTGTGGATATGACGGTCTCGGTGGACACGGCGGGCTCGGTGGACACTACGGGCCCGACCGGCCCGGCGGACCCTCCGGACCTGCCGGGCTGCGACAGGCTCACGCCCGAGTCACCGTCTCTCTGTTCCCCGCGCTCACCGCGTGCACCGTGTTCACCGCGCTCGCCGTACTTCCGGTACTCGCCGTCGCTCCACGGGCCGTCACCACGCAGGCCGTCACCACGCAGGCCGTCACCGCGCCGGTCGTCGCTCAGCACGTCGTTGTTCCGCCCGTCGTCGTTCGGCTCGTCGTCGTTGTCGTTCGGCTCGTTGTCGTTCGGCTCGTAGTCGTTCGGCTCGTCGTCTCTCTGCCGCGGCACCGACGGCGCCGCGGCACGGCGGAACCACACGTCGGTCCCACGCTCATCGGCGTCACGCCGGTCGGCGTCACGCCGGTCGGTGTCAGGCCGGTCGGTGTCACGCCCCTGGATGTCACGCCCGTCGATGTCGCGCCGGCCGGAATCCCACCGCCCGGAATCACCACGGCCGGAATCACCACGGTCGAAGTCCCCACGGCCGGAGGCTCTGCCGCCGGAGGCTCTGCCGTCGAACCCATCGCCACCGGAGTCGCCGCGAAACGACTGATCCGTCTCCCGAGGGGCCGCCTGACCGGCCTCACCACGGAACGACTGACCGTCCTTACGACGGGCCGACCGATCGGCTCCACGCTCACCCGGACGATCGGAATCGCTCCGACCCGGTTGGGCGTCTTCCCGCCAACTTTCCACGCGCACGCACATCCCCCCACGGGACTGGTTCCAGGGGTGCCGTGTACGACCCGGGCACTCGTACTCGTCGTCCGGACCGGACCCCCATCCGGCCCGAGCGCCCCCTTTATCACACTGCACCCGGCCCATGAATGTAGCGCACGTAAGCAACAGTGAGGGTTCTGTGTCAGGCCCGGCTCATCATGATGAGTGCATCTGTGGCCGGAATCCAACCCTCCGGAGGGACCTCCAGCCACCCTTCCGCCCCCGCAAGCCGCGCCGCCGCAGTGCGCAACGCCTTCACTCCACGATGCATCAGTCCCTTCCGCCACACCAGCGACACTGGTGACAGCGGTACGGGGTCGACGAGGGGCCGGAGGACGGATTTGGGCATGGCCGGAAAATCCATCACGGCCAGGACGGGGTTTCGTTTCTTGGCCATGATCCTCTGGAACTCCTCGGTGCCGACGGCGAGCGGTGCCGGTGCCGCGACCTCGATCCCGCGTCCCTCGAAGAGCTGATGGGCGAGGTCCGTCCACTCCAGCGTCCGGGGATTCCCGGCTCCGGCGTACACCTGTTCGCCCGCCAGCGCGTCGAGCGGTATTGCATCCAATCCAGCCAACCGGTGGTCCTCCGGCAGCACGACCGCCATGGGCTCGTACCTCACGGGCTGCTGTTCCAGACCGGCGCGGACCGCCGGGTCCAGGCCCGCGAACCGGCCGAAGGACGCGTCGAGCCGCCCGGCGAGCAGTTCGGCGGCGGCGCCGGTGAGGCCGCTCTCGAAGCGGGTCATCAGCTCGCAGTCCGGAGCGAGTTCACGGGCCAGGGCCAGCACGCGCCCGGAGACCAGCCCGGGGCTGTTCACGTCCACGAGCAGAGGCCGCTCGGCGTCCGGCCGCCCGAAGGCGGAGAGCAGCTCGTCCTGCGCCTCCAGCGCCCGCCGCGCGTAGGGCAGCAGCCGCTCGCCGTCGAGGGTGAGCGTCACCTGCCGGGTGGTGCGTACGAAGAGGGTGGCGCCCAACTCCCGCTCCAGCCGCCGGATGTCACGGCTGAGGGCCTGCTGGGCGACGTACAGCCGGGCGGCCGCGCGCGTGAAGTGCAGGTCCTCGGCGACGGCAAGGAAGGCGCGCAGCAGGCGGGGGTCGAGATGGGCGGGCATCCGGCGAACCTACAACGCGGGTGCGTCAATCGGTACGGAGTAAGTGTTGGACCCCCGCCGACGGCCCGGGCGAACGTTGATCCATGCCGCGACCACCCAGACCATCCCTTCAGCAGCTTCAGCAGCCCCCTCGGCCGTATCCCCGGCCCCTCCCCGACGCACGTACGACCGTCCCCGCCGTCACCGCCGACAGCCTGGTGGTGGCCGATTTCGGACCACGGCGGCGGACCGGCGGCCCCGGCCCCGCCCCTGGCCGGAAACAGCCTCGGCACGACCGCGCCCCACAGGGAGGCAGCCCGTACCGCCGCCTCTTCACCATCCCCGGCACCCGGGCCTTCACCCTGGGGAATCTGATCGCGCGGCTCCCCATGGGCATGTTCAGCGTGAGCGCGGTGATCATGATCGCGGGGACAAGGGGCTCGTACGCGCTCGCCGGTGCCGTCACCGCGACCGGCCTGGCGGCGACCGCGGTCGTGGCGCCCTGGACGGCGCGGCTGGTCGACCGGCACGGGCAGGCGCGGATCGCCGTGCCCGCGACGGCGGTCGCCGCGCTCGGCTCGCTCGCGCTGGTGCTCTGCGTCCGGTACGGGGCGCCCGACTGGACGCTGTTCGCCGCGTACGCCGCCACGGCGACCACGCCCAACACCGGCGGTATGTCCCGGGCGCGCTGGGCGTATCTGCTGAAGGGCGATCCGGTACGCCTCCACACCGCGAACTCCTTCGAGCAGGCCGCCGACGAGCTGTGCTTCATGCTCGGGCCGGTGCTGGCCGCGTTCCTGTGCGGGGCCCTGTTCCCGGAGGCCGGCACCCTCGTCGGGGTCGTCCTGCTGCTGACCGGCGTGCTGACCTTCGCCGCCCAGCGCTCGACGGAACCGCCCGCCCGGGGCCGTACGGCCACAGCCACCCGGTCACCGGCCCTGGCGCCCGGGATGCCGCCGCTGCTGGTCGGGTTCCTCGCCACCGGTGCGGTGTTCGGCTCGATGGAGGTGGTGACGATCGCGTTCGCCGACGCGCAGGGGCACCGGGCTGCGGCCGGGATGGTCCTCGGGCTCCAGGCGGCCGGATCATGCGCCGCAGGGCTCCTCTACGGGGCTCTGAAGCCGGCGGGTCCGGCCGAGCGGCGACACCCGTGGAGCCTCGCCGCGATGGCCCTGCTGATGTGGCTGCCGCTCCTTGCCGCCTCGCTCACGGGTTCCCTCGTGGTGCTCGCCGAGGCGCTGCTCGTGGCCGGGATGGCGACCGCCCCCGCGATGGTCACGGGCATGACCCTGGTCCAGCACCGGACACCCGAGGGCCGGTTGAACGAGGGGATGACCCTGGCGGTGACCGGGCTGCTGGGCGGGATCGCCTGTGGGGCCGCGGCCGGCGGATGGGTCGTGGAGCACGTGTCGGCGACCGCGGCCTACGGGGTGCCGGTCGCAGCGGCGGCGGCCGCCCTCCTGATCTCCGTCACGACGACGACGGGCCGCCGAGCCCCGGCCCCAGCCCCAGCCCCAGCCGCGTCCTCAGCGCCAACCCCATCCCCAACCCACTCCCAGGCCTCGGACCCGACCCAGCCCCAGGCCCGGCGCTGAGGACACCCCACCCGCCCCCGTTCGACCCACCGAACGCCCGCCCCAATTCACGCGCACCCCATTGACGCGCTCACAGCCCCCACATACCTTCCCCCGTCGAAGCGCTTCGACATCGCGCATCGAATCGATTCGATGAACGCTGCGTGATGTCCCGATATCCCATCCGACTCCCCGGAGGCACTGGATGTTGACGGCACGAAGGCGTGTGATGGCCGCGGCCGCGGCGGTGGTGAGCACCACCCTGTTGCTGGCCTCCTGCGGCGGCGACTCGGACAGCGGGTCCTCCGATGGCAAGACACTCAAACTGTGGCACTACGAAGCACCCAACAGCGCGATGGGCGTGGCCTGGAAAGAGGCCATCAAGGAGTTCGAGAGGACCCATCCGGGCGTCGAGGTGAAGTTCGAGGAGAAGGGCTTCGAACAGATCCAGAAGACGGCCCCGATGGTCCTCAACTCCAATGACGCGCCCGACCTCATGGAGTACAACAAGGGCAACGCGACGGCCGGGCACCTCTCCCAGCAGGGACTCCTCACCGATCTGTCCGCGGAGGTCACCAAGCGCGGCTGGGACAAGAAGCTCAGCGCCGGCGTGCGGACCACCAGCCAGTACGACGCCAAGGGCGTGATGGGTTCCGGCAAGTGGTACGGGATCCCCAACTACGCCGAGTACACGATGGTGTTCTACAACAAGGACCTCTTCAAGAAGTACGGGATCGCCGAACCGAAGACCTTCGACGAACTGACCGCCGCCATGGACAGGTTCGTCGACGAGGGCATCACCCCGCTCGCCAACGCGGGCGCCGAGTACGTCGCCCAGCAGTACCTCTACCAGCTGGCGCTGTCGAAGGCCGACCGCGCCTGGGTGGACTCGTACGAGCTCTACAAGGGCAAGCCCGACTTCCACGACGCCGCCTGGACGTACGGCGCCGAGACCTTCGCGGACTGGGTGAAGAAGGGCTACATCAGCGAGAAGTCCACCGGTACGAAGGCGGAGGACGCCGGGGTCTCCTTCATCCAGGGCAAGAGCCCGATCCTGTTCTCGGGCAGCTGGTGGTACGGCCGCTTCGTCGCGGAGAGCAAGGCCGACTGGGGCACCTTCCTGTGGCCCGGCTCGAACATGACCCTCGGCTCCGGCGGCAACCTCTGGGTGGTCCCCAAGGGCGCCAAGAACAAGGATCTGGCGTACGACTTCATCGACATCACCATGTCGAAGAAGATCCAGAACCTGCTCGGCAACAACGGCGGAGTCCCGGTGTCCGCCGACCCCGCCGCCATCACGGACCCGCGCTCCAAGGGGCTCATCGCCAACTTCAACACCCTCGCCGGGCGGGACGGCCTGGCCTTCTACCCCGACTGGCCGGCCGCCGGCTTCTACGACGTGCTCGTCTCCGAGACCCAGAAGCTGATCACGGGGAGCGCGAAGCCGGACGCGTACCTGGACGCGGTGCGGGAGGCGTACGACAAGGGTGTACCGGCCCCATGACCGTCACGGTCGAACGGCGCGGCAGGGGCGGCCGGTTCGGGGGCGGCCCGATCGTCGAAGCGCATCAACACGCAAAACACCCGCGCCGCCCCCGCGACTCGTACGCGCTGTTCCTGCTCCCCGGAGCGCTCGCCTTCTTCGCGATCATCGTCGTGCCGTTCCTGATGAACACGGGCGTGAGCTTCACCGAGTGGCAGGGCGTGGGTACGCCGAAGTGGACCGGGCTCGCCAACTACCGGGAGCTGCTGGACGATTCGGAGTTCTGGGCGTCCTTCCGGCACAGCCTGTTCATGGTCGTGGCGATGGCGGCCGTACCGACCGTCGTCGGACTCGTCCTCGCCGCCGCCCTGTTCGACTTCGTCGGCAAGCACTTCGGCAGCAGGACGGTCGCCGTGCTGCGGGCCTGCTTCTATCTGCCGCAGGTGCTGCCGATCGCGGTCGCGGGCATCGTGTGGAGCTGGATCCTCGCGCCGGAGAACGGCTCGCTGAACGAGCTGCTGAAGGCCATCGGCCTCGGCAGCCTCCAGCAGGACTGGCTCGGCGACCCCGACCTCGCGCTCTACACCGTCATGGGCGTGATGGTCTGGGTGCAGATCGGCTTCCCGCTCGTCGTCTTCATGGCGGGCCTGCAACGCGTCGACCCGCAGCTGTACGAGGCCGCCGAGCTGGACGGGGCGGGCTGGTGGCGGCGGTTCTGGCACATCACGCTGCCGCAGATCAGGCCCGAGATCTACGTCGTACTCCTCTGGTGCACGATCGCCGCGCTCAAGGTGTTCGGCGCGGTGTACGTCCTCACGAAGGGCGGGCCAGGCGGGGCCACGAACGTCCCCTCCTACTTCTCCTTCACCACCTTCTTCGAGAAGACGCAGGTGGGCTACGGGGCGGCGATCTCCACGGTCCTGACCGTGATCATCCTCGTCCTCGCCCTCGCGGGGCTGAAGCTCCAGACCCGCGCCGAAGACGCAGAGGAAGGGCTCCGGGTATGACAGCCCTCCGCCGCTATCCCGTCCTCGTCGCCCTGTTCATCGGGGCCCTCTTCATGGTCCTGCCCTTCCTGATCGTCGCCGTCAACGCGGTGAAGTCGCCCGCCGAGTACTCGTCGAACGGCCCGCTGAGCCTTCCCGAGGGCGTCTATCTCGACGGTCTGAAGGACTTCTGGGAGCGCGTCGACTTCGGGCAGAAGCTGGTCAACTCGGTGCTCATCAGCGGGTCGGTGGCCCTGGGCGCCGTCGTCCTGTCGGTCCTCAACGCGTACGCGATCGGCATCGGCCGGATCAGGGGCCGCACCTGGGTGCTCGCCTTCTTCGTGCTGGCGAACATGCTGCCGCAGGAGGCGCTGGTCTACCCGGTCTACTACCTGAGCAAGGAAGCGGGCCTGTACGACACCAGGCTCAGCGTGATCATCGTCTTCGTCGTGATCCAGGCCGCCTTCGGCACGTATCTCCTCGCCTCGGTCCTCGGCCAGTTCCCGCGCGAGATCATCGAGGCCGCCCGGATCGACGGAGCGAACAAGTGGCAGGTGCTGTGGCGGATCGTGGTGCCGGTCAGCCGCCCCACCATCGGCGTACTCCTGGTCTTCTTCTTCATCTGGACCTGGAACGAGTTCCTGCTCCCCCTGGTCATGCTGATCTCCAACGACAACCAGACCGTGTCGGTGGCGCTCGGCGTCCTCCAGGGCCAGCGCCTGATGGACGCCACGATGACGAACGCCGCCGCTCTCCTGGGCGTCCTGCCCGCTCTTGTCTTCTTCCTCGTCTTCCAGCGGACGCTCACCCGCGGCATCGCCGTGGGCGCGGTCAAGTGACCGCCCTGAGCGCGGCCAAGTAAGGGGTGTGCGTGTGAAGTTCACCGACGGCTACTGGATGCTGCGCGAGGGTGTGAGCGCCGCCCATCCGGTCGAGGTCCTCGATGTGACCGCCGGTCAGGGCGCGTTGGCGATCCACGCGCCGACACAGCCCATCCGCCACCGCGGCGACCTGCTGAAGGGACCGGTCGTGACGATCAGCGCACACGCACCGATGCCGGACGTCATCGGCGTCACGTTCACGCACTTCGAGGGCGAGGAGCCGCGCGGCCCTCAATTCGAGTTGGGAAAGGAGGACTTCACTGCGCACGCCGAGTACGACGAGGAGTCCGCGACCCTCACCGCGGGCGCCCTGTCCGTGCGAGTGAGCCGCACCGGACCCTGGCACGTCGACTTCCTGGCCGACGGCCGCACGCTGACCACCAGCGGCGCCAAGGGCATGGGCATCATGCGGGACGCGGGCACGGGCGGCCACTATCTGCGCGAGCAGCTCAACCTCGGTGTGGGCACACAGGTCTACGGACTCGGCGAGCGCTTCGGGCCGCTGGTCAAGAACGGCCAGGTCGTCGACATGTGGAACGCCGACGGGGGCACGGCCACGGAACAGGCGTACAAGAACGTGCCGTTCTATCTGACGGACGCCGGCTACGGCGTGTTCGTCGACCATCCGGGCCGGGTCTCGTTCGAGGTCGGCTCGGAGGCGGTGTCCCGGGTGCAGTTCAGCGCCGAGACACAGCAGTTGACGTACTACGTCATCTACGGCCCGAGCCCGAAGGACATCCTCCGCAAGTACACGGCCCTCACCGGCCGTCCGGCGCTGCCGCCGGCCTGGTCGTTCGGGCTGTGGCTGTCGACGTCCTTCACCACGTCGTACGACGAGACGACCGTGACCTCCTTCATCGACGGCATGAAGGAGCGCGAACTCCCGCTCTCCGTCTTCCACTTCGACTGTTTCTGGATGCGGGAGTTCAACTGGTGCGACTTCGAGTGGGATCCCCGGGTCTTCCCGGACCCGGAGGGGATGCTGGCCCGGCTGAAGGAGCGCGGGCTGCACATCAGCGTGTGGATCAACCCGTACATCGCGCAGCGCTCACCGCTGTTCGCGGAGGGCAAGGCGCTCGGGCACCTGCTGAAGCGGCCGGACGGCAGCGTCTGGCAGTGGGACCTGTGGCAACCGGGCATGGCACTGGTCGACTTCACCAGTGAGGCCGCCCGCGACTGGTACGCGTCGAAGCTGGAGGCGCTGCTCGCACAGGGCGTCGACTGCTTCAAGACCGACTTCGGGGAGCGGGTCCCGCTCGACGTGGCGTACGCGGACGGCGGCGACCCCGAGCGGATGCACAACTACTACACCTACCTCTACAACCGGACCGTCTTCGACGTGCTGCGCAAGCACCGGGGCGAGGCGGAGGCCGTCGTCTTCGCGCGCTCGGCGACCGCCGGCAGCCAGAAGTTCCCCGTGCACTGGGGCGGCGACTGCGAGGCGACCTACGAGTCGATGGCGGAGTCGCTGCGCGGCGGCCTGTCACTCGGCCTGTCCGGGTTCGGCTACTGGAGCCACGACATCGGCGGCTTCGAGGGCACACCGACACCGGCCCTCTTCAAACGGTGGCTCGCCTTCGGCATGCTCTCCTCGCACAGCCGACTGCACGGCAGCTCCTCCTACCGGGTGCCCTGGCTCTTCGACGAGGAGGCCGTGGACGTCCTGCGCCTCTTCACCCGGCTGAAGCTGCGCCTCATGCCGTATCTGTACGAGGCCGCCCGCACCGCGCACACCGAGGGCGTGCCGATGATGCGCGCGATGCTCCTGGAGTTCCCGGACGACCCCGGGTGCGCGCACCTGGAACGGCAGTACATGCTCGGCCCGGATCTGCTGGTCGCCCCGGTGTTCTCCGACGACGGCGAGGTGTCGTACTACGTGCCCGAGGGCACCTGGACCCACTTCCTCACCGGACGCCAGGTGACCGGTCCGCGCTGGGTGCGCGAGAAGCACGGCTTCTCCAGCGTGCCGCTCCTCGTCAGGCCGGGCGCGGTGATCCCGGTGGGAGCCGTGGACGACCGGCCGGACTATCCGCACGCCGACGGGGTGACCCTGCACGTGTACGGGCTCGATCGCGGCGCGCAGGTCACGGTGCCCGTGGACGGCGTGACCTTCACCGTCGTACGCGAAGGTGACACACTGCGGGCCTCGTCGAGCGATCCGTCGGCGCCCTGGGCGCTGGCGGCCGGGGAACGGGTGGCGCGGGCGAAGGCCGGGACCGGGTTCCTCTCCCTTGAGCTGGGCCCCGAGTCCCCTCAGCCGGGCCGCGAGCAGGAGCGGGGCTGAGCATGGTGAAGATCACCGATGTGGCACGGCACGCGGGGGTGTCCGCCAGTACCGTCTCGTACGCGCTCAGCGGCAAGCGCCCGATCTCCGAGGAGACCCGGCAGCGCGTCGAGGACAGCATCCGCGAGCTGGGCTACCGGCCGCACGCGGGCGCCCGGGCCCTCGCGAGCAGTCGGTCGAACGTGCTCGCGCTGGTGGTGCCCTTACGGGCCGGCATCCATGTGCCGGTGGTGATGCAGTTCGCGGTGTCCGTGGTGACGGCCGCACGCCGGCACGACCACGACGTGCTGCTGCTCACTCAGGAGGAGGGCGAGGACGGGCTGCGCCGGGTCGCGGACACCGCCCTCGTGGACGCGCTGATCGTGATGGACGTCCAACTCCACGACCGGCGCCTGCCGTTGCTGCGCTCCCTGGACCGCCCGTCGGTGCTCATCGGCTTCCCGGCCGACCCCGCCGGGCTGACCTGCATCGACCTGGACTTCAGGGCGGCGGGCGAACTGTGCGTCGAGCATCTCGCCGGCCTCGGACACCGGGTGATCGGCCTGGTGGGCTCACCGCCCGAGGTGTACGTACGGGAGACCGGGTTCGCCCAACGAGTGGTCCAGGGCTTCACGGCCGCGGCCGACCGCAATGGCCTGTCCTCCTCGGTGCACCCGTGCGAGGCGGCACCTGCGGCGGCCCGGCAGGTCGCGGAGCAACTCCTGCGGGAGCGGCCCGCGTTGACGGGTGTCGTGGTGCACAACGAGCCGGTCCTGGAGCCGCTGATCGACGCGTTCGAGGCACTCGGTCTACGGGTTCCCGGGGATCTGTCGGTCACGGCGATCTGCCCTGACGAGGTGGCCGACCAGACCCGCGTCCCCGTCACCTCGATCGCCCTGCCGACCGCCGAGGTGGGCACGGGAGCGGTGGACCTGCTGATGAGGAAGCTCGGCGGCGCCACGGCCGTACCGGAGGCCACACTGCTCTCGCCACGGCTGACGGTACGGGCGAGCACGATGCCGCGGCCGTGACCGGGGCCCTGGCCGTGGGCCGTACGGAGCCCTGTTCGGTCCAGGGCGTCGACGAGACACCCTGGACCGCAGCCTCACTCCCTCAGCCGCGCCACACTCACTCCCTCAGCACTCCCCCGGCTTGCGCCACGAGCACTCCAGGTCCGCGTTCCGCTCGGCGGCCCGCGCGGCGCCTCCCGGCTTCACGAGCACGGCCGCGTCCGCCGTGGATCGCGCCAGCGTCACCACGATCGCGTCCTCCAGCGGCTTCACGGAGGAGGCGAGGTAGTTGTTGAGCACGATGCTGTAGACGAGTTCGCGCCCGTCCGCGCCCGTCACGTACCCGGAGAGCGCGGACGCGCCGGTCAACGAGCCGGTCTTGCCACGGGCGTTGAGCGCCGCGGGCGTCCCGCACATCCTGGTCCGTAGGGTGCCGCCCACGAAGCGGTCGGGGCCGCAGGCGACGGGCAGGGACTTGTACCAGTCGGCGTACCAGGGCTCGGCCCGCACCGCGAGCAGTAGCTTGCTGAACTGGCCGGCGGTGAAGTTGTTCATCCGGGAGAGCCCCGACCCGTCGACCTGCCGCAGCTTGCCCGTGTCGACGCCGACGCCCTTCGCGTAACCGCTGATGGCGGCGAGCCCGGCGCTCCAGCTGCCCTCCCCCGAGACCTTGCGGCCCATGGCCTTGGTGAGAATTTCGGCGTGCATGTTGTTGGACAGTTTCATGAAGGGGATCAGCAGTTCCTTCAGCGGCATCGAGGCGTGCGAGGCGAGCTGCCGTGCCCCCGCGGGCGTTGCGCGTCCCAGCCGGGTCGGTCCAGTCACCTTCACCCCGTGCGCGGCGAGCGCGTCCCGGAAGACGGCGGCCGCGTACCCGGTGGGCTCCCACACGCTCACCCACTCCGTGGCGCCGGAGCCGCCCACGGGCGTCGTACCGCTGACCACGATGGTGTTGGTGCCGTGCTCCCGCTCGACGGTGAGGTCGTTCGAGCCGCCCGCGGCGACGGTCGTGGCCCGGACGTCCAGGTCGACGTAGTCCGTCTTCGGCGTGACGGTGACGGTCGGCTCGTCCCCGGCCTCGGTGCCCGGCGCGACCTCCACGATCACGGTCCCGGTGTCGTAGTCGGTGTCGGGCGCGACGCTCAACGCGCTGATCTGCGCCGAGTAGTACGCGGACTCGTCGTCGGCGGCCCAGGACCGGCCGAGCCGGGAGCTGTCGAAGCGGGTGTCGTCGGCGAGGAGCCGCCCGTCGACACGGGTGACGCCGGACTCGGCGAGGTCGGCGGCCAGTGCGTCGTAGTCCTTGGCGAGTGCGGTCGGGTCACCGCTGCCGCGCAGATACAAGTCGCCGCGCAGGACGGAGCCCTGCCGCCTGCCGTTCGCCAGGACGTCCGTCGTGAACGTGTGGTCGGGGCCGAGGATCTCCATCGCCGCGGCCGAGGTGGGCAGTTTGGTGTTGGAGGCGGGCATCAGCCGCTCGGTCGGCCGGTGCTGGTACAGCACATCGCCGCTCGCGGCATCGGCGACCACGACGCTCGCCGCCCCGCCCTCCATCCGGCTGTCCCCGAGGATGGTGTCGATGGCCTCCGGCAGTCCGCTCCGGTCGGCGTCCGCCCCGGCCGGCGATCCCGAGCCGAGCGCGGCCGCCGCGAGCCCGATGACGACGGGCCAGATCCACCGCTTCATACGGGAGTTGACGCGCTCCCCAGAACTCTTCGCAGTTCTCATCACGGGTCTGCTCACGGGTCTACTCATGCCACAGGAGCATCCCGGAGGACGCACCTCATGGACAGTAGGCAAACACGACAAAGGCCTCGCTGCCTGGGCAGCGAGGCCTTTGTTTAACATGGGATGAGTGGAGATGGCGGGAATCGAACCCGCGTCCACCGGTGCAGAATCAGGGCTTCTCCGTGTGCAGTTCGCTGCGATTTTCTCGGCCCCGGCGATCACGCGAACAAGTCGCCGACGGGCCCAGTCACTGTTTGATTTCCCAGCGAACCCCGTGACCGGGCTCGATGGTTTAGTTCCCTAGATTATGCCAGGGTCCGGGTCGGGAACACCCCCGGGCTGACACCCATTAGGGTCCCTCACTCACTGCTTATTAGGCAGCGAGGGCGAAGGACTGGGAATCGCTCTTGGAATTGGCGATTATTGGTTGCGACATATGGTTAACGAGATCATTGCCGCTTCCTCGACACGCTTCCCCTGCTTCAACAGCCGCTGTCGAAACCGATCATCCCCATGTTGATTTTTCAATCCTCTCCGGAACTTCTCCAAGCGAAGAGGTACGCACCTGCTATGAGGTGCAGTGCCATCGTACGTGACCAACGCGCACCCATGCCACCGTATTCCCCGCGGCCCGGCGGCGAGGCGCCCACCGGCCCGCCACTCGCCCCGCTGCTACTCGCCCCGCTGCTTCCTCTTGGCCGCAGCGATCGCGCGGTCCGACTCCCGCCGGTCCTGCTTCTCGCGGAGGGTCTGCCGCTTGTCGTACTCCTTCTTGCCCCGGGCGAGCGCGATCTCGGCCTTCGCGCGGCCGTCCTTGAAGTAGAGGGCGAGGGGCACGATCGTGTGACCCGTCTCCTCGGACTTCGACGCCAGCTTGTCGATCTCCTCGCGGTGCAGGAGCAGCTTCCGCTTGCGGCGCACGGTGTGGTTGGTCCACGTGCCCTGGCTGTACTCGGGGATGTGGGCGTTGTGCAGCCACGCCTCGTTCCCGTCGATCTGGACGAAGCCGTCGGTCAGCGAGGCCCGGCCCTGGCGCAGGGACTTCACCTCCGTGCCGGTGAGGACGAGCCCGGCCTCGTAGGTGTCGATGATGGCGTAGTCGTGCCGCGCCTTCTTGTTCTGCGCGACGATCTTGCGCTTGCCGTCCTTGACCTTGCCGGAGGTGCCCCCTCCCTGCTTCGGCTGGGATTCTTTCGGTACGTACATGCCCTTGCTCATAGTGCTGGCCATTTTCGCACTAGAGGGGCCCACGAGGGAAAGCCGATTACGGGAGACGCGGACCGTCGGCCCAGAATGCCGTGTCCGGTCGGTTACGAGGGGTCGCCGAGCCCGCTCAGTACGGTCTCGGCCCGCTCCAGCGAGCCTTCGTCGGCCTCCAGGTCGGGGGTGATGCCGCGGCCGTCGACCCCGCGGCCGGAGGGGGTGCGGTAGTGCCCGACGGTCAGCTCGGCGACGGAGCCGTCGGGCAGCCGGCTCGGCATCTGGACCGAGCCCTTGCCGAAGGTCCTGGAGCCCACGACGACCGCACGACCGCGGTCCTGGAGGCCCCCCGTGAGGAGCTCGGCCGCGCTCATCGTGCCGCCGTCGACGAGCGCGACCAGGGGTCTGGTGGTGTCACCGCCTGGATCGGCGTGCAGGGCGCGCTGGTCGCCGTTCACGTCGTACGTGGCGACGAGGCCGCCGTCGAGGAAGGCGGAGGCGGCGGTGACGGCCTCGGTGACCAGGCCGCCGGAGTTGCCGCGCAGATCGAGGACGACCCCGGTGCCCGTGGGGGCGTCGGCCACGGCGGTCCGTACGAGGTCGCCGGAGCCCTTGGTGAAGGCGGCGACCTTGATCACGGTGACGCCGCCGGGCAGTTCGCGGACCGTCACGGAGTCGGTGGACAGACGGGCCCGGCGCAGGGTCTCGCGCCACGCGCGCGTGCCGCGCTCAAGGCCGAGTGCGACGGTCGTTCCGGCGCTCGCGTCGGTGGCGTCGCCCCTCAGTAATGAGACGACCTCCGTGACGGGCCTGCCGTCGACCCGGTGGCCGTCGATGCTGCGCAGCCGGTCGCCCTCGCGGATCCCGGCGGCCTGCGCGGGCGAGCCGGACTGAACCCGGGTCACCTCGATACGTCCGTCGCGCTCGCGCCGGGCCCACAGGCCGACGCCGGTGTACTGGCCGTCGAGGGCTTCCTCGAACTCCTCGTACTCGCCCGGGGAGTAGACCGCGCCCCAGCGGTCGCCGCTGCGGCTGACGGCCCGCTCGGCGGCCTCCACCGGGGACTTGCCGTCGGCCATGGCCTCGGCGGCGGCGTCGGCGACGTCCTCCTGGTGGCCCGCGGGGGCGGACCTGGTGGACGGGGAGGCGCTCTTGCGGCCGGGGGTGTCGAACGAGCCGGTCGCGGCGCCCGCCGCGAGAACGCTCGCGAAGACCAACGTCAGGGCCGCCCCGCGGCCGAAGCGGCGGGGCTGACAGAACAGGTCACGGCCTGACATGCCGGTGAGTCTAGGACAACGAGAAGGGCCGTACCGGCGCTTGCCGGTACGGCCCTCTTGTCATGCATCACACCTTCAGGTACTTGCGCAACGCGAAGAACGCGGCAAGCGCGGGCATCAGCAGACTCGTCGCGAGGATGAGCGGCAGCTTCGTGAGAACGGCGTCCCAGCCGATGAAGTTGATCAGATTCAGCTTCTCCGACAGGGCCAGACCGTGGTCGATGATGAAGTACCGGGCGATCAGCAGGAAGGCACACGCCACCCCGCCGCCGATGAGCCCGGCGACCGCGGCCTCCATGATGAACGGCGCCTGGATGTAGAAGCCGGAGGCGCCCACCAGGCGCATGATCCCGGTCTCACGCCGACGGCTGAAGGCGGAGACGCGCACCGTGTTGACGATCAGCATCAGCGCGACGACGAGCATCATCGCCATCACCGCGCGGGCGGCCCAGTTCATGCCGTTGAGGAGCCCGAAGAGGTTGTCGAGGATGCCCTTCTGGTCCTGTACGGACTGCACGCCGTCACGGCCGTCGAAGGCGGTCGCGATGACCTGGTACTTCTCCGGGTCCTTGAGCTTGATGCGGAAGGACTCCTGCATCTGGTCCGGGGTGAGCGAGGCGGCGAGCGGGGAGTCGCCGAACTGCTCCTTGTAGTGCTTGTACGCCTGGTCGCTGGACTCGTGCGAGACGGTCTCGACGACGGACATCTTGTCGAGGTCGGTCTCGATCTGCTTCTTCTGCTCGGTGGTGACCGCTCCCTTGGCGCAGTTGGGGTCGGACTCCGCATCGCTCTTGTTGCAGAGGAAGATCGAGACGTTGACCTTGTCGTACCAGTAGCCCTTCATCGTGTTCACCTGGTCGCTCATCAGGAGCGAACCGCCGAACAGGGCGAGGGACAGGGCGACCGAGACGACGACCGCGAAGGTCATCGTCAGATTGCGGCGGAGACCGACACCGATCTCCGACAGAACGAACTGGGCGCGCATGGCGTCTTCTCAGGCCTTTCCGTGGCGGATGCGTGGGGAGTCCTCCCCCTGCTCCGCGGTGGCGCCGCGAGCGTGAGGGAGGTCGCGGTCAGTGCTGGTAGCCGTACACGCCGCGCGCCTGGTCGCGGACTAGTCGGCCCTTCTCCAGCTCGATGACGCGCTTGCGCATCTGGTCCACGATGTTCTGGTCGTGCGTCGCCATCAACACGGTCGTGCCCGTCCGGTTGATCCGGTCGAGCAGCTTCATGATGCCGACGGAGGTCTGCGGGTCGAGGTTTCCGGTCGGCTCGTCCGCGATCAGCAGCTTGGGCCGGTTGACGAACGCTCTCGCGATCGCCACCCGCTGCTGCTCACCACCGGACAGCTCACCGGGCATCCGGTCCTCCTTGCCACCGAGCCCGACGAGGTCGAGCACCTGCGGCACGGACTTGCGGATCTCGCCGCGCGACTTGCCGATGACCTCCTGCGCGAAGGCGACGTTCTCGCCGACCGTCTTGTTCGGCAGGAGGCGGAAGTCCTGGAACACCGTCCCGAGCTGGCGGCGCATCTGCGGCACCTTCCAGTTGGAGAGGCGCGCGAGGTCCTTGCCCAGCACGTGCACCTGACCGTGGCTGGTCCGCTCCTCGCGGAGGATCAGCCGCAGGAAGGTGGACTTTCCGGAGCCGGAGGACCCCACCAGGAACACGAACTCGCCTCGCTCGACCTCCAGGGACACATCCCTCAGAGCGGGGCGGGTCTGCTTGGGGTAGACCTTGGATACGTTGTCGAATCGGATCACGGATGCACCACAGGCCGTCGGGGATATCGGGGGTAGATGAGCGTGACCATACGCGACCCGGGTACACGCGCGCAGTCGCCGGGAGAGGTTGCGCAAGGGTTGTGCGCTTTTGTGCGGGGCAACCTGAGAAGAGGGCTCGGGGCCCCCGCCCCGTAAGGGGCGCGGGGAACTGCGCGACAAGCCCCCACCCGCCCGCAGCCGCGAAACGACCCCGAGTCACCCCTCAGGAGGGCGCCCTGCCCAGCCCCCGCACGAGAACCCGCGCACCCTCCGGAGGAACCTGGCACAGTGGAGGGGGAACGTATCCGTTCCCGAGAGCGTTGTGTACGTGGAACCGGTGCAAGGAGGGCGAGCGCATGACGTACGACCGGCTGGTGTGCGCGAACTGTGCCGCGCCCGTGAACGAAGGCCGCTGCCCCGTCTGCCGCGCGAACCGTGCGCGACTGCAGCAGGAGGGCCCCTTCGGAGGCGGCCTCAACCCCATGGCGCTGATCGCACTGCTCGCCATCCTGATCGCGGCAGTGGCCCTGCTGGCCCACCAGACCGCGTAGGACGCGCGCGAGGCACGAGCGGGCACGCACAAGGCACGGCGGCAGCGGGCGACGAGACGCAGACAAGGCCTGCGGACAAGACATGAAGAAGGGCCCGGAGCTTGAAGCTCCGGGCCCTTCTCACGCACTCACATCACGCACTCACGCGCGTGTACGCCCATGACGTCCGTCACGCAGCCGCGCCGCGGCCGTTCATCAGGCGGGGCAGCATACGGAAGCCGATGCCGCCGGCGATCATCGTCGCGGCGCCGATCAGCAGGTACGTGATGTTCTCGGCGGCGCCGGTCTCGGCCAGCTCGCCGCCGGTGCCCTGGGCGGAGGTGTCCGAACCGGTGTCGGTCAGGCTCTCCTTGCCCGCGCCCTGCTCGACCGGCTGGGAGCCGCCGTCGGGGTCGGTGTCGTTGCCGCCGGTGCCGCCGCCGTTGCCGTTGCCCGGGTCGCTCGGCTCAACGGTGGGCTCATCGGTCGGCTCGGTGGGCTCCTCGGTCGGCTCCTCCGTGGGCGGCTCCTCGGTGGGCGGCTCCTCCGTGGGCTCCGTCGGGATCACCGTCGGCTCTTCGGTCGGCTCGGTGGGAGTCGGGGCCGGGGTCGTCGGGTCCTCGACATTGAGGCCGACCTCGACACCGTCCTTGTCGGCGCTGGCGCCGACGTTCAGACCGCCCACGTTGACACCGACATCGAGAGCCGAGGCGGCACCGGCGGCGGTCAGCGAGGCACCGGCGGCGATCACCGCGCCGGCGGCTATCCGCGCGATCCGGATGCGCGTCTTCTTGGTCATCTGGTTGCTACCCCCAGTAGCTCATCGTCAATGGTGCAGCGCCCGGGGCCGCGACATCGGGGAAAGCTCGGTGGAGCCCCCGGTTCACATGCGCCCCAGAGATACGCATGCCGCGCGTTAGCCTTCCCACTTTTCAATGCAACGTCAAGGTCGTTGCGACCGCGATGTCCAGATCAAGCTCATTTGACCGGCACAGCGTCATGTGAGTGTGATGTAAAACCCAGACATCGGCCTACACAAAGGGCAACTGCCGTCCGGTGGATGGCAGTTGCCCTGTCGACAAAGCGACGCCTGCAAATGTCGCCTACTTCTCCTGCTGCTTGCGCCAGCGAATTCCGGCCTCAAGGAACCCATCGATCTCGCCATTGAAAACGGCCTCGGGGTTTCCGACTTCGAACTCCGTGCGCAGATCCTTGACCATTTGGTACGGGTGCAGGACGTACGAACGCATCTGGTTGCCCCAGGAGTTGCCGCCGTCGCCCTTGAGGGCGTCCATCTTGGCCTGCTCCTCCTGCCGGCGCCGGTCGAGGAGCTTGGCCTGCAGCACGTTCATCGCGGACGCCTTGTTCTGGATCTGCGACCGCTCGTTCTGGCAGGAGACGACGATTCCGGTGGGGAGGTGGGTGAGCCGCACCGCGGAGTCGGTCGTGTTGACGCCCTGGCCGCCGGGCCCGGACGAGCGGTACACGTCCACCCGGAGCTCGGACTCGTCGATCTCGATGTGGTCGGTCTGCTCGACGACGGGAAGGATCTCCACACCCGCGAACGACGTCTGGCGCCGCCCCTGGTTGTCGAAGGGCGAGATGCGCACCAGCCGGTGCGTGCCCTGCTCCACCGAGAGCGTCCCGTACGCGTACGGGATCTGGACGGCGAAGGTGGTCGACTTGATGCCGGCCTCCTCCGCGTACGAGGTCTCGTAGACCTCTGTCTTGTATCCGTGCTGCTCGGCCCAGCGCAGGTACATGCGCTGCAGCTTCTCGGCGAAGTCGGCGGCGTCCACGCCACCGGCCTCCGCGCGGATGTTGACCAGCGCCTCTCGGGAGTCGTACTCCCCGGAGAGCAGAGTGCGGACTTCCATCTCGTCCAGCGCCTTCTTCACGGCGGTGAGCTCGGTCTCGGCCTCGGCCCGGGTGTCCGGGTCGTCCTCCTCCTCGGCCATCTCGAAGAGGACACTGAGATCATCGATACGCCCGCGGAGCGCTTCGGCCTTGCGCACCTCCGCCTGGAGGTGGCTCAGCTTGCTGGTGATCTTCTGCGCCTCGTCCGGGTCGTCCCACAGGGACGGCGCTGCCGCCTGCTCCTCGAGCACGGCGATGTCTGCCCTCAGCTTGTCGAGGTCCAGGACGGCCTCGATCGACTCCATGGTCGAGGAGAGGGACTTGAGCTCTTCGGATACATCGACGACTGCCACGCCTCCAGCGTAACGGCTCCACGAAGTGGCTCCGCCGGTGGAACGGGGGGCTTGTGTTTGCTGGGCTCGGTTTGTTGGGTGCGGGCCCGGTGGGGGCTGGTCGCGCAGTTCCCCGCGCCCCTTAAAGGCAAGGGCTACCGCCCCCTGAAGACGAAAGCGGGGGCGTAGCCCCTGCCTTTCGTCTTCAGGGGCGCGGGGAACTGCGCGACCAGCCCCCGCCGGGCCCGCACTCGAAAAACGACAAGCGGCCCGTCAGGGCGAAGCCGGTGCCGATGTCTCCGTCTCGGAGGGCGTCGCGCCCGCGTCGTCACCCGAGGTGGCGAGCCACGCGCCAACCCCCACCGCGGCGACGAGCGCCACCCCCGCCGCCCCCAACGTGATCCGCCGGCGCCGAGCCGCGGCGGCCCGATGGCGGGCGGACCCCGGCCGGGGCGCCCCGGCGGCACGCGGAGCGCGGGCCGTGCCACGGGCGCCGCCCGCCAGCTCGTCGGGCCCGGGCACCCTCATCGACGTATGCGTGTCACGGTTCGAGTCCGGCTTGGCCCCGGGTACGAGGGGAACGGCCCCGCGCCGGACCCGCTCGCGCGGAGCCTCCGGCTCGGCCGACCCGTCGTCGTACCCGCCGCCCCCGTCCTCGTCGCCCTCCGGCTCGTCCACGTCCAGCGGCGGCATCCCGGCCAGCAGCGGCAACTGCTCCCGCAGCCGCTCGCCCAGCTCGGACGCCCGCAGGCGGGAGGCGGGCGCCTTCGCCAGGCACTGTACGAGCAGCTGCCACAGCTCCTCGGGGATCCCGGGCAGCGGGACGACGGTCTCGGTGACGTGCCGCCGCAGGACCGCGCCCGGGTGTCCCCCGCCGAACGGCGTAAACCCCGCGAGGAGTTCGTACAGCACGGTCGCCAGGGCGTAGATGTCGACGGCCGCCCGCGGGGGCAGCCCCTCGATGATCTCGGGCGCCAGGTAGTCGGGCGTACCGATGATCTTCGTCGCGCGCGTCCGGCGCGGTGAGTCGATGAGCTTGGCGACGCCGAAGTCGGTGAGCAGCGCGGGGTGCGAGCCGCCCGGTCCGAGCGGTCCCTGCATGTCGAGCAGCACGTTCTCCGGCTTGACGTCCCGGTGCACGACCCCCGCCGCGTGCGCCGCCGCGAGTCCGTCCGCGACGTCGGCCACGATGGCGACGGCGGCCTCGGGCGCGAGCCGCCGCTCCCGGTCGAGCCGGGTCCGCAGATCCGTACCGCGGACGAGGTCCATGACGAGGGCGAGGTCGTTGCCGTCGACCACGAGGTCGCGTACGGAGACGACGTGCGGGTGGTCGAGGCCGAGCAGGGCCGTCCGCTCCTGCACGAAACGGCCCACGAGCTCCTGGTCGGACGCGAGGTCCTCGCGCAGCAGCTTGATGGCGACGGGGCCCTCGGGCCCCTCGCCGAGCCACACCGTGCCGGCGCTGCCCCGCCCCAGAATCTGGTTGGCGGTGTACCGGCTGCCGATCTTCCGTACCAAGACTGCTCCTACGGGCGCGTGTTGCCGATAAAGCTACGCGCCCAGAGCGCCAACCTCCTCTTCGGCGACAGAAATCACCCCCCAGGTGTCGACAAATCCCCAGAACCGCACCGCGGTTCCGGGGATTTGAAGGGGCAATGCTCTGAAATACCGGAAAAGACTTACCGGCAGCTGAGAAGACTTACTTCCCGGAACCGCCGCCCAGGTTCTCGACCCAGCCGGAGACCGTGCCGAACATGTCCGTCAGCTGGTCCCAGTAGTTCCTGGACGTCCCGATCCAGCCCTGGAGCGGGCTGAACTCCCAGACCGCCCACCCGGCCAGGAACAGGATGACGATGGTGAACAGGCATCCCTTGAGGCAGCCGAGCCCGGGGATCTTCATCGGGTTGGCGCTGCGCTGCCGGGGCTCGCGCGGCGGCCGGGGCGCGGGCTGCTGAGGCTGCTGGGGCGGAGCGTGCCGCTGCTGCGGTTGCTGGGGCTGGTGCTGGGGCGCGTATCCCTGGGGCTGCTGTCCCTGCTGCGGATAGCCGTAGCCGGGCTGGTTCTGGGGCGGTCGCTGCCGGCGCTGCTGGGGCTGCTGGGGCCTCGGCGGCGGCGGTGGCTGCTGCTGGGGCCTCGCGACCTGGCGCTGCGGGCGCCGCCGCAGCGGGTCCTCGTTCGGGTCGAGGTACGGCTGCATCTGCGTCGGCTCGTTGCGGTCGCGGGCCGCCCGCAGCTGGTTCTGCCAGGGGTGCGGGTCCTCGGGGCCACCCCCGGGCTGACCCGGCGGCACCGGCGGCATCACGGCCGTCGGGTCCGCCGCGCCACGGCCCGGCAGTACGGCGGTGGGGTCGGCGGCGCCGGTGTGCGGCAGGACGCTGGTCGCGCCGTTCGGGTCGAACGAGGCGGCCCCCTGCGGGAGCACCTGGGTGGGGTCGGCGGCACCGAAGTCGCCCGGTACGGCGGCGGGCGCCAGGTCCGGAGCGAGCATGACGCCCACGGCCTCGGCGGCGGCGATCTGCGCGGAGTTCGCGTGCACGCCGATGCCCTCGGCGACCGTACGCAGACCGCGGGCGAGGTTCTCGGCGCTGGGCCGCTCGTCCGGGTTCTTGCGCAGGCAGCGCTCTATGACGGTCCACAGCGGGTCGGGGACCGTGGAGGGCCGGCGCGGCTCGGCGCTCAGGTGCTGGTGGAGAACCTCCAGGGCCGATCCGCCGCCGAACGGGGGACGGCCGGTGACCAGCTCGTACAGCATGATTCCGGCGCCGTAGATGTCGACGGCGGAGGTCTGCGGGCGGCCCTCGGCCGACTCGGGCGCGACGTAGGCGGGCGTGCCGACGAACTCGTGGGTGCGGGTCAGGCCCGGGGAGTCGGCGAGGCGGGCGATGCCGAAGTCCGTCAGCATCGGGTGCATCTGGCCGCCGTCCTGCTTGAGCAGGACGTTCGCGGGCTTGAGGTCGCGGTGCACGACGCCGTCGGCGTGGCTGGCGGCGAGCGCGTCGGCGACCTGGGCGGTCAGGAGCGCGGCGGCGACCGGCGAGAACGGGCCGTTCTGGCGCAGGTAGTGATGGAGGTCCGGGCCCTCGATCAGGTCCATGACCAGGGCCAGCAGATCGCCCTCGACCACGAGGTCCCGTACGCGCACGATGTTCGGGTGGGTCAGGCGGAGCAGCACGGAGCGCTCGCGCAGGAACCGCATCACGATGTCCGCGTCGTTGGCGAGCTCCTCCTTGAGGACCTTGATCGCCACCGTTTCACCCGGCTGACCGGGTACTGCCGCCTCGGCTCCCGCTGTCTCCCTCTGGCTGGCGCGCCAGACGGTGCCTGTGGCGCCGCGCCCCAGCGGCTCCTCAAGGAGGTACTTGCTCCCTACCGGCCGCACGTCATGCGCTCCCTGCTGCTTGCCTGACTGATCCGTCCACCCTGCTACGGATGGTTCCGACCCACTGTAGTGCCGTCGAACGTGGCACCGGGCTGTCGTCCCGCTGCGGTTTCCCTCACCCCGCCTGCCCATGCATTACGCAAGGCGTTCCTGTATGTGTTCGATGAAAAGACGCTCGCTTTGGGTGGTTTGGTTGCCGCATCTTGACGTGACCGATCTCAAGCGGACATCGGTCGGGCATTGGTCAGGCACTTTTGCGGGCAGAGCCGACCAATCAAGATCACTTGCCGGTGGAGGGCGGGCGTGTTGTCAGTGGCAGGTGCGAGGATGCTTCCCGTACTGGCCGACGTGCCCGTGTGCGGTGGGGGGATCTGCGGTGGGGGACCGCGGGGCAGCCTCGTCGCGGGCGCCCGCGACAGAAGGGACCGCTGACGGCGATGCAGATCCGGCTGACCGTCGTAGACCCGCTGGGGACGCGCCCCGAGGGACGCCCCGCGTCCTGCGACGTGCTGGTCACAGCACCCGCCGGGACCGCGCTCGCGGCGGTGGCCTCCGGCCTCGCCTCGGCGGTCGGGGGCGAGGGAGCCGGGGTGCTGTACGCGGGGGCGGAGCGGCTCGACGCACAGCGCTGCACGCTGGGTGAGCCACCTCTCATGGACGGCGCCGTGCTGTCCCTGGGCTCCCCCGCGGAGCCCGGTCCCGACCTCGACCCCGCCGCGGCACAGCTGCGCGTGGTGGCCGGGCCCGACGCCGGAGGTGTCCATTTCCTGCACGGCGGCCGGATCGACATCGGCCGCTCGGCCGACGCCGACGTGCCGCTGGACGACCCTGACGTCTCCCGCCTCCACTGCGCCGTGACGGTCGCGGCGGACGGCCGCGTCTCGGTGGCGGACCTGGGCTCCACGAACGGCACGACACTGGACGGCCGACGCGTGGGCGAGCGCCAGGTGCGGTTCGCGCCCGGGGCGCTCCTCCGGGTGGGCGAGTCGGCGCTGCGCCTGGCCCCGGCGGGCGAACCGGCCGTCGTGCGGGAGACCGCGCCGGACGGCGAGGGACACGTCCGGGTCGTGACGGCACCGGAGACTCCCGAGCGGGAACAGCCGACGCCGGCCACGGCGGGTCGTACGGGACAGCAGGCACCGGCGCCCGGAGCGGCGAGGGTGCCCCACGCGCGCGACGGGGGCGCCCGAGGTGACGGGGAGGGCGGGGGCGCTTCGGAGGCGGGGCCCCGCTTCCAGGTCGCGCCGCCGACCGCCGAGACACATCACGGATACGGCACCGCCGGGTGGGGCTCCGCCGAGGGCGGGCGCTCGCACGGGACCGCGCCCACACCCCAGGGGCACACGCCCGCGGACCCGACCGTCGTACCGGGGCAGGGCCGGGCGCCGCGGATCGAGAGCACGGACACCGGAGCACCTTCCGGAGCGGCCCCCAAGGAGAACCCGGACGCACCGGCTCCCGGTGAGGGCGGCCGAAAAGGCACTCCCCTCCGGGGGACACCCGTGCCGCGCGGTGTGCGCAAGCGCGGTGGGATCTCCGCATGGGCCAGGCGCCTGGCGGGCGGCCGGAGCGACGAGCCGGACGCGGAGCACGACGAGGCGTACGACGGCACGTACGAGACACAGGCAGCCGAGGAGCCCGTCGTCGCGGGCTCGTCCGCTCCCGAGCGGTGGCCGGATCCCGCCGCGCTGCTGCTGGCCGCGCTCGGACCGGGACCGCGGCTGTGGGAGCGCGGTCCGGGACACCCGGAGACGCTCACGGTGCGGCTCGGCACGGCGGACCGGAGCGCGCCCGACGGCTCCGGCCTGCTCCCCTCGGTGCCGGTGACCGCGGGTCTGCGGGAGGTCGGAGCGCTGGGCCTGGCCGGGCCACGCGGGCGCCTCTCGGGCCTCGCCCGCGCTGTGGTCGCCCAGCTCGCCGCGCTGCACTCGCCCGACGCCCTGGAAATCACCCTGATCAGCACGGACCGCTCGCGTTCCGTGGAGGAGCGCACCGCCGAGTGGTCCTGGCTCGGCTGGCTCCCCCATCTCCGTCCCACCCACGGCCAGGACTGCCGTCTCCTCCTCGCCTACGACCGCGAACAGGCGACGGCACGTACGGAGGAGCTGGTCCGCCGACTGGAGGACCACCTGGCGGAAGCGGGCCGGGCCTCCGTGTCCACCGGATCCACCGGCGGCGGGCCTCGCCTCGGCGGGGGCTCACCGGACGACAGCGGGGCCTTCGGGGCCGTACAACGGCCCGGCGAGCGACGGGAGCCGGGCGGCGAGCGGGGCCATGACGGTGGCGCGAGCGGCCGCGCCGGCACCTCGTCCTCACCCTCTCCTTCCTCCTCCGACGGCACGGCCCGGCCGAGGCACCCGTCCGACGACGACCCGGCGCGGGACGGTGAGCGCACCGGTTCCGGTTCCCCGGCGTTGCCCCGCGCCCACCCCACCGCACGCGACAGCAACATCACCCACCTGGGACTCCCCCGCAGCGGTACGCAGACCAGTGACGCGGCAGCCCGAGGGCGGGCCAGGCGGCCCTCCTGGGCGCGGTCCGACGATCCGGCGGAGACCGAGTGGCCGGGCCCCCACACCGTCGTCGTGGTGGACGGGGACCCCGGGTCGGCCGGGGTGCGGGAGGCCGTGTCACGGCTCGCGGCCGAGGGGCCCCAGGCCGGTATCCACGTCATCTGTCTCGTCGAGACACCGGCCGCGTCGCCCGCCTCACCGGTGACGGACACGTACGAGGCGGCCTGTGCGGCCTCGCCCGCCTTCCGGGAGTGCGGTGCCGTCGCGCTGCTCAGCGGTGACGTGGCGACGGCGCTGCGGCTGCTGCGCGTGGCGCACGGCAAGCAGGCGGGCGGTTCCCCGTCCGCCACGCAGGGCGGGCCCGTGGGTCACGGCACGGTCGCCGCCGTGGACGCCGTATCCATGGCCTGGGCCGAGCGGTTCGCCCGGGCGCTGGCGCCGCTCCGCGCGGACGGTGTGGCGGGTGAGCGACACACCCGGGTGTCCGCGCCGCTGCCCCAATCCGCCCGCCTCCTGGACGAGTTGGGCCTGGCGAGGGCCACCCCGGCGTCGCTGATGGCGCGCTGGGCGGACGCGGCCGACGACACGGAGGCGCTCGGTGGCCGGGCCACGGCCGTGCTCGGCGCCGGTCCCCGCGGGCCCGTCTCCGTGGACCTCGCGGTCGAGGGACCGCATCTGCTGGTCGAGGGCCCCTCGGGCAGCGGGCGTACGGAACTGCTGCGTTCGGTGGCCGCCTCACTCGCCGCCGCGGAGCGGCCCGACAGGATCGGCATCGTGCTCATCGACGGCCGGGACGGCACGGGCAGCGGTGGCGCGGCCGCGCGCGGGGACGGGCTCCAGGTGTGTACGGACCTGCCTCACGTCACGACGCATCTGGGCGCGCACGATCCCGTACGGATGCGGGAGTTCGCCCAGTCCCTGGCCGCCGAGCTGAAGCGGCGGGCCGAGCTGCTCGGCCGGCTCGACTTCGCCGAGTGGCACTCCCTCCAGGACCGACAGGACCGGCAGGACAGGCAGGCCCGACAGGATCGGCAGGACCGGCAGGGGGCGTCGGGCCGTGTCGTCGCCCAGCGCTCGGCCGGTTCGGCGGGTTCGGCGGCCAGGCAGGCAGGCGGTACAGCAGGCGGGTCCGCCGGTGCCGGGGACCTCGACACGCCCTCCAGTTCCACCCTCCGGCTGCGTCCCGTCGCGAGTCGGCCCCGGCCGGACGCGGGGCCTCCGCTCCCCCGGCTCGTCGTGGTCGTCGACGATCTCGACGCGTTGCTCTCGCCCGCGCTGGGCTCCCCCGGGCGCCCGGCCGCCGGTTCGGTCGTGCGGGCGCTGGAAGCCGTGGCGCGGGACGGGGAGCGGCTCGGGGTGCATCTGGTGGCTGCGACCGGGGGTGGGGAGCGGACGGACGAGACGGAGCTGGCTCGGCGGGCGACGCTTCGGGTTGTCCTCGAAGCGGTGGTGGCCGGGCCGGAGGAGCCCGCGCCCGGGCGGGGACGGCTCGGCGGACCGGCCGGTCGGTCAACGCCGTTCCAGGGGGGCCGGGTCACTGGTCGTATTCCTCGTACGGCGACTCTGCGGCCCACTGTCGTTCCGCTGGAGTGGGCCCGCATGGGTGATCCGCCCGCGCGGCGGCCCGTCCGCGAGCTGGGCAACGGGCCCACGGACCTGGCCCTCCTGGCCAGCGCCCTGGAGCGGGCCGCCCGCTCCGTCTCGGCGACGGAGGTGCCGTCGCTTCTTTAGCACCGGGTTCGTCCGGCGTTTTCTCGCCCCCGCCGCCCCTACCCATTCCCGTCACTACTCAGGGGCTTCGCCCCCGAACCCCCAAAAGATTGCGCAGTTCCCCGCGCCCCTTAGGTTTTTAGGGGCGCGGGGAACTGCGCGATCAGCCCCCACCGGCCCGCACCCGACAACGCACCCCCACGGGGTCTGGGGCGGAGCCCCAGAAGGACGGGAATGGGTAGGGGCGGCGGGGGCGAGAAACACCCCACGTCACGACGCGGTTACGATCACGGTCTTGACAGCGCAGGCGCTCTTGCCGCCCCCAAGCACACGGGCGTAGACCAAGAGCGCACGGACAGCGCTCGGACGTTCGACGAAGAACGGGGCAAGTCATGCGCAGCAACACGCTTCGTACACACAGGCCGCACCACAAGCCGCACAAGTCGCACAAGATGAGCAGGACCGCACGAACCGCGGCCGCCGTCGTCGCGGGGGCGATGGCGCTCACGCTCACGGCGTGCGGCGGAGACGACGACAAGAGCGACGAGGGCGGCGGGGGAAGCGAGACCGGCGGCAGCGCCGCCAGTGTCGAGCTCCCCAAGCTCGACGGCCAGAAGCTGGAGGTCGCGGCCGTCTGGACCGGCCCTGAGCAGGACAACTTCACCAAGGTCCTGGACGAGTTCGAGGAGCGGACGGGCGCGGAGGTCAGCTTCGTACCGACCGGCAACAACACGTCCACCTTCCTGGGCACGAAGATCCAGGGCGGCAAGCCGCCGAACGTGGCGTTCCTGCCGCAGGTCGGTGTGCTGCACCAGTTCGTCGACAAGGGCTGGGTCAAGCCCCTCGGCGCCGAGGCCCAGGCGCAGATCGACAAGAACTTCTCGACGGGCTGGAAGGACCTGGGCGCCTACAAGGGCAAGCAGTACGGCGTCTACGCGAAGGCCGCCAACAAGTCCCTGGTCTGGTACAACACGGCCGCGTTCGAGGCGGCCGGCATCACCGCGGAACCCAAGACCTGGGACGAGTTCCTCCAGACCGCCCAGACGCTGTCGGACGCCGGTTCGCCCGCGGTCTCCATCGGCGGCCAGGACGGCTGGACCCTCACCGACTGGTTCGAGAACATCTATCTCTCGCAGGCGGGCCCGGAGAAGTACGACCAGCTGGCGAAGCACGAGATCAAGTGGACGGACCCCTCCGTGAAGGAGGCCCTGACCACACTGGGCCAGCTGTGGGGCAAGGACGACCTGATCGCGGGCGGCAAGGCCGGCGCGCTGCGCACCGAGTTCCCCAAGTCGGTGACGAAGACCTTCTCGGGCGACACCCCGGCCGCGATGGTCTACGAGGGCGACTTCGTCGCGGCGAACATCAACGCCGACACGAAGGCCAAGATCGGAACGGACGCCAAGGTCTTCCCGTTCCCGGCGGTCGGCGACGAGTCGCCGGTGGTCAGCGGTGGTGACGTGGCCGTGATCCTGAAGGACGACAAGGCCTCGCAGGCCCTGATCACCTTCCTCGCCTCGACCGACGCGGCCGAGCTGTGGGCGGCGCAGGGCGGGATCATCTCCCCCAACAAGGAGATGGACCTGAAGAGTTACAAGGACGCCGTGGCCTCGGACATCGCCAAGGCGCTGCTCGACGCGGGCGACGACTTCCGCTTCGACATGTCCGACCAGGCCCCGGCCGCCTTCGGTGGCACCCAGGGCGCGGGCGAGTGGAAGGCGCTGCAGGACTTCCTGAAGACCCCCTCGGACGTCGAGGGCGCGCAGCAGGCGCTCGAAACGGCCGCCGCCAAGGCGTACAAGGGCTGACGGCAGCCCATGTCGTCGCAGGTGGCGACGGCGGGGGGCCCGGCAGGTCCGGTGCCCCCCGCCGGAAAACGCAAGAGTGTGATGGGTACCCGGCCGTGGGTGGCAGGACTGTTCCTGCTGCCCGCGATCGTGCTGCTCGGCGCGCTCGTGGTCTACCCGATCGGGTACTCGGTCTGGCGCAGTCTCTACGATGCCGACGGTTCGGGCTTCGTGGGGCTGGGCAACTACGGCGACATCTTCACGGACGACGCCACGTTCACCGCGGTCAAGAACACCGCGATCTGGGTGGCGGTCGCCCCGGCGCTGGTCACCGGGCTCGGCCTGATCTTCGCCGTGCTGACCGAACGGGTGCGCTGGGCAACGGCGTTCAAGCTCATCATCTTCATGCCGATGGCCATTTCCATGCTGGCCGCGGGCATCATCTTCCGGCTCGTGTACGAGGCGGACCCCGACCAGGGCGTGGCGAACGCCGTGGTGGTGGGCGTGCACGACACCTTCGCCGAGTCGTCGGTCTATCCGAAGGCACGCCCGTCGACCGAGAGCGACCTCAAGGCGTCCGGCGGGGGCTCCTTCACCTCCACGGGCACGGTGAGCGCGGGCTCCCCGGCCCTGATCCCGCTGGTCGGCATCGCCCCGAACAAGGTGCCCGGCAGCCCCGGGGACGCCAAGGCCGCCCAGGCCTCGGGCGACGGGGTGTCCGGCACGGTCTGGCTGGACTTCAAACTGGGCGGCGGTGGCGAGAAGGGCGCCATCGACGCGGGTGAGAAGGCCCTGCCCGGCATCAAGGTCGAGGCGGTCAAGGACGGCAGGGTCGTGGCCTCCGCGAAGGCGGGCGACGACGGTACGTTCACGCTGCCGGCCTCCGCCGACGGGGCCCAACTGCGCCTGCCGTCCTCGAACTTCGCGGCGCCCTACAACGGCGTCGACTGGCTCGGCCCGAGCCTGATCACACCGGCCATCATCGGTTCGTACGCGTGGATGTGGGCGGGCTTCGCGATGGTGCTCATCGCGGCGGGTCTCGCCGGGGTGGACCGCAACCTCCTGGAGGCGGCCCGGGTCGACGGGGCCAACGAATGGCAGGTGTTCCGCAGGGTCACGGTCCCTCTGCTCGCTCCGGTCCTCGTGGTCGTGCTCATCACGCTGATCATCAACGTGATGAAGATCTTCGACCTGATCTACATCATCGCCCCGCAACCCACCCAGGACGAGGCCAACGTCCTGGCCCTGCAGCTCTACAACTCGTACACCGGCGGTGGCGGAAACCTCGGCCTCGCCAGCGCGATCGGTGTGGTCCTGCTGCTGCTCGTCATGCCGGTGATGATCGTCAACATCCGCCGACTGCGAAGGGAGCGCCGACGGTGACCGCACCCTCCGTACCTCTGAAAGCCCCGCCGGAGGCCGCGGAAGCGGCCGGTCCGCCCGAGCGGTCGCTCGTCTCCAGGCTGGCGAGCGGCGCGACCGGCGGTGTGATGCGGGTCTTCCTCATCCTGATCGCACTGCTCTGGGTGACGCCGACGGTCGGGCTGCTCGCCTCGTCGTTCCGTGACCCGACCGACATCGCCGACTCCGGCTGGTGGACGGTCTTCAGCAAGCCGTCCCAGCTCACCACCGAGAGCTACTCGACCCTGCTCGGCAAGGAGGCGATCACCGACTCCCTGCTCAACACGATCTGGATCACCGTGCCGGCCACCGCCCTGGTCATCGTCATCGGGGCCATGGCCGGATACGCCTTCGCCTGGATGGACTTCAAGGGCCGCGACTGGTGGTTCCTGGCCGTGGTGGCGCTGCTCGTGGTGCCGGTGCAGATCGCTCTGATCCCGCTGTCCGAACTCTTCGGCGATCTCGGGATCTTCGGCACCATCATCGGTGTCGTCCTGTTCCACGTGGGTTTCGGCCTGCCGTTCGCGATCTTCCTGCTGCGGAACTTCTTCGCGGAGATCCCCCGTGAACTCCTGGAGGCCGCACGGCTCGACGGCGCGAGCGAGACCCGCCTGTTCACCACCGTGATCCTGCCGCTCGGCGCGCCCGCGATCGCGTCGCTCGGCATCTTCCAGTTCCTGTGGGTGTGGAACGACATGCTGGTGGCGCTGGTCTTCTCGGACTCCGACTCGCGGCCGCTGACCGTCGCGCTGACCGAGCAGACCCGCCAGTTCTCCGGCAACATCGAGACGCTGGCGCCCGGCGCGTTCATCTCGATGGTCATCCCGCTGGCCGTGTTCTTCGCGTTCCAGCGGCAGTTCGTGTCCGGTGTGATGGCGGGCGCGGTGAAGTAGCGTCCGGGACATCCGGGTCGGGCACCCGGAGTACACATCGCGAGGGGCGGGCCGCCATCGGCCCGCCCCTTCGCGTTCACCCGGGGTCCCCCACATGCCGCATCCGGCGTAACCCGGTAACCCCTTCGGCCGTTTCCGGGCAGTATGCCCGCGCCGACACAAGGATGTCCCTTGCCCCGGTTCAGTGTCATTGTCCCCGCGTACCAGGTGCAGGCATATCTGCACGAGTGCATGGCATCCGTTCTCGAACAGTCCTTCACCGACCTCGAGTTGATCGCGGTGGACGACTGCTCACCCGATGCCTGCGGCGCGATCATCGACGAGTTCGCGGCCGCCGACCCCCGTGTGCGGGCCGTCCACCTCAAGGAGAACGTGGGCCTCGGCCGGGCCCGCAACGCTGGTATGCGGTACGCGACCGGCGACTACCTGATCTTCCTGGACGGCGACGACACCCTCACCCCGGACGCCCTGCGGGCCATCGCCGACCGCGTCAAGGAGACCGGCGACCCGGACGTCCTGGTCTACGACTACGCGCGCACCTTCTGGTCGGGCGAGACGGTACGCAACGTACAGGCGGGCCAGCTCACCGAGGACGCGCCGGCGCCGTTCAGGCTCGACGACCGGCCGGGCCTGCTGAAGGTCCTCATGGTCGTGTGGAACAAGGCGTACCGCCGGGAGTTCATCGCCGGGGAGGGTTTCGCCTTCCCGCCCGGCTACTACGAGGACACCCCCTGGACGTCCCCGGTCCTGATGGCCGCCGAGACGATCGCGACACTCGACCGCGTCTGCGTCCACTACCGCCAGCGCCGCCGGGGAAACATCCTCGGCACGGTCAGCGACAAGCACTTCGACATCTTCGACCAGTACGACCGGGTCTTCGCGCATCTCGACGCGTACCCCGAACTGGCGCACTGGCGGCCGGTCCTGTTCCACCGCATGGTCGACCACCTGTCGGCCGTGTTCCTCAAGCGCGACCGGCTGCCGCACGGCTCCCGCGCCCAGTTCCTGCGCAAAGCCCGTGCCCACTACGTCCGTTACCGCGTACGGGCCGCCGACGTCCCGTCCGAGAACCGGCTGCGGCACGCGCTGGTACGCCTGGGCAGTCACCGCACCTACCGCTCGCTGTGGGCGGCGGTGCGGATCGAGCGAGGCGTCACGCGCCTCACCGGCGCACTGGCCCGGACCCTCCGCACGGCCGCACTCCGGCTGCACTACAAGGTCCAGCTCCGGCTTCCCGTCCGGGCCGACCAGGCCGTGTTCACCAGCCACGGCGGCCGCGGCCACGGCTGCAACCCGGGGGCACTGGAGTCCGCGTTCCGGACGTACGCGCCGGACGTGCGCACCGCATGGATCGCGCGCCCCGAGTTCCACCACACGATCCCGACGGCGACCCGCAGGCTGACTCCGGGCACCGCCGCGTACTGGACGGCTCTCGCCCGCTCCAAGTACCTCGTGAACAACACCGACTTCGACCGTCGGCTGGTCAAGCGCCCCGGCCAGATCCTCGTCCAGACCCAGCACGGCACACCGCTCAAGCACATGGGCCTGGACCTCCAGGAGCACCCGGCGGCGGCCCGCGGCACGGACTTCACCGCCCTGCTGCGCGACGCCGACCAGTGGGACTACTGCCTGTCCGCCAACCGCCACTCCACCCTCGTCTGGGAGCGCGTCTTCCCGTCCGGCTACACGACGCTGGAGTACGGCCAGCCGCGCAACGACCGGTTCCAGCAGGCGAGTTCGGCCGAAGTGGCCCGGCTGCGCGAGAACCTCGGCATCCCCGAGGGCGCGGTCGCCGTCCTGTACGCGCCCACGCACCGCGACTACCAGCGCACCCAGCGCACCGCGCTCGACCTGGAGCGGGTGCTGCGCCAACTCGGCCCCCGCTTCGTCCTGCTGGCCCGCGCGCACCACGCGTACGGGGCCCCGCTCGCGCGGAGCGGCGGCCGGCTCATCGACGTGTCGGACCATCCGAGCATCGAGTCCCTGTGCCTCGCCTCGGACGCGCTGATCACCGACTACTCCTCCCTGATGTTCGACTACGCGGGCCTCGACCGGCCGATCGTGATCCACGCGGACGACTGGGAGGCGTACGAGGCGGCTCGCGGGACGTACTTCGACCTGCGCGCGTTCCCGCCGGGTGCGGTGGCGCGCAGCGAGGACGAACTGATCGACATCTTCGCGACGGGCCACTGGCGCGGCTCCCGCTCCACGCAGCTCCGGTCGGCGTTCCGGGACCGCTTCTGCCCGTACGACGACGGGCACGTGGCCGAGCGGGTCGTTCGCCACGTCGTGCTGGGCGAGACGTCGGGGTTGCCGGCGGTGGTGCCGCTCACGGCGCGCAATCCCGCCCGGTCGGCGGCGGACCAGTCCGTCACGACGCCACTGGCCACGGTCCCCACACCGGCAGGCCAGGCCCCTTGTCTTTAGGGCGCGGGCCCTGTTGTCGGGTGCGGGCCCGGTGGGGGCTGGTCGCGCAGTTCCCCGCGCCCCTAAAAGCGGGGCTGCGCCCCAGGCTTTTGTCTTGGGGGGCGGTAGCCCTTGCCTTCAAGGGGCGCGGGGAACTGCGCGCTCAGCCCAAACGAACCCGCACCCAACACACCACACGGACCACCCACTCACCCAGGGGCGCGGGGAACTGCGCGACCAGCCCCCACTCACCCGCACCCCGCAAACCGACCGATCCACCCCCCGTCACAGAAAGAGCCCCGCACCACATGCCCCGCTTCAGCGTCATCGTCACCGCACAAGGCCTCGCGGGGCGCCTCCCCACCGCCCTCGACTCGGTCGTGACCCAGTCCTTCACCGACTTCGAACTGATCACGGTCTGCGACACCCCCGACTCCCCGGCGGCGACCGTCACCGGGGAGTACGCCGAAAGAGACCCCCGCGTCACCCACCCCACCGGCTCACGCGCCGCAGGCATGCACGCGGCCACCGGCACGTACCTGCTCTTCCTGAACGCGACCGACGTGCTCACGCCGGGAGCACTCGCCGCGATGGACGCCCGGCTCCGGAAAACCGGCGAGGTCGACGTCCTGTACCTCGCCCACGAGCGCGTGCCGTGGTGGGTGGGCGAACCGGTGCCGGAGGGGGGCGATGACGGCGACCCCACGGACGTACGGCACCCGGTCTGGGCCACGGCCTACCGAAGGGCGTTTCTCACCGATCACCAACTCACCTTCCCCGAAGGGCACTTCACGGACATCGGCTGGTCCGGGCTGGTGACCCTCGCGGCCGGGGAAACCGCCGCGCTGGACACGGTCTGCGTACGACGTCACGAGCGGCGCCCCAGCGCCAGCGGCGGCCGCACGACACCCGACGCACAGCGTCAACTCCTCGACCAGGTGGAGCTGGTGCTGAGGCGGGCAGCCGAACAGGACCTGGACCAGGACACATCGCGCGCCCTCTTCGACCATCTCTTCGCCGAGGTCCTCGACACGGCGGCCACGTCCTGCCGCAGGGCCTTCTTCCGCCGGGCGGGCAGGCTGTACCGCCGCCACCGTCCGCGCGGCCACCGCGCCAAGGGTCTGCGCGGGCGGCTGCTGGCGCGCGGCGCGTACGCCACGTTCCGCGCGCTCCTCGGTGCCGAGCGACGGTCGGAGCGGGCCCGCGCGTTCGCGATCCGCGCCGCCCGCAGATGGCGGCGCGGCCGCCCCCACGGCCCGTACCGGCGGTACCTCCGCAGGTCCCTCGACGAGAACCTCGCCGTCTACGCGGCGTACTGGGGCCGCGGCTACGCCTGCAACCCGGCCGCCATCCACCGCAAGGCACGCGAACTCGCCCCGCACATCAGGTCGGTGTTCCTGGTGCGGGAGCAGGACGCGGCGAACATGCCCGAGGACGTGGAGAGCGTGGTGATCGGGAGCAGGCGGTACTGGGAGGTGATGGCCCGGGCCAAGTACACGTTCAACAACGTCAACTTCGAGACAGCCGTGGTCAAACGCCCCGGGACCGTGCACGTCCAGACCCATCACGGGACGCCGCTGAAGCGGATGGGCGTCGACCAGATCGAGTACCGGGCGGTCGCCGCGGCCACCGGAAGCTTCGGCCGGCTGATGGAGCGCGCGGACCGCTGGGACTACTCCCTCTCCTCCAACGCGCACTCCACGGAGGTCTGGTCGGGCGCCTACCCCAGCGCCTTCACGCACCTGGAGTACGGCTATCCACGCAACGACCGCTTCTACACGGCGGATCCGGCCGAGGTCACCGCGATCCGCGAGCGGCTCGGCATTCCCGAGGACCGGGTGGCACTGCTGTACGCGCCGACGTACCGCGACTATCCGCGTGATGTGTCGGCCCAGTTCGACCTGGCCCGATTCTGTGCGGAGCTGGGACCGGAGTTCATGGTGCTGCTGCGGGCGCACTACTTCCTCGAAGGCGACGCGGACCTCCAACAGGCCGTGGCCTCCGGCCGGTTGATCGACGTCACGGCCTCTCGGGAGACCGAGGACATCTGTCTGGCCTCGGACGCCCTGATCACGGACTACTCGTCGATCATGTTCGACTACGCCAACCTGGACCGGCCGATCGTGACGTACGCCGACGACTGGGACGTCTACCGGGACACCCGGGGCGTCTACTTCGACCTGCTGGCCGAGCCGCCCGGTCATGTCGCCCGTACGCAGGACGAGTTGATCCGGGTCTTCACGACGGGCGAGTGGGCGGACGAGCGGTCCGCCGGGCTGCGGGACCGGTTCCGGGAGCGCTTCTGCCGGTTCGACGACGGGCGGGCCGCCGAGCGGGTCGTACGGCGGGTGCTGCTGGGGCAGCCCGAGGAGGAGCTGCCGCCGGTGGTGCCGTTGCACGAACGCCTCCCCGTTCCGGCGGCGAGACCGGCGGTCGTCGTCGGCCCACCGGCCCACGCACCGGCCCGCTGATGCCTCCGTCAAGTCCCCCGAAATCCCCGCCGGTTCCCGGACCTGGAGGTGCCATGCCCCGCTTCAGCATCGTCGTGCCCGTCCACAACGTGCAGGGCTATCTGCGCGTATGCCTGGAGTCGGTCCTCGACCAGTCGTACGGCGACTTCGAGCTGATCGTCGTCAACGACTGCTCCCCGGACGGGAGTTCGGCGATCATCGACGAGTTCGCGGCCCGTGACGAGCGGGTCGTGCCCGTCCATCTGCCGGTCAACGGCGGTATCGGCCCGGCCCGCAACCATGGCGCGAAGCTGGCGCGGGGCGAGTACCTGCTGTTCCTCGACAGCGACGACAGCTACACACCGGGCACCCTGCGGGCGATCGCCGAGCGCATCGACACGACCTCGCGGCCTGACATCGTCCTGTTCGACTACGCGCGCACGCACTGGCACGGCGCGGTGAAGCGCAACCGGGACGCGGCGGTCTTCGAGGCGCCGGGCCCCGAGGTGTTCACGGTCGCCGAACGCCCCGATCTGCTCGACCTGTTCACGGTCGTCTGGAACAAGGCGTACCGCCTCGACTTCTTCCGCGAGGGCGGTTTCACCTTCCCCACCGGCTTCTACGAGGACGCCGTGGTCGTCTACCAGACGCTGTGGACGGCCCGCACGATCACGCTCGTCGACCGGATCTGCGTGTACTACCGGCAGCGCCGCCGGGGCAACGCGATGCGCACGCCGAGCCGCGAGCACTTCGAGGTGTTCGCGCAGTACGAGCGGCTGTTCCGGTTCATCGCCGAGCGGCCGGAGCTTGAGCGGTGGCGCGGGTTCCTCTACGACCACATGGCGGACCACTACCTCTTCATCCTCCGCCAGCAGGACCGCGTACCGCCGTCGGCCCGCCCCGAGTTCCACCGGCGGGCGGCGCGGGACCTGCGGACGTACCGCCCGAGCGGACACCGGCTCGGTGAGCAGATCCCGCGGGTGTCCTTCACGCTGCTCGCCCGGGCCCCGTACGCCCTCTACGGCCTGCACCGCACGGCCGCCGTGCGGCGGGCGGGCCTGCGCAGGCGCTACCGGGTCTGGCGACGGCGACTGCGCAGGGTGCTGCTCGCGACGCACCGACGGCTGGTCCTGCGGCGGGCACTCGACCCCAACCTGGCCGTGTACTCGGCCTTCTCGCACCGGGGCGTCCTGGGCGATCCGGCCGCGATCCACCGCAAGGCGCGGGAGATCGCCCCGCACATCCGGGGTGTGTGGGTGGTCGGGAAGGAGTACGTGGACACGCTGCCGCCGGACATCGAGCACGTCCTGCCGGGCAGCCGGGCGTACCGGAAGGTGACGGCGAGGGCCAAGTACCTGGTCAACAACGTCAATTGGGCGAACGACCTGGTCAAGCGCGAGGGCGCGGTGCACATCCACACCCACCAGGGCACCCCGCTCAAGTCGATGGGCGCGGACCTGCTCAAGTACCCAGGCGCGCGACGGGGTTTCAGCGTCCCGAAGATGCTGAGGCGCGCCGACCGCTGGGACTACAGCCTGGTCGCTAACGCGCACTCGGAGCTGGTCTGGGACCGCGCGTACCCCTGCGACTTCGTGTCCCTGCGCTCGGGCAGCCCGCGCAACGACTGCCTGGTCCGGCCGGAGCCGGGCCGGCGGGAGGCGGTGCGGGAGCGGCTGGGTGTTCCGGACGAGCGGACCCTGATCCTGTACGCGCCGACCAACCGCGACCACCGTCAGGGCGGTTACGCGCCCGACTGCGACCTGGAGCGTCTGGTCGCGGGGCTGCCGGGCGACCACGTCCTGGCGGTCCGCCTCCACCCATCACTGGCCCAGCGCCACGAACGCGGCCTGGAACTCAAGGACTTGGCGCGGCGGGGTGTGCTCCTGGACGTCACCGACGAGCCGAACGTCGAGGACCTGATGCTCGCCTCGGACGCGCTGATCACCGACTACTCGTCCCTGATGTTCGACTACGCCCACCTCGACCGGCCGATCGTCCTGCATGCCTACGACTGGGACACCTACCTCGCCGGACGCGGCACGTACTTCGACGTGACCGAGCGCCCGCCGGGTCATGTGGCGCGCGACGAGGGCGAGTTGGCGCGGCTGTTCGCGTCGGGCGCGTGGCGGGACGAGGAGGCGGCGCGGCTGCGGGAGGCCTTCCGGGAGCGGTTCGGCGGTTACGACGACGGGCGGGCGTCGGAGCGGGTCGTACGGCTGCTGATGCTCGGCGAGGACCTGGCCGCCGTGCCGCCCACGGTCCCCGCGCCCGGCGTCCCGAGCGAGCAGCTGGCCCGCTCGTGAACGCTCGGCCCGCCGTGTGGGTGCTGTTCCTCGCCGCCCTCTTCGGCTGCCTCCAGCTCGCCAACGTCACCGGACGGGACACACCCGACAGCCGCAACTACCTGTCGTACGCGCTGAGTCTGGGCGGTGCGGACAAGGAGGAGGCGGCGGGGCGCACGATCGCGTACGTGTGCGCGAGCCGGGCCGAGACCGCGTCGCGGAACCACAGTGTGGACGTGCGGCGCTTCCGGGCTCCCGATCCGGGGCCGGAGGTCCGGGACGAGTGCCGGGGCTACTACGAGTGGAGCGTCGGCCGGCGGCTGGACGCGGGGCAGACGTCCGGGTGGACGGCGCCGTTCATGAGCGAGCGGTTCATGCGGATCTTCGAGGTGCGGCCCGGGTATCCGCTGCTGCTCGTGCCGTTCGTGACGGTGCTCGGGGTGACGTGGGGGCTGTGGGCGGCGGGGGTCTGTGTCGCGGCGGCCGGGGGCGTGCTGGTGTTCCTCGTCCTGCGAACGGTGGGCGTGCCGGTGGGGTTGGCCCTGACCGGGCAGGCGCTGTACTACGTCCTGCCGACCGGTGCGACCGCGATGCGGCCCATGACCGAGGGCACGATGATGGCGCTCACTCTGGCGGTGCTGTGGGGGTGTGCGCTGGTGTTGCGGGGGCGGGCGGGGGCCGCCGGGCTGGTCGGTGTCTCGCTGGCGCTGCTGTTCACCGTGAAGCACTCGCAGGCGCTGTTCCTGTCGGTGTGTCTGGCCGGGGGGCTCGGGGTGATCGGCCTGTACCGGAGGCGGGCGGGGCGGCCGGTCGGTGACGCCGTGAAGACGCTGCTGAAGGTGACCGTGGGGGCGGCCGTGGGCGTCCTGCTCCTGACCCGGCTGCTCCCGTACCCCTCGGAGTCCGACAGCCTTCAGGACCTCCTCACCGACCACTTCAACCGGCCGGACCGGGAGCGGGCGTGGTGGGAGTTCCTCCACCTGGAGCTCAACTTCTGGACGGAGTGGCTGCGGCGGCAGCTGGTCGATCCGCTGTTCCTGGCGCTGGTGGTCGCCGGCGGGTGGGGGGCGCTTCGGCGGTGGCCCGCCTTCGGGGTGCTCCTCGTCGCTGCGGCCGGCACCGGTGTGCTGAGCATCGCCGCCCATCCCGACATCCGCATCGACCGGTTGATGGTGATGGTGTGGCTGGTGCCGGTGGTGGGTGTGCCCTTGCTGTTGGCGGAGTTTTCTCGCCCCCGCCGCCCCTACCCAATCCCGTCCCTGACTCAGGGGCTCCGCCCCCGAACCCCCGCTCCTCAAACGCCGGAGGGGCTGAAAGATTGCGCAGTTCCCCGCGCCCCTGATCAGGGGCGCGGGGAACTGCGCAATCTTTAGGGGCGCGGGGAACTGCGCGACCAGCCACGACTCACCCGCACACACATCTCAGCCCGTCCGGCGTTTGAGGACGAGCGCGGCAGCGCGATACCGGGGGTTCGGGGGCGGAGCCCCTGAGTAAGTGACGGGAATGGGTAGGGGCGGCGGGGGCGAGGAAAGCTACTACTCGACGACGAGCTCCACCGGAATGTTGCCCCGGGTCGCGTTGGAGTACGGGCACACCTGGTGGGCCTGCTCGATCAGCTTGCGGCCGGTCTCGGCGTCCACGGACTCGGGCAGCTCCACGCGGAGCGTGACAGCGAGGGCGAAGCCCTCCCCCTGCTTGCCGATACCGACCTCGGCGGTCACCGCCGCGTCACTGACATCGACCTTCGCCATACGACCGACCACACCGAGCGCGCTGGCGAAACAGGCCGAGTAACCGGCAGCGAACAACTGCTCCGGGTTCGTGCCCTGACCGTTGCCGCCCATCTCCACGGGTATACCCAGCTCCAGGTCGAGCTTGCCGTCGGAGCTGTAGGCCCGGCCGTCACGGCCGTGGGTGGCGGTGGCGACAGCGGTGTAGAGCGCGTCCATGAAAACCATCCCTCTCAGGGTCAACGTCGTATCGGCGGGCCTTGACCGGCCCCCCTCACGACCACAAGTAGAGCACACAATTAAGTTGCGCACAACTAAATGATGCACCGGAGGTATCCTGGGGACATGACCACGACGCCCGCACCCGACCCCGCCGTACAGCACCCCGTACAGCACTCCGTACGGGACGAGGACTTCCTCCGCCTCGACCAGCAGATCTGCTTCTCCCTGAACGCGGCCTCCCGCGCCTTCGGCGGCGTGTACCGGGTCATCCTGAAGGACCTGGGGCTCACCTACCCCCAGTACCTGGTCATGCTCGTCCTGTGGGAGCACGGCGAGCTGCCCGTGAAGAAGGTCGGCGAGCACCTGCGGCTCGACTCCGGCACGCTGTCGCCGCTGCTGAAGCGACTGGAGGCGGCGGGCCTCGTACGGCGTGAGCGCAGTGCGCGCGACGAGCGGTCCGTGGTGGTCGGGCTCACGGACGAGGGCACGGCCATGCGCGAGCAGGCACTGCGCGTACCGCGCCGGATCGCCGCCGCGACGAGCTTCGAGCTGGACGAGATCCTCGAACTGCGCGCCCGGCTCGACAAGCTCACGGACGCGCTGGACGCGGCGGCCCTGGACGAGACCCCGGGCGGCGGCGCGTAACCACCGCCCACCCACGCATCGCGCATCACGCACCTCGCGCCACGTGCCACCGGGCACTCGACAGCAGCCGCACCCCCGCCCCTCACATCGTCGGAGCCCTCCGCACATACAGCCGCAGAATCGAGCCCTTCCGTACGAACTCCGCGCGCGGCACGAACTCCTCGCCCACGACGGTGAGTTTGACCCGCTCGGTCGGATCGCTCGGATACCAGGCCGACTTCAGCGCGTACGGCTCGGCGACCACCCACACGCGGTCCAGGCCGGCGAGTCTGCGGCGCAGCTCGTCCGGGCCGGTCTCGCGCCCGTAGAGCGTGCCGGAGACGGGTGCGGGCTCCTCCAGTGCGATGTCCCGCGTGCCCTGGAACCCCTTCGGGTACGCCAGCGCGGAGCGCCTGCCGATCGACGGCAGGAAGAGAACGGAGTCGCCGGGGCTCATCCGCTGGGCGGCCGCGGCCGAGACGACGGCGAGATTGTCGGGGCGGCGGGCGGGGTCCCGGTCCTCCCGGAGGACGGGGAGCTGCGAGACGAAGGCGAGGGTGATGGCCAGTACGCCGACCAGCGTGGCGGCGTACGGCACGCGGACGCCTCGTACGAGACCGGGTTCGGGACCGGAACCAGGACCGGAATCAGAATTGACACCGGCACCGGCACCGGCACCAGGACCGCCCGCCACGCCCCGCATCAAGCCATCCGCCTCACTCCGCCCAAAACCCACCCGCCGCGCCGCCAGGACCAGCCGTTCCGCCCCCGCCGCCGCCAGCAGGGGCGCCCCGGCGAGCGCGTACAGCACATAGCGGTCGTCGTAGAGCGGCCAGTGGCGCGAGACCGCGATGAGGGCCGCGGGCGGGAGGAGCAGGAGGGGCAGGGCGACCGTGGGGAGGGAGAGTTCGCCGCGGCGGGCCGGTGGGGTGAACGGGTGGCGCAGGGCGAGGGCGATGAGCAGCAGATACGGGCCGAGGACCAGCTGGGTCGGGCCGGTGAAGGAGCGCAGCAGGCGTTCGACGGTGCCGCCGCCCGGGGGCCGGAGCCAGGCGACCTGCTCCGCCTGGCCGCTGGAGATCAGGGCGAGCGGAAGCAGGGCGAGGAGGACGGCACCCGCGGCGCAGGCCCAGTCGCGCCACACGCGGCGGGGCATCCGGGCGAGGGCCAGGGTGGCGGCGTGCGCGAGCAGGATCAGTACCGCGAACTCGTGCAGCAGGACGGTGACGGCGACGACCCCTCCGTACGCGCACCAGCCGACCACGCGCGCGTGCCGGGCGAGCCGGCCCACGGGCTCGTCTCCCAGCTCCCCGCCCCCGTCCCCATTCCCGTCCCCGTCCCCGTCCCCACCCCCGTTTCCGTCCGCGTCGGCCGTCACCGCCCGCGCCAGCAGCAGCGTCGACGCCGCGACCCCGGCGGCAACCAGTGCGTACGAGCGCCCCTCCTGGGCGAAGTGCCCGGCCATGGGGGTCACGGCGTACAGAAGGCCTGCCCACAGGCCCACCCTCGGGCGGGCGAGCCGGGCGCCGAGGGCCGCGACCAGGCCCGCGGTCGCGGCGGCCGCGCAGAGCGAGGGGACGCGCAGGGCGACCTCTCCGGGGTGGACGGCAAGGACGGGGTGCATGAGGAGGTAGTAGAGGCCGTGCACCGCGTCCACGGAGTGCAGCAACTGCCAGATCTGCGGGAGCGAGCGCCGCGCCACCTGGAAGGTGACCGCCTCGTCCCGCCACATCCCGCCGCGATCGATCCCCCAGAGACCGATCCCGGACATGACGAGTACGGGTACGAGCACGGCGACGGCAACCTGCGGACGCTTGACGACCATGCCCCAGATTTTGTGCTATTAGTCAGCCTTCGAAGGTGATTGACCCGTCATCAGACGTTATATGCCTTCTTGCGGCTTACGATCCGTCGGGTGAAGCCCTGGATGAAGCCCCGTCTCCTCCTCGTCGCCGTCGGCTGGCTCACCACCCGCGCCCTGATGCTGTGGCTGCTCGCCCGGGACGGGCATGCCCCGTTGGGCATCGGCGGGGTCGCGCGCGAGGTGCACGAGCTGTACGCCCGCTGGTACGGCGTGCTCGCCCACGGCACGTTCCCCTCGGGCGACCGGCTGTGGCAGTACCCGCCGGGCGCGGGCCCGGTCCTGTTGTCCCCCGGACTGCTGCCGGGGCTGACGTACTTCCAGGCGTTCGTGCTTCTCGCGCTCGCCGCCGACGCCCTGGTCGCCGCCGCCCTCACGCGCGCGGGCACCCGGACGGGCCGCAGCCTGCGCGGCGCGGCCCTGTGGATCGCGGGCCTCCCCCTCCTCCTGCACCTCCCGCTCGCCCGCTACGACGTACAGGTCACCGCCCTCGCCGTCATCGCCCTGTTGACGTTTTCGCGCTCCACGCGCGCGTGCGGTGCGTTCGCGGCGCTGGGCGCCCTCGTGAAGGTGTGGCCGGCGCTGATCCTGATCGGCACCCCCAGGGGGCGTACGACGAGGGAGGTGTGGACCTCGGCGGCCGTCACCGCGGGCGTGCTGCTCATCGCGCTCGCCGCGCTCTTCCGTCACCCCTTCGACTTCCTGCGCCAGCAGGGCGGCCGGGGCGTACAGATCGAGTCGCTCGGCGGAACGGCCCTCTCCTTCGCTCGGCACGCGGGCTGGCCGGGGCAGGTGCGATACCGGTACGGGGCGATGGAGTTCACGGGGCCGTACGTCAGCACCATCGCCGCGGGGTCGCTGGCACTCACCGTCGTCGCCTTCGGGGCCCTGCTGCTGTGGCGCCTGCGGGCCCGGCACTGGACGCCGGCGACTCCGTACGACGCCGCGCTCTGTGCCGTACTGCTGTTCACCGTGACGAGCCGGGTGATCAGCCCCCAGTACCTGGTGTGGCTGCTCGGCCTGGCCGCGGTGTGTCTGACCTCGCGGCACACCTCGCAGCGTCCGGTGGCCGTGCTGATCATGGCGTCCGCGGCGGCCAGCGCCCTCGCGTATCCCGTCCTCTACAGGGACGTCATGGACTGCACCTGGACCGGCACCCTGCTGATGCTCGTCCGCAACGGGCTGCTCGTCGGGGCCGCGGCGCTCTCCTTCCGCCGCCTGTGGACCGCGGGAACCCGGCCGACCGGAGTCCGGTCCACTGGAATTCGATCAGCGGAGACGGAACCCTCACACAATTCCCGTCATCTTCCCCACGAGACAGTAAGTACCTCTTAACGGAAAATTACCTACACCAGCCACCATTTCGCCCTGTGGAAGCCATGCGACCCATCCAAGCCATACCTCCCCACCACTCACAGGTGTGCGTCGTGGTCATCGGGTACGACGACGCCGCCCATGTGACGGACGCGGTGCGCTCGGCCCTCGCGCAGGGGCCCGCCGTCCGCGAGGTGATCGCCGTGGACGACTGCTCGACGGACGGCAGCGCGGACCTCCTGGACCGCCTCGCCCTCGACGAACCGCGCCTGAAGGTGCTCCGCCGCAAGGTCAACAGCGGCGGTTGCGGCAGCCCGCGCAACGACGGGATCGACGCCGCCACGGCCCCGTACGTGATGTTCCTGGACAGCGACGACGTCCTGCCGCCCGGCGCGGTGGACGCGCTCCTCGACGCGGCCGCCGGGCGCGGGGCCGAGGTCGCCGCCGGTCTGTGTGTGCGCCGCGAGCTGCCGTCCGGCCGCGAGGTCCCCTGGCAGCCCGAGTTGTACGCCAGGGCCGCCCTGGTGAAGCACCCGTCCCGCCGCACCCACCTGGTCCACGACACTCTGTGCGTCAACAAGCTCTACCGCACCGACTTCCTGCGCGAGCACGCCATCCGCTTCCCCGAAGGACGCTTCCCCTACGAGGACTTCGTCTTCACCGCGCGCGTGCTCGCCGCCGGTCCGCGTATCGCGCTGATCCCGGACACTGTGTACGTCTGGCACGTGCGCCGGAGCGCCGAGCGGCTGTCGATCTCGCTGGACCGGGCGGGCGTCGGCAACTGGCGGTCCAGGATCGCCGCCCACGCCCTCTCGTACGACATCCTCCTGGCCGCCGGTGAGAAGCGGCTGGCGCGGGCGACGCGCGCGCGGTTCCTCGACCACTCGCTGCGGATGTACGCGCGCGAGCTCGATCAGCGCGGTCCCGTGTACCGGAGGGAGTGGTGGGCCCTCACGCGCGCGTACCTCGCGACGTTCGACGCGGCCGACCTCGCGCTCGCGCCGGCGCCGGGACGGGTCGTCGCACAGGTCGTGACGGCCTCCGAGGAGCCCCGCGACCTGACCCGCGTCAAGGAGGTCGCGGCACGCCCGGCCCGGCTGCGGCCGCCGTACGCACGGCTCGCGGACGGCACGCCCGTCTGGTCCGCCGACCTGACCCAAGTGACTCTGGAACACCTGCTGTTCCGGCCCGTACGCCTCCTCCCTGTGGCCGTCGACGCGGAACTGCGGCCACGCGCGCGTGCCGCCCGGCTTCGGCTGCGCCTGCACGAGCTGTACGGGCGGATGGCTGACGCGGCGCCGGCGTCCGTGGACGCCGAGTTCGTGAACCGGCACGACGGGTCGGTCGGGCTCACGGTGACGGCCCGGTTCCTGCCCGACGACCCCGATCCCGTCGGCGACGGCTCGGTCGGCGACGGCTCGGTCGGCGACGGGGGCACCGACTCCTGGACGGCCGAGGCGGCCGTCGACCTCGCGGCGCTCGGCTCCGGCACCTGGGACCTGCGTCTTCTCCTGCGCTTCCACGACGGCACGAGCCGCGAGACCACCGCGCACGCCGTCGCGGGCCCGGGCCTGCTCCGCCGGTCCGTCGTGCCGAACGGCCGGCACGGGCTGCTGCTCGTCCAGCCGTACGCGACCCACGCGGGCTCGCTCGCGCTGCGGCTGGCGCCCGGTTGGCGTGGAATGACCACCGTGGTGCGCCGCAGAATGAGGCGTTTGCTTCACTGACAGTCGGCTCGACCGACAGACGAACCGACACACGAGGGGACGGCCGATACATGACCTGGCTGATCACCGGCGGCGCCGGCTACATCGGGGCGCACGTCGTCCGTGCGATGACCGAGGCGGGCGAACGGGCCGTGGTGTACGACGACCTGTCCACCGGGATCGCCGAGCGCGTGCCCGACGGGGTGCCGCTGGTCGTCGGCTCGACCCTGGACGGAGAGCGCGTGGCCCGGGCGCTCAAGGACCACGCGGTCACGGGCGTCGTCCATCTGGCGGCGAAGAAGCAGGTCGGCGAGTCCGTGGAGCTGCCGCTGCACTACTACCGCGAGAACGTCGAGGGGCTGCGGGTGCTGCTGCAGGCGGTCACGGCCGCCGCGGTGCCGTCCTTCGTGTTCTCGTCCTCCGCGGCGGTGTACGGCATGCCGGACGTCAACCTCGTGACCGAGGAGACACCCTGTGTGCCGATGAGCCCGTACGGCGAGACCAAGCTCGCGGGTGAGTGGCTGGTCCGCGCCACGGGCCGCGCCCACGGTCTGTCGACGGCTTCCCTGCGCTACTTCAACGTGGCGGGCGCCGCCGCGCCGGAGCTGGCCGACACGGGCGTCTTCAACCTGATCCCCATGGTCTTCGAAAAGCTCACGGAGGGCGTGCCCCCGCGCGTCTTCGGCGACGACTACCCGACTCCTGACGGCACCTGCGTCCGCGACTACATCCACGTCGCCGACCTCGCGGAGGCCCATGTGGCGGCCGCCCGCCGGCTGGCCGCCGCGCCCGGCACGGACCTGACCCTCAACATCGGCCGCGGTGAGGGCGTCTCGGTCCGGGAGATGATCGACCGCATCAACGAGGTCACCGGCCACACGCTCGCCCCGGCCGTCACCCCGCGCCGCCCCGGCGACCCGCCCCGCGTCGTCGCCTCCGCCGACCACATCGCCGCGGAACTGGCCTGGAAGGCCAAGCACGACGTCCACGACATGATCACGTCGGCCTGGGAGGGGTGGGTACGGCTCCACCCCGAGGCCCGGCGGGGTGAGGGGCCGGAGGCCTAGGAGCCGGAGGCCGGGGTCGCCCCTGGCTCGGAGACCTGGTCCAGAAGGTTCGGAAAACGCGCTCGCCGCGGGCCGGACATCGTCCGGGGCCGCGGCGAGTGCCTGACGGGTGTACTGACGGGATCCGTCAGAGCTTGTCCATGCGGGTGTAGGGGCTGACGATACGGGCCTGGCGGGAGCCGAAGTCGACGAGCATCGCGATGCCCTCCTCGACGCCGACGATCCTGCCCAGGCCGAACTGGTCGTGCGTAACACGGTCACCCAGGGCGAAGTGCTTGGCGACCGGGACAACCGGAGCTTTGAAGGGACTGGTGGACAGGTGGCGCCGGGGCGCGGATGGCTTCGTCATCGTCAGTCCAGTATGCGCCCCCGAGGGCCTCGAAAGTGAGGCCCGGATGACAACGATCCGGACGCTACGGGGTTGACGCCCCTTGCCGGGGCACCCCGCAAGGGGTCCGGAGCTGCGGCGATTCCTGGCTCCGTGGCATGAACGGGACCAGCCTCGGCCAACCGCCGAGACCCGAACTCGAACGCCGACTTCTTGACCGGGCGACGCCATTTCGATGCCCTTCAGGACCCTTCGACGCCCTTCGACGCCTTCAGCCCCTTCGATCCGTTCGACCGCTTCGAGGCCCTGCGGCGCCTTCGATCCGTTCGACCGCTTCGAGGCCCTGCAGCGTCTTCGAGGCCTACAGCGCCTTGAGTGCCACCGCCGTGGCCCGGGCCAGGCTCTCCAGATACCCCTTGGGCAGCTTGGGGCTGCGGATCACCACCGAGCGCCAGTACAGCGGTCCGGAGATCAGGTCGAGGGCCAGCTCGTCGTCGATGCCCATCCGGACCTCGCCGCGCCTCTCCGCCGCGGCGACGATGCCGCTGGCGACGCCCTCCTGCCCCTCCCGCAGGGCCTTCTGCATGGCCTCGGCGATGTCCGGATTACGGGCCGCCTCGGCCTGAAGGTCGGGGATGATCTGCGAGGCGACAGGGTGACGCAGGGCCCGTGACGTCACCTCGTACAGGAGGCGCAGGTCGCCCTCCAGGGAGCCCGTGTCGGGCGCCGGCAGGCCCTGAACGGCGACCGCCGACACCAGGTCGAGCACCAGGTGCAGCTTGGAACGCCACCGGCGGTACACCGCGGTCTTGCCCACACCCGCGCGGCGCGCGATCCCCTCGATGGACATCCGCGCGTATCCGACGGCCGCGAGCTCCTCGAAGACGGCCGCCCTGATGGCCTCCGTCACATCCTCCCGGAGCACCGCCGCCCCGGCGGGAGCCCGGCGGCGCGGCTGCTGCGGGCCTTCCGGGGCCCCTTCGGCGTTCGTCGGGGACCCGTCCGCGTTCGTCGTCATGTCGAACAGCATAGGGGCGTGACGACGAAACGGTTGCGTTCCGACGTGAGATCGGCCTACGCTCACGTGACGACGATACGGTTCCGTCCCGACGTAAAGAGGGTCTCAGGTGCGAGTAAAGACGGGCCCGTAGCGACGTAAAAGAAGAGTTCGCGCACCCCTCCCACGAGCCCCGCGCTCCGAGCGAAAGCAGCGGATGTGAGTCAGGTCCTCCACACACCGCCCCCGGCACCCGGCCCGGTGCCGGCATCGGCCGCCCCGCCCGACGACGCCGCGGTGCTGGCCGCCCGGTACGGCCTCACGGTCTGCGGCGCCCGCCCCTCGCTGCCCGCGTACGTCCGCCAGTTGTGGGCGCGCCGGCACTTCATCACGGCGTTCGCCACGGCCAAGCTCACCGCCCAGTACAGCCAGGCGAAGCTCGGCCAGGTCTGGCAGGTGGCCACGCCCCTGCTGAACGCGGCGGTCTACTACTTCATCTTCGGCGAGCTCATGGGCACGAGCCGCGGCGTACCGGACTACATCCCGTTCCTGGTCACCGGTGTCTTCGTGTGGACGTTCACCCAGAGTTCGATCATGGCGGGCACCCGGGCGATCTCCGGCAGCCTCGGCCTGGTGCGCGCCCTGCACTTCCCGCGGGCCGCGCTCCCGGTGTCGTACGCGCTGCAGCAGCTCCAGCAGTTGCTGTTCTCGATGGCCGCGCTGTTCGTGATCCTGCTCTGCGTCGGCGTGCCCGTGAGCGTGTCCTGGCTCCTGGTCGTTCCCGCCCTGGCACTGCAGTTCGTGTTCAACGCGGGCGTGGCGATGATCATGGCCCGGATGGGCGCCAGGACGCCGGACATCGCACAGCTGATGCCGTTCGTGCTGCGCACCTGGATGTACGTGTCCGGTGTCATGTGGAGCATCGACAAGGTGCTCACCGCCCACCAGGACATGCCGCACATCGTGCTGGTCGCCCTGGAGTGCAACCCGGCCGCGGTCTACATCGACCTCATGCGGTTCGCGCTCATCGACACCTTCCACGCGAGCCAGCTGCCCCACCACGTGTGGGCGCTCGCGGTCGGCTGGGCGCTGCTCGCCGGCGTCGGCGGCTTCATCTACTTCTGGAAGGCTGAGGAGACGTACGGCCGTGGCTGAACCCAACGACACCCCCATCCCCACCGTCGTCGCCGACCGCGTCGACATCGTCTACCGCGTCAACGGCACGGGGGCCGGCCGCGGCAGCGCCACCGCCGCCCTCAATCGCATCCTGCGCCGGAAGAAGACCGAACAGGCCTCGGGTGTGCGGAAGGTGCACGCCGTGAAGGCGGTCTCCTTCACCGCGTACCGGGGGGAGGCGATCGGGCTCATCGGCACCAACGGGTCCGGAAAGTCCACACTGCTCAAGGCCGTCGCCGGACTGCTTCCGGTGGAGCACGGGCGGATCTACACGGACGGGCAGCCCTCACTGCTCGGCGTGAACGCCGCCCTGATGAACGACCTGACCGGAGAGCGCAACGTCTATCTCGGCGGCCTCGCCATGGGAATGTCCCGGGAACAGGTGCGCGAGCGCTATCAGGAGATCGTCGACTTCTCCGGCATCAACGAGAAGGGCGACTTCATCACGCTGCCCATGCGGACGTACTCGTCCGGAATGGCCGCGCGGCTCCGCTTCTCCATCGCCGCGGCCAAGGACCACGACGTGCTGATGATCGACGAGGCCCTGGCCACCGGGGACCGCTCCTTCCAGAAGAGGTCCGAGGACCGAATCCGGGAGCTGCGGAAGCACGCAGGAACGGTGTTCCTGGTGAGCCACAACAACAAGTCGATCCGGGACACGTGCGACCGGGTGCTGTGGCTCGAACGCGGCGAGCTTCGTATGGACGGGCCCACAGAGGAAGTGCTGAAGGAATACGAGAAGTTCACCGGAGGTGGGGGAAAAGCCCCCTAAGGGGCGCGGGGAACTGCGCGAGCAACCACAGCGCGCCCGCAGCCGACGAACAACCGGGACCCGCCGGGGATTCGCCGGAGATCCGCCGGGGATCAGCGTTCGAGGAAGCCGAACAGGTCCTCCCACCTGTTGACGATCTCGGTCGTCGTGTAACGCTGGATGTTGATGCGGGCCCGCTCCCCCATACGGTCCCGCAGCTCCTTGTCGGACATCAACGTGTCGAGGCGGCGGGCCAGTTCACCGGTGTTGCCCAGGGTGGCGAGCAGACCGTCCTCGCCGTCGTGGACGATCTCGTGGACGCCGGGGGCGCAGTCGAAGGCGGCACAGGGTACGGCGGTCGCCATGGCCTCCATGAGGGCGAGCGGGAAACCCTCGCCGCGGGAGGACTGGACGAAAACGGAACCGCCGCGCAGGGCACCCGGCACATCGCTCGTACGCCCCATCCAGTCCACGGAGTTGTCGAGTCCGAGAGCCGTGCACTGCTTCTTGAGGATCTCCTCGTCCTCGCCCGAGCCGTAGATGCGCAGCCGCCAGTCGGGATGGCGCGGCGCGACCTCCGCCCAGGTGTCGAGGAGCATGTCGATGCCCTTCTGGTCGTGCAGCCGCCCGATGCTGATGACCGCCTTCTCGGTGCGCGGCGAGGGCACCTCGGGCATGAAGGGCAGCGGATTCGGCATGTACGAGGCGTTGTTGAGGCCCTGTCCGATCCACAGGTCGGCGTCCTCGCGGGTCAGCGCCAGCATGCGGTCGACGTCCTGGTAGTACTTCCGCACCCGCTGGAAACGCGAGGACGCCTTCGAGTAGTCGAACGACTCGTGGCTCATGCCGATCACGGTCAGCCCGTGGGTGTCGGCCTGCGCGACCCACTCCATGGCCCACACCTGTGTGACGATGACAACCGCGCCAGGCCGCGCCGCCCCAAACAGCGCGGTGAGCTTGACGGCCTGCTCGCGCATGCTCGCCTCACGCGCCCGGCCGGGCCGCGGCGGCTGTCCGGCGTACAACGTCGTCATCGGGTAGGGCACTTCGCCGAGTTCCTGCACGACACCGGGCGGAGTAATGCCGACGACATGGACGCGATGCCCGCGCTCGGTGAGGAGCCGGGCCATCTGGTGGGACCAACTGGTCACTCCGCCCAGCTCATTGACACTGTTGGAGACGAAGAAGACGTCCCGCTGCGGATCGGTGCTCACGAGGGTCATCCACGCCTCCACTGCGCGAAGAACTGGTCGACGATGCTCTGGGCGGCGTTCCCCTTGTCGTACTCGCCGAATTCCGCCACGAACCCCTCCCGTGCCTCCGCGTACTTCACGGACTGCTCGTCCAGGGAGGCGAGGGCGGTGTGCAGCTCCTCCTCGGTGCGCACGACCGGGCCCGGCGCCCGCTCCAGCAGGTCGAAGTAGGTGCCGCGGCCCTCGTGCACGTACTCCTCGTAGTCGTAGGCGAAGAAGAACATCGGCCGGCCGAGGAGCGCGTAGTCGAACATCACGGACGAGTAGTCGGTGATCAGCCCGTCGGCGAGCGCGAGCAGCGGGGTCACGTCGTGGTGTGCGGATACGTCGATGACGCGCCCGCGCACGGACGGCGGGAGCACGACGTGGTTGAGGTAGTGCGAGCGCACGAGCAGGACGTACCGGTCCCCGAACGTGTCGGCGAACCGCTCCACGTCGAAGGGCAGCTCGAACCGCCGCTGCCTGCCGCCGTGTTGACGGAAGGTGGGAGCGTAGAGCAGTAGGGCCTTGTCACCGGGAATCCCCAACTCGGCGGCGAGGGCACCGCGTTCGCGGAGGCCGACTTCCTCTTCCCTCCTCCTGGCATGCACGAGGGCGTCGTTGCGGGGATAGCCCACCCGCAACAGCGTCTTCTCCTTCAGGCGGAACGCCCGGGCGAGGGTGCGTACATCGTGCTCGGAGCGGATCAGGAACCGGTCGAAGCGGTCGAGGGTGCGCTGTTGTTCGGCCTGCTCGGGCCGGGACCTGAGCTTCCACTCGGGCTCGTCGAAACCCATCCGCTTGAGCGCCGAGCCGTGCCAGGTCTGGAGGTAGGTCGTCTCCGGCCGCTTGGTGAGCTTCAGCGGATAGCTCTGGTTGTCGACCCAGAACTCGGCCTGCGCCAGCGCCTTCAGATAGGGCAGTGACCAGCGGCGTACGAGAGTGGCGTCGGCCGGAAACCCGGAAGGACCGCTGCCCGTGTACGACCACACGGCCTCGAAGTCGAGCCCCTGGCGCCGCATCTCCTCGTAGATCGCCTTCGGGCTGTCGCTGTACTGCCGGCCCAGGTGGCTCTCGAAGACGACGAGCCCCTTCTTCACGGGCAGCCGGCTGAACACCTCGTGGTAGAGGCGGATCTTGGTGTCGCCGGAGGTGAGTTTCCTGCGCACCTGCTTCGCCTTCCGGTACCCGGACTTGGCGAACCGGCCTGGCGCGCCCCGCACGCCCTTCTCGACGAGCGCGTCCACCTTCTCGCGGGTCACGATCCGGAAGGAGAGATGCCCGCGCGAGGAGATCTCGGGCGTGACGTGGTCGGCGACCAGCCGCGTGAGCCGGGGCCGCACGGGCAACTGCCCGTCGGCCAGCCCGGGTTCGGAGGCGGTGAGGCGCGTGGTGGTGCGTACGCCGTCGACGTCGAGGTGCAGCCGTACGTCCCACACCGCGTCCACGATGCCCAGCGGCCGCAGCCCGCGCGCGAGGTCGGCCGACGTCTCCCAGGCGATTGCCTCGCCCTCGTGCCGCAGGGTGGCGACGGGGAAGCGGAAGACCTGAAAGCGCACGCCTTTGCGACGGGCGGCGAACTCCAGCTCGCCGGTGAGCCGGGCACCGGGCGGAACGACGCCAAGGGGATTGGTAACGCGCCCGGCTAGCCGAACGGTACCGGCGTCCTCCTCATACGTGGTCAGCACATTGCGCAGGAACATCTTCTCGACGGGCTTGGCGTGGTAGCCGAGTTCGGTGACGTCGAGGACGTGCCGGGCGAAGTCGCCGTCGAGGTGATCGTCGAGGTGTTCGGCACACCAGTAGATCCGGCCGTCGCGCTCCACCATCGGCGCGGAGATCTTGTCGCGGTTGGTGAGCGTGTCCACGGCCGGCAGGAGGTTGTCCCAGTCGCTCTTCTGCAGCAGATAGGCGCAGATGGCGTGGATGGGCTCCACCTCGTCGAAGGCGGCGCGGTCGATGGACTCCAGGTAGTCGCGGGCGATCGCGGCGAACTCCTCCCGGTAGGAGGCGTCCCGGAACGGCAGGTCACGCAGGTGCAGCACCAGGTCGTGCTTGAGGAACTTGACGTCCTTGTGGAACTTCAGCTCCAACAGACCCTTGTCGGCGAGGAGTTGATCGACCCGCCGATGGATCTCCATCCGGTGCGTGAAGTTGGCGATCTCGGCGCGCCGGTTGCTGATCGACTTGGTCGCGGCCTTGTCGACGACGTTCCAGTCGTAGACGCGGTTCGGGATGAGGGTGATCCGGCGGGCGGCGGCGTAGGCCTGAGCGGAGAAGAGCAGATCTTCGTAGTGAATCCCGACAGGGAAGGCGAGCCCCTGCTCGACCAGAAACTCCCGCCGATAGCACTTGTTCGTCGAGAGGGTGTCGAAGACCAGCAGGTCGGGCAGCTCGGAGATCGACTCCAGGGTGCGGGTGCGGGCGTACAGCCAGGGGTACCACTTGACCTCCTTGCCGTTCCGCGAGTCCACGTGCACCCGCACGCACATCCCGGACACCAGGTCCGCGCCGGTCGTCTCGGCCGCCTCCAGCATGTTCCGGCAGGCGTTGCGCTCCAGTACGTCGTCGCTGTCGAGGAAGAGGACGTACGTGCCGCGTGCCTGGGCGATGCCGTGGTTGCGGGGAGCCCCGCACCCTCCGCTGTTCCGCTCCAGCTGGAAGGCACGGACCCTGCCGGGGTGCGCGGCGGCCAGCTCCTTCGCCACCTCGTACGACCCGTCCGTGCTCCGGTCGTCCACGATTACGACCTCGACGTTCCGCAAGGTCTGCTCCAGCACGGACTGCACGGCTGTGGGTAGCCGTGTCTCGTCGTTGTAGACGATCACGACGACGGATACGTCCGGTGCACCCGGCGCGGGAAGCGATTCCTCGTTCATCCTATTTATCCTAAGTGTCCCTCGCTGGACCCTGTACGGGGTGTAGGCCGCTTGGGGGCCACTTAGGTAGATGTTGATCGAGGGGCCCGGGTTGCTCCGGGGGGATTTCGCCCCCGCCGCCCCTACCCATTCCCGTCACTACTCGGGGGCCAGCCCCCGAACCCCCGCTCCTCAAACGCCGGAGGGGCTGGTTGTTAGCCCGTCCGGCGTTTGAGGACGAGGCCGTTCAGGCCGATAAGCGGGGGCCTGGGGGCGCAGCCCCCAGAAGGGACGGGAATGGGTAGGGGCGGCGGGGGCGAAAAAAGAAGGGGCGCCCCCAACCCGCAGGGCGCCCCTCCTCCGGTCCCGCGGACTACGACCGCGTACGCAGCATCGTCCGCATCGTCCTCATCGCGACCGACAGATTCGCGAGATCGAACGCCTCGGACCCCTGGATCTCCTCCAGAGTCGTCCGCGCCCGAGAAAGAATCGCCGCGTTCTTCTCCTCCCACGCCTTGAACCGCTGCTCAGGCGTGGACTCCCCGTTCCCGACGGCGAGCACATCCGCGGTCAGCGCGGCATGCGCCGCGTACAGGTCCTCACGGATGGACGCCCGGGCCATGGACTGCCACCGGTCCGCACGGGGCAGCTCGATGATGCGGTCCATGAGCTGGGTGACCCGCAGCCGGTCGGCGAGGTCGTAGTAGACCTCGGCGACGTCCATCGGGTCCTTGCCGACCCGGTCCCCCACCGCCACGATGTCGAGCGACGGGAAGGCGGACGAGAACCCGGCCACCCGCTGGGCGAGCTCGTCGGGCACCCCGGCCCCGGACAGCTCGTCGTAGATCTGCTGGTACCACTCCAGATCCGCGCCCCGCAGCAGCTTGGGCAGCTCGGCCCAGACCCGCGTGACCCCTTCCCGGAAGAAGTCGATCGTCTCGGCGAGCTGCAACGGCTGCGGCCGGTTGTTGAGCAACCACCGCGTGCCCCGCTCGACGAGCCGCCGTGAGTGCAGCCGGATCCGGGTCTGGACACCCGCGTCGACCGTGTTGTCGAGCGCCTCGACGGCGTCCCACACCTCGCTGGAGTTGAAGATCGCGCGGGCCGCGGTCTGCGCCCGGACGATCTCCTCCAGGGAGGCTCCGGTCTCCTCGCGGAGCCGGTGCAGGAAGCTCGTACCGCCGGTGTTGACGGTGTCGTTGACCAGCACGGTCGTGACGATCTCGCGCGACAGCGGATGGTTGTCGATCTGCTCGATGAACTGCTCGCGCAGCGCGGTCGGGAAGTACGCGTGCAGCAGGCTCCGCAGATACACGTCGTCGGGCAGCGACGTGTGCAGCAGCTCGTCGGAGACCGTGATCTTCGTGTATGCGAGGAGCACGGCCGTCTCCGGCGAGGTCAGACCCTGCCCGGTGCCGAGCCGCTCCCGGATCTGCCGGTCGGTCGGCAGGAACTCCAGCGCCCGGTCCAGATGGCCCTCGCGGACCAGGTGGCGCATGAAGCGCTGCTGGGCGTGGAGCATGTCCTTGGACTGGGCGAGCGCGTTGGCCAGGGCCGTGTTCTGCGCGTAGTTGTTGCGCAGGACGAGCGCGCCGACCTCGTCGGTCATCTCGGCGAGCAGCTTGTTGCGCTGCTTGACGGTCATGTCGCCGTCCGCGACCACCGCGTTGAGCAGGATCTTGATGTTCACCTCGTGGTCGGAGGTGTCCACGCCCGCGCTGTTGTCGATGGCGTCGGTGTTGACCTTGCCGCCGGCCTGCGCGAACTCGATGCGGCCGAGCTGCGTGAGGCCGAGGTTGCCGCCCTCGCCGACGACCTTGACCCTCAGGTCGGCGCCGTCCACGCGGATCGCGTCGTTGGCCTTGTCGCCGACGTCCGCGTGCGACTCGGTCGACGCCTTCACGTACGTACCGATGCCGCCGTTCCACAGCAGGTCCACCGGCGCCTTGAGGATCGCCCGCATCAGGTCGGCGGGGGTCATCTTGGCGACGTTGCCCTCGATGCCGAGGGCCTCGCGGATGTGGCTGTTGAGCTGGATGGCCTTGGCCGTACGGGGGAAGATGCCGCCGCCCTGCGACAGCAGTGTCTTGTCGTACTCCTCCCAGGAGGAGCGTGGCAGCTCGAAGAGGCGACGGCGCTCGGCGTACGAGGTGGCCGCGTCCGGGTTCGGGTCGATGAAGATGTGCCGGTGGTCGAAGGCGGCGACCACCCGGATGTGCTCGCTGAGCAGCATGCCGTTGCCGAACACGTCACCGGACATGTCACCCACGCCGACGACCGTGAAGTCCTCGGTCTGTGTGTTGACGGCCAGCTCCCGGAAGTGCCGCTTGACGGACTCCCAGGCGCCGCGGGCGGTGATGCCCATCTTCTTGTGGTCGTAGCCGGCCGAGCCGCCGGAGGCGAAGGCGTCCCCGAGCCAGAAGTTGTAGCTCTCCGCGACGCCGTTGGCGATGTCGGAGAACGTCGCCGTGCCCTTGTCCGCGGCGACGACGAGGTACGTGTCGTCCTCGTCGTGCCGGACGACGTCGGCGGGCGGTACGACCTCGCCGGCCACCATGTTGTCGGTGATGTCGAGCAGCGCCGAGATGAAGGTCTTGTAGCTGCGGATGCCCTCGGCCAGCCAGGCGTCGCGGTCCACGGCCGGGTCGGGCAGTTGCTTGGCGACGAAGCCGCCCTTGGCGCCGACGGGCACGATGACGGTGTTCTTGACCATCTGCGCCTTGACCAGGCCGAGGATCTCGGTCCGGAAGTCCTCACGCCGGTCGGACCAGCGCAGCCCGCCTCGCGCGACCTTGCCGAACCTGAGGTGGACGCCCTCCACGCGCGGCGAGTACACCCAGATCTCGTACGCCGGACGCGGCGCCGGCAGGTCCGGGATGGCCTGCGGGTCGAACTTCATGGAGACGTAGGTGTGCGGCTCGCCGCCACCCGCCTCCTGGAAGAAGTTCGTGCGCAGGGTCGCCTTGATGACGGTGAGGAACGAGCGGAGGATCCGGTCCTCGTCCAGGCTCGCGACCTGGTCGAGGGCGGCGTCCAGCTCCTCCAGCAGGGCGTCGGTCAGTTCGAGGCCGGCGCGCTGGCGGTCCGGCGACATCCGTGCCTCGAAGAGCGAGACGAGCAGCCGGGTGGTGTGGACGTTGTTGCGGAGGGTGTCCTCCATGTAGTCCTGGCTGAACGTCGAACCGGCCTGCCGCAGGTACTTGGCGTACGCGCGCAGCACCATCGCCTGCCGCCAGTTCAGCCCGGCGCTCAGGACGAGGGAGTTGAAGCCGTCGTTCTCGGCCTGCCCGGTCCAGGTCGCCGAGAAGGCCTCCTGGAACCGCTCGCGGCCGTCGTCACCGAGGTGATCGCCGTTGCCGCTGCCCGACTTGGGCAGGCGCAGGCCGAAGTCGTAGATCCACGCGGACGCGCGGTCCGAGCAGCGCAGCTCGTACGGACGCTCGTCGGTGACCTCGACGCCGAGCCGGGTGAGGACCGGCAGGACGGCGGAGAGGGAGACCGACTCCCCGGTGCGGTAGATCTTGAAACGTCGCTCGCCGGGGGCGGCCCCCACCGGCTCGTACAGGCTGAGCGCGAAGTTCTTGCCGTTGCCGAGCTTCTCCAGATGGACCAGGTCGGCGACCGCGGTGCGCGGGTTGTGGTCGGCCTTGTAGCCCTCGGGGATGGCGTTGCCGTACCGGCGCAGCAGTTCGGCGGCGCGCTCCTCGCCGCACTCCGCGTTCAGTGCCTCGGCGAAGCCGTCGGCCCAGGAGCGGGCGGCCTCGACGAGCCGCGCCTCGATACGGTCCTTGTCGGCGTCGCTGAGCTGCGGCAGCTCGGTGCCCTGCGGGACCCGGACCACGAAGTGCAGCCGGGAGAGGATCGACTCGGTGTTCCAGGCGGTGAAGTCGACGCTGATGCCGCCGAGCTCCTCCTTCAGGATGTCGATGATCCGCAGGCGCACGCCGGTGGTGTAGCGGTCGCGCGGGAGGTAGACGAGCGCCGAGTAGTAGCGCCCGTACTCGTCCTGCCGCAGGTAGAGCCGCAGGCGCCGCCGCTCCTGGAGGTACAGGACGGAGGTGACGATCGCCCGCAGCTCGTCGGGCGGGGTCTGGAAGAGCTCGTCGCGCGGGTACGTCTCCAGGATCTGGAGGAGGTCGCGCCCGTCGTGGCTGTTGGGCAGGAATCCCGCGCCCTTGAGGACTTCCTCGACCTTGCGCCGGACGACGGGGACGCGACGGACGGACTCGGTGTACGCGGCGGAGGAGAAGAGGCCCAGAAAACGGCGCTCGCCGACGACGTTGCCGTCCCCGTCGAACTTCTTCACGCCGACGTAGTCGAGGTAGGAGGGCCGGTGCACGGTGGCACGGCTGTTGGCCTTGGTGAGGACCAGGAGCTTGTGCTCGCGGGCCTTGGCGCGGGCGTCGGCGGGCAGCCGCTCGAAGGACGGGCTGACCGGGTGGCTCTCGTCGGTCGCGTGGTGCGGATCGGAGCGCAGGATGCCCAGTCCGGTGCCGGGAACGGCGGCGAGCGAGTCGTCCTCGCGCAGCTCGTACTCCCGGTACCCGAGGAAGGTGAAGTGGTCGTCCGCGAGCCAGCGCAGCAGCTCGCGGGCCTCCTCCACCTCCTGGTCGCGCAGGTCGTCGGCGGTCGGCTCGGTGGGCAGCTCGTCGGCGATGCGCAGCGCGGAGTCGCGCATCTTCTCCCAGTCCTCGACGGCCTCACGGGCGTCGGACAGGACGCGCACCAGGTCGGCGGTGATCTGCTTGAGATCGGCGCGGTCGGTCTCGCGGTCGATCTCAACGTGGATCCAGGACTCGACGAAGGCGTCGTGGGGCAGCTCGCCGGTGGGCCGGGTCTTCAGGACCTCGATGAGCTTGCCGGTGAGATCGCGCCGCACGATGACCTGCGGGTGGATGACGACATGGATCCCGCGCCCCTGCCGGGACAGCTCGTTGGTCACCGAGTCGACGAGGAAGGGCATGTCGTCCGTGACGACCTCGACGACGGAGTGGCTGCAGGTCCAGCCGTTCTCCTCGACCGTCGGGGTGTGGACTCTCACGTTGGCCGTGCCCTGAGGTCGGTTCTCGGCCAGCCGGTAGTGCGAGAAGGCGGCTCCGAAGACGTCGTCCGGGTCTCGGTCGGTGAGGTCTTCGGGGGCGGTGTGCAGGTAGTAGCGCTGGAGGAACGCGAGCAGGGTGTCCTGGTCGGGAGCGCTCGCGCCCGTCTTCCCGGTCGGCAGGTGAAGATTCCCCCCGACAGGGCTGTTCTCAGCTACCCGGGCGGCCCGTTCGAGCAGCTCGGCCTTGGCTTCGTCCAGCTTGGTCTGCATTGTCCTCTGGCTCCTGTCGCGCGCCGTTGCGTGACGTCGTAGAACGTGAAGTGACGTAGCGCCGCGACGCGGGGTGTCCGGTCTCGTTCGACGCTATGCCGCGATGAGAGATGAGCGGGGCGTTATCGGCCATTCTCGGCCGCTCCGGAGGCTGTGACGCTGCTCTCGGTGCACCTGCGCCTGCCGCGTATGCGGCGTTTTCTGCGCTTCCCCACCCGGGGAGACCAGCGACCGCCCGGTCACGGATGTAGTCCGTGCGTTCCGGGCGCAGGGCAGGGGCAACAAGGCCCCCGCGACGTATCGCGCTGATCACGGCACAAGGCTATCGCTCTCCACGGGCCCCCCGTCATGAGCCGTATGTGTACAAAAGAGGGGTCCCCTTTTTGACACTCTGCACAGTTTCCCCCCGCCCCGTCAGGGGCGCGGGGAACTGCGCGACAAGCCACGACGGCCCCGCAGCCGACAACGCACCAGGGGGGCCTGGGGGCGAAGCCCCCAGTTCCGCCAAGGGGGACCCACCTCAGGCCCTCAGGCCGCCAACCGCTCGGCCGCAGCGACGGCCTCCTCCAGGCTGTCGACAACCGGCACCCCAACCCCCTCAAGGCTGGCCCGGCTGTGCGACCCACCGGTGTAGAGCACGGCCCGCGCCCCCACGTGCAGCGCCGCGACCGCGTCGTCCGCCGCGTCCCCGATCACCACCGTACGAGCGGGTTCCACACCCGCCAGCGCCCCCACATGCCGGACCATGTGCTCGGCCTTGCTGCCCCCGGACGGCCCGGTGCGCCCGTCCACCCGTATGAAATGGGGCTCGATCCCGAACCCCCGTACCAACGGGACGAGTTCGTCGTGCCCGTACATGCTCAGGAGCGACTGACTGCGACCGGCCGACGCCCAGTCGGCGAGCAGCCCGGGCACCCCGTCGGTGAGCCCGCAGCCCACCCGGTGCTCGGTGTAGTACCGGTGGAAGGTCGCGTCCATGACCTCCCACTCCTCGTCCGTGGGCAGCCGCCCTATCAGCCGCTCGTAGAACTTCGGCACCGGAACGCAGTACAGCTCCCGGTACTTCTCCAGCGTGATCGGTTCCATGCCCAGCTCGGCGAACGCCGCGTTCGTCGCGCCGATGATCGCCGTGTTGTCGTGGAACAGGGTTCCGTTCCAGTCCCAGACAATGTGTGCCGCTCCGTGCATCCCCATACCAAAAAAATACCCGGCCACACTGACAACACATCCGGCGTGCTTCCGTGCGCGCCCCCAGGAGCCGCGACGAGGCGGCCGGCCCGTCAGTCGCCCAGCCCCACCAGGTTCGGAATCTCCTGCGTGGCGAACCACAGCAGCTCGTGGTCCTCGGCCCCGTCCACGACGAACTGCGCGTCGTCGTCACCCCGGTCGGCCGCGCCCAGCACGTCCACGGCCGCCGTCACGTCCGCCTCGGCCTCGTCCGAGTCCAGGTGCACGGCCGCGGCCTTGGCCAGCGCCACGGCTCCGCCGACCCGCACCTCACCGAGCGCCGAGGAATCGAGCCCCCGGTCGGGGTCGGCGACCGCGGCCCCGTCCGGCACGTCCACGGCGACGACGACGCGCCGTCGCGGGGCCCCGGGGTCGAGCGCGACAAGCCTGAGGGAGGCGAGCGCGGCCCGGTTCAGCGCCGCGTACTCCAGTTCCTCGATGTCGTCGGACAGGTACCACTCCCGCAGCGCGGGCGTGACGGCGTACGCGACGAAGGGCCCCGACCCCAGCTCACCCGTCTTGTACGCCTCGGCGAGACCGGAGAGGGTCAGGGGGACGTAGACGCGCATGGCTGGCCGCTTTCGTAGTCGGATCGCGTGGTCGATCTCTCCGCCGGGATTCACGGTCGGGATTCACCGTCGAGATTCACCTGGACTCGCCGTCGGGACTCGCCGTCGGAGGCCTCCAAGAGGGCGGCTTCGCGCCTCCCGGAGAGCCTTCAGGATACGTGCGGGCGTCCCCTTTCGAGTCCCGGCCGCCCCTCCGGCGGCGTCCACCACCCGCCTCGCACATCACCCGGTACACCCCAGCCCCGCCAAGCCTCCCGCCCTCCCCCGTCACCCTGATAGGTGAAGATTCCGGCACCCCCGACGCGCGCCCAGCGTCCTTGCGGCCGCCCGCTCCGGCCTCGTACAAGATCCCCAACAGAAAGTTACCGACCGGTATCCAGTCGGTCCGACGGAATGGGGATCCCGCCGTGAACAAGGTGATGACCAGGACGAAGCGCACCACGGGCGCCCCGGGCACCCGCCCGCCCGTACGCCACGACACGCGCCGCCCGGGCGGTGGCTCACCGCGTACGACACCGGGCGGAGGCACACCGCGCACGAGGCGGGCGGGCACCACCCTGACCACAGCCACCACCCCGAGCACCGTCAGGACCATCGTCCCGAGCACCGTCCCGACCGCCTCGCCGGTCCCGTCCGGAGCCCCGCCCCGGAGGACCCCCACAGCCCCTGCTGAGAGCCTGCCGGGTGCACCCCGGCAGCCTCGCCCCACCGACCTGTTCGCCGACCGCCTGGTGGCCGTTCTGAGTGGTCAGCGCCCCGTCCACTGCATGCTCCGGCACACCGCGGGACGCGCGTACGACGAACTGGCCTGGCTCGCCGAACGCGGCCCCCTCCGCGCCCGCGGCACCCGCCCCGTCGTCCGCGACATCGGCTACTACGTCCCCCGCCCGGGCGCCGTCGAGGCCTTCGCCCGCATCGGAGCGGGCGACCAGCTCCGCGCCATGGCCTTCCGCCTGGAACAGGGCCCCGACCTCCGCTGGCGCTGCACGGCGGTAGAACTGGGCGGCGCCCGCATGCCACGCCCAACAGAGGACTGACCCACAGCCCCTGAGCGCCCCGTAAGGGGCGCGGGGAACGGCGCGAGCAACCCAAGCCACGCCGCACCCACTACGCACCCCAACGCCCACCCACCTCAGGGGCGCGAGGAACTGCGCGACAAGCCCCACCGGCCCGCAGCCGACAACACCCGGGCAGCAGGCCAACCCAACGCAAAGGGCCGGGCACCCATAGGTGCCCGGCCCTTCAACTGCCCACCCCGCAGAGCGAACCGCCGGCCCCGCGGAGCGAACCGTCACTTCTTGCGGCGACGCCCACCCTTCTGCTGCTTACGCCGCTCCGCGCGCGTAAGCCCGTCCGACTCCGACCGCACCGGCTCGTCGTCGTTGGCGAAGTCGCCCTCGACGATGCCACCCTCACCGTCCACGGTGGGCGCGGAGAAGTGCAGCCGGTCCGGACGCTGCGGAGTGTCGAGCCCCTTGGCGCGGATCTCCGGACGGGAGGAACCGGCCGGAACCGCGTCCCCCTTGGCGAGCGACGGCTTCGCGTCCTCGACCGGGACCTCCTCGACCTGCTGCTCGACCTGGACCTCCAGGTTGAACAGGTAGCCGACGGACTCCTCCTTGATGCCGTCCATCATGGCGGTGAACATGTCGAAGCCCTCGCGCTGGTACTCGACCAGCGGGTCCTTCTGGGCCATCGCGCGCAGGCCGATGCCCTCCTGGAGGTAGTCCATCTCGTAGAGGTGCTCGCGCCACTTGCGGTCCAGGACCGACAGCACGACCCGGCGCTCCAGCTCACGCATGATCTCGGAGCCGAGCTGCTCCTCACGCGCCGAGTACTGCTCGTAGATGTCGTCCTTGATGGACTCGGAGATGAACTCGGCGGTCAGACCGGCACGGTCGCCGGCCGCCTCCTCCAGCTCCTCGACGGTGACCTTCACCGGGTAGAGCTGCTTGAAGGCGCCCCACAGCCGGTCGACGTCCCACTCCTCGGCGAAGCCCTCGGCGGTCTCCGCGTCGATGTACGCGTCGATCGTGTCGTTCATGAAGTGCTGGATCTGCTCCTGCAGATCCTCGCCCTCCAGGACGCGACGACGCTCGCCGTAGATGACCTCGCGCTGCCGGTTGAGGACCTCGTCGTACTTGAGGACGTTCTTGCGGGTCTCGAAGTTCTGCGTCTCGACCTGCGACTGGGCGGAGGCGATGGCTCGGGTGACCATCTTGTTCTCGATCGGCACATCGTCAGGGACGTTCGCCATCGACATGACGCGCTCGACCATCTGGGCCTTGAAGAGGCGCATCAGGTCGTCGCCCAGCGAGAGGTAGAAGCGGGACTCACCCGGGTCGCCCTGACGGCCGGAGCGGCCGCGCAGCTGGTTGTCGATGCGGCGGGACTCGTGCCGCTCGGTGCCAAGGACGTAGAGCCCGCCGAGGTCCTTGACCTCTTCGAACTCGGCCTGCACGGCCTTCTCGGCCCGCTCCAGGGCGGCGGGCAGCGCGGCGGCCCACTCCTCGATGTGCTCCTCGGGGTCGAGGCCGCGCTGGCGCAGCTCGGCCTCGGCGAGGTCGTCCGGGTTGCCGCCGAGCTTGATGTCCGTACCACGGCCGGCCATGTTCGTGGCGACGGTGACGGCGCCCTTGCGGCCGGCCTGGGCGATGATCGGGGCCTCGCGGTCGTGCTGCTTCGCGTTCAGCACCTCGTGCTGGATACCTCGCTTGGAGAGCTGCTGCGAGAGGTACTCGGACTTCTCGACCGACGTCGTACCGACGAGGATCGGCTGGCCCTTCTCGTGCTTCTCGGCGATGTCGTCGACCACCGCGTCGAACTTCGCGACCTCGGTGCGGTAGATCAGGTCCGACTGGTCCTTGCGGACCATGGGCCGGTTGGTCGGGATCGGGACGACGCCGAGCTTGTAGATCTGGTGGAACTCGGCCGCCTCGGTCATCGCCGTACCGGTCATGCCGGAGAGCTTGTCGTAGAGGCGGAAGAAGTTCTGCAGGGTGATCGTGGCGAGCGTCTGGTTCTCGTCCTTGATGTCCACCCCTTCCTTCGCCTCGATCGCCTGGTGCATGCCCTCGTTGTAGCGGCGGCCGGCGAGGATACGGCCGGTGTGCTCGTCGACGATCATGACTTCGCCGTCGATGACGACGTAGTCCTTGTCCTTCTTGAAGAGCTCCTTGGCCTTGATGGCGTTGTTCAGGTAGCCCACCAGAGGCGTGTTCACCGACTCGTAGAGGTTGTCGATGCCCAGCCAGTCCTCGACCTTGGCGACGCCGGGCTCGTGGATGGCGACGGTGCGCTTCTTCTCGTCGACCTCGTAGTCGCCGGTTTCCTCGATGCCCTTGAGGGTGTTGCCCGCCTCGCCCTTCTTCAGGCGCGTGACGAGCTTCGCGAAGTCGCCGTACCACTTGGTGGCCTGGTCGGCCGGGCCGGAGATGATCAGCGGCGTACGGGCCTCGTCGACGAGGATCGAGTCGACCTCGTCGACCACCGCGAAGTTGTGGCCGCGCTGCACCAGTTCGTCCTGCGACCACGCCATGTTGTCGCGCAGGTAGTCGAAGCCGAACTCGTTGTTCGTGCCGTACGTGATGTCGCACCCGTACTGCTCGCGGCGCTGGGCCGGCGTCATGTTGGCCAGGATGCAGCCGACGCTCAGGCCCAGGAACTTGTGGACACGGCCCATCATCTCGGAGTCGCGCTCGGCCAGGTAGTCGTTGACCGTGATGAGGTGAACGCCGTCTCCGGAGAGGGCGTTCAGATACGTGGGCAGCGTGCCGACCAGGGTCTTGCCCTCACCGGTCTTCATCTCGGCGACATGGCCGAGGTGGAGCGCGGCGCCGCCCATGATCTGTACGTCGTAGTGACGCTGGCCGAGGACGCGCTTGGCGGCCTCGCGGACGGTCGCGAACGCCTCGGGCAGCAGGTCGTCGAGGCTTTCGCCGTCGGCGTACCGCTGCTTGTACTCATCGGTCAGGGCTCGCAGCTCGGCGTCGGAGAGGCCAACGAAGTCCTCTTCGATGGAGTTGACCTGGTCCGCGATGCGGTGCAGCTTGCGCAGGATCTTTCCTTCGCCTGCACGCATGATCTTCGAGAGGACGGACACGGGGGTTTGTCTCCTTGCCGGTCGGGCCTGGGACGGTCGGCTTCAATGACGGTTTCAAATCACAGCTTGAGCAACGGCCATCGTAAGCGAGGACCCCACCGCGCCGGGAGGTCTGCATGTGACAGCCACTAGGACAACGGGCGGAGGATGCGGAAGGTGCCGCGCAAGCGCTACGAAAGGTAACCGCCGCCTCACACAGGGCTAAAGTGATGGCTTCCGCACCGAAGCCCGAGCAGAATCGGCCGATGGACCCCGTCACACTGACCTCCGAACGGCTCCTGCTGCGCACGGTGGGACCGCACGACACCGACGCCGTGTACGACGCCGTCCAGGATCCCGACATCCAGCGCTGGACCACGATCCCGTCGCCCTATCTGCCCGAGCACGCCACGGCCTTCACCGAGCAGATGGTGCCCGACGGCTGGGTGGACTGCTCGATGTTCACCTTCGGTGTCTTCCTGCCCGTCGGCGGTGAACTCGCCGGCATGCTCGCCATCACGATGCGCTCCCTGGGGGTCGGCGAGATCGGTTTCTGGGCGACGAAGGAACACCGGGGCAACGGCTACATCACCGAGGCCGCCCTCACCGCCTCCCGCTGGGCGTTCACCCAGCTGGCGATCGACCGCGTCGAGTGGCGGGCCGAGGTCGGCAACACGGGCTCCCGCGCGGTCGCCGAACGCGCCGGCTTCACCATCGAAGGCACCCTTCGTTCCGGCATCAACAACAAGGGCGTACGCCGCGACTGCTGGATCGGATCCCTGCTCCCGTCGGACCTGGGCCTGCCGTCGACAGCGCCCTACCTGCCCACTCCAGGAGAGGGCTGAACTCCCGGCACCCGCCCGTCCCCCCGGCTGCCTCATCCGGCAGTTCTCGCAGCTCAGGGACCATTGTCAGTGGCACCGCATATCGTGCGGACCATGACGAGTCTGCCGCGCCCCACCGCCGAACTCACCGCCGACGAGGCCCGCCGAATCGCCCTGCGCGCCCAGGGTTTCCTGGGCGCCCCCGACCGCAGGGGCGGCGTCCGAGGCGTACTGCGGCACCTGGGCGCGGTCCAGCTCGACACGATCTCCGTCCTGGCCCGCTCCCACGAACTCATCCCGTACGCCCGCCTGGGCGCGGTCGGCCGCAAGACGGTGGACGGCGCCTACTGGACGCCCGCGTCCGACGGCACGGCTCCGCCGAGCCCGCACGCCTTCGAGTACTGGTCTCACGCCGCCTGCATCCTCCCCGTCGAGGAGTGGCCGCACTTCGCGTTCCGCCGCCGCGCCTACCGCGCTCGCCCGCACTGGAACCACGACCTGCCGGACGGCACGTACGACCAGGTCATCAAGCAGCTGAAGGCCGAAGGCCCGCTCACGGCCACCGACTTGGGCGGCGCGAAGAAGACCAGCGAGTGGTGGGACTGGTCGGGCACGAAGGTCGCGGTCGAGCGCGCGCTGATGTACGGCGAGGTGGTGTGCACGGAGCGCAGAGGCTGGAAGCGGGTGTACGACCTCGCCGAGCGCGCCATCCCGGGCGACCTGCTCCACGACGAGCTGGACGACACGGAGTGCCTACGCCGTCTGGTCCGGCTCGCGGGGCAGTCGCTGGGCGTCGGCACACGCGCGGACATCGCCGACTACCACCGCCTCAGGGGCGAGCAGGTGGACGCGGTGCTCGCGGACTCCGGTCTGGTCCCGGTCACGGTGGAGGGCTGGTCCAAGCCCGCCTGGGCGGATCCCGCGGCCCTGGAGACGCCTCCGCGGGGCCGCCACCGCACCACGCTCCTGTCGCCGTTCGACTCCCTGGTCTGGGAACGGGCACGCACTGAGCGCATCTTCGGCTTCACCCACCGCCTGGAGGCCTACGTCCCCAAGCCGAAGCGGGTCTACGGCTACTTCGCCATGCCGGTCCTCGCCGGCGGCCACCTCGTCGGCCGCGTGGACCCGGCCCGCGAGGGCGCCACACTGGTCGCCAAGCAGGTCACCCTCGACAGCCCCAAGGCCGTACCGGCAGTGGCCCAGGCCCTCCTGGAGGCAGCCACCTGGGTCGACTGCACGAACATCCGGGTGGAGCGAGCGAACACTCCGGCCTTGCGAGAGGCCCTGACAACGGAGTTGAGCCGGACGCTGGGCTAGGAGTGCCCCTTTAGGGGCGCGGGGAACTGCGCGCCAAGCCCCCACCGACCCGCAGCTACGAACCGACCCCCGCCCCCACCACGCTGCTGCCGCTAACGAATCTCAAGAATCTTCTCCCGCATCGCATACACCACGGCCTCCATCCTGGAGTGCAACTGCAGCTTCTCCAGAATGTTCCGCACATGGTTCTTCACGGTGTTCTCGGAGATGAACAACTCCTTGGCGATATCCCGGTTGTTCATCCCGGTCGCCACAAGCTTGAGAACCTCCAGCTCACGCTCGGTGAGCCGAGGCGCCGGCACCAGCCGCCGCTCGTCCGTGCGCTGGATCATCGACTTGAACTCGGTGAGCAGTTTCGACGCCATCGACGGACTGATCTGCGACTGCCCGTCCGCAACGGCACGAATGGCCGTGGCCACCTCGTCCGTGGAGATCTCCTTGAGGAGATATCCGGTGGCCCCCGCCTTGATCGCGTCGTAGAGGTCGGCCTCCTCGTCGCTGATCGTCAGCATGATGATCTTCGCGCTGGGTGCGACCTCCTTGATGGAGGTGCACGCCTCGATCCCGCCGCGCTTGGGCATCCGTACGTCCATCAGCACGATGTCCGGCAGCAGATCGGCGGCCTTGTCGACCGCCTCCGCACCGTCACCCGCCTCGCCGACGACCTGGATGTCCTCCTCAGCGGCGAGCACGATCTCCAGGCCGCGACGGAAGAGGGCATGGTCATCCACGACAAGGACCCTGATGGGTTCCTTGCGTGGGGACCCCGCGTCCGGGCCCATGCCGACGACGCCGTCGTCGGCATCTTCGTCACGCATCGGTCCGAAGCTGTCCGCCATGGTTCCTCCCCCTGAAGGCCGTGGCCTGTGTTTCTTGTGCCATCGCCAACCCGAGGCAACGGCCCACCGGTTGGGCCGGTACGGCCATGATTTCATGCCCGGGCTACAACGGGACGACAGAGCGGGGCACAAAGGGGTCGCACACCGGTGCCCCTGGGGGCGCACGGGCACTCCAGGGGCACCGCTGGGATTCCCCCCCGGCCGAAAGCCGGAGGAGCTCACCGGGCGAGGTCAGCCGCCCAGCGCCCCGCCTGCCGGGGCCTGCTGCGCCTTGGCGACCATCGGGTCCGTGCTGAGGTGGATGACGCCGTAGTCGTACGCGTGCCGCCGGTAGACGACACTCGGTTCCTTGGTCTCGGAGTCGACGAACAGATAGAAGTCGTGCCCGACCAGCTCCATCTCGTAGAGCGCCTGGTCGAGCGTCATCGGGGACGCGACGTGGGTCTTCTCGCGGACGACGAGGGGGCCGTCACCCTTCACCTCGAGCGAGCCGATCTTCTTGGTCGGCACCGCCTCGGGCTCTTCCTCGTGGACCACACTGCCGTTCCCGTTGAGCGTGGCCGCGCCCGGGACGTGGTCGGCGACCTCGGCTGCCGAGATCCTGCGGGCTCCACGGCGCGTGTACCGCTTGTCGTGCTGCTTGCGCAGTCGCGCTTCCAGTTTGTCTGCCGCCAGGTCCAGCGCCGCGTACGGATCGCTTGCCGCTGCCTCCGCCCGGATCACCGGACCGCGGGAGTGAAGCGTGATCTCCACTCGGTCGGAGCGGTCGGCCTGTCGGGGGTTGGGCTCCTTGGACACCTCGACGTCGAGGCTGATCACCTTGCCGTCGAGCTTCTGGATCTTCTCCAGCTTCAGCTTCTCGGCCACGTGCTTGCGGAACCGCTCGGGCACCTCGGTCTTGCGGCCCTTGACGACGATGTCCACGCAGAACTCCGTTCCCGGATCACTCCGCATCGACGGCGGAGCATCTCCCTTTTGCACCAGGCTCCAGCGACTCGCGGAGCCTCGGACTCGGTGACTTCCACCTCCTCCTCCCCCGCGGGCAAGATCTCCACCCACCGTCGCGGGTGATTGCAGAAAACCCACGGCACGGCATTCCGATATGCGAGGGACGGCGTCCGCCATTCCCTCACAACCGAACATATCTCGCCTGGACGGATGGCGTCACCCTCTACTGCGACGTACCTCCATTCAGGTGAATGGAACCTCTCACTACCTGCAACGACGCAACTTCTCTGTCAGTTCCGGTTTATTTCGAAAGATGCCGGAGTCGCCGCGACCACAGCCGCTGCGAGCATGCCTTCGGCGCCGTTCGTACCTCTCATTTCCCTGACCGCTTCTGGTCGGCCTACACCTCTCGCAGTCGCTCGAGACATACCTTCCCCTGTCACTTTGGGTGTTACTCGGCCGTAAGGACCGGTTCCCGCCACGAGAACGGCCTTCAAGGCCCGTGCCGCCTCCGCCAGGGACGCGCCCGTGGTCATCAGGTCGTCGACGATCACGACCCTCCCGCCGCCTGCCAGCAGCCGCGCTCCTCCCGCGGGCACCTCCAGGGCGCCGGCGAGATTGTCCAGCCGCTGCCGGGAGTTGAGCCCCGACTGGTCGGCCACGGCACGCCGCTGCCGCAGTACGGCGACTACCCGGGTCGGTGTCCCCGTACGCCGCAGTTCACCCGCCGCCGCGAGCGCGATCCGCCGTGCCGGGTCGTGCCCACGCGCCCGGACCGCCCAGGGAGCGGACGGCACGGGAACGAGCGACACTGGAGTCCTGGAGCCACCCGCTCCGACGGGACCACCAGCCACGAACCCCGCCGCCCCGCTTCCGCCGCCGGTCGCGAGCCCCACCCGTACGGCCCCCGCCAGCGCCGCCCCCAGAGGCCCGGCGAGCATCAACGCACCCCGTTCCTTGTGGGCGAGGAGCACCGCGCGCACCTCGTCCTCGTACGGAGCCGCCGCGTGCACCACCGGCAGCCCCGGTGGTTCCGGCTCCGGTCGCACCCGGCTCGGTACGGCCCCCGTCAGGGCGGCACGGCACTCCGGGCAGAGCACCGTGCGAGGTCTCCCACAGCCTCCGCACTCGGCCGGCAGCACCAGGTCGGTGAGGTCCCGCCACCACCCCCGCATGTCCACCACTGTGCCAACGCCCGAGCGCCCCGGCCACCCCTGTGGACAACTCCCTGTGGACAACTCCGGGCAACCACAGGGACGTTGTCACCCACACGAGTGAGGCGCCCGGAAAGGAAAAGCGAGCCGGCCCAGGCCGGCCGGCCCGTCAAGACCTCACCCCGGATAGACCGGCGCCATCCCCTTCTTGACCACCGTCTGCCACTGGGACCCGGACGAGAGCCGCACGATCCCGTCCTCCGAGTGGGCCACCAGGGGCAGCCGTTCGTCCTCGGAGGCGGCGATCTCCTTCACGCCGGTGAGCGCGGCGGGGGCCGGGCCGACCGGTGTCGAGCCGTCGACCTGGACGTACTGGATCTGCTGCACGACCCGGGCCTCGCGCCCGACCACGACCAGTCGGCTGTCGCCGGCCCAGGACATGGCCGTGACCTCTTCCAGCTGCGGTGCCACGGACCGCAGTTCGTGGATCGAGACGGACGGCTTCCCGTCCGATCCGTTCTGCCGCTCGATGCGCCCCATGAGCAGGGTCGTCCGGTCGTCCTTCCGCACGATCAGCGCGATCCGCACCCCGTCGGCGGCCACCCGCACCGCCTCGATCCGCCCGTCGAGGCTGGGCGTCGTGACGGCCAGAGGCTCACCCGCGCCCTTGGCGAGCAGCAGCAGTTCGGAGGTCTTCGGGGCACGGTCGGCCACCCACAGGTTCCCGCTCGCGTCCCAACTGGGAGTCGTCAGCCCATCGTTCTCCGACTTGGCCTTGCTGCGCAGCACGGGCTCCCCGAGCGAACCGCCCGACGCGAGCGACCCGACGTACAGCGAGCGCCCGTCGAGCGACACCCCGGCCGCGCTGTCCTCGTCCCGCGAGACCGCGGCCGACCGCAGCGCCTTGTCGCCGTCGCCGAGCGCACCCGGAACCGGCTCGGGCTCCTGTTCGCTGCCCGTGCTCGCTATCCGGACGAGCCGCTTCTCACCGTCGATGAAGTACTCGTACTCCGCGCGCTTCGCCGGGCCGTGGGCGACGTAGATCTCGGCCTTGTTCGCTCCGAGCGCACACGACTGCGTGCCGTCCGAACGCTGCAGCTCCACCTCGTCGATGCCCGTGGGCGTCAGGTCCTGGAGGGTGAACAGGAGTTGGGCCGCCATCTCGGTGCACACGGACTGGCCGATCCGGTCCGCCTTGTCGTTCAGCGGCACCGTCAGCCGGTTCTGGTCGTCGGGCGCGAGTGTCTTGACGCCCTTCTTCAACGCCGTACCCGTGGGGAAGCTGGACCTGACGACCGGCTTGAGCCAGCTCGTCGGCCCCTTCAGCAGCGAGCGGACCATCTGCGTCACCGGGTCCACCTGCTCGCGCACGTAGACGGGGTCGGCGACCGCCCCGAGCTGATCGTCCGTCCCGCCCGACGTGTTCGACGCGAAGTAGTACTTGTTGACGGACAGGTAGTTGCGCTGGAAGTCGGACTTCCCCATCACGAGGCCCTGCGGCAGCTCGTCGATGCGCCACTGCTTGCTGCCGTCCTTCTCCTTGTACTTCGCGAGGTGCACGAGCTCGTTGTACGTTCCCGCGGCGGGTTCGTACGCGAACTGCGAGTCCACCTTGGCGACCCTGGTGCCGGTCAGCGAGTAGACGTAGTCACCGGTCGCCTCCCGGCTGCCGCTGTGCTCCGCCGCGGTGTTCGGCCCGTCCGCGAGCACCGTCGTCGACTGGTTCGGACGCCACTCCTTGGACGCCTCGCCCGTCAGGTACTTGCGTGCCGTCTCAAATCCCGGATCGTCGCTGGTCAGAGCCTCCAGGAAGCCCTGCACGATCTCCTCGGGCTGCGCGTTCTCCCGCGGCGGCATGGCGAAGACCCGGACCTGCGGGTCCGGCCGCTGCGAGGCCTCGACCCCGCGCAGATCCCCGCCGTCCGGCATCGAGGCGCACCCGGTCAGCAGTACGGCCCCGCAGACGCCGTACGTCATCAGACGCACCGGACGCCGACGGCCGCCCCGATCGCGGTCAGCGCCCACGTGATTCCTCCCCCTGCTTCAACTGTTCCGGCCTCTCACCGGTTCCCCGGCCGTCCTCGGACGGGGCCTCCTCCGCCGTCTCGGTGCTCGGGCCGCGCGCTTCCGCGGTGGGCCGCGGCACCACGCGCGCGCCGTTGCCGGGCAGAGCGGCCGGGTCCACGGCGCCCGTCACCCGCGGGGCGAGCATCGGCGGCGGCACGGCACGCTCGCTGGCGGGCTGCGCGGGCACTGTGGCGAGCTTCTGGGTGCCGCCGAGGGGCAGTCCCGCGTCGTTCAGTCCGCGGTTGCGCCGCGAGTCCTTGGGCTCCAGGGGTATCGGCGAGCCCCGCAGCGGCTCGTCCGCGGTCCGCGGCAGCGTCAGCCGGAACTGCGAGCCGCCCCCCGGCTCACCCCAGGCCTGCAGCCAGCCGCCGTGCAGCCGCGCGTCCTCCAGGGCGATGGACAGCCCGAGGCCCGTACCCCCGGTCGTACGCGCGCGTGCCGGGTCGGCCCGCCAGAAGCGGCTGAACACCCGGGTCGCCTCGCCGGGCTTGAGCCCCACTCCGTAGTCGCGCACCGCGACCGCGACCGCCCCGCCCGCCGCGGCGAGTTTGACCACGACGTCCTTGCCCTCGCCGTGCTCCACGGCGTTGACGACGAGGTTGCGCAGCACCCGCTCCACGCGCCGGGCGTCCGCCTCGGCGACCACCGGCTGCTGGTCCCCGACCACCTGTATGTGCGTACCCTTGCGGTCGGCGAGCGGCTCGGCCCCGCTGACGACCCTGCGTACGACCTCCCGCAGGTCTATCGGCTCGGCCTCCAGGGCCGCCGCGCCCGCGTCGAAGCGGCTGATCTCCAGCAGGTCCGCGAGCAGTGTCTCGAACCGGTCCAGCTGGTCGGCGAGCAGCTCGGCCGACCGCGCGGTCATCGGATCGAAGTCCACGCGCGCGTCGTGGATGACGTCGGCCGCCATCCGGACGGTCGTCAGCGGCGTACGCAGCTCGTGCGACACGTCGGAGACGAACCGCCGCTGCATCCGCGACAGGTCCTCCAGCTGCTGGATCTTCAGCTGCAGGTTCTGGGCCATCTTGTTGAAGGCCTCGCCGAGCCGCGCGATGTCGTCCTCGCCGGTGACCTTCATACGTTCCTGGAGGCGCCCGGCGGACAGCCGCTCGGCGATCCCGGCTGCCATCCGTACGGGCGTGACGACCTGGCGCACCACGAGCCAGGCGATCGCCCCGAGCAGCACCACCACGAACAGGCCGGCCGTCGCGAGCGTCCCCTTGACGAGGCTGAGCGACTTCTCCTCCTGCGTGAGAGGGAAGAGGTAGTACAGCTGGTACGGGGCGTTCTTGGGGTCGTTGAGCTGGGTGCCGATGATCAGCGCCGGCTGGGACGCCTGGCCGTTGGTGTAGAAGATGCGGGTATAGCTCTGGGCCGCGCCCGTGCCGCCGTCCACCCGCTCGCGCAGCTCCTGGGGCACGCTGAGGCTCGGGTCGACGTACCCCGCGGCACGCGGTCCGAGGCCCCTGCTGTCACTGTCCGCGGAGGTGGTGCCGAGGGTCACGACACTGAACGCGCCCTGACCGCCGCTGGAGAGCGACTGCACGAGGGAGCTCATCCACCCGCTGACGTTCTGGACGGGGTTGTCGTCCGGGCCGGAACGGTCGTCCCCGCCCGCGCCCGCCGCGTCGTCGGCCTCCTGCTTGGCGACCGTGAACCCGCCCGTGGCCTGGCTCTGCGAGGCCTTCACCTTGGCGTCCAGCAGGCCGTTGCGCACCTGCCCGATCACCACGAAGCCCAGCAGCAGAACGACCCCCAGCGACATCAGCAGGGTCGTGACGACGACCTTGAGCTGGATGTTGCGCCGCCACAGCCGCATGACGGGCAGCAGCGGACGGCGCACCCAGCGCATGAACAGCCGAAGGACCGGGCTGCCCTGGACTCCGCCCTGCAGCAGCCCGCCCTCGGTGAACTGTCCCCAGCGGGAGCCCGTCGTCTTCCGGCCGACAGGCCGCCCCGCGCGGGTCCCCGGCTGGCCGGGCGCCGAAGCGGCACTGTCCCGGGACATGTCAGCTCGGTCCGGCCTTGTAACCGACGCCACGGACGGTCACCACGATCTCCGGCCGCTCCGGGTCCTTCTCGACCTTGGAGCGCAGCCGCTGCACATGGACGTTCACCAGCCGGGTGTCCGCCGCGTGGCGGTAGCCCCACACCTGCTCCAGGAGCACCTCTCGCGTGAACACCTGCCACGGCTTGCGGGCCAGCGCCACCAACAGGTCGAACTCCAGCGGAGTCAGCGCGATGGACGCCCCCTCCCGCTTCACAGAGTGACCGGCCACGTCGATGACCAGATCACCGATGGCGAGCTGCTCGGGCGCCGGCTCCTCCGACCTGCGCAGCCTGGCCCGGATCCGGGCCACCAGCTCCTTCGGCTTGAACGGCTTCACGATGTAGTCGTCCGCGCCGGACTCCAGGCCGACCACGACATCGACGGTGTCGCTCTTCGCGGTGAGCATCACGATCGGTACCCCGGACTCCGCCCTGATCAGGCGGCACACCTCGATACCGTCCCGGCCGGGAAGCATCAGGTCCAGGAGCACCAGGTCGGGCTTGCTCTCACGGAAAGCGGCCAGCGCCTTGTCGCCGTCGGCTACGAAAGACGGCTCAAAACCTTCACCACGCAACACAATGCCGAGCATCTCGGCCAGTGCGGTGTCGTCATCGACGACAAGGACTCGTCCCTTCATAAACGACATCATCCCATTAACTAAATCGTTACCTGGCGTGACCTGTCACACAGCTCTTCTAGCGCCTCAGCCGTCACAGGAGACACGGCGCCCTCTTCGGTGACGATCGCAGTCACCAGCTCGGGCGGCGTCACGTCGAACGCCGGGTTGTACGCCTGGGTCCCCAGGGGTGCCACCGGTATCCCGCCTCCCGCTTCCGCTCCCGCCACCGGCACCTGGGGCGCTGTGATCTCCGTCACTTCATGTCCGGCACGCTGCTCGACCTCGATCGCTGCTCCGTTCGGAGTGTCCGGATCCACCGTCGTCACCGGCGCCACCACGATGAACGGCACGTGGTGGTACCTGGCCAGCACCGCGAGCGGATAGCTCCCCACCTTGTTCGCCACCGAACCGTCGGCCGCGATCCGGTCGGCACCGATCAGCACCGCGTCCACCTCTCCCGCCGAGAACAGCGATCCCGCCGCGTTGTCCGTGAGCAAGGTGTACGCCATTCCGCTCCGCGCCGCCTCATAGGCCGTCAGGCGAGCACCTTGCAGCAACGGCCGCGTCTCGTCCACCCAGAGCCTGCGAAGCCGCCCCGCCCGGTGCGCCGCGAGCGCCACCGCGAACGCCGTGCCCTCGCCCCCGGACACCAGCGCACCGGTGTTGCAGTGCGTCAGGATCCGGTGATTTCCGCCGGGCAGAAGCTCGTCGAGAAGCGCCAGCCCGTGCGTGGCCATCCGGGCGCTGGCCTCGGCGTCCTCCGCGTGCAGCGCCTTCGCTGCGGCCAGCGCGGCATCGGCGGCCTGCTTCTGGTCACCGCCACCCCGCAGGACCGCGAGGTGGGCCGCCTGGGCCCTGCGCGCCCCGTACGAGAGGTTCACCGCGGTCGGCCGAGCACTCGCGAGCGAGGCCGCGGCCTCGTCCACGTCGAACCCCCGGGCGGCGGCGAGCGCGACCCCGTAGGCCCCCGCGATGCCGAGCAGCGGCGCCCCGCGCACGGCGAGCGTACGGATCGCCTCCACCAGGGCGGGCGCGTCCGTGCACACCAGCTCGACCTCCTCGGCGGGCAGCCGTGTCTGGTCGAGGAGGACCAGCACAGGGCCTTCCGGCGGCTCGTCCCAACGGATCGCCGGAGTCTCGGTGGGCCGCTGGTTCTCGCGGGATTGCGCGTACTGATCAGCCATCCGCCCAGTCTGCCCCGTACCGGCCGGACAATTGAAGGTGTGCAGCCCATACGGCAGCCGGTCACTTCCCGGCCACACCGTGGCACGATGGCTGCCAACCTGCCGCCGCGACCGCGGACGGGCACCGTGAAGGAGCGACGATGAAAGACACTCCGGGCTGGGCATCGCCCGGATCTGCCCCCTCCGACGGGCAGAACGGACAGGAGCCGACGGCTTCCGGCCCTCCTGCCGAGCCCGCGGACCCGCCCGGTCCCACGGAGCCCACGGAGCCCACGGGCCAGCCGGGCGCCGACCCGTCCGGCCCCGGCCCGAAGTGGTCCAAGGAGCAGCCCCCGCCGGCCCAGTGGCCGTCCCCCGGCAGCCCCCAGGACACCCCGCCCCAGGCCCCGCCACCACCGCCCGGCCCGGGCTGGGGCGGCCAGCCCCCCGCGGGCCCGGGCTGGGGCGGCCAACCGCCCTCCGGCCCCGGCGGGTACGGCGGGTACGGCGGCTACGGAGGTCCCGGCGGCCCTGGTGGCTACGGCGGCCCCGGCGGTTACGGCCCCGGCGGCCACCCGGGCTGGGGAGGCGGCTGGGGCGGTCCCCCGCCCGCAGCCAAGCCCGGCGTCATCCCGCTCCGCCCGCTCGGCGTCGGCGAGATCCTCGACGGCGCGGTGTCCACGATGCGTACGCACTGGCGCACCGTGCTCGGTATCTCGCTGACCGTGGCGGTCTTCACGCAGATCGCCGTGATCCTGCTCCAGGGCTTCGTCCTGGACGACAGCGCCAGCACGGAGACCCTCAACGACCCCAGCGCCACCGCCGGCGAACTGTCGCGAGCCCTGGGCGACAGCCTCCTGAACTCCGGCGCCGTCCTGCTGATCACCCTGCTCGGCACGATCGTGGCGACCGCCCTGCTCACGACCGTGACCAGCCGCGCCGTACTCGGCAAGTCGGTGACCACCGCGGAGGCCTGGAGCGACGCACGGCCGCAGCTGCCCAAGCTCTTCGGCCTGACCTTCCTGCTCCCGCTCATCGCCATCACCGTCGGCGCCCTGGGCACACTGCCCGGCATCCTCGTCGCCTTCGCCGGCGGAGGTGACGGCGCCATCGCGCTCGCCGTCCTCGGCGGCCTGGCGGCGGCAGTCGTCGCGATCTGGCTGATGATCCGCTTCTCCCTGGCCTCGCCCGCCCTGATGCTGGAGAAGCAGAGCGTCTTCAAGTCGATGAGCCGCTCCGCGAAGCTCGTCCGCGGCTCCTGGTGGCGGGTCTTCGGCATCCAGCTGCTCGCCACGATCATCGCGAACATCGTGGCGTCGATCATCGTGATCCCCTTCGCCTTCCTCGCCTCCGCGCTCAGCGGGGAGGGGGTCACCGGCTTCCTCAACACCGGCACCGGCGACCTCGGCTGGACGTTCCTCATCATCAGCGGGATCGGCGCGGTGATCGGCTCCATGCTCACGTTCCCGATCACCGCCGGCGTCTCCGTGCTCCTCTACATCGACCAGCGCATCCGCCGCGAGGCCCTCGACCTCGACCTGGCCCGCGCGGCCGGTGTCCAGGACTACGGCTCCGGCACCCCCGGCTCCACCCCGGGGAGCTGACGGAGTGAGCCTGGCGGGGGGAGTTCTCACAGCGGTACTGGCGCTGCCACGCGCCAACGGCACAACCGTACTCACGCTGTCGCGTGGCGAAGGCGAACCGCCGGTCACCATCCCGCGCGACCCCGCGCAGGAGGCGGCCCGGCGCGAGCTGTCCAAGCGGATGTACCACGAGAACGACCCCAGCCTTGTCGAACGAGCCCTGGACGCCTTCTGGGAATGGGTCGACAAGCTGTTCAACGCCGCCTCCGCCGCGACACCCGGCGGCGCACTCGGCCTCCTCGTCGTCGTCCTGGCGGCCCTGGCCCTCATCGGCGCCCTCTGGTGGCGCCTCGGCACCCCACGCCGCGGCCCGACATCAGCGGCCCCGCTCTTCGACGACCGGCCGCGCAGCGCCGCCGAGCACCGCGCGGCCGCCGAGGCACACGCGGCCCAGGCCCACTGGAACCAGGCCGTCCAGGAGCGCATGCGCGCCGTCGTGCGCTCCCTGGAGGAACGCGCCCTGCTCGACCCCCGCCCCGGCCGCACCGCCGACGAGGCCGCCGCCGAAGCGGGCCGCACACTCCCCGCCCACACGGACCGACTGCGCGCCGCCGCCCGGGACTTCGACGACGTGACGTACGGCGGACGAACGGCCGGCTCGGAGACGTACCAACGCCTCTCGCAACTCGACCGCGAACTGGAACGCACCCGGCCGGTCCTCGCGAGCAGCACCCACAGCACGGCCCACAGCGCCCACCAGGGGGCCGCCGAGTGACCACCGAGGCCCCCGCACCCGAGACGCCCAAGGCCACCCCGCCGTCCACCTCGGCCTCTCCCACCGCCCGTCAGCTGTGGACCCGCTCGCGCGGTGTGCTGCTCGCACTCGTGATCCTCCTGGCGGCGGCCGTCGCCATCGCCGCGGTCCGCTCGGACGCCGAGAGCGGCAGCCTCGACCCGCGCTCCGCAACCCCCTCCGGCAGCCGCGCCGTCGCCGAACTCCTCGCCGACCAAGGTGTGTCCACCCGCGTGGTCACCACCCTGGAAGAGGCCGCGGCCGCCACCGGCTCCGACACGACCCTGCTGGTCGCCCGCCCCGACCTGCTCACCGACCGTCAGCAGGAGCGCCTCCACTCGGCGTTCGCGAACTCCGGCGGCCGTACTGTCCTCGTCGCCCCCACCACCCCGTCCGTCGGGACCCTCGCCCCGGGAGTGGACGCCGACCCCGCGCCCAGCTTCGACACCACGCTGTCGCCCCAGTGCTCCCTGCCCGCCGCCCGACGAGCGGGTAAGGCCGAAACGGGCGGCATCCGCTACACCACGAGCGCGGCCGGCGCCGACTCCTGCTACCCCGGCGACAGCATGCCCACCCTGCTGCGCATCCCGGCGGCCGAGGGCAACGGCGACACCGTCGTACTCGGTGCTCCCGACATCCTCCAGAACGAACGCCTCGACAAGCAGGGCAACGCCTCGCTCGCCCTCCAACTGCTCGGTTCCCGCCCCCACCTGGTCTGGTACCTCCCCTCGCTCTCCGACGACTCGGCCACCGACGCCGGTGACCGCAGCTTCTTCGACCTGATGCCCTCCGGCTGGCTCTGGGGCACGCTGCAGCTCCTCTTCGCCGCGATCCTGGCCGCCCTCTGGCGCGCCCGCCGCCTCGGCCCGCTCGTGCCCGAGAAACTCCCCGTCGCGATCCGCGCCTCCGAAACCGTCGAAGGCCGCGCCCGCCTCTACCGCAAGTCCAACGCACGCGACCGCGCCTCCGCGGCTCTGCGCTCCACCACCCGCACCCGCCTCGCCCCCCTCGTCGGCGTTTCCCCCGCCCAGGCGCACGCGCCCGAGGCCCTGCTCCCCGCCCTGTCCGCCCAGCTCCGCCGCGAAGGACAGGCCCTGCACTCCCTCCTCTTCGGGCCGCCACCCAGCGACGACGCGGCCCTCATCGCCCTCGCCGACCAACTCGACGCCCTCGAAAGAGAGGTACGCCGTCCATGATGGCCCCGACCACTGACAACGCCGGGTACACCGGGGATCCGGGCACCGCCCGCTCCTCCCTGGAAGCCCTGCGCACCGAGATCGCCAAAGCCGTGGTCGGCCAGGACCCCGCCGTCACCGGCCTCGTCGTCGCCCTCCTCTGCCGCGGACACGTCCTGCTCGAAGGCGTCCCCGGAGTGGCGAAAACGCTGCTCGTCCGGGCCCTCGCATCCGCACTGGAACTCGACACCAAGCGCGTCCAGTTCACCCCCGACCTGATGCCGAGCGACATCACGGGCTCCCTCGTCTACGACTCCCGCACCGCCGAGTTCTCCTTCCAGCCCGGCCCGGTCTTCACGAACCTCCTCCTCGCCGACGAGATCAACCGCACGCCGCCCAAGACCCAGTCCTCGCTCCTCGAAGCGATGGAGGAACGCCAGGTCACGGTCGACGGCACCCCCCGCCCGCTCCCCGAGCCGTTCCTGGTCGCCGCGACCCAGAACCCGGTCGAGTACGAGGGCACGTACCCCCTCCCCGAAGCCCAGCTGGACCGTTTCCTCCTGAAGCTGACGATCCCCCTCCCGTCCCGCCAGGACGAGATCAACGTCCTCAGCCGCCACGCGGAGGGCTTCAACCCGCGCGATCTGCGCGCCGCCGGCGTACGCCCCGTAGCGGGCCCGGCCGACCTCGAAGCCGCCCGCGCCGCAGTCGCGAAGACCACGGTCTCCCCCGAAATCACCGGCTACGTAGTGGACATCTGCCGCGCCACCCGCGAATCCCCGTCCCTCACCCTCGGCGTCTCCCCGCGCGGCGCGACGGCGCTCCAGGCCACGGCCCGCGCCTGGGCCTGGCTGACCGGCCGCGACTACGTCATCCCGGACGATGTGAAAGCCCTCGCGCTCCCGACCCTCCGCCACCGCGTCCAACTCCGCCCGGAAGCTGAGATGGAGGGCGTGACGGCCGACTCGGTCATCAACGCGATCCTCGCCCACGTCCCCGTACCCCGCTGATGGCCCTCACCGGACGCACCGCGCTCCTGGCGGCCCTCGGCGCCCTCCCCGTCGGCTTCTGGGAACCCAGCTGGACGGGCATCCTCGGCGTGTACGTCCCGCTGGCCCTTGCCTGCGCCTGCGACTTCGTCCTGGCGGCCCCCGTACGCAGCCTCGGCCTGACCCGCTCCGGCGACACCTCGGCACGCCTCGGCGAAACAGCCGACGTCACCCTCACGGTCACCAACACCTCCGGCCGCCCGCTGCGCGCCCGCATCCGCGACGCCTGGCCCCCGAGCAGCTGGCAGCCCGGCACGGAGATCGCCGCGTCCCGCCACGAGCTCACGGTCCCCGCAGGCGAACGCCGACGCGTGACAACCCGTCTGCGCCCCACCCGCCGCGGCGACCGCCACGCGGACCGCGTCACCATCCGCTCGTACGGTCCTCTCGGTCTCCTCGCCCGCCAGGGCAGCCACAAAGTCCCCTGGACGGTACGCGTCCTGCCCCCCTTCACCAGCCGCAAGCACCTCCCCTCGAAGCTGGCCCGCCTGCGCGAACTCGACGGCCGCACCAGCGTCCTCACCCGAGGCGAGGGCACGGAATTCGACAGCCTCCGCGAGTACGTCCCCGGCGACGACACCCGCTCGATCGACTGGCGCGCCACGGCCCGCCAGTCCACGGTCGCCGTACGCACCTGGCGCCCCGAACGAGACCGCCACATCCTCCTGATCCTCGACACGGGCCGCACGTCAGCGGGCCGCGTCGGAGACATCCCCCGCCTCGACGCCTCCATGGACGCGGCCCTCCTCCTCGCGGCCCTGGCCTCCCGAGCCGGCGACCGCGTGGACCTCCTCGCATACGACCGCCGCGTACGCGCCCTCGTACAGGGCCGATCCGCAGGCGATGTCCTTCCCTCCCTGGTCAACGCCATGACCCGCCTCGAACCGGAACTCCTCGAAACGGATGCCCGCGGTCTGACCTCCACCGCTCTCCGCACGGCCCCCCGCCGCTCCCTGATCGTGCTCCTCACGACCCTCGACGCGGCCCCCATCGAGGAAGGCCTGCTTCCCGTACTCTCCCGCCTCACCCAGCGCCACACAGTCCTCGTCGCTTCGGTGTCCGACCCCCACATAGAGCAAATGGCAGCCGCACGGGGAAGCACCGAAGCCGTGTACGAGGCAGCTGCGGCAGCGCAAGCCCAGGCGGAACGCCATCGCACCGCGGAACAACTCACGCGCCACGGCGTGACTGTCGTCGACGCGACCCCGAACGACCTGCCGCCGGCCTTGGCGGACGCATATCTGGCACTCAAGGCAGCGGGCCGCCTTTAACCACTGCAGAACAGCCCTGAAACGCAAGAAAGCCCCCGCACCGAAGTGCGGGGGCTTTCTGCAATATTTGTTCGGCGGTGTCCTACTCTCCCACAGGGTCCCCCCTGCAGTACCATCGGCGCTGTAAGGCTTAGCTTCCGGGTTCGGAATGTAACCGGGCGTTT
>NZ_JBITFQ010000004.1:455081-574081 GCF_044456225.1 Streptomyces sp. NPDC050988 | reverse complement strand
ACCCACGGTCAACCCACCCACCCCATCAGCCCCCACCCACCCAGCCCGTCCGGCGCTTGAGGACGAGCGCGGCAGCGCGATACGGGGGTCTGGGGGCGAAGCCCCCGGGAATGGGGCGGTGCGGGCGGGAAAGGTTACGCTGCGGGGCATGACCTCGGAGGTTCCTGCACGCGCGTATCGGCGGCTCAGTGTCGAAGAGCGGCGGAGCCAATTGCTCGACGCGGCGTTGGTGTTGTTCGCGGCCCGGGCTCCGGAGGAGGTCTCCCTGGACGACGTGGCGGAGGCGGCCGGCGTCTCACGCCCACTGGTGTACCGGTACTTCCCCGGCGGCAAGCAGCAGTTGTACGAGGCCGCGCTGAGATCCGCCGCGGAAGAGCTGGAGCACTGTTTCGCCGAACCCCCGGAGGGCCCGCTCACCCAGCGGCTCTCCAACGCCCTGGACCGCTATCTCGCCTTCGTGGACGAGCACGACGCGGGATTCAGCGCGCTGCTGCAGGGCGGAAGCGTCGTCGAGACGTCACGGACCACGGCCATCGTGGACGGCGTGCGACGGGCCGCCGCCGAGCACATCCTGGTTCATCTGGAGGTCGAGAAGCCGGGACCCCGGCTGCGGATGACCGTCCGGATGTGGATCACGGCGGTCGAGGCCGCCTCCCTGATCTGGCTGGATGAGGAGAAGGAACCGCCGCTGGACGAGCTGCGGGACTGGCTCGTCGAGCAGTTCGTCGCGTGTCTGGTGGCGACAGCGGGGCGCGACGCCCAGACGGCCGGTGCCGTACGGGCCGCGCTCGCGATGGAGCCCGCGGACGGTCCGATGGGCACGTTCGCGCAGGCGGTAGTGCCCGTGGTGAGCGACGCGGCACACCTGCTGTGACACTGGCTGCGTGAAGAGCGAAGACACCCCCTTCGAAGGCGGCCCCCTGGACGGCCGGGTGCTGCCGGTCCTGCTCGGTCCGACCGGACACCCGCCGAAGGTGTACCGGGTTCCGGTCCCGGACAACGCCGGTGGCCCGCCGACCGTGCTCGTCTACCGGCGCGTGCAGTCGGGGACCAGCAGGCGGCTCGCGCTCCATCAGGGGTGGAAGTACGAGTACGACCCCACGGACACGAGCGGCGGCAGGCTCCGGTGGCCGTGGTCCAAGCCGGCCATCAAGCCAGACGCCACGCCGGACGGCAAGTCGGACGACACCGACGAGTGACCTGGTTGGGCCGGATCGCCCACGCTCGCCGCGCGGGGCTCGCGCGCGCGTCTGACGCTCGTGGTGCGGAGGAGCGGAAGGGCCGCGCCCCGCACCGGAGGTGATGACGTGTCAGGAAGGCTTCTGCGGCTGGTCTGTACGGCGGCGATCGCGGCCGGCGCCGTCCTCGCACCCGGGCCTGCGGCGGCGGTGCCCGAGCCCGGTGAGAGTCCGGTGGCCGAGCCCGGCGGGAGCTTGGCACCGGGTTCCGTACCGGAAGGCGAGCCGTCCGTCGCCGAGTTGCTGACCGACCTCCAGCGGCTGTACCGGGAGGCCGAGGAGGCGACCGAGACGTACAACGCGACCGAGGAGAAGCTGAAGCGGCAGCGGACCGAGGTTGCCAGGCTCAACGGTCGCCTGTCGGCGGCCCGGCTCTCGCTCCAGGGCAGTCGCGGCGCCGCCGGACGGCTCGCCCGGCAGCAGTACCAGGGCACGAGCGAGATCTCCTCGTACGTACGGCTGCTGCTCGCCCGCGATCCTCAGCACGCGCTCGACCAGGGCCAGGTGATCCGGCAGGTCTCGCTGGAGCGCGCCGGAACGGTCGACCGGCTGGTGGTGGACGAGCGGAGGACCGACGGGCTGGCCCGGGAGGCCCGGCGCGCGCTCGACGAGCAACTCACCCTCGCCGAACGGCAGAAGAAGGACCGCGACCTCGTGGGGAAGCGGCTGAAGGACGTCGAGGAGCTGCTCGTCTCACTGAGCGCCGAACAGCTCGCCCGGGTGGCCGAGTTGGAGAAGTCGGGCGTGGCCGAGGCGCAGGACGAGCTCGTGTCCTCGGGTGCGCTGAGCAGTGCGCGGCCGCCCTCCCGTGAAGGGGACCGGGCGCTGCGCCATGCCGTGGACCAGATCGGCAAGCCGTACGAGTGGGGCGCCGAGGGGCCGGACACGTACGACTGCTCCGGTCTCACCTCGGAGGCCTGGGGCAGCGCGGGCCGCGCCATCCCCCGTACCAGCCAGGAGCAGTGGGCCCAACTGCCTCGCGTGGAGCTGAGCGAGCTGCGTCCGGGGGACCTGGTCGTCTACTTCCCCGAGGCCACCCATGTCGCCATGTATCTGGGCGACGGCATGGTCGTCCAGGCTCCGAGACCGGGGGCGACGGTCAAGGTGTCCCCCATCGCCGCCAATCCCGTACTGGGTGCCGTACGACCGGACCCAGGCGGAGAGCCGCTGCAGACCTACACCCCGCCAGAGTTCCCCGAGGGCGCGACGGACGGTTCCGACGAGGGCTACAGCACCCCTTCCAGCGCCCCGGAAGGGGCGCGGGGAACTGCGCGATCAGCCACGACCGGCCCGCACCCGAGGTAAGAGCTCAGGAGAGCGGCCAGTTGCGCAGGGCGGCGTCGGCCATCTCCTGGAGTTCGTCGCGGCCCACACCGCTCGCGGCCTGCACGGCGATGCCGTACCCCAGGGCGGTGAGGTAGCGGGCCAGTAGCCCCGGGTCCGTCTCCGGAGGCAGGTCCCCGTCGTCGACGGCTCGCTGGAACCGCTCTCGGACAAGGGAGTAGCCGTTGTCGCGCCAGGCGACGAGCAGGTCACGGACCTCCCGCCCGGCGTCGCTGACGGTCAGGGCGCCCTGGACGCCCAGGCAGCCGTTGGGATGGGCCGGGCGGGTGGTGGTCCGAACGGTGCCGGCCAGGATCGCGGTGGCCACGCCCAGGGCGGTCGGCTCCTCCAGGGCCCGGGGCAGGTAGGCGCTCGGGCCTTCGGTGTAGCGCTCCAGGGCCTTGCGGAACAGCGCCTCCTTGTTGCCGAAGGCCGCGTACATGCTGGTGGTGGAGATGCCCATCGCGTTCGTCAGGTGAGCCAGGCTGGCCCCTTCGTAGCCGTGCTCCCAGAAGACCAGCATGGCCCGTTCGAGGGCCTCGTCGGCGTCGAACCCTCGCGGTCGCCCGATGGGACCGCCCTGTTTGGCGCCGCTCTGTTTCGTCTCCACCCCCGCAGTCTACCTCTTCCGCATCGATCGATGCGGAAGTGCTATCGTCGACTTCTGCGGCGATCGATACAGAAGTCGGGGGAGGCTGTCCGGACATCGGCAACAGCCCACTCCGGCCACTTGATTCTGGAGGAACGGCATGACCGTCACACTGATCACCGGGGCCAACAAGGGCATCGGCTTCGAGACAGCCAGACAGCTTCTGGAGTTGGGCCACGTCGTCTACATGGGCGCGCGTGACGTCGAGCGGGGCAAGAAGGCCGCCGCGGCGCTCGGCGCACAGTTCGTGCAGCTCGACGTGACCGACGACGCGTCGGTGAGCAGCGCGCTGGCGACGATCGATGCGGCCGAGGGCCGGCTCGACGTTCTCGTGAACAACGCCGGCATCCTCGGGAGCGAAGTCGTCAACGGCCCCGAGGCGATACGGGTTTTCGACACCAACACGGTGGGAGTCGTGCGCGTCACGGAGGCGGCACTTCCTCTGCTGCGCAGATCCTCGAACCCCGTCGTGGTCAACGTCTCCAGCAGCCTCGGGTCGTTCTGGGCGGTGAACAACCCGGACCGGCCGGAGTTCAACGTGCCGTTGGCGCTCTATTCGGCATCCAAGTCGGCGACGACCATGCTCACGGTCCAGTACGCCAAGTCCCAGCCGGGCATCAAGTTCAATGCCCTTGAGCCCGGCACCACCGCCACCGACATGACCGCGGCCCTCGGAATCGGAAGGCCGGTGGATGAGAGCGCCAGGACTGTCGTGCGCCTGGCAACCCTCGACGCGGACGGTCCCACCGGAACTCTCCAGGACGAGAACGGGGAGTTGCGCTGGTAGCCGGGTCGGACCCGAGCGCGTCGAGGGCGGCGCGACGATCCCGTCAGGCGCCGGCGACCGACGCCAGGTACGCGCCCGTCTTCTCCGGGTCGTAGAAGAAGTTCTCGAAGTCCGACGGGTCGTTGAAGCCGTTCGCGAAGCGGTCGGCGACCGGGGGGAGTTGGCCCGCCGCGCCGATCAGGTTGAGGACGTGCTCCGGCGGTGCGCCGAGCATCGCGTTCGTCCACTTGGTCACGTGCTGGGCCGTCTCCCAGTACCGCTCGAAGGTGTCCCGCATCCACGTCTCGTCGAACTCCTTCTCGCCGTGCGAGAGGATCGAGTCGAGGTACGAAGCCGCGCACTTCGAGGCCGAGTTGGAGCCCTGACCGGTGATCGGGTCGTTGGCGACGACCACGTCGGCGACGCCGAGGACCAGGCCGCCGCCGGGCAGCCGGCCTATGGGGTTGCGGACCGTGGGCGTGTAGCGTCCGGCCAACGTGCCGCCGGCGTCGGTGAGTTCGACCTTGGTGGCCCGCGCGTACTCCCACGGCGTGAACCGCTCCATGAGTTCCAGGGTCAGGGAGAGGTGTTCGGCCGGGTCCTTGACGCCCTGGAAGGCGTCCAGCGGGCCGCCGGGTATGCCCTCCCAGAAGAGGATGTCCGCCCGGCCGGAGGTGGTGAAGGTGGGCATGACGAAGAGTTCACCCACGCCCGGGACGAGGTTGCAGCGGACCGCGTCGTAGTCCGGGTGCTCCGGGCGCGGGCCAAGACCGTGGACGTACGCGACGGCCAGCGCCCGCTGCGGCTCCGTGTACGGGGAGCGGGAGGCGTCGCGGCCGAACATCGAGACCAGTTCGCCCTTGCCGGCCGAGACGAGGACCAGGTCGTACGTACGGGAGAAGTAGTCGAGGTCGCCGACCGCCGCGCCGTGGATGACCAGTTGGCCGCCGCGCTGGGCGAACGTCTCCATCCAGCCGGCCATCTTGACGCGCTGGTCGACGGACTGCGCGTAGCCGTCGAGCCTGCCGACCCAGTCGATCACGCGCTGGGTCGGCCCGGGGTCGTGCGAGCCGGGGGCTGCGACCGAGACGCCGAGTCCTTCGATCTTCGGGGCCTGGGACTCCCAGAAGTTCACCTGGAGATCGCGCTCGTACTGCAACGCCGTGTGGAACATGCACTGCGTCGACATGACGCGGCCGGTACGGATCTCGTCCGCCGTGCGGTTGGACATCAGGGTGACCTCGTACCCGTTCGACTGGAGTCCGAGGGCGAGCTGGAGTCCGGACTGGCCGGCTCCGACGACGAGTATCTTCCGCATGCCTGTCCTTCTCTGCGTACGTCTGGTTCCGGGTGCGTCTTGTTCCGGTTATTCCGGGCTGACTTCGAGTGCGTGGCCGACGAGGGCCAGCAGGGTCTCGATCGCCGAGAACCTGCGGCGCGCGTCCATGATCATGACAGGTATGTGTGGCGGAATCGTGAGGGCCTCGCGTACGTCCTCCGGCTCGTACTTCTCGCTGCCGTCGAAGTGGTTGACGGCGACGACGTACGGCAGCCCGCAGCTCTCGAAGTAGTCGAGCGCCGGGAAGCAGTCCTTCAGGCGGCGCGTGTCGGCGAGGACCACCGCGCCGATCGCCCCGCGCACGAGGTCGTCCCACATGAACCAGAACCGCTGCTGCCCCGGCGTGCCGAACAGGTACAGGACCAGGTCGTCGTCGAGCGTGATGCGGCCGAAGTCCATGGCCACGGTGGTGGTCAGCTTCTCCGGGGTCGAGCTGAGGTCGTCGGTGTCCTCGCTCGCCTCGGTCATCAGCGCCTCCGTCTGGAGAGGCGTGATCTCCGAGACGGCGGTGACGAGGGTGGTCTTGCCGACGCCGAAGCCGCCGGCCACGACTATCTTCGTGGCGATCGGGGCGCGCGTACGGTCCTTCTGCCAGGCCTTCAACTCATCGTCAGGTTCTATGAGTTGGGGAGACCCGGGATATCGCGAGGCATCTGCGACGCGGGAGGCGTCAGAGACGACGGAGTCCACTCAGCACCCTTTCCAGCAGAGCGCGGTCCGGCTGTCCCGGGCCGTGACCTGTTCCGTACACACGGATCTTTCCCTGGTCCGCCAGGTCGCTGAGGAGCACCCGGACCACACCGAGCGGCATCTTCAGCAGGGCGGCAACCTCGGCCACCGTACGCATCCGGCGGCAGAGTTCGACGATGGCCCGCATCTCGGGCATCACCCGGGTGGAGAGGGAACCATTCTCCAGTTCCGGGCGCTCCGGCGAGGCTTCCAGCGCCGCCACGAACGTCTCGACGAGCAGGACGTGCCCGAAGCGCGTACGGCCGCCGGTGAGTGAGTACGGGCGTACGCGGGCGGGTTTGCGGTCGCCGCCGCGGACCGGGAGTCTGGGCGTGCCGCTCACGTCGTTCACTTGGCCGCCTCCATCGCCGTGGCCTCGATCGACTGCCGCAGCTCGCTGCGGAGTTCGGGGGTCATGACGTGCCCGGCACGGCCCACGAAGAGCGCCATGTGGTACGCGACGACGCTCATGTCGCAGTCCGGGGCACCGTGCACACCGAGCAGCGAGCCGTCGCTGATCGACATGACGAACAGGCCGCCGTCCTCCATCGCGACCATCGTCTGCTTGACGCCTCCGCCGTCCATCAGCTTGGCGGCGCCGATGGCGAGGCTGCCGATGCCGGACACGATGGTGGCCAGGTCCGCCGCCGAGCCCTTGGGACCCGTGCGCTTCTCCGTGCCGCGACGCGCCTCGGCGTTTCTCCCGGGGTCGGAGGAGAGCAGCAACAGGCCGTCGGAGGAGACCACCGCGACCGACAGGAGCCCCGGCACCTCCTCGACGAGGTTCGTCAGCAGCCAGTGCAGATTGCGGGCTTCACTGCTCAGTCCGAAGGTACTGGGCGCGATCAACTGCTTGCCTCCTCGACTGTGTCCCCCTTGGGTTCTACGGCATGTGCGGCGGGCTGCTGCAGCCCCGACGTCTGTTCGGCGATCTCCGCTTCGACGTCACGGCGGCCGTGGTTCGCGCCCCGGTGGAAGCCACCGAGCCTGCGGCGCAGGGCCTCGGCGTCCACGGACGCGTTGCGCGGCCTCGCCGCCGGGGCGGGCGCGGAGATCTTCGGGGTCCGCTTGGGCAGCCCCTTGTCGGTGACCGGCTCGTCCGGTTCCTGCGGTGCGTGCGGTGTGTGCGGTGTGTGCGATTCCTGCGGTGCCTGTGCTGTCTGCGGTTCGTACGCCGACTGCGGCTGCGGCTGGTTCGGCGCGTCCGGGACGCGCTCGTGGGCGTCCGGGCCGATTGCGTACGGGTCGGTGCTCGTCTGCGCGGGGAGCGCGATGGACGGGGTGGCGGCCTCGGGTGCACGGGCCTCGGCTTCGGCGGGCTCGGAGAGGTCCTCGGCCGGGGGTACCGGTGCCATGAGCACCATGGTCGTCTCGGGGCCGGTGGCGACGGGCTCGGAGGGCTGCTCCTCCTCGGCGCCACGCTGCGGGCTCGCGTCCGCGTCCGCGTCGGCTTCGTCGCCTGTGCCGCCTGCGTCGTCTGCGTCGTCCTCGCGTACGGGACTGTCGGCGAGGGGCGCCTCACCGGCGTCCCGCAGCGACTCCTCCGCCGCCGCGATCAGCGGGTCGCGGTCCGAACGGGCGTACAGGACATTGGAGTTGACCTCGGCGTCCGCGCCCGGGAGGGAGAGCGCGGGGGCGCCGCCCGCCGTGCGGGCGGTCGTCGCCGAGGGGACGGCGACGGCGGGCGCGGCGGCGAGCAGGGACTTGGGCAGGACGACGACCGCCGTGATGCCGCCCTGCTTCTGCTCGCGCAACTGCACGCGTACGCCGTGCCGGTGGGCGAGCCGGGCCACCACGTACAGGCCGAGCCCGAGTCCTTCACCGCTCTCCTGGTCGTACGCGTCCTCGGGGTCGAAGTCCGCTAGGCGGGCGTTGAGCTGGGTGAGCCGGTCGCCGGTCATGCCGATGCCCTCGTCCTGGACGGAGAGCATGACCTCGCCGCTCTCCAGGAGCCAGCCGGAGACCTCGACGGGCATGTCGGGCGGCGAGAACGACGAGGCGTTCTCCAGGAGTTCGGCCACCAGGTGGCTGATGTCGTCGGCGGCGAACCCGGCGAGGTGCGCGTGCGGCGGCAGCGCGGCGATCCGTACCCGCTCGTACCGCTCGATCTCGCTGACGGCGGCGCGTACGACGTCGACGAGCGGGACCGGTCCGGGGTGCTGGTGGCCGTGGTCGGCGCCCGCGAGGACCAGCAGGTTCTCCGTGTGGCGGCGCGTGACGGTGGCGAAGTGGTCGAGCCTGAAGAGGGTGGCGAGGCGGTCGGGGTCCTGCTCGCGCTCCTCCAGGCCCTCGATGACGCCGAGTTGGCGCTCGACGAGGCCGAGGGTGCGCAGGGCGAGGTTGACGAAGGTGCCGTGGATGCTGCCGCGGACCTGCTCCAAGTGGGCGACGGCGTCGGCGAGTTCGGAGCGGAGCCGGTCTCGCTCGTCGGCCATCCTCTGGCGCTTGTCGATGAGGTGCTTGCGGTCGTCCTCCAGGGCCGCCAGTCGCTCGTGGGCCGCGAGGGCGTGCGCGTGGAGCGTGTTGACGGAGCGTACGACCTGGGCGAACTCGTCGTTGCGGCCGGTGAACTTGACCGGTTCCTGGGTGGCCGGTTCGGCGGCGAGTCGCGCCGAGCCGAGGCGCAGGACGGCCAGCGGGCGGGTGAGCGAGCGGGCCATGCCCGTGGCGACACCGACGGCGAGCAGCATCAGGGCGCCGAGGATCGCGATCCGGATCTCCAGCGCGGTGACGTCGTCGTCCCTCAACTGGGCGAGTTCCTTGGCCCGTTGGGTGTTGAGGGAGGCCTCGACGCCGCGCATCTGCTCGACGCGGGCGGAGAGCGCGGCGTCCAGCTTCTTGGTGTCGGTGTCGAGTTGGGAGCTGGAGAGGGTGGGCCGGGACGCCAGGCTCGCGAGGTACTTGTCGGCGGTGTTGACCTCGGCACCGGTCACCGTGGAGTCGTACGAGGTGCGGTCGGTCTTCGGCGCGGTCTCGCGGAAGCCGGTGATCGCCGCCTGCTCACGGACGTTGGACTGCATGGCGGCTGCCGTGAGCGCGTTGCGCTGCCTGGTGTCCGCGGCGGTCGACGTGGTGCTCGTCGTGGGCAGGCCCGTGATCGGGTCGGTGTCGGTCCGCGTGGAGGTGGGGACGTTCAGGGCCGCGAGGAGGAGGCCTCGGGTCGCGGCGGCCTGCTGGACCCCGGTGTCGAGGTCGGCGAGGGCGTGCGCGCCGGCGCCCGCGCGGGGCGGGAGCTGCTCGGCCAGTTCCTCGGCGAGGCCGTGGAGTTCGGTGAGGGCGGCGGAGTACGCCTGATGCGCTTCGAGGGCGGTGTTCTTTCCGGTGAGGGCCGCTCGGCGCACGGTGGCGATGTTGTCGAGGGTCTCGCGGAACGCCGCGGGGGCGTCGGCCTCGACGGCTTCCGCGCGGAGTTCGTCGACCTGCCGGTCGACGCGGGCGCTGCGGCGCTCGGAGGGGCCCTTGCCGTCGGGGCGGCCGGCCGCGATGTAGGAGGTGACCTCGTCGCGCTCGTCGGAGAGCGAGTGGGCGAGGGCCAGCGCGTCCTGGGTGCGTCCGGCGAGCGTCACCAGGTTCTGCGAGTCGTTCAGCTCGCTCGACGCGGCGATCACGGACGGGGCGCCGGCTCCGGCGATCGCGGCGGCCACGACGGCGACGGCGATGATCAGCCGACTGCGTACGTGCGCGGGGCGACCGCGGCCCGCGGGGTCCGGGATGTTCTGTGCGGTCGGCGAGTTCGGCGTGTGCCCGGAGGCTTCACCCGAGGCCGACTGCCTGCCTTTGCGCCGAGGCCGCATTTTCTGCACCGGTGCTCGCATTCTTGACTCGTGTCCCCATGGGCCCGGGTGACGATCCGTCAACTCGCGTGTCGTCCCGGTACGGCTCCCGACCCTCCCAGTGCCGGTGGGCAGTGGTCGTGCATCGCCTGACCCGCCACACGAAGGAGTGAACATCCCCGAGGAGCGGACCGGCAAGTTCCCGTGGCGCGTGCGACACCCTTGCGCGGCGGGCCGGTTGGACGTCCACAGCGACCGGTGGCAAGATGCGCTGCCACGCTCCAGCGGAGTCGGTGATTCCACCTCAAAACAGGCGCCTGACCTGCCTGTCGGAGGCGATTCGAGGACGGTTGCCAGCCTTTGGCGAAGCTTGTGGAGGCCTCGTGCAGACTGGCTGAATGCGCTCGGAACTGATCTCGGTCCCCGGTGACCCTGCCCGCCCCGACGAGGACTACGCATCACTCGGACTTCCCGCCTCCGGACAGGGCGGTTCGCTCGTCGTCCTGGACGGTGTGACGCCGCCGGGCACCGATTACGCCTGTCTGCATTCCGTCCCTTGGTTCACGGCCCGGCTCGGCGGATCCCTGCACGAACTGTCCGTTTCACGGCGAGATCTGACGCTGCCTGAGGTGCTCGCGCAGGCCATCCTGCGTACCGCCGACGCCCATCGAGCCACCTGTGACCTTTCTCACCCACGCACCCCACAGGCAACCGTCGTACTCGCCCGCTGGTCCCCCGAATCCGTCGAGTACCTGGTCCTCTCGGACTCGGCCCTCCTCGTGGAATCCCCCGTCGGCGAGGTCACCCCGCTCCTCGACGACCGCCTCTCCCGAGTCCCCCGCGCCACCCTGACCTCCCACATCGCCACGGACGCCACCCTCCGCAACAAGGAGGGCGGCTTCTTCACCGCAGCGGCGGACCCCTCGGTCGCGGCCCGAGCGGTGACGGGCACCCTCCCCCGCTCCGGCGTCCGAGCCCTGGCCGCCCTCACGGACGGCGCGACCCGCTGGACGGACAGGTTCCACGAGGGCGACTGGACGGACTTGTTCGCCCTGGTCCGCAAGGAGGGCGGCCAGTCCCTGATCGACCGCGTACGAGCACTGGAACTGGCGGACACGGAGCGCACATTCCTGCGCCGCTCAAAACGGCACGACGACGCGACGGTGGCGTACGTGGAGTTGTAGGCCGACCGGCGGTGGGGCCGCGCGGGGTGCCGGTCAATCGGCGTTGGTCTACGCGGGGGGCCGGCCGATCGGCGTTGGTCTACGCGGGGGGCCGGCCGATCGGCAGTGGTCTGCGGGGGGGGGCCGGTCAACCGGCAGTGGTCTGCGGGGGGCCGGTCAACCGGCAGTGGTCTGCGCGAGGTTGTGAGCCGATCGGGGCTGCCCCTTCAGGCTCGCGACCCCCAGGGCATGCCCCTTTAGGGGCGCGGCGACCAGGGCGTGCCCCTTTAGGGGCGCGGGGAACTGCGCGACCAGCCACAACCGGCCGGCAGCCGACGAACACACCCGGGAGGGAACCCGCTCAGCCCTCAACCCCCCGGTTCAGCCGATGCAACAACCGAGCCAGCTCAGCCACTTCCTTCCGGTCCCAGCTGGCAAGCTCCCGCACATACCGCGCCCGCCGAGCATCCCGCACGGCCCGAAACCGCACCCGCCCCTCCTCCGTGAGATGAACGAGCCAGGCCCGCCCATCCGCAGGATCCGGCTCGCGGGCGACGACGCCCATCTCCTCCAGCGCCCGCAGCTGCCGCGACATCGTGGCCTTGCCGACACCGATGTACGCGGCCAGCTCCGTGGCCCGCTGCCGCCCGAGTTCCTCCAGCCGTACGAGCAGGCCGTACGCGGAGGACTCCAGGTCGGGATGGACCTCCCGGACCATCTCGCCGGAGGAGGCGCGGGCACGCCGAAGCAGGACGGTCAGCTCGCGTTCCAGCGCCAGGAACTCCTGGTCCACCCCGCCCTGGTCCACACCACTCGCCGGGGCACCGGATTCCGTCCGGTGCCCCTCGCCGTTTCCGCCCTCGTGCACGTCAGCACCCATGACCCGGTTTCCCGATCGTGAAAGTTTCCGCCAAAGACCGCCATTGCCGCAGCTGGGCCAGTATTTCGCAGGAATAGACCAACGGCAGCCTCCGGCCCCTCTTTCCGCCCGGTCGCCGCGGCGCGTAGCGTCGCTGAGAGGCACTCGATGGCATGCCCACGCCACTACCCACATCGAGCACTCTTCGAGCCCGCGCCTCGAAGCACGTTCCCGCACTTCCCGCACGTTCCCGCACCTTCAAGCAGGTTCCCGCACCTTCGAGCACGCCGAGCCTTCGGAGGCACGCAATGCCCGTGCACAGATCCCGATTACTGCTCGCAGCCCTCTTCTCCCTCGCCTCCCTCCTCCTCACCCTCCCGCTCCCGCTCCCGGCCCAGGCGGCCGACGTACCGCCCCGGGGCTCCGCCCACATGGGAATGGGCGTCATCCCGCACGACGGCCAGGGCGGTCTGCCGACCCCCGGTGACGCCACGCAGACGGAGGGCGTGGACGTCAGCAGCCACCAGGGCAACGTCGCCTGGTCGACCCTGTGGACCAGCGGGGTCAAGTGGGCCTACGTCAAGGCCACCGAGGGGACGTACTACACGAACCCCTACTTCGCCCAGCAGTACAACGGCTCGTACAACGTCGGCATGATCCGTGGCGCGTACCACTTCGCGACCCCCGACACGACGGGCGGTGCCGCCCAGGCCAACTACTTCGTCGACCACGGCGGCGGCTGGTCCAAGGACGGCAGGACGCTGCCGGGCGCCCTCGACATCGAGTGGAACCCGTACGGCGCGGCCTGCTTCGGCAAGACGCAGAGCGCGATGGTCACCTGGATCCGCGACTTCCTGAACCAGTACAAGGCCCGCACCGGCCGCGACGCCGTCATCTACACGGCCACCAGCTGGTGGACCCAGTGCACCGGCAACTACGCCGGCTTCGCCTCCGCCAACCCGCTCTGGATCGCGCGCTACGCCTCGGCGGTGGGCACACTCCCGGCGGGCTGGAGCTACTACACGATGTGGCAGTACACGTCGTCCGGCCCGACGGTCGGCGACCACAACAAGTTCAACGGGGCTCTGGACAGGGTCGTGGCCCTGGCCAACGGCTGACCCGCGCACAGCCATGACCGCGTAGGTACGCGGAAGGCCCGAGCCCCTCATAAAGAGGGACCCGGGCCTTGCGTTACCGGTGGACGTCCGTCACGCCGCCACCGGAACCTCCGTCGCCGCGCCGTTCGTCGCCGGGGCGAGGGCCAGTTCGAGGACCTGGCGGACGTCCGTGACAGCGTGGACGTCGAGCTTCTCCAGGACCTCGGCCGGGACGTCGTCCAGGTCGGCCTCGTTGCGCTTCGGGATGATCACGGTCGTGACCCCGGCCCGGTGCGCGGCGAGCAGCTTCTGCTTCACGCCGCCGATCGGGAGCACCCGGCCGGTGAGCGAGACCTCACCCGTCATGGCCACGTCCGTACGGACCAGCCGGCCCGACAGGAGCGAGGCGAGGGCCGTCGTCATGGTGACGCCGGCGCTCGGGCCATCCTTGGGGACCGCGCCGGCCGGGAAGTGGATGTGCGCACCCCGGTCCTTCAGGTCGCCCACGGGCAGTTCGAGTTCGGCTCCGTGGCTCCGCAGGAAGGAGAGCGCGATCTGCGCCGACTCCTTCATGACGTCACCGAGCTGACCGGTGAGGGTCAGACCCGACGCGCCCGTCTCCGGGTCGGCCAGCGACGCCTCGACGAAGAGGACGTCACCGCCCGCGCCCGTGACCGCGAGGCCCGTCGCCACTCCGGGCACCGCGGTGCGGCGCTCGGCCGGGTCCGTGGCGGACTCGGGCACATGGTGCGGCCGTCCGATCAGCGCGCGCAGATCGTCGGCGCCGACCGTGAACGGCAGCTCCCGCTCACCGAGTTCGTGCTGCGCCGCGACCTTGCGGAGCAGCCGTGCGACGGACCGCTCCAGGTTGCGTACGCCCGCCTCCCGCGTGTACTCGCCGGCCAGCTTGCGCAACGCGCTCTCGTCCAGGGTGACTTCGGCCTTCTCCAGACCGGCCCGCTCCAGCTGGCGCGGCAGCAGGTGGTCCCGGGCGATGACGACCTTCTCGTCCTCGGTGTAGCCGTCGAGGCGCACCAGCTCCATACGGTCGAGCAGTGCCTCCGGAATGGCTTCGAGCACGTTGGCCGTGGCGAGGAACACCACGTCGCTCAGGTCGAGTTCGACCTCCAGGTAGTGGTCGCGGAAGGTGTGGTTCTGTGCCGGGTCGAGGACTTCGAGCAGGGCCGCGGCCGGGTCGCCGCGGAAGTCGGAGCCCACCTTGTCGATCTCGTCCAGCAGGACCACCGGGTTCATGGACCCGGCCTCCTTGATGGCCCGTACGACACGGCCGGGCAGCGCGCCGACGTACGTACGCCGGTGACCGCGGATCTCCGCCTCGTCCCGTACGCCGCCCAGGGCGACCCGGACGAACTTGCGGCCCATGGCGTGCGCGACGGACTCGCCGAGGCTGGTCTTGCCGACGCCGGGAGGCCCGACGAGCGCGAGCACGGCACCGCCGCGGCGGCCGCCGACGACACCCAGGCCCCGGTCGTTGCGCCGCTTGCGCACGGCCAGGTACTCGGTGATCCGCTCCTTCACGTCCTCCAGACCGGAGTGCTCGGCGTCCAGGACGGCCTTGGCGCCCTGGATGTCGTACTCGTCCTCCGTCCGCTCGTTCCACGGCAGTTCGAGCACCGTGTCGAGCCAGGTGCGGATCCAGGAGCCCTCGGGCGACTGGTCGCTGGAGCGCTCCAGCTTCTCGACCTCCTTGAGCGCGGCCTCGCGGACCTTCTCGGGGAGGTCGGCGGCCTCGACGCGGGTCCGGTAGTCGTCGGACTCCTCGCCCTCCGCCTCGCCGTTCAGCTCGCGCAGCTCCTTGCGGACGGCCTCCAGCTGGCGCCGCAGCAGGAACTCGCGCTGCTGCTTGTCCACGCCTTCCTGTACGTCCTTGGCGATGGACTCGGCGACATCCTGCTCGGCGAGGTGCTCGCGCAGCTGCTCGGTGGCGAGCTTCAGCCGGGCCACCGGGTCGGCGGTCTCAAGGAGCTCGACCTTCTGGGCGGTCGTGAGGAACGGCGAGTAGCCGGAGTTGTCGGCGAGCGTGGACACGTCGTCGATGGCCTGGACGCGGTCCACGACCTGCCAGGCGGCACGCTTCTTCAGCCAGTTGGTGGCCAGCGCCTTGTACTCCTTGACCAGCTCGGTCACGGCGCCGGGCAGCGGGTCGGGCACGGTCTCCTCGACCTGGACGCCCTCCACCCACAGAGCGGCTCCGGGGCCGGTCGTGCCGGCGCCCACGCGCACCCGGCCGCGCCCGCGGATCAGGGCGCCGGGGTCACCGTCGGCGAGGCGTCCGACCTGCTCGACCGTGCCGAGCACCCCCGTGTTCGCGTACGTCCCGTCGATCCGTGGAACAAGCAGCACCCTCGGCTTGCTTCCTCCACTGGACCGCGCGGCAGCCTGTGCGGCCTCCACCGCGGCCCGTACATCCGTGTCGTTGAGGTCCAGGGGCACCACCATTCCGGGCAGCACGACCTCGTCGTCGAGCGGCAGCACGGGCAGGGTGAGCGGAACGGACGTCAAAGCCATGATCTCCCCTTCGGCAGTCAAGTTGAGCTATGCCGACTCAATGCATGTGAGCCTCCAATTGTTCCCCGGACGCTGTTCGCTGTGAGCGATCGCGTCGCCGAAGGCCGGTGAACGTCTCGCCCGGCCGGTGCGTCACAGGTGCAGCGTCGGATTCCTTGTCCGTTCCAGTCGTCTGCCTCGGGGGCATCATGCGGACCGCTCGGCTGCGTAGGTTTCTCGTCGTCACAGGCCTGTTCGTCACCGCGGCCGTCGGGGTCGCCTCCTGCGGAGACAAGTACGGCGATGCCGGTACACATGACCCGGCCCGTACCGCGGAACGCGCGCGTCAGGTCTCCGACGCCTGGGAGGGCTCGGAGGCCGCACGCGTGTGGCGTGAGGGCTACTTCCCGCTCGGGGACCCGGTCCAGCTGCCCGAGGGGGCCTTCCACAGCGACGCCGACAAGCAGGCGTACCAACGTCAGAACTTCGAGATCCGCGGCTCCCTCCCCGGCGCCCCGGCGAAGAAGGGGGAGGTCCGCTGGCGCGACGGCGGCTCGCTGGCCGTTCCGGTCGTCTCCGCGCGGGCGGCGTACGAGAAGGTCGGCGGGGGTTCCGGTGCGGCCGGACCGGGGCCCCGGCTCACCGTGACCGGTGCGCGGCTCGGGGAGATGACGATCCGCACCAGCCGGGGCACGGCGACGGTCCCCGCCTGGCACTTCACGATCAAGGGCTACGACACTCCGCTCAAGCGCGTCGCGGTCGTCGCCTCGAAGCTTCCCAGGCCCCCGGTCAAGCCCCTGCCGGACCTGACGGAGGACCTGTGGGAGCTCGCCGGGCTGGACACGGTGTCGCGGGACGGCCGGACCGTCGTCCTGCGCGCCCACCACGGGTCCTGCGACGACGGCCCCGGCGTCGACGTGCTGGAGAGCGGGGACAACGTGGTGTTCTCCGCCTGGATCCGCAACCCCTCCGACGGTCTCTGCACAAAGGCGCTGCGCGCGAGGAAGGTGACGGTGAAGCTGGACCGGCCGGTCGGCGCCCGCATGCTCCTCGACGCGTTCACGGGCAGGCCCGTGCCTTACGAAGGGTCTCCGTGGTCCCGGTCGTCGTCCTGGAGCTGACCCGGCGAGCTGACCCGGCGCAGCAGCGGCCAGGTGGCCACCCCGATGGCCAGCGCCATGGTGTGCCCCCAGTTCGTCATCGGATCCGTGAACGCGATCAGGTCGCCGAGGACCATCCAGCCGAACACCGCGAGCACGGTCCAGCGCAGCCAGGGCCTCAGCAGCCCGGCCAGCGCTCCGACGCTCGTGGCGACGCCGAAGCTGATGCCGTAGTCGTAGCGGTGGAGCGAGCTCTCGGGGAGATGCCCGGCGAGGACGGAGAGACCGACGGGTATCTCGGTGGCCAGCGTCGCCAGACCGTGTCCCAGCAGGAAGACGCCCGCCGTACGCCACCCGCCGATCCGCCGCTCCAACGCGGTGAGCACCAGCAGAAAGGCGATCACGTACGCCGAGGTGAGGCCGCCCGCGATCCACAGCGCGCTGGCGACCAGCACACGCACCGGTGACTGCGCCAGATGCGCCACATCGGTACTGGACGCCTGGAGCACCCGGTCCACCAGGCCGGGGTCCGCGTACTCGGCGATGAGAGAGGTCACCGCGAGGACGACCGCGTACCCGAAGGTGAAGGGGGTTCCGGTGGGCGTGGGGAACAGCCGCCAGGGCCGGACGCGGCGGAGGCGGGCGAGCAGACGCCGGAGCCGGGCGCTCCCGGCAGTGGCGGGCGCGCGCTCGACAGCCGCGGGCACTCTCTCGGCGACGGCGACGTGCACGCCCTCGGCAGAGACGGTAGAGACGGTCAGGGGCCGCTGTCGCGGGATGCCGTCGAGCCCGGCGGCGGGAACGGCGTCCCGATCGGCGGTGGAGTCGGTGGAGGCAGCGGGGCCGGAGGGTGCAGAGGGAGCGGAGGACGCAGCGGGGTTCGTCGTCTCCGCGCCGCTCGTCACAGGCCTTTTCACCGTGGAGGCTCCTTCCGTCACCCCCACACTCAGCTTCGCACGAGCGGGCTGTCTGTGACGGGGACCACGGAAGGGCCGATTCACAGCCGTCTCTCACGGTTGGGCGCGGCCCCGGCGGAATTCTGCGGCCCGGCGGAATTCAGCTGCTCGTGCTGGGGGAACTTGCCAGGATGGCCGCATGACCACCTCGCACGAGACCCCGTACGACACCTCCCGCGACGCTTCCCATGACGCTTCCTACGGCGCTCCCGAAGTCATCGACCGTCGCGAGGGGCCGTACGGAGAGGTCGTGCTCCGCCGCCACGGCGGGCTGCTGCAGATCATCGCCAACGGCTGTTTCCTCATGGACACCTCCGACGGACGCTCGGAGAGACGGCTGGTCGAGGCCGCGCTCGGCGCGCTGGACGGGCGGCCGGGGCCCGACGTCCTGATCGGCGGCCTGGGCGTCGGCTTCTCGCTCGCACACGCGGCCGACGAGCCCCGCTGGGGCCGGATCGCCGTCGTCGAACGGGAACGGGCCATCATCGACTGGCACCGGTCCGGGCCGCTCGCCGGGCTGTCGTCGCGGGCGCTCGCGGATCCGCGCACGGAGATCATCGAGGCGGATCTCGTCGCATACGTCAATGAGACGTCCGACACGTACGACGCGCTGTGCCTCGACATCGACAACGGACCCGAGTGGACCGTCACGGAGGGCAACGGAAACCTCTACTCGGCGGCCGGACTCGCCGCGTGCGCAAGGGTGTTGAGGCCCGGCGGGGTACTGGCCGTGTGGTCGGCCCAGCCCTCGTCTGATTTCGCAAGAACCTTGGGGAATGCCGGGTTCCGACAGATGCGTACCGAAGAGATCCCGGTTGCCCGGGGCGTTCCGGACGTCGTCCATCTCGCGATCGGGCCTGGATAGCCGAGCGGCGGTCACTGCCCGTACCCTGCTGACCTGACGCCGATCATTCAAGCGTCAAGCGCAGTCATGGAATCACCCCACTGGTTCCGGAAAGCACACTCAGGGGCGGGCGATGGAGCAGACACACACCTCCCAGAACGGCACGGCGGCCACGCCGGGCGCTCAGCGCCGGGTGCTGGTGATCGAGGACGATCCGACGATCGTGGACGCCATCGCCGCCCGCCTGCGTGCCGAGGGGTTCCTCGTGCAAACGGCGGGTGACGGGCCGGCCGCCGTCGACACGGCGGAGGCATGGCAGCCCGACCTGCTGATCCTCGACATCATGCTGCCGGGCTTCGACGGCCTGGAGGTCTGCCGCCGGGTACAGGCGGCCCGTCCGGTGCCGGTACTGATGCTCACCGCGCGCGACGACGAGACGGACATGCTGGTCGGGCTCGGCGTGGGCGCCGACGACTACATGACGAAGCCGTTCTCGATGCGCGAGCTGGCCGCGCGCGTGCACGTACTGCTACGACGCGTGGAGCGCGCCGCGCTGGCCGCGTCGACGCCGCGCTCGGGCATCCTGCGGCTCGGCGAGCTGGAGATCGACCACGCGCAGCGCAGGGTCCGGGTGCGCTCCGAGGACGTGCATCTCACGCCCACGGAGTTCGACCTGCTGGTCTGCCTCGCGAACACGCCGCGCGCGGTGCTCTCGCGCGAGCAGCTGCTGGCCGAGGTGTGGGACTGGGCCGACGCGTCCGGCACCCGCACCGTGGACAGCCACATCAAGGCGCTGCGCCGGAAGATCGGCGCCGAGCGCATCCGTACGGTTCATGGCGTGGGCTACGCGCTGGAGACCCCGACGCCCTAGAGTCGGGCACCCTGGTTGAGGGGGCGGAAGTGATGAGCGGTATCGGTGCGTGGCGCAGGAGCGTGCTGGCGGGCGCGGGATCCCGTTCGCTTTTCGGCAGGCGCCCGGGCCCGGGCAGGCGCTCGGACGCGAGGTCGCATACCGGCTCGGACGCGGGACCGCTCGCCGACCCGGGTACGGGTGCGTTCGTCGGCCCCGGTTCGGATTCACCGCCCCATGCCGGTCCTGGTAGCGGTATCAGTGCCGGTACCGGTTCGGGCTCGGTGTCCGGACTGAGTCCGGCGCCCGATTCGAGTGCGGCGCCCGGAGCGGCGTCGGCTCCCGGGGCGGCCCCCGCCTCCTCGGCGACGACGGCAGCCGGTACCGCCTCCGCGGTGGGATCGGCGACGAACACCTGGGGCGAGATGCGTCCCTTCTCGATCAAGACCAAGCTCGGCACGCTGGTCGTCGTCTCGGTCTTCATCACCACCGGCCTGCTGATGATCGCGGTGCGCACCGAGACGGAGCTGCGCTTCATCACGGTCTTCTCGGTGATCGCGACCCTGCTGATCACCCAGTTCGTGGCGCACTCGCTGACATCCCCGCTGGACGAGATGAACACCGTGGCGCGGGGTATCTCGCACGGCGACTACACCCGCCGGGTCAGGGGCGCCGACCGCCGCGACGAGCTGGGCGACCTGGCCCAGACGATCAACCGTATGGCCGACGACCTGGAGGCCCAGGAGCGCCAGCGCAAGGAACTCGTGGCGAACGTCTCCCACGAGCTGCGCACCCCCATCGCCGGTCTGCGCGCGGTCCTGGAGAACGTGGTGGACGGCGTGTCGGCAGCCGACCCCGAGACGATGCGTACGGCCCTGAAGCAGACGGAGCGGCTGGGGCGGCTCGTGGAGACGCTCCTCGACCTCTCCCGCCTGGACAACGGCGTCGTACCGCTGCGCAAGCGGCGCTTCGAGGTGTGGCCGTACCTGTCCGGCGTACTGAAGGAGGCCAACATGGTGGCCTCGGCGCGCGCGGGCATCGCTTCCGGCTCCGGCAGTCACACGCGTACGGACGTCCATCTGCACCTGGACGTCTCGCCGCCCGAGCTGACCGCGCACGCGGACCCGGAGCGGATACACCAGGTCGTCGCCAACCTCATCGACAACGCGGTCAAGCACAGCCCGCCGCACGGCCGCGTCACGGTGCGGGCCCGGCGCGGCGAGGGACACGAGTCGCTGGACCTGGAAGTCCTGGACGAGGGTCCGGGCATCCCGCGCTCGGAGTGGCACCGGGTCTTCGAGCGGTTCAACCGCGGCGGCGTGGTCGCCCCGCACGGTCCCGGCAGCGACGGCGGTACGGGCCTGGGGCTCGCGATCGCCCGCTGGGCGGTGGATCTGCACGGCGGCCGGATCGGTGTGGCCGAATCCCCGCGTGGCTGCCGGATCCAGGTCACCCTTCCGGGAGTGCCTTCCCTTGACAGATTGACGTAGGGTTCAAAACCAGAGCCCAAGATCCATGAGTGAATCGTGTGATCGGGCAGCAGGACACGTGTCATCGCGCGGTCCTCGTACGGAGGCTCGGCCTTTCGGGGTCGCAGTCCTGACCCGACGTGTCGGTTCCGCATCGGAACCTCGCTTGTTTCCCGCCATTTCCACCACCGAAACACGCTTTTCGATGTGACTTACGCGACGATGACCAGGCCCGGCCTGACCTACGCGGTCCGGGAGGCGTAGCCTTTATTCCCGCTGTCCATCACCTTGTGAAGCGGAAGAGGGCGGTTGCCGCCGTGTCGCCACAGTCCCCCAGTAACTCGAGCACCTCGACCGAGGACCAAGCCGGGAAGAACCCCGCTGCTGCGTTCGGTCCCAATGAGTGGCTCGTCGACGAGATCTATCAGCAGTACCTCCAGGACCCGAATTCGGTAGACCGAGCCTGGTGGGACTTCTTCGCCGACTACAAGCCGGGCGGCGTCGCCGCCTCGGCTCCGTCGGGTGCCGCGGCCGCGGGGGCCGCGGGTACCACCACGGTCGCTCCGGCCGCCCCTGCGGCGCCCGCGGCTCCGGCCCAGGCCGCTCCGGCCCCGGCCGCCCCAGCGGCGCCGCAGCCCGCGGCAGCCGCGCCGGCGAAGCCTGCCGCCGCCGCTCCTGCCGCTGCCCCGGCGAAGCCCGCCGCGGCCAAGCCGGCCGCAGCGAAGGCCGCGCCCGCGTCGGAGTCCCCAGAGGGTCCGGAGTACGTGACGCTGCGCGGCCCGAGTGCCGCGGTCGCGAAGAACATGAACGCCTCCATCGAGGTGCCCACGGCCACGTCCGTGCGCGCCGTCCCGGTGAAGCTGCTCTTCGACAACCGCATCGTCATCAACAACCACCTGAAGCGTGCCCGGGGCGGGAAGATCTCCTTCACCCACCTCATCGGCTACGCGATGGTGCAGGCCATCAAGGCCATGCCGTCGATGAACTACTCCTTCGTGGAGAAGGACGGCAAGCCGACGCTGGTCAAGCCGGAGCACATCAACTTCGGCCTCGCCATCGACCTGGTGAAGCCCAACGGCGACCGCCAGCTGGTCGTCGCGGGCATCAAGAAGGCCGAGACGCTGAACTTCTTCGAGTTCTGGCAGGCCTACGAGGACATCGTCCGCCGCGCCCGTGACGGCAAGCTGACGATGGACGACTTCTCCGGTGTCACGGTCTCGCTGACCAACCCCGGCGGCCTCGGCACCGTCCACTCGGTCCCGCGTCTGATGCCCGGACAGTCGGTCATCATGGGCGTCGGCTCGATGGACTACCCGGCGGAGTTCCAGGGCACGTCCCAGGACACCCTGAACAAGCTCGGCATCTCGAAGGTCATGACGCTCACGTCGACCTACGACCACCGGGTGATCCAGGGCGCCGCGTCGGGCGAGTTCCTCCGCGTCGTCGCGAACTACCTCCTCGGCGAGAACGGCTTCTACGACGAGATCTTCGAGGCCCTGCGCATTCCGTACGAGCCGGTCCGCTGGCTCAAGGACATCGACGCCTCGCACGACGACGACGTCACGAAGGCCGCCCGCGTCTTCGAGCTGATCCACTCCTACCGGGTCCGCGGCCACGTCATGGCCGACACCGACCCGCTGGAGTACAAGCAGCGCAAGCACCCCGACCTGGACATCACCGAGCACGGGCTCACGCTGTGGGATCTGGAGCGCGAGTTCGCGGTCGGCGGCTTCGCCGGCAAGTCGATGATGAAGCTGCGCGACATCCTCGGCGTCCTGCGCGACTCGTACTGCCGCACCACCGGCGTCGAGTTCATGCACATCCAGGACCCGAAGCAGCGCAAGTGGATCCAGGACCGCATCGAGCGCTCGAACACGAAGCCGGAGCGCGAGGAGCAGCTGCGCATCCTGCGTCGGCTGAACGCCGCCGAAGCCTTCGAGACCTTCCTGCAGACGAAGTACGTCGGCCAGAAGCGCTTCAGCCTGGAGGGCGGCGAGTCCGTCATCCCGCTGCTCGACGCGGTGCTGGACTCGGCCGCCGAGTCCCGCCTGGACGAGGTCGTCATCGGCATGGCCCACCGCGGCCGGCTGAACGTCCTGGCGAACATCGTCGGCAAGTCGTACGCGCAGATCTTCCGTGAGTTCGAGGGCAACCTCGACCCGAAGTCGATGCACGGCTCCGGCGACGTGAAGTACCACCTGGGCGCCGAGGGCGTGTTCACCGGTCTGGACGGCGAGCAGATCAAGGTCTCGCTGGCCGCCAACCCCTCGCACCTGGAGGCGGTCGACCCGGTCCTGGAGGGTGTCGTCCGCGCCAAGCAGGACGTCATCAACAAGGGCGGCACGGACTTCACGGTCCTGCCGGTCGCCCTGCACGGCGACGCGGCCTTCGCGGGCCAGGGCGTGGTCGCGGAGACCCTGAACATGTCGCAGCTGCGGGGCTACCGCACCGGCGGCACGGTCCACGTGGTCATCAACAACCAGGTCGGCTTCACGGCGGCGCCCGAGTCCTCGCGCTCCTCCATGTACTCGACCGACGTGGCCCGCATGATCGAGGCCCCGATCTTCCACGTGAACGGCGACGACCCGGAGGCCGTGGTCCGCGTCGCGCGCCTGGCCTTCGAGTTCCGTCAGGCGTTCAACAAGGACGTGGTGATCGACCTCATCTGCTACCGCCGCCGCGGTCACAACGAGTCCGACAACCCGGCCTTCACCCAGCCGCTGATGTACGACCTGATCGACAAGAAGCGCTCGGTGCGCAAGCTGTACACCGAGTCCCTGATCGGTCGCGGCGACATCACGCTGGAAGAGGCCGAGCAGGCCCTCCAGGACTACCAGGGCCAGCTGGAGAAGGTCTTCACGGAGGTCCGTGAGGCGGCGAACGCGCCGGCCGAGGCCCATGTCCCGGACGCGCAGCCCGAGTTCCCGGTGACCGTCACCACGGCGGTCTCCCAGGAGGTCGTCAAGCGGATCGCCGAGTCCCAGGTCAACATCCCCGAGCGCGTCACCGTCCACCCGCGTCTGCTGCCCCAGCTGCAGCGCCGCGCGGCCATGGTCGAGGACGGCACGATCGATTGGGGCATGGGCGAGACGCTGGCCATCGGTTCCCTGCTCCTCGAGGGCACCCCGGTGCGCCTCTCGGGCCAGGACTCCCGCCGCGGCACGTTCGGCCAGCGCCACGCGGTGCTGATCGACCGGGAGACGGGCGAGGACTTCACCCCGCTCCAGTACATGTCCGAGGACCAGGCCCGTTACAACATCTACGACTCGCTCCTGAGCGAGTACGCGGCGATGGGCTTCGAGTACGGCTACTCGCTCGCGAGGCCCGAGTCCCTGGTCATGTGGGAGGCGCAGTTCGGCGACTTCGTCAACGGCGCCCAGACGGTCGTGGACGAGTTCATCTCATCGGCGGAGCAGAAGTGGGGCCAGACGTCGGGTGTGACGTTGTTGCTGCCCCACGGCTACGAGGGCCAGGGCCCGGACCACTCGTCCGCGCGCCCGGAGCGCTTCCTCCAGATCTGCGCGCAGAACAACATGACGGTCGCGATGCCGACCCTCCCGTCGAACTACTTCCACCTCCTGCGGTGGCAGGTGCACAACCCGCACCACAAGCCGCTGGTGGTCTTCACCCCGAAGTCGATGCTCCGCCTCAAGGCGGCCGCGTCGAAGGCGGAGGAGTTCACGACGGGCGGCTTCCGTCCGGTCATCGGCGACGCGTCCGTGGACCCGTCCGCCGTCCGCAAGGTCGTCTTCACCGCGGGCAAGGTCTACTACGACCTCGACGCGGAGCGCACCAAGCGCGGCTCGACGGACACGGCCATCATCCGCATCGAGCGTCTGTACCCGCTCCCGGGTGCGGAGCTCCAGGCGGAGATCGCCAAGTACCCGAACGCCGAGAAGTACCTGTGGGCCCAGGAGGAGCCGGCGAACCAGGGTGCCTGGCCGTTCATCGCCCTCAACCTGATCGACCACCTGGACCTGGCGGTCGGCGCGGACGTTCCTCACGGGGAGCGGCTGCGGCGGATCTCGCGTCCGGCGTCCTCTTCCCCGGCGGTCGGCTCGGCGAAGCGGCACCAGGCTGAGCAGGAGCAGTTGGTTCGAGAGGTGTTCGAGGCCTGACGGCTTCGAACGCGTCGTTCAGTACGTACGCGAACTAGGGCCCGGCCCCGAGTCTCAGGACTCGGGGCCGGGCCTTTTCCGCTGTCGGGCGCGACCGGAGTGGCACCGGCCGGGTGTTCGTCAGCCCAGGTAGGGCTCGAAGTCCCAGTAGGGCCGGGTTCGCTGGCGGGCCGAGATGGTGTGTGGGTGCTGGGCGCCCAGGGTTCGGGTGAGGGAGAGCAAGCCGTCCTCCTCCAGCTTCCCCGCCTCCTCCTGCTCCCGCGCCGCACGCAGGTCCGCGGAGAGCGCCACCTGGCAGGACAGCGTGAGCGGGTGCTCCTCCCCCAGCGAGTGCCGGGCGCGGCGCAGGGTGTCGCGGCTCAGGTCGACGGCGTCGGAGATACGGCCGTTGAAGTTGCGCGCGCTCGCGGCGTTCAGTGCGCAGCCCAGCACCCAGGGGTGGTCGGGGCCGAGCGTGGCGGTGAGACCGGCCATCGCGGACTCGAACATCGACATGGCTTCGGCGCGTTCGCCTGCGGCCTGCATGACGAGGCCGGTGTTCGTGAGCATGCCGGTCGCGACGGGGTGTGCGGGGCCGAGGAGGGCCCGGTAGCCGGCCTCCGCCTCCGCGATCAGATCGCGCGCCTGGCTCAGGTCGCCGTGCTCCCGCAGGAAGTTGCCGTAGTTCGTCAGGAAGGACAGCGTGCGGTAGTGCTCCCTGCCGTGCAGCTGGACCAGCTGTTCCAGCAGACTGGCCATGGAGGGCCCCACGTCCTGTGTGTAACCGCCCTCGCGACGGCGGCACAGGGCCAACTGGACGCGAGCCTCCAGGGTCTGCGGATGCAGTGGACCGAGCACCTGCACATGGAGCCGGACGACCGGCTCCTGGCGGGACAGCGCGTCGCGGTAGCGCCCGAGGAGACGCAGGTCGTGAACGACGGCGCTGCCCGAGTTGAGCGTGCTGATGTGCCGGGCCCGCAGCACGCTCTCCCGCAGCGAGAGCGTCTCCAGGTCCAGTTCGTACGCCTCCGCGTAGCGGCCGAGGAGGCGCAGGCCGACACCGAGGTTGTGCCGGGCGATCAGTGTGGCGACCTCGTTCGGGCCGAGCAGGCGGCCGTTGCCATCGAGAACCTCCTTCTGGAACGCGTACGCCTCCTCGTACCGCCCGAGGTGACGCAGGCTGTTGGCCATGGCGCTCTTGGTGCGCAGCTCTCCCAGCTCGTGGCGCTGCGGGGCAGCCTGGAGCCTCTCCAGAACGCCGTTGTCGAGTTCGTACGCGTCCCGGAACCGGCCGCTGGCCCGCAGGATGTTGCTCTCCTGGGTGGTCAGGTCGAGCATGGGCCGGGCCAGGGGCTCCAGATTCCGGGACCAGCGGTCACGGATCTGCTGCGCCAGCTCCATGCCACCCTTGTACTCCCCGCTGCGGAAGCAGTAGCGCAGGCAGTTCAGGACCGCCCCCTGGACCCGTGACCGGGTGCTGTCCAGCGCGCCGGAGGGTTCCAGGTGCGGGAGCAGTTCGGCGTATCGCGGCCAGTTCCTGCTGTCCACGGGGTTACCGGGGTCGGCCTCCGCGAGGAGGCTGCGGACGGCCTTGCGGTGGGTGGCGCGGCTCTCCTCGCTGGTCAGCTTGGAGACGATGTCGTGGACGAGCCTGTGCATGTGCACGGACTCCTGGTGCGGGCCCATCTCCGCGCCCGCGGGGCCTCGGGTCTCGCGGGTGAGCACCGAGTAGTTGACGAGCGTGTCCAGGGCCCGGGTCCAGGCGGGCAGGTCGCTGGACATCCACCGCAGCTCCTCGGGGAGTTCGGCCTGCGGATAGGCGCGGATGAGGCCGAGCGGGATACGTCCGGGTGCGAAGGACGTGCTCAGGCTGAGGACGTCGATGGCCTGCGGCTGCGAGCGGCGGAGCCGGTTGAGCAGTATCGACCAGGACGTCATGGACGACTGGGGGAAGCCCTCGCCGGTGGTGGGTTCGTCGACGGTCGTGAGCTTGCGCTCTCGCACCATCCGCAGGTATTCGGGGGCTTCCATGCCCGACTCGCCGAGCCAGGACGCGGCCTGGACGAGCGGCAGGGGTACGTCGCCGAACTCGACGGCGACCTCGTCGGCCTGGTCCGCGGTGATGTGGGGGGCTCGGCGCATCAGATAGGCGGTGGACTCCGCACGCAGGAAGGCGGGGATCTCCAGGACCTCCGTGTGCTCGCTCCAGCCGCGGTTGCGGGAGGTGACCAGGACGTGTCCCGGGCCCTGCGGGAGCAGTACGTCGATGCCTTCGGTGTCGTCCCAGCCGTCGAAGATCAGCAGCCAGCGGGAGTGCGGCTCGCCACGGCGCAGGGCGTCCCGTACGGCTCGGATACGCTCGCCCGGCTCGCTGCCGCTGGGCAGATCGAGTTCCACGGCGAGTTCGCCGAAGCGGTCACGCTGGATGTTGCGGTCGTCTGAGTTGATCCACCACACCATGTCGTAGTCGGGGCTGAAGCGGTGTGCGTACTCGGCGGCGAGCTGGGTCTTGCCGATGCCGGACATGCCGAGCAGGGTGCAGGCGGCGGCGCCTCGCTCGGCGTCGGACAGACGCTGGTGGAGGTCGGTGAGCAGGTCGTCCCGGCCGGTGAACCTGGGGTTGCGGCGTGGGATCTCGCCCCAGATCTCGGCGCGTGTCTCGGGGTAGCGGAGTTGAGTTGGGAGTGTCCTTGGGGTACGGCGGCGCTCCAGGCCGAGCCTGCTCAGCAGGCGTTCCTCCGCCCCCTCCTCGCTGAGGCCCCACAGGCTGGCCGGTTCGAGGACCGCGGTGGCCGGCAGCAGCGGCCGGTTGGTGAGGTTGACGGCGGCGAAGCGGTCGGCGTGCGCGGCGACGAAACCGCGCAGGGCGTCGTTCCACTCACCCGCGGGACGCGGACCCAGTTCGAAGAACCAGTCGTTCAGGACGAGCAGGACCCGCCCACTGGACAGCAGGAGGTCGCCGAGCGAGTCCTCGAGCGGGACCTCGCGGGGCGGGTCCCAGCGCTGCTGGGTGGCACGGTGACCGTGCCGCTCCAGACACTGGGCGATCCATGCCGCCCACGAACGGTGGTACCCGGGGAAGACCACGAGGAAATGCTCGGGTGCCGCCGCACTGTCACGGCCCGTCCCCCGTTGTTCCGCCATCACACGCTCCCTGCTCCCACGTCCGTCACGTCTGCCCGCCGGATGCGAACGCTCATCCGCCCGCACACGACGCGACTGATCTTGCACCCAGTGTCACCCAGGATTTCGGGTCGCCACGCCGAGACTCTCGTGGTGCCGGCCCATCTCCTGGACGAACTCCCTTCCGGCAAAGGTCAGTTCATCGGATTCGAGGAGAATGGACAAGGCTTCCCCGACCTGTTCCCGGTACGTCTCGAACTGCTGCGTGGCCTTCTGCCGCCAGGCCTCGGGAGTGGTCGGCCCGGCTCGTGCCCGCCACCAGAGGTCGGTGAGCGCCAGATGCGCGTACGCCCCTTGCAGCACGCCCGACAGCGGGCGCGGGTCGGGCCGCCACGCCACGCGGTGCAGGGTGCCGCCGCCCGGTCGGTACAGGGGCTCGAACTCGTGGAGGGCGGCCAGTTTCGTGTGGTGGGACTCGTGCACCAGGGACTCCGCCAGCTCCCTCGCGTCGGCGGGCAGTTGGGTCAGCACGGCGCCCGGAGCGGAGCGGAGGGTGGCGCTCATCGTGGTACCCGTGTCGCCCACCAACGGCATGAGCGGCACCACGGCGCGCAGCACCGCGCCCGCCTCTGCCGCGCGTCCGGCGTCGGTCGCCGACAGGAGCGCCTGCGCCTCGCCCCACGATCGGGCCCACAGCCGGTGGGCGGAGTGCGGGCGCCGGGCCGCCGGCAGGGACTTGGGACCGATCCCGCGCCGCGGCACGCGGTAGGGGTCGAGGTCGTCGAGGACGACCGTGCCGCCGGGCAGGGTACGCAGGGCGGACCAGCCGATCCCACTGCCGAAGGGACGCCGTGTGCCGGGCTCGGCCCGCGCCATGGGGCGGGTCAGCACCACATCGCTCGCGCCCGCGCCGTCCGTGAGGCGCACCAGTCCTGCCCCGCCGCTCAGCCGGACACTGCCCGACGGACAGCGCAGCGCGCCGAGTCCGGGCAGCACCAGGGTGCCCGACGGCTGGTTGAGCGTGCCGTCGACCTGGCAGCCCGCACGGACGGCGGCGGCGACGGCCACGCCGCCCAGGTGCGCCAGGTGGCTCTCGAAGGCAGGACCTTCGGGCGCCGCGAGCGTCTCGGTGAGCCATGCGCCGGTCATCGGGTAGTCGACGACGTCACGGACGGCGGCGGGATCTGTCCGCTCCGCCCGCTCCAGCAGTACCCAGTCCCGCTCGAAGCCCCGGCGCACCTCGGGCGCCAGCCGGGCCCGGCGCTGTTCGACCAGGACGAGGAGGGACTTGAGAAGCAGCATGCGACGCGCGTGGAGTGCGGCACTCAGTGCCGCGGTGGCCGCAGGGTGGGGCCGGGTCCGCGCGAGTTCCGTGAAGACCTCGAAGGGGACTGCTGCCAGGGTCATCCCTGGCCTTCCTCGCTCGGTAAGGCGCCCGTGACCGGAAACGTATGCTTCTCGCCCTCGCCACCGACATACCAGACCTGCCCGAACTCGCGGGAACTCTTCAGTACTTGATCGACAGCCGCGATGAGCCCCGGATCATCCATGGCACGCAATGTCCGCAGGTCGACGTCGGTGAGGTCGGGCAGGGCCACCGTCCGTCCGGTGTCCCGGCCAGGGTCGGCCGCCCGATTCCTCTGCTCCCCCACCCTCGGCTCCTCCCTGCCGACGCCCGCCCCGCACGGCCGCAACGGCTGCCCAGTTCTTCCCGACGCTTGGGAATCAGAAACCCTTACCGATCAACTCCGGTCATGCTCCGCGTGGTTGAGCCGCTCCTCGGACCAGGCGTACCAGGGCGGCGAGGCGCGGCTCCACTCGTCGTCCGGCAGCGGCCTGCGCCCGCTCGGCGGAGCCGTCTGCGCGGCGAGTTCCTCCGCCGCTCCGCGGGTCGACTCGACGTCGTCCCAGTCGACTTCGGCGAGCGCACCGACGAGCCGCTGCCACTGGTCGCGGGCCGCCCGGTAGGCCTCGCCGGCCGCGGCGGGGCGTCCCATGAGTGCGAGGACGGCGGCGCGGCCGTGCAGCGCGCGGGCCGCCGTCACCGAGCCGGGGTCGTCGCCGTAGGCCCGCCGGGACTCGCGCTCCGCGCCCTCGTACGCCTGCAGCGCGTCGGCCAGGACGGGCGCCCCGGCCCGGTGCCACAGTTCCAGGCGCACCCGCCCCAACTGGAGCCAGGACTGGGCCTGTACGCCGTCGCCGGCGGCGGACCGGACCGCCTGCCCCAGCAGATGCCGGCTCTCGTACAGGTCGGGCAGGAAGCCCAGATGCCGGAACCGTTGTGCCAGCGCGCTCCCGATGAGGCCCTGGAGTCTGCCGCGCTGGGCGGACCGGGCGGGCAGGGCCTTGAGGGCCTCGCGCAGGACGTTCTCGGCCCGGTCGACGATGCCGGCGCCGTCCGGCCGGGAGGCGCGCCGGAGCAGTGACTCGCCCCAGGCGGTGAGGAGTTCGCAGCGCCGGACGCTGTCCGGTGGGGCGAGCATGGCTGCCGTCTCGTAGGCCTCGTCGGCCGCCGGGTGGTCGCCCGCGGCGTCGTGGAAGGCGGCCCGGGCGGCCAGGCAGGACAGGCGGAGGGCCGGGTCGTCGGCCGCGGCGCGTTCGGCGCGTACGAGGGCGTCGTGGGCCTCGGCTCCGTCGGCCCCGGCGGCGTGCAGGGCGCGGGCGAGATCCAGCAGGGCCGGTCCGCGTACGGCGTCGGGGGCGCCCTCGCTGTCCAACAGGGCGCATCCTTCACGGAGTTCGAGTACCGCTTCCTCCGGGCGGTCCAGGTCCAGCAGCAGGCGTCCGCGGCGCAGCAGCCGCGCCCGGCGCAGGGGTGCGGGCCAGTGGGCGTCCGGGTCGGACGGGTCGCCGAGGACGCCGAGTGCGGCGGTGAGGTGTGCGGTGTCCGCGGTGAGGCGCCACAACTCGTGCCGGGACGCGGCGAGTTCCAGTGCGGCCTCGCCGCGGTGGGTGCTGCCGGCCGGTGCCGTGCGGTGGGCGCGGGCGAACTCGGCGACGGCGGCGTTGAGGAGCTCCGCACGGCGGTCGCCGGTGCGCGCGGCCGCGGTGCCGGCCTCCGCCCGCAGGACGCGGCCGAGGAGCACATGGGCGCGTACGGCGTCGGGGAGGGCGGTGCCGCCCTGGCGTACGGCTGCTTCGGCCTGTTCCTTCGCGCGGCGCAGGACGGTCGGGTCGGCCAGGGCCTGCCACTGGCCGAGGAGCCGCTCGGCCTCGGCGAGGGGGACGGGCGTCTCCAGGTCGGGCAGGTAGAAGCGCAGGACGCGGGCGGGGATGCGGGCGAACAGTTCGGCCTCGACGTCGCCCCGGTCGTCCTGCTGTCGCTCGCCGTCGGTGACGCCGGTCGCGGTGACGGTCGTGCCGTGGTCGGCGAGGCGGGCGGCGGCGAACGCGGCGAAGTTGCGGGTGCCCTTGCCGAAGTGGCGTTCCACGTAGGCGGAGCAGTGTTTGAGGACCAGTCCGGCGGTGTCCTGGTCGAGCGAGCTGAGCAGCAGGTCCTGGACGCGGCCCGGGTAGACGAAGCAGGGCTGCCGTTCGGTGCCGGGCAGTTGCCTGAGCAGGCCGCCCAGGAGGACTTCGGCCAGTTCCATGGGTCCGGTGTCGGGGAGCATGGCCCGCTGGACGAGTTGCATGACGGGCAGGGTGAGCGGGGCCGCGGCGAGGTACACGGCGAGGCGGACCGCGCCGGGGGAGGCGCCGGCGCGGAAGGCGCGCAGGAGTTCGTCGTCGCCGCGTGGGGCGGGGGGCGCTGCGGGCACGTTCTCCGCCGGGGCGGGGGCGGGGGTGGTCCAGGCGGCCCAGGCCCGTTCGCTGGTGGGGCCGGTGCCGGACAGGAGGCGGGAGAAGGCCTCGAAGGCCTCGGGGGTCGGCTGGAGCACCGGCACGGGGCGGGCGTCGGCGGCCGGTTCGTCCCAGGGTTCCTCGTCGGGCAGGAAGGTGGTGCGTCCGCCGGTCTCCGCCTGCCTGACCAGGAGCCCCGGTTCGGCGGGCAGTGCGGTGCGGCCCCAGAGCCGGGGCGGCAGCGGCTGGACGACGGCGAGCGGCGAGGTGCGGGGCCAGCCGTGCAGGAGCCGCTGTGCGCTGCCGTTCTGCCACAGGGGGCCCACGCAGTCGCTGATGACGAGGGTGAGCCAGCGGCCCGTGGGGTCGTGGAACTCGTCGGCAGAGCGCAGCCGGGTGTGGTGGCGGGGCCCCGCGGTGGTGCCGATGAGCGGGATGCCGCCGTCACCCGCGTACAGGTGGTGGACCCGGACGCTGCCGAAGGCGCCGGACTGCTGGCAGGCCTGGCGCAGTTCCTCGACCAGTTGCCCCCAGACGGCCATCGCGGGGCCGGTGTCCATCAGGAGCTGGATGTCGCAGCGCCGGCGGCGGCCCGGGCGGCGGACGGGCACCAGGACTCCGCTGGCGGCGGCGTGGTCGGCGGTCGCCTCCTCGTCGATCGCTCCGTCCCGGGGCGGGGCGGCGGGTCCGCGGTAGCGTCCCAGGGCGCGCAGCGCCTGTTCGAGGCCGAGCAGGCCCGGCAGCGCGGTGGCCGCCGGGGCGCGTACCGGGAAGACCTGCCGGGCGCCGTCGGTCCCCGGACCGGCGCCGCCGCCCGCCGTGTGCAGGGGGACGGCGCCGAGCGAGGTGTCCGTGCCGGGTTCCTGGCCGGTCCCGGGGGTGTGGTCCGCCGGTGAGCGGATCGTCGGCCCCGTCCCGTTCTCCGGCGGGGCGGACGGGTCCGCCTGCCTGCGGTCCCGCTCGGCGCGGGGCGGCGCCGGGTCGAGCCACCGGGACAGCCAGACGGCGTCGGCCACCTCTTCGGCGGTGGGGTCGAGACCGCCCCGGCGCAGCCTGCCGATCAGGTCCTCCAGATGCATCCCGTGCATCCGGCTCACCGCGAGCGGTCGAGTGGGTGCATGAGCAGGTCCGCGATCCGCTCGCGGGTGAGGCGCTCCGCGTGGGGGGTGTGCTGGGTGAGGAAGAGGGCGTTGAGCAGTTGGTCCGCGGCGACGACCTCGCCGGGCTCCCGGTCGAGGAAGCGGTCGATGAGATCGCGGCCCTGGTCGACGCTCTCGCCGCCGAGGTGTGCCTCGACCATGGCGGTGAGCTGTTCCTCGCCGGGCGGTTCGAGCTCCAGCTGGATGCAGCGCCGTAGGAGGGGAGCGGGGAAGTCCCGTTCTCCGTTGGACGTCAGGATGATGAGCGGGAAGGCGGTGCAGGCGACGCGTCCGCCGTGCACGGGCACGCGGCGACCGTCATGGGTGAGCACCTCGACGACGGGTTCGCGGTCGGCGACACGCTCCAGCTCGGGGATGGCGAACTCGCCCTCCTCCAGCGTGTTCAGCAGGTCGTTGGGCAGGTCGAGGTCGCTCTTGTCGAGTTCGTCGATCAGCAGGACGCGCGGCACCTCGGCGGGCAGCAGCGCGGTGCCGAGGGGACCGAGTCGTACGTACGATCCGATGCCGGACGGGGCTGCCGCGGGCGCCGCGGTGGCGCCCTGGGCGCGCTCCAGCTGGACGTCCTGGAGGCGGCCGATGGCGTCGTAGCGGTACAGGCCGTCCTGGAGTGTGGTGCGGCTGACGACGGGCCAGCGCAGTACGCGGCCGAGGCCCAGCTCGTGTGCCACCGCGTAGGCGAGGGTGGACTTGCCGGTGCCCGGGTTGCCGGTGACGAGGAGGGGGCGGCGCAGATAGAGGGCCGCGTTGACGGCGTCGACCTCGGCGGGCCGGGGCGCGTAGTTCTCCACGAGGCGCCGCCGTACGCCGAGTCGACGGGCGCTGCTCGGGTCGTCCGGTCCGGACTCGGGTCGGTCGGGTGCCGCCGCGAAGTCCCGCCAAGGGGGCGGCGGGGGTAACTGCCGCACACCGTCGTGCGGCTGACCCACCCCGCGGTAGATCCGCCAGTCGTTCACCATGGGCTCCTCCCGGCTCTGGTGATCATGCAGCGGGTCCCGGCTGTTCGATGTACGACGTTACCGCCGGTGTGCCGGGCCTGCCGAGCTTCCTGTTCGTCCGGTATCGAATCCGGTCAGCGAACATCCGTGCGAGGCAAGGGAGTTGGGAGTCGATTCACGTGTCGGGGGCTGCCATGAGGGGCGGTTGCATGGGTTCCGTTCCGTGCGGCGGACGATCCGGCGGATCGAACAGTACAGCGATGTCGCCCACGAGACCCTCCGCCGTGTCGGGATCCGACACCCGGATCCTGAGTTCGCGCACCTGCCGGTGCAGACCCTCGGCCCCGCCCGCCAGACCCAGCAACTGCCCGGCCTGCGAGTGGAACCCGCGGCACTCCTCGTGGTCGTGGCCGTCCCTGCGCCACAGCACCAGGGGGTGCCCGGCGGCGAGCGCTGCCGCCATCGCGTCGAGGCCGGGACCGCTGCCGACCGGCCCGCAGTGGACGGGAACGCACGCGTCGCCCATGCCCGAGAGCCGGCCGTACGCCGCCATCCTGCCCTCCGGGCGTCCCGCCTCCGGGTGCCCCTGAGCCGTCGCCTCACCCCTCAGCGGCCCGGCGGACAGCGGCCGGTTCGCCACCCCCGCCCATCTGCGACGCCATTCGGGGCTGGCCGGCCGGGCGTTGCGCCGACGGTCGCGGATGACGACGACCCTGCGCAGTCCGAGCGGCATGGACTGTTCGTCGAAGAGGTCGGCGTCGTCCCAGGCGTCATCGGCGCCGATCCGCCAGTCGTCGAGCGGTACGTCGAACAGCCGGCGCGGCAGGAAGGCCTCGACCGCGGCCAGGTGTTCGCCGCGGTCACCCAGGCGCAGGGCCTCCGCCAGCGGTTCCCTCAGGTACTGGTGCAGTTCGTCGCGGCGCACGCCGTGGTCGTTGCTGTAGAGCGGGGTGACGTCCTGGCCGTCGTAGAGGAGCTTGACGCTCAGGGGGTACCGCTCTCCGTAGACGGGCTCCCCGACGTCGACGAGGACGTCGGCCCGGGCGCGGGACGGTGCTCCGGCTGACGCCCTCGTCGACGTCGGCCCGGCCACCGAGGCGACGGTCGCCGGTGTCCGGAGAGTCTCCTCCGACAGCCGGTCCAGGAGGGCGTCGATGTCCTCTCGGATGGCCTGGCGCGCGTAGAGGGTCGCCTGCTCGGTGATCCAGGCGGTGAAGTCGCGCAGCCGGTCGCGGTCCACGCCGGCGGGGTGGTCGAAGGCGGTGTGCCTGGCCACCTTGGCCGCGTACAACAGGACGGCGTCGAGGGCGAGTTCGGGTCTGCCGCCGTGGTCGCCCGGGTCCCGCAGGCCGTGCAGGAGTCCGGCGCCCTCCCGCCAGGTGCGCGGGTCGTGCTCGATGGGCGAGCGGTAGTCCTCCTGCACCACACGGGACTTGACCTCGTGGACGAGGTGCATGACCTCGCCCGGGCCGCCGGGCGGCGGGAGATGGGCGAAGTGGCCGTAGAGACGCACGCGCAGTACGGGAGCGAGCCCGGGGGCACCGGGACCGCGCAGCCGGGTCTGGGTCCTGGTCCAGTCCGCGCCCGCCGCGGGGTCGTTGAAGCGGTCGAGGTGGTGGAGGTCGTGCTCCCCCATGACGGTGTGCAGGATCTCGCCGCCCCGCACGTCGTACAGCTCGCGCAGCGCGGTGATGGGGACCGCGGCTCCCTCGTGCCGGCCGCGCCCCTTGTTCATGCCGATGACGGCGCCGTGCCGCAGATCGACCACGGGCCCGCCCGAGACCCCCTCGACCGGCGTCTGGCCGGTGAGGAGCAGCGCCTTGCCGTCCAGGGCCGAGGCCTCCCCGATGCCGTGCCGCATACCGAGGTCGCCGGTCTGCCGTGACCAGCCGTGCAGGCTGACCGGAGCGGGGATGGTCGGCGCCCGGTCGCTCAGCCAGACGCACGGCGCGTTGTCCGCGCCCCGCACCCTGACAAGCGCGATGTCCGGGAACCGCCAGCTGCCGCGCGCCCCGTCGGGCTCCTCGGGCCGCGGTTTGGCGAGCACCACCTCGCCGGTGGTCCTGCCGCCCTGCCAGGTCACGCCGACGGCGCTGCCACTTCGCCACACGGCCGCTCCCCCCTTTCCCACGACATGGGCGCAGGTCAGCAGCCAGCCGGGTGCTATGAAGAAACCGCTGCCCCAGTACTCCTCACGGTCCGGTGCATACCCGTCGCCCGGTGCCACGATGCGCGCGAGCGAGGGGCGCACCATCTCCTCAAGGGCGCTCATCCGGTGCCGGAGGCCGAAGGTCCGGGCTGCCCGTCCCCGCCGTCTCCCTGGCCCGCACCCGCCGCGCCCGCCTGCCCCGCGGGCTCGGTCCAGGTCAGCGACACGGAAAGGGAAGCCTGGCCACCGCCTCCCGCGATGGCTCCCACGATCCTGCCTGCCTGCGCCGACAGTTCGATGCCGAAGCTCACGGCCACCTCGACGGGTGCCGGGGTGTCCAGACCGGCGCGCAGGGAGCGCACGACGCCACCGACGGCGTCCGCCAGTCCGCCCGCCATGTCGACGATCCGGTCCCCGACCCCGGTGTCCTGATATCCGTCCCCGTCCAGCGCGGCCTCGTCCGCCGCACTGACCCTCGCCCATACGACGGTCCCGTCGTCGAGCCGTATCCGTTCGATCCCTCCACCCACGGCGCCCCCGTCCGTTCGCTGCCGGTTTCCCTTTGCCAACTGTGAAGCTCCCCTACCGCAGGGGAGGAGAAGGCTAACTCCCGACCTGGGACCTGTGCGAGGGGCACCTGTGCGAGGGGCACCTGTCGGTGACGGCTCCCGGCGACCGGATCCGGCGGGCAGTACATAGGCTGTGACCGGAAACGGAACACGGACGCACGCAGGAGAACACCCCATGTACTTCACCGACCGCGGCATCGAGGAACTGGAGAAGCGGCGCGGCCAGGAAGAGGTCACCTTCGAGTGGCTCGCCGAACAGCTGCGTACGTTCGTCGACCTCAACCCGGACTTCGAGGTCCCGGTCGAGCGCCTGGCGACCTGGCTGGCACGGCTGGACGACGAGGAGGACGAGGAGTAGGGGGCGGGCCCGGGGCTCCGGCCCGCGGCTGCGGGCGCCTGGCCCGGGCAGGCCCCGGGGCTCCGGTCCGCGGCTGCGGGCGCCTGGCGGGTGCGGGGGCGGTCACGGGCCGTGCCTGGCGGGTGCGGGGGCGGGGGCGGGGGCAGTCGCGGACCGTGCCTGACTTCACGCCGGACGTGACCGCTCACCGTGGGGACCTGGCGGGCCGGTTCGGGGTCTGCGTCGGATCCGCCCGCCCGTCCCGGCGAGGAGCAGGATGGGGGCCAGGTCGTTGGGGGTGGATCGGGTGCTCTTGAGAGGCACGCCGACGGGCTCGCCCGGCCTCTCCGGCGAAGCCACTCGCACTCTCCGAAAGGCTCCCCAGAGGCCCCGCCCGGGCCTGTCGCCCTCCCGCCCGAGCTTGCCCGGCTGTCCAGCGGGCTCGGGCTTCCAGCGGGCCAGTTCGACGTCGCCCTGCGGACCCGCTCGACCTCCTCGGCAGGCTCGCCGAACCGCCCCGGCGAAACCACTCACCCTCTCCGAAAAGCTCCCTCAACCTCCCGCCTGAGCCCTCCCCTCCGAGTCTGCTCGACTGTCCAGCGGACTCCGGCATCCGGCAGGCCGGTTCGACGCTCCCGGCAGACCCGCTCAACCTCCTCGGCAAACTCGCCAAACCCGCCCCGGCGAAACCACTCACCCTCTCCGGAGAGCTACCTCGGCCTCTCCGCTCGGGCTTGCCCGGCTGCCCGGAGGGCTCGGGTTTCCGGCGCTCGCCGCCGGATCAGTCGCGCGGGCGCATGAGGTCGTACGCCAGTCCGAGCGCCCCGTGCGCCACCAGGAGCGCCCCCGCCGCGATCCAGCCGCCGTTGTGTCGGCGCACGCCCCAGGCGGTGAGCGGCAGGCCCGCCACCACCTGGGCGAGTGCCAGGGCGCGGGCCCTGGGGGTGCTGGCCCAGGGCAGCCAGGGGCCGAGTGACCCCCGCTCCACGACGTCGAGTTCCGCGCGGACCGCGTGGCGCCAACCGGACCATTCGAGGGGCTGCGCGTCGGCCTGGGCGCGGGCCGCCTCGCGGAGGCGGTCTGCGGGTTCGCCCGGGGTGAGCCCGGCGGGGAGGGCGACACCCGCGCGCGTGAGGACGGCGAGCAGGCCGCGCAGGCGGGCCCGGGCGTCGGCATCGGGGTCTGGTTCCGTGAGGTCGTCGAGGGACTGCAGGTCCAGGACCGGGTTGAGGCCGAGGCGCGCGGCGAGAGCGCGCATGGCCTCGGTCTCCCCCACGGGTGTGCCGTTGGCGAGCCACTCGTAGCCGACCGGGCGGCGGAAGCCGGCGGCAAGGATGCAGCCGCCGTGGTCGGCGTCCCACCACAGGGCGAGTACGGGCCAGGGGGCGCCGACGGCCAGGGCGGTGGCCCAGCCGGTCAGGACGCGGCCGACCGGTTCGCCGCCGTGCAGCCAGGGCTTTCCCTCGGGAACCAGCACACTCCACCGCGGGCCTGCCCGGGCGAGCAGCATGCGCTCGCGCAGCAGCCGGGCCACAGGACCGACCGCCTCGGGTTCCGCGCGGCAGAGCAGCAGGGCGCCGGCCGCCCGGTCGGGAGGCGCGGGCGCCTGCGGAGTCTCCGGCTCATGGGGCGACATGCGCCCAGATTATTGGGTTTTGCACGGATTAATACCCCCAGGATCACCAGAACGAGTGCCTTGACTTCGCGGACCCGCGATATATCGTGTCTAGTGAAGACGCGATATGGCGTGTCGCGTCGCATCCCGCCCCGGCCGAGGAGGTCAGCACCATGTCCGAGTGGTCCGTCACAGAGCCCGGCAAGCTCACGTTCGACGAACCGGTGACGGCCCTCCATGTGCGCATCGCCAATGGAACGGTGAACGTCGTGGGGGTCGACGAGGGTTCCACCAGGCTCGAAGTGTCCTCGATAGAGGGACCACCTCTGATGGTGACCCAGGAGAGCGGCACACTCACGGTCGCCTATGAGGACCTGCCCTGGAAGGGCTTCCTCAAATGGCTCGACCGCAAGGGCTGGCGCCGCAGCGCGGTGGTCTCCCTGGCCGTTCCGGCGCGTACGCGCGTCGAGGTCGGCGTGGTCGGCGCCACCGCCGTGATCTCCGGGGTCGACGGGCGCGCGGTGGTGAAGGGCATCTCCGGCGACACGACACTCGTGGGTCTCTCCGGCCCGGTGCGCGCGGACACGGTGTCGGGGAATGTGGAGGCACAGGCCCTCACCGGCGACCTCCGGCTCAACTCCGTCTCGGGCGACCTGACCGTCATCGAGGGCTCCAGCCCCTCCGTGCGGGTCGAGTCGGTCAGCGGTTCCGTGATCGTCGACCTCGACCCGGCGGGGCGGCCCAGCGACATCAGCCTGACCAGCATCTCGGGCGAGATCGCGATCCGCCTGCCGCATCCGGCCGACGCGGAGGTCCAGGTGGACTCGGCGAGCGGCACGGTCTCCAGCGCCTTCGAGGACCTCAGGGTCGGCGGCCAGTGGGGCGCCAAGAAGATCACGGGCCGGCTGGGCGCGGGGAATGGCCGGCTGAAGGCGACCACCGTCTCGGGCTCCATCGCCCTGCTGCGGCGGCCCCCTTCGGAGGACGAACCATGGGACGAGGGAGTGGATTTCAAGAAGGGGACGGACTTCGGGGAGGATGAGCCGGAGGACGCGGTTCCTGTTGGAGCCGGGTCCGAGCACGGCAAGGGGCACAGCGCGGTGCCCGAGGACACGGTGCCCGGCGGTCATGTCGGTGCCGGACCGGGCGCCCCACCGACGGACGGTCCCGCCGAGTCCCCCACACCCGGCGCGGCACCCGACGCAGGCCCTGATTCCGGCCCCGGCTCCGGCCCAACCGAGCATTCCGACGCCGGCGTCACCGACGACCCGACCCACGAGAAGGGGCTCTGACATGGCTCCCGTCTTTGCCCATGGCCGCCTGCGGCTCTACCTGCTGAAGCTCCTGGACGAGGCACCGCGCCACGGTTACGAGGTGATCCGCCTCCTGGAGGAGCGCTTCCAGGGGCTGTACGCGCCGTCGGCGGGCACCGTGTACCCCCGGCTGTCCAAGCTGGAGGCCGAGGGCCTGGTCACCCACACCAGCGAGGGCGGCCGGAAGGTGTACGCGATCACGGACGCGGGCCGGGCCGAGCTGGCCGACCGCAGCGGCGAACTGGCCGATCTGGAGCTGGAGATCCGCGAGTCGGTCGCCGAGCTGGCCGCGGAGATCCGTGCCGATGTGCGCGGCGCGGCGGGTGATCTGCGCCGGGAGATGCGGGCGGCGGCGAGCGAGGCGCGGCGGAGTTCCACGGGTGCGGGCGCCAGGGGCGAGCGCGCCGAACACGAGGGCGCCCACGGGGACTTCACGGACCATGGCGACAAGGAGGCGTGGCGTATCGCGAAGGAGGAGATGCGCCGCGTCAAGCAGGAGTGGAAGGAGCAGGCCCGGCGCGCCAAGGACGAGAGCCGGCGAGCCCGCGAGGACGCCCAGCGGGCACGCCACCAGGCCAAGGAGGCGCAGGAGCGGGCGCGGGCACAGGCCCAGGAGGAGCTCCAGCGCATCGCCAAGCGCGTCCAGGACCAAGTGCAGGACCACTTCACCCGGGGCGACTGGCCGACGGGCGTGCGCGAGGGCATCACCGAACTGGCCAAGGAGTTCGGCGAGTTCGGAAAGGACTTCGGCAAGGAGTTCGGTAAGGACTTCGGCTTCGGCCGACCGGGAACGGGAAAGGGGGCGGGGACGGGAGCAGGCACCGGGGCCGGCGCTGGGGCTGGGGCCGACGCTGGGACAAGGGAGCCCGACTACACGGTCACCCCTGAGGACTTCCCCGCCGATTACGAACCCTCCTGGGCCCACGAGGACTCCACGGGCGACCCCGCCCGCGACCTCGACCGCCTCCTGGACCGCTTCCGCGACGACATCCGCGACGCGGCCCGCGACCACGGGGTGACGGAGGAGCAACTGCGTGACGCCCGACGCCACTTGTCGACGGCGGCGGCGCACATAGGGGCGGCGCTGCGGACGCCCAAGGGCTGAGCGAGCGGAGGCCGGCCGCAGCGGGGGCGCCTATCGACTCCAGGGCGCCCCGGCCCCGGCAGGCTCCGGCGGTGGGCCCACTGCCACGACTACCGGCTCCTACGACGGGCGGGGCCCACCATGGTCGTCCTGCACCGGGCCCGCTATGGCCGGTTCGGCACCGGCCCCAGCATGGTCAGCTCGGCGGCGGCCCCACCGCCGCCGACCCCTACGACGGGCTGGGCCGACCGGGTCGCCCCAGCCCGGGCCACCACGGTCGACCGGGCCTACCCGGGCCAACCGTGGTGGCCCGGCGCTGAACCCATCCGGTGGCGGCCCGCCAGGCCGACAGCGAAGGCCAGCCCTCCCCCTCAGCCCGCCTTCGCCTCTCCCCCGCCGTACAGCACCCGGCGCAGCGACGCGTATGTCACCCCGTGGTCGGCCAGGACCTCCGCGGGGACGCCGGGGCGGGCGGCAAGGGCGAGGAGGAGGTGCTCGTCGCCGATGTACCGGTCCCGCTGGGCGAGAGCCATCCGCAGGGACTCCGTGAGAAGGTCCTTGGCCCCCTGAGCGAAAGGCCGATGCCCACCGACGAATCCGGACCACCAACCCCTGCCCCGCCCGGCACCAGCCCTACCGGACCGTAGTGCGCCCTCGCCGTGGGCTTCTTCGACCCGGGAGACGATCTCCGAGACGTCGATGCCCAGCCCGGAGAGCGCGTCCGTGTCGGCGCGGGAGAGCCCGCCGCGACGCCGTGCCTCGGCCAGCGCCTGCTCGACGGACTCCTTGCGCTCCGCGAGCCCCAGCGACATGAGGGCGAAGGACGCGCGGCTGGCCTCACGGTCGAGCAGCGCCAGCAGTACGTGCTGTTCCTCGACCGTCTCCGCGTGCAGCCGCTCGGCGTGGTCGACCGCGCCGAGCACCACCGCCCGGGCGTCCCTGGTGAACCGTTCGAACATCACTGCCTCCCGTACTTCTTGTGCACGGCCTGCCTGCTGACACCCAGTTCCGCGGCGATCTCCTGCCACGACCAACCCTGATTGCGCGCACTGCGCACCTGAACCGCTTCGAGCTGCTCAAGCAGCCGCCGCAACGCGGAGACGGCCCGCAGCCCGATCCGCGGATCACGGTCGCCCGCGCGCTCGGCGAGATCCGTTGCTTCGGTCATGATGTCAACTTAGATTGACAGACCCTCGAATGTCAACTGAAGTTGACACTCAAGGGTGTGCGAGACCCTGGGCGCGCGAAACCCGCACCCAGGCCCGGAACGGCGTCAGGGGGTGGTCAGAACGACCTTGCCGAAGAGTTCACCGGACTCCATCCGCTCGAAGCCCTCGCGGGCCCGGTCCAGCGGAAGGACCTCATCGATGACGGGACGGACACCGGTGGCGGCGCAGAAGGACAGCAGGTCCTCCAGCTCGTCCTTCGTGCCCATCGTGGAGCCGACGATCTTGAGTTCGAGGAAGAAGATCCGGGTCAGTTCGGCGTGCGAGGGGCGGTCGCCGCTCGTGGCACCCGAGATGACCAGGGTGCCGCCGGGCTTCAGGGACTTGACCGAGTGGGACCAAGTGGCGGCGCCGACCGTCTCGATGACGGCGTCCACGCGCTGCGGCAGCCGCGCGCCGGACTCCACGGCCTCCACCGCGCCCAGTTCGAGGGCCCGCTTGCGCTTGGCCTCGTCTCGGCTGGTCGCGAACACCCGTAGCCCGGCCGCCTTCCCGAGCGCGATCGCGGCGGTGGCGACACCGCCTCCGGCGCCCTGTACGAGAACCGAGTCACCGGGGCGTACACCGGCGTTGGTGAAGAGCATGCGGTACGCCGTCAGCCACGCGGTGGGCAGACAGGCCGCCTCTTCGAAGGAGAGCTCCTTGGGCTTGGGCAGGACGTTCCACGCGGGCACGGAGACCTGCTCGGCGAAGGTGCCCTGGTACCGCTCGGTGAGGATGGAGCGCGGTTCCTTGGGGCCGACGCCGTGTCCCGTCTGCCCGATGACGGAGTGCAGTACGACCTCGTTGCCGTCCTCGTCGACGCCGGCGGCATCGCATCCGAGGATCATCGGCAGCTTGTCCTCGGCGAGCCCCACGCCGCGCAGCGACCAGAGGTCGTGGTGGTTCAGGGAGGCGGCCTTGACGTTCACGGTCGTCCAGCCGTCCCGTGCCGCGGGAGCGGGCCGCTCCCCCAACTCAAGGCCGTTCAAGGGCTGGTCCCGGTCAATACGAGCAGCGTAGGCAGCGAACATGTCCTCGACCCTAGGCTCCACCGGCCTCCCGACGGAACCACGTCCCCCTGTGACGCGTGTCCCGCCGGTTGGGTGGGTTTCGGCCGAATGTGCGGGTGCGGGTTCGGCGGGTGCTGAGCGCGCAGTTCCCCGCGCCCCTGACAGACAGGGCTGCGCCCCGGTCTTTTGCCTTGGGGGCGGTAGCCCCTGCTTTTAAGGGGCGCGGGGAACTGCGCGACCAGCCACGAACAACCCGCACTCACCCACCCGGCCGAACCCTGAAGCAAAAAATCTCCCCGCACAAAAAAATCCGGGCCCCGCCCACCAGGACGGGACCCGAACCTCAAGCAGAACGACAAGCGCCAGACGACAGACGACAGACGACCTGCCTACCGCCGAGCCACACCCTCAGCCCGAGCAGCCGCGGCAACCGCGGCCGTGACCGCGGGAGCGACCCGCTCGTCGAACGGCGACGGAATCACATAGTCCGCGGCAAGATCGTCCCCGACGACGGAAGCCAACGCCTCCGCCGCGGCGATCTTCATCCCCTCGGTGATCCGAGAGGCCCGCACCTGAAGCGCCCCCGCGAAGATCCCGGGGAACGCCAGCACGTTGTTGATCTGGTTCGGGTAGTCCGACCGCCCGGTGGCGACGACCGCCGCGTACTTGTGGGCGACATCGGGATGCACCTCGGGAGTCGGGTTCGCCATGGCGAAGACGAACGCGCCCTCGGCCATGGAGGCCACGGCCGGCTCCGGCACCGTACCGCCGGAAACGCCGATGAAGACGTCGGCCCCGGCGAGCGCGGCTTCCAGCGAGCCGGACAGCCCCGCCTTGTTGGTCATGGCGGCCAGTTCCCGCTTGACCGGCGTCAGGTCGTCCCGGTCCGTCGACACGATGCCCTTGCGGTCGGCGACCGCGACATCCCCGAGCCCCGCCTCAAGCAGGAACTTGGCGATGGCGACCCCGGCCGCACCCGCGCCCGAGATGACGGCCCGCAGTTGCCCGAGGCTCCGCCCGGTCAGCCGCGCGGCGTTCCGCAAGGCCGCCAGCGTGACGACGGCCGTGCCGTGCTGGTCGTCGTGGAAGACGGGAATGTCGAGCCGCTCCTGCAGCTGCCGCTCGATCTCGAAGCACCGGGGCGCCGAGATGTCCTCCAGGTTCACGCCGCCGAAGGACGGTGCGAGCCGCACCACGGTCTCGACGATCTCGTCGACGCCGGTGCAGGCGAGCGCGATCGGCACGGCGTCGACCCCGCCGAACTGCTTGAACAGGATCGCCTTGCCCTCCATCACGGGGAGGGAGGCCTCGGGCCCGATGTCACCGAGCCCGAGCACGGCGGTGCCGTCGGTCACGACGGCGACCACGGACGACTTCCACGTGTAGTCGTGGACGAGTTCCGGCTGCTCCGCGATGGCCGTGCAGACCTTCGCGACGCCGGGCGTGTACGCCAGGGACAGGTCGTCCTTGTCACGGACGGGCACCGTGGCCTGCACGGCCATCTTGCCGCCGCGGTGCAGCGCGAATGCCGGGTCGAAGGAATCGAGGGGCTCCGCCCCGCCTTCCTGATCCGTACTGCTGTCGCTGCGAGGATTGACGATCTCCGCTGCCACTTTGTTTTACCCCTTAAGTCTTAATGGTTGAGGGTCTCCGCTCCGGGTGAGGAGCAGGCGGGCACCGCGTAGGTCCCAGATGACGGTTACGTACGTATACGTACGGGTCATACGCGACGGGCGCGCCGCACACGCGCCCTGAGCCCCGGATGAGGGGTGTAAGGAACCTTCTTACCGGACGGACCGCACCGCAGACGAGTCCATGGCGCGAAGGTCACACGTCGACGGCGGAAGGCCGCATACCGGAGGACCGCGAGCCGGAAACAGACCGAAAGCGGACCGGATACCGGAGAGCGGAGGTCACATAACGGTGACATGACTCATGGTCGAATATGGCGAACGCGCCCATTTCGCGAACCATCCACCAATACGCCCCGAATCGCCATATGTGCGGAGAAGCGGTCGCCCGTTTCGCCCAGTACACCGAAGATCTTCCGGCCGTGACGGGGGGTTTTCCGCACAAGATCCGGCTTCGACGGACCGGCTCGGTCCGGTTCGGGGGTCACCCGTTATCCGATTTTGACATGGCGGGCACCCTGAAGGCGCGAGTCCGAATGGCAAGATGCCGTAATCACACGAGGTCGCGACACCCGAAGGTGTGTGTTCTCGTCGACCCATCGGCTACTGCCGACCCATCGGCAACTCCACCCACCCGCCGGAGGAACCCACCATGACCGCAAGCTCCACCCGTCGTACGACCGCCGCGCAGTCCCGGATAGCCGCGGTCGGTGCGATCGCGGTCGCAGGCGCCCTGCTGCTGACCGGCTGCGGTGACCAGACCAAGGACAAGGACAGCGGCAGCTCGGAGACCGCTGACTCCAGCGCGGCCCCGCTCGCCGACCAGCTGCCCGCGGCCATCCGCGACAAGGGCGTCATCAAGGTCGGCTCGGACATCGCGTACGCACCCGTCGAGTTCAAGGACGACTCCGGCAAGACCGTGGGCATCGACCCCGACCTCGCCGACGCCATGGGCAAGCAGCTCGGCGTGAAGTTCGAGTTCGAGAACGGCACGTTCGACACCCTGCTCACCGGCCTGCGCTCCAAGCGGTACGACATCGCGATGTCGGCGATGACGGACACCAAGGACCGCCAGGAGGGCATCGACGCCGACACCGGCAAGAAGGTCGGCGAGGGCGTCGACTTCCTCGACTACTTCACCGCGGGCGTCTCGATCTACACCAAGCAGGGCGACGACCAGGGCATCAAGACCTGGGACGACCTCTGCGGCAAGAAGATCGTGGTGCAGCGCAACACCGTCTCGAACGACCTGGCCAAGGCCCAGGCCAAGAAGTGCCCGGCCGGCAAGAAGCTCTCCATCGAGGCCTTCGACAACGACCAGCAGGCCCAGACCCGGCTGCGCGCCGGCGGCGCCGACGCCGGTTCCTCGGACTTCCCCGTCGCGGCGTACGCGGCGAAGACCTCCGGTGGCGGCAAGGACTTCGAGGTCGTCGGCGAGCAGGTCGAGGCCGCTCCGTACGGCATCGCGATCGCCAAGTCGAACACCGAGCTGCGGGACGCCCTGAAGGCCGCGCTCGACGCGATCATCAAGAACGGCGAGTACGACAAGATCATCGCGAAGTGGGGCGTCGAGGCCGGCGCCGTCAAGGAAGCCACCCTCAACGGCGGCAAGTGACCGCGTTCCCAGCGGCACTGAAAGGCAACATCCGTGACTGTTGACATCGACAAGTCGGCCGGCCCCGCGGACACTCCCCCGGGCGGACCGGAGGCCATCAAGGCCATTCCGGTCCGTCACTACGGGCGGTACGTCTCGGCCGTCGTCGCGATCGCGATCTTCGTCTCGATCATCTACGCGTTCGCCCAGGGCAAGATCAACTGGGGCGCCGTACCGGACTACTTCTTCGACGACCGGATCCTCAAGGGCGTCGGCCAGACGATGCTCCTCACCGTCCTCTCGATGGTGATCGGCATCGTCGGCGGCATCCTCCTCGCGGTGATGCGCCTGTCGAGGAACCCGGTGACCTCGTCGATCGCGTGGTTCTACATCTGGTTCTTCCGCGGCACCCCGGTCCTGGTGCAGCTCGTCGTCTGGTTCAACCTGGGCCTGGTCTTCGAGTACATCAACCTCGGTCCGATCTACAAGGACTACTGGTCGAGCTTCATGACGCCGCTGCTGACGGCGCTCCTGGGACTCGGTCTGAACGAGGCCGCGTACATGGCGGAGATCTGCCGCGCGGGTCTCCTGTCGGTCGACGAGGGCCAGACCGAGGCCTCGCACGCCCTGGGGATGAGCCACAGCAAGACCCTGCGGCGGATCGTGATCCCGCAGGCGATGCGCGTGATCGTGCCCCCCACGGGCAACGAGGTCATCAACATGCTGAAGACGACCTCGCTGGTGTCGGTGGTCCAGTTCGCCGAACTGTTCCGGTACGCCCAGGACATCGGCCAGTCCTCGGGCGCACCGGTGGAGATGTACTTCCTGGCCGCCGCCTGGTACCTGGTCCTGACCTCGGTGCTCAGCGTCGGGCAGTACTACATCGAGCGGTACTACGCCCGCGGTTCGAGCCGTTCGCTGCCGGCCACACCGTTCCAGAAGATCAAGGCGAACATGCTGTCACTGTCCAACCGCTCGGGGGGAGGGGCCAACGCATGAGCACCGACATGACCAAGAACGCGACCGCGGCGGGCTCCGGTACGCCCATGGTGAAGGCCGAAGGCGTCCACAAGTCGTTCGGCCCGGTCGAGGTCCTCAAGGGCATCGACCTCGAAGTGAAGCCCAGTGAGGTCTTCTGCCTCATCGGCCCCTCCGGCTCCGGTAAGTCGACGTTCCTGCGGTGCATCAACCACCTGGAGAAGGTCAACGCCGGGCGCCTGTACGTGGACGGGGAGCTGGTCGGCTACCGCCAGCGGGGCGACAAGCTGTACGAGCTCAAGGACAGCGAGGTCGCGCTGAAGCGGCGGGACATCGGCATGGTGTTCCAGCGCTTCAACCTGTTCCCGCACATGACGGCGCTGGAGAACGTCATGGAGGCGCCGATCCAGGTCAAGGGCGTCAGCAAGGCAAAGGCGCGGGAGCGCGCGGCGCAGCTCCTGGAGCGGGTCGGTCTCGCCGACAAGGCGGGCAACTACCCCTCGCAGCTCTCCGGTGGCCAGCAGCAGCGGGTCGCCATCGCCCGGGCCCTCGCCATGGACCCGAAGCTGATGCTGTTCGACGAGCCGACCTCGGCCCTCGACCCGGAGCTCGTCGGCGACGTCCTCGACGTGATGCGCGACCTCGCCGAGTCCGGTATGACGATGATCGTCGTCACCCACGAGATGGGCTTCGCCCGGGAGGTCGGCGACTCGCTGGTCTTCATGGACGAGGGCGTGGTCGTCGAGTCCGGCAACCCGCGGGACGTGCTGACGAATCCGCAGCATGAGCGGACGCAGTCGTTCCTGTCGAAGGTGCTTTAGCCTCCGGCGGTTCGGCAGGTGCTCGAAGGGGCGGTACGGATTCTCCGTACCGCCCCTTCGTGTTCGGCCGACGCCGGGAGGTGTCTCGTCTGCGGATCGGCGGGGCTGAGCGCGCAGTTCCCCGCGCCCCTGAAGGGGCGCGCGTCTCAGCCCGGTCCGCGCACTTCAGCCCGCCGACGCTTGAGGACAAGACGGTTCAGGTCGATCTCCCCACCCACCCAGGGTCAACCCACCCACCCCCATCAACCCCCGCCCACCCCCAGCCCGTCCGGCGCTTGAGGACGAGGCCGTTCAGGCCGATAGCGGGGGTCTGGGGGCGGCAGCCCCCAGGGATGGGACGGGTAAGGGCGGCGGGGGCGAGAAAAACCCGCTACTTGAGGGCCAGTACCAGCGCGTCCGACGGGGAGCGCCAGACCTCGCGGGCCTCCGCGAAGCCCTTTTCGCGGAGCACGCGCGCGTGCCACTCCGCGGACGGGGTGTCGCCCTCCGCGTGCTCCCCGTAGATCTCGAAACGGCGGGCCGTGGGCTCGGCGAGGACGGGGTCCTGGGCGGCGAGCTGCCACCACTCGGCCCAGTCGACGACACCGGCGGCCTTGGCCGCGTCCATACGGGCGTGCCGCTGCGCCCGGTCCGCCGCGTTGATCCGCGGAGTCGTCTCGTCGATCATGTGGTCCGCGTTCATGAACACCCCACCATCGCGGACGAGTTCCGCGACCTGACCGTAGAGGACCGCGAGGGGTTCCCTGTGCAGCCAGTGGAGGGCCGTGGCAGTGAGAACGGCGTCGTACGAGTCGTACGGCAGTTTCGCCGGCCAGTCGGGGTCCTTGAGGTCGGCCGTGACGAAGGTGACCCGGTCGTCGCCCCGGAAGGTGCCCTCGGCGATGGCAAGGAGCGCGGGGTCGAGATCGACGCCGGTGCTGACGGCCTGCGGGAACCTTTCGAAGAGGCGGGCCGTGATACTTCCCGTACCGCACGCGAGGTCCAGGACGCGCGGCTCGGGACCCACGAGGGCCTCGACCATGTCGAGCATGACCCGGAAGCGCTCCTCACGGTCCGGCATGTACCACTCCTGCTGCCGGTCCCAGCTCTCCTGCCAGGCCGCCCAGTCGGCTCCGATGTCGGTCGTCATGGATACCCCTCTCCCCTCCAGCATGTAATACCCTGGAAGCGCAATTAGCCATTACCTGTCCGCATCACGACGATAGAGCGCCCTCGTAAGGACTACAAGTGGAACTGGCCTATTACTCGGATTTGGCCGTACGCCTCGTCAACAGCGAGGAACCGGCGCGGGGCAAGGACACGCTCACCTCGGTCGAGGCCGTCCGCGATCTCTTCGGCGGCAACTCGTCGGCGGCCCGCCGCGCCACGGACGCGGACGTGACCCGCTTCCGCGGCGTACGGGCCCGGCTGCGCGCGGTCTTCGAGGCGGCAGACGGCGGCGACGAAACCCTCGCCGTGGACCTGTTGAACTCACTGCTCCTGGAGTTCCCGGTGAGCCCGCAGATCTCCGGCCACGACTTCCGGGACGACGACGGCCGCCCGCTGTGGCACATGCACCTGGCGGACCACCCGTCGAACGCGACCGCGGGGTACGCCGCGACCGCCGCGATGGGCCTGGCCTTCCACCTCACCGAGTACGGCGTGGACCGCCTGGGCCTGTGCGAGGCAGCGCCGTGCCGCAACGCCTACCTCGACACCTCGACGAACCGCTCCCGGCGCTACTGCTCGGACCGCTGCGCGACCCGGGCGAACGTCGCCGCCTACCGGGCCCGCAAACGCCTGGAGGCGGACCGGTCGGAGAGCACCGGCCTCGCGGCCGACAGCAGCCAGCGCGCGACCGCGAACGGCGAGCGCTGATCCTTTTTGAGCGGCCGGTACCGGAACCGCACCTTCCCGAGGACGAGTTCCTCGGGCACGGTCCCGTAGTCGGTACTGTCCCCGCCCGCGTACGTGTTGTCGCCGAGCACCCACCAGCCGCCCTCGCGCCGCTCGGCCGCGCGCTTGACGACCAGCAGGTCCTGCTGGAACGGATGACGCAGTACGACCACGTCACCGGGCCTGACCCGGGCCCCGTACTGCACGACGAGGAAGTCCCCGTGCTGCAGCGTGGGCACCATGGACGGCCCCGTCACCTCGGCCGTACCGAAGGGCAGGGCGGCCCTTCCACGCTCGGTCTCCTGCGACAGCTCCGGCATCACCGGCACCTCCCCGGTCCTATCCTCCACGAGTCCCAGTCTCACCCTGGACTTTTGTCCTAAGCCCATGGGGGCACTCGCGAAAACCCGTCCCTCACGGAGTAATGTCCCACCTGAGAAGACGATCACGAGGAAGGACAGCTCAATGCTCTCCCGCCTGTTTGCCCCCAAGGTCAAGGTCAGCGCACACTGCGACCTGCCCTGCGGTGTGTACGACCCGGCCCAGGCCCGCATCGAGGCGGAGTCGGTGAAGGCCGTGCAGGAAAAGATGGCCGCCAACGACGACCCGCACTTCCAGGCCCGCGCCACCGTCATCAAGGAGCAGCGCGCCGAGCTCGCCAAGCACCACGTCTCGGTGCTCTGGAGCGACTACTTCAAGCCCCCGCACTTCGAGAAGTACCCGGAGCTGCACCAGCTGGTCAACGACGCCCTCAAGGCCCTCTCGGCCGCCAAGGGTTCGACCGACCCGGCCACGGGCCAGAAGGCGCTGGACTACATCGCCCAGATCGACAAGATCTTCTGGGAGACCAAGAAGGCGTGACCCAACGCCTGCCGTTCTCGCGGTGGAGGGGCCCGGCCGATACCTCGGCCGGGCCCCTCCCTCGTTTCCCTGTCGGTGGGCCCCCGGTGCCCGCTGTCGGTGGGCCCGCTGTCGGTGGGCCCGCTGTCGGTGGGCCGTGGCATGCTGAAGGGCATGAATCCGGAAGATCTGGTCCGGCTGCGCAAGGCGCGCGACCGGATGGACCGCGAGTATGCCGAGCCGCTGGACGTGCCCGCGCTCGCGCGTACGGCGCTGATGTCGGCGGGCCACTTCCAGCGCAGCTTCCGGGCGGCCTTCGGCGAGACCCCGTACAGCTATCTCATGACGCGCCGCATCGAGCGCGCGAAGGCGCTGCTGCGGCGCGGGGATCTGACGGTGACGGAGGTCTGCATAGCCGTCGGGTGTACGTCACTGGGGTCGTTCAGCTCCCGTTTCACCGAGCTGGTGGGCGAGTCGCCGAGCGCGTACCGGGCCCGGCCGCACGACGAGGGGGCGGCTATCCCCGCCTGCGTGGCGAAGATGTACACCCGGCCCACGCGCGTACGGGCGTCCGAGCCCCCGTCCTGAGTGGCGGCGACCGGCTTCAGGTCGCCAGGCGGGACGCGCGCGCCCGTAGGTAGCGCTGTTCCGGGCGGCTGAGGGTCTTGGCGGCGGCCGACTCGTACGCGGTGCGGGCGGCCTCGGTGTCGCCGGCCCGTTCCAGGAGGTGGGCGCGGACCGCGTCGAGGCGGTGGCCCGTCGACAGCTCGCCCTCCAGGGAGTCGAGTTCGGTGAGACCGGCCTCGGGGCCGTGGACCATCGCGACGGCCACCGTGCGGTTGAGGCGTTCCATGGGACCGGGGACCATGCCGACGAGGATGTCGTAGAGGCCGAGGATCTCCCGCCAGTCGGTGTCGTCGGGCGAGGCCGCCTCGTCGTGGACGGCGGCGATCGCGGCCCTCAACTGGTAGGGGCCCAGCCGCGGCTGGGCCAGCGCCTGCGTCACGAGAGCCACACCCTCGTCGATCGCGGCCTTGTCCCAGAGCGCGCGGTCCTGCTCGTCGAGCCGCACCAGTTCGCCGTGCGGCCCGGTGCGCGCGGCACGCCGGGCGTCGGTGAGGAGCATGAGCGCCAGCAGGCCCGTCACCTCGCAGTGGCCGGGCAGCAACGCGTGCACCGTACGGGTCAAGCGGATGGCCTCGCCCGCGAGTTCGGCCCGCTGGAGAGCGGCGCCGGACGTGGCCGTGTACCCCTCGTTGAAGATCAGGTACAGGACGTGCAGAACCGCAGGCAGCCGCTCCTCCCAGTTCTCGGGGCGGCCGAAGCTCGTACCCTTCACCTTCTGCTTGGCCCGGCTGATCCGCTGCGCCATGCTCGCCTCGGGCATCAGATGCGCACGGGCGATCTCGGCCGTCGTCAGACCGCCGACCGCCCGCAGCGTGAGCGCGATCCGCGCGGGCCGGGTCAGTTCGGGGTGGCAGCAGAGGAAGAGCAGGGTGAGGGTGTCGTCCTCGGACGGCGCACGGTCGGTGCCGGGCGGCGGCGCCGTGAACGCGTCGCGCGGTGTGAGCGCCGCCGCCCGCTCCTCGCGCAGCCGGCGCGCCTCCTCGCTGCGCAGCACGTCCGTGAGCCGCCGCGAGGCGACCTTGATCAGCCAGCCGCGCGGATTGTCGGGCACCCCGGCCTCCGGCCACTGCCCGGCCGCCGCGAGGAGCGCCTCCTGTACGGCGTCCTCGGCGGCGTCGAAATGCCCGTACCGGCGCACGAGCGCGCCGAGGACCTGCGGCGCGTGGCGGCGCAGCAGGTCCTCGACCTCGGCCGTACGTCCCGAGGGGCGTCTTGGGGGACGGCTCACACGTCCCCGCCGCCGTCGGGGATCGGGCGGATGACGAGCGGGTACTGCTTCGTGCCCTCGGGGACGGGGCATTCGAGGACCCGCGCGGCGATCTCCGTGACCCGCTCCAGGCTGGCGCAGTCCAGGACCCAGTACCCGGCAAGCACCTCCTTGGTCTCGCTGTACGGCCCGTCGGTGATCACGGGCTTCCCGTCCGGGCCCCGCTCGACGAACCGGGCCTTCGCGGGCTCGGACAGACCGTTGGCGTCGACGATCTCCCCGGTCTCGGCGAGATCGTTGTTGATCGCGCCCATGTGCGCGTACATGGTCTGGATGTCCTGCTCGGTCCAGACGGGCGCGTCGCCGGAGCCCTTGCCGCTCTGCGCCTCGTAGTCCGCCTGCGTGCCCTGGATCATCAACAGGTACTTCATGAGTCCGCTCCTTCGGTTCGGGCCACCCGCTCCGGGCGGCTCTCACAGGGGACGTCGGAGCCGGGCCGCGGTTCTCTACAAAGGCGCGGAAAAAACTTTCCCGCGTTCTCTCGCGGGCCGCCGCACTCAGGAATCCCGCTCCACGGACGCCTGGTCCGCAGGCGCCTGCGCTGCAGCCGCCTCGGGCACCTCGGGCTCACTCGCCAGGACGCGCTCCGACTCCGCCTCGGCCTTCTCGGCCTCCCCCTCCTCGTACTCCGCGCACTGGGGGTTCCGGCAGGGGCCCGCGCCCCACAGGGGCACGAAGACCCCGAGGGTCTTGTGCCGACGCACGACCGTGTCCACGGCCTGCTTGCAGACCGGACAGACATACTCATCGCTGGTCATGTCCTCAGGGTATTGCGGGAGGCGGCGCGCCGACAGGCGGACGACGGCGCCACCCCGGAATCAGCGCTTCCTGCTGTACGTCCGCACGATCGCCCCGTTCTTGAACGTACGCACCTCGCCGAGCGTGAACTCGCCGATGGCGAACCCGGAGCCGAACATCGGCATGCCGGAGCCGAACACGATCGGGTACGTCTTGACGATGATCTCGTCGATCTCGTCGACCAGCTCGCCCGCGAGCCGCGAACCGCCGCACAGGTAGATACCGAGTTCGCCGTCCTCCGCCTTGAGTTCGCGGACCTTGCCGACCAGGTCGTCGGAGATGATCTCGACGTGCGGGTCGGGGGACTCCTTCAGGCTGCGCGAGGCGACGTACTCGCGCATGTGGGCGTACGGGCTGGTCACGCCGATCTCCAGCGCGATGTCGTAGCTGGCACGGCCCTGGATGATCGTGTCGAACTTCTGGTTCGCCAGGTGGTCCGTGCCCGTCGCCTGGCGGCCGTGGGTCGGCAACGTCTCCGGGTATTCGGTCCTGAGGAAGTCGAAGAACTCTTCGTCGACCATCTCCATCATCATCCGTCCGTCGCCGCTCGGGTCGCCGATGAAGCCGTCGATCGAGCAGGCGATGAAATACGTGAGCTTTCGCAAGCCGGTCTCTTTCCGTAGGATGCTTGAACCACTCCATTCATAGTGCTTCACCTGTAGTGGTTGCAAGAGGATTTCCGAGGATCTCCCGAACGGGACTCAAGTAGGAGAGGAGATTCCGCATGGCGAGCAATCCGGAGCGCCGGGCCGCCCTGGTCGACGCCGGTGTGGAGGTGCTGGCGCGCGAGGGGGCACGCGGGCTGACGTTCCGCGCGGTGGACGGTGAGGCCGGGGTGCCGGTGGGCACGGCCTCGAACTACTTCGGCGGCCGCGACGACCTGCTCCGCCAGATCGACGCCCACCTCCACGAACGCCTCGCCCCGGACCCCGAGGTCCTGGCCGAACTCATGAAGGCCCCCAAGGACCGCACCCTGGTCACGGCGTTCATGCACGACCTCATGGGCCGCGCCCAGCGCGACCGCACGGGATATCTGGCCCTGCTGGAGATGCGCCTGGAGGCAACCCGCCGCCCCGAACTCCGCGCCTCCTACACGAAGACGATCCGCGCCGACCTCGAATACGGCATGGAGTTCCACCGCGGGGCGGGCCTCCCCGGCGGCGACGAGACGGTCACCGTCCTGTACCTCGCCATGCTCGGCCTGATCCTGGAACACCTGACCCTGCCGGGCGTCCTGGAGGGGGTACTGCCCGGGGTGACCGTCCCGGACGGACTGGTGGAACGGATCGTCGCGACGATCGTGCCGGAACCGGCTGACTGAGCGGCTGGGGCCCTCGCCGGGGGCGCCCCGTCAGGGGCGCGGGAGACTGCGCGCCCAGCCCCCACCGACCCGCAGACTACGAACCGGCCTCCCCGCGGAACGGTGCGCGGAACGGTTCGGCGAGCGGCTCACGCCACATGGGCCACATCAACGGCCCGGCCGGAAGCTCCAGCGCGCTCCCCGTGAACTCGAACCCGAGCCGCTCATAGAGCCCCCGGCTGCGCGCACTGCTCGCCTCCAGATACGCGGCCACACCGTCACCGTCGCACCGCTCCAGCACATGCTGGATCAGCGCCGCGCCGAGCCCCTCGCCCTGCCGGCCCGGTGCGACGCCGATCATCCAGAGGTACTCGTGGGCCCGCCCCTCCGGGTGGATCCCGGCGGTCAGCCGGCCTATCAGCTCGACCCGTTCGTTCTCCGGGTCGACGGCCTCGCGCAGTTGGGCGGGCCCGTTCTCGTCGTCGTGCCCGGCGGCGGCCTCCGCGGGCACCGAAAGCCACAGCGCACAGGCCGAACCGTCCTCCATGACGTCCACGTACCCTTCGGCGAGCACGGCGTCGACGAAGGCGCCCATCAGCAACGGATGCCTGAGCCGCCGGTGTTCCGCGTCGGGAAAGACCCAACTGCTCACCGGGTCGTTCTGGAAGGCCTCGTCGAGGAGCCGTATCACGGCCTCCCGGTCGTCCTCGCCCGCTCTGCGGATCGCCACGCCCATAGCCCGCCCCTTTGGCTCAACTGCCCATGCCCACTCGGCCGTTGCAGCCTAGCGATCACTTCGACAGAAGGCGACGGGCCCCGCACACCGTGGGGATGCGCGGGGCCCGCCGGAACCGGAACCCCTCCGCCTCACCGCGTTGTCAGGCACCGCGCGGCGAAGAGGGCCCCGGAGTCTCGTACCCATTACGGCCGACGAACGCCGCACCGCTCAGGGAGGAGTGGCAGAAGTGAAATGAGGGTGGAGGCGGGGCGGAGTCGGGCGGTGTGGAGGGGGCCTGGCACCGCAAACAGACCGGAAACAGAGGGGGTTGAAGCGGGGCGCAAACAGCCGGGCTCGGCGTTCGGCTCCGCTCCGCTCGGCTCTGCTTCGCCCCGACCCGAACCGAGCGGGTCGGATCGGTCGGTGCGAGCGGGTCGGGTCGGGCCAGACCGACCAGGCAACGCCACGCCCTGCCGCACCGAACCCGATCTGGCCCAGCCACATGAACCAGGCAGCACCACTTCCACCGAGCCGAGCCGGGTCGGGTCCGGTCGTGCGGGGTCAGGACCCCACCCCCCAGGCACCGACAGCCCACCCGCCGCACGGCCTCATCCACCATGCCCAGCAAGCCATCGCCCCCGGCAGCGCCTTCCCACCGCCCCGCCCGCACATCCCGTCAGCCTTCCTCAGCCCTCCTCCACCGTCCCCAGCTCCCTCCGCCCCGCCCCTCCTCTGCCCCCGCTTCCGATGCCGTGCGGCTTCGGCTGCCGCGTCCCCGCGGGCACCGCACGGCATCGGCCACCTGATCTCTACATACGCGCCGCCCTTCGATCACCCTTCACCCGTCGCACCCGACTCACCCGTCGCACCCAGCTCATCCGGCTCACCCGGCTCACTCGCCGCTCCCGTCCGCGACCCGGACTCACATGCTCCGCCGCGTCACGAACTCCGCCAGCGACAGAAGCCCTCCCGCCGCCTCCGGATCCGGGACGGCCCTGGACAGGTGCTGCAGGGCCCTGGCCATCCGGTCGGCCGCCTGGACCTGGGCCCAGTCACGCCCGCCCGCCCGCTCGACGGCGAGGACCGTGCGCTCCAGATCGCCGTCGCGGTACGGAACCCGGTACAGCTCGGCCAGTTCGGCCGCGGCCGGTGTGCCGGAGGCGAGCGCGGCGGCCACGGGGAGGGACTTCTTGCGGGCCATGAGGTCCGCCCCGGCCGGCTTGCCGGTGCGGCTCGGGTCCCCCCAGATGCCGATCACGTCGTCGATGAGCTGAAAGGCGAGCCCGGCCTCCCGCCCGAACGCGTCGAGGGCGTCGACGTCCTCCTCTCCGGCCCCCGCGTACAGCGCCCCCAGTGCGCACGCGCAGCCGAGCAGCGCCCCCGTCTTGGCCTCGGCCATGGCGAGCACCTCGTCGAGCGTGACGTCGTCGGGACCGCGGCGCTCCATCGCGGTGTCCGTGTGCTGGCCCGCGCACAGTTCGACGACACAGCTCGCGAGCCGCGCGGCCGCCGCCGAGGACGCCGGATGCGGATCCTCGGCGAGCAGCTGGTGGGCCAGCGCCTGCAGCGAGTCCCCGGCGAGGACCGCGTCGGCGTCGCCGAACACCGCCCACGCGGTGGGCCGGTGCCTGCGGGTGGTGTCCCGGTCCATCACGTCGTCGTGCAGCAGGGTGAAGTTGTGGACCAGCTCCACCGCGGCGGCCGCCCGTACGGCCGTCTCCTGCCGGCCGCCGAGCGCCCGGACCGCTGTCAGCACGAGCGCCGGCCGGATCGCCTTGCCCGAGTTCCCCGCCGCCGGACTGCCGTCCGCGTGCTCCCACCCGAAGTGGTAGAGCGCGATCCGGCGCAACGGGCCGGGCAACGACTCGATGACGCGGCGCAGTTCGGGGTCGACCGACGCCCGGGACCGCTCCAGGATCGCGGCGGCCTCCTGCCCGTCGGGCGAACCCCGCCGCCCGCCGGGCACGCCACCTGGCACCGCCCCTCCCCGCGCTTCCGGTCCTTCCACGCCCGGCAGCGGGCTCTGTTGCGTCTCCGTCATGAGCTCACCCATGGATCCGCCTCGCGGAGTGCGCGGACGGTGGCTGTTCCGCCGGCGACGGGCACGTGCTCCTTCGGTCCGTCGGCGACGGGCGCGTACCCCCTCGGTCCGCCCGCACCGGCGGACGAGGACACGGCGCGCGCCGTACGGGACGTCACCTCCAGCGGCCGATCTCGACGTTCTCCAGGACCCCGAGCGCGTCGGGGACCAGGACCGCGGCCGAGTAGTACGTCGTCACCAGGTACGACATGATCGCCTGCTCGCTGATGCCCATGAACCGCACGGACAGGCTCGGCTCGATCTCGTCCGGGATGCCGGCCTGCTGGAGCCCGATGACTCCCTGGTCGGCCTCGCCCGTACGCATGGCGATGATCGAGGTCGTGCGGGCCTCGGTGACCGGGATCTTGTTGCACGGGAAGATCGGCACGCCCCGCCAGGTGGGAATGCGGTTGCCGCCCACATCGAGGGTCTCCGGGACGAGCCCCCGCTTGTTGAGCTCGCGGCCGAACGCGGAGATCGCGCGCGGGTGGGCGAGGAGCAGTTTGGTGCCGCGCCGCCTGGTGAGCAGTTCGTCCAGGTCGTCCGGGCTGGGTACGCCGTCGTGCGGCTGCAGCCGCTGGTCGTACTCGCAGTTGTTGAGCAGCCCGAACTCCCGGTTGTTGATGAGCTCGTGCTCCTGGCGCTCCTTCAGCGCCTCGACCGTGAGCCGCAACTGCTGCTCGGTCTGGTTCATCGGCTGGTTGTAGAGGTCGGCCACGCGCGTGTGGATGCGCAGCACGGTCTGGGCGACGCTGAGTTCGTACTCGCGCGGCGCCGCGTCGTAGTCGACGTACGTCCCCGGGATGGCCTGCTCGCCGGTGTGGCCGGCGGCGAGGTCGATCTCCTTCTCGCCGTAGTTGTTGGCACGCTGCGTGGGAATCGCGCGCAGCTGTCGCAGATGCTCGCGCAGGGATTCGGAGCGCTCCGCGATCTGGTCGAGGTCCTGGCGGGGCAGCGCGAGGACCGTACAGGCCGTGACCGCGCGGGCCGTGTACTCCCAGATCGCCTCCGGGTCGGTGATCGCCTGCTCGCCGAAGTAGGAGCCGTCGGCGAGGACGCCGAGGACGGCGTCGTCCCCGTACGGACCCGTGCCGATCTTCTCGACCTTGCCGTGTGCGAGCAGGAACACCTCGTCGGCCTGGCTGCCGAAGGAGGCGAGCACGTCGCCGGGGTCGAACTCCCGCTGCTGGCAGCGCTGTGCGAGCTCGGCGAGCACCTCCGGGTCCTCGTACGTGCGCAGTGCCGGCAGTTCGCCGAGCTCCGCGGGGATGACCTGGACTCGGTCACCGGTCTTCACGAACGTCACGCGGCCGTCGCCCACCGAATAGCTGAGCCTGCGGTTCACGCGGTATGTGCCGCCCTGCACGTTCACCCACGGCAGCATGCGCAGCAGCCATCGTGAGCTGATCTCCTGCATCTGTGGCGCGGACTTGGTGGTCGTGGCCAGGTTCCGCGCCGCGGATGTGCCGAGACTCTTCTGCGGCTGATCCTGGTCCGCGCGGATCTCTTCGCCTACCGACATGAAATTGCCCTCCCCATCGTGCAATGAGCTGCGCCGAGAACACTTCCATCACGGACCGTGCCGGTGCTATTACACGAAAGAGGGGGAATGGATCTTCGAAAGCAGGGCATAACGGAGGGCCCCGCCCGGGCCGACGGATCCTGGCGCTCCGCCGGCCCGGCGACGTGGATCCTCCCGATCGCTTCCCAAGCACTCCCGATCACTTCCCGATCACTTCCCGATCGGGAACTTCAAGATCGGGCCGCCCGTTCATTGGGCAACACGGACGAACTATGAGGAGACGGCAATGGCAGGCTTCCTGGACCGCGCCAAGGAACAAGCACAGCGCGGCCTCACGCAGGGCAAGCAGAAGCTCGACGACGTCCAGGCACAGCGGGCGGGCGGCGATCTGCTGAAGAGCCTGGGCGCGGCCTACCTCGCGGAGCGGCGCGGCAGCGGCTCCCCGCAGGCCACGCAGCAGGCCCTCCAGGCCGTGGAGAGCCACATCGCGACGCACGGGGACGGCTTTCTGCGCGCCTGAGGCGGTCCGCGCGTACCGCTGACCCACTGACCGGATCGGCTCGCACGCCGTGCGAAGAATGTGGTCCCGACCACGGAGATCCGGTACAAGCAGCGGTACGAGACAGCCGCGAAGGGTGGCCGTCGCGACCGCTGTAAGGAGGCGGTCATGGCCCCACCCATGTCCGCGGGCAGCTTTCTGAGCCTGCTCAAGGCCGAAGGGCTCACCGTCGTCGAGGTCGGCGACTGGGAGCATCACAACCGCAATCACAAGGGCCCGTGGGGCCCGGTCCACGGCGTGATGATCCACCACACGGTGACGTCGGGAAGCCTGCGCACGGTCGAGATCTGCCGTGACGGCTACAGCGGCCTGCCCGGCCCGCTGTGCCACGGCGTCATCACCAAGGACGGCAGAGTCCACCTCGTCGGCTACGGCCGTTCCAACCACGCGGGCCTGGGCGACGACGACGTCCTGCGCGCGGTCATCGCCGAGAAGGCCCTCCCGCCGGACAACGAGGCGAACACCGACGGCAACCGCCACTTCTACGGCTTCGAGTGCGAGAACCTCGGCGACGGCGAGGACCCCTGGCCCGAAGCCCAGCTCGACGCCATCGAGCGCGCCGCGACAGCGGTCTGCCGCCACCACGGCTGGACGGCGCGCTCGGTCATCGGCCACCTCGAATGGCAGCCGGGCAAGATCGACCCACGCGGTTTCACGATGGCGGCCATGCGGGATCGCATCCACGAACGACTGAAGTAGCGCTCTGGTGGCGGGCCCGTGCCGCCGTGGTCCTGCCCCGCTCGGACGCGTGTCCGACAATGGGGTGGTGATCAGCCCCGAGACCCCCGAAGCGCTCGGCCCGGGTGCCCTGCGGCCACGGCTGCCGTCCCCGGTGCGGGAGGCCGTGGACGAGAGGTTCGCGCGGCGCGGTGTCCGGCTGCTGCTCAAGCGGGACGATCTGATCCACCCGGAGCTGGTCGGCAACAAGTGGCGCAAGCTGGCCCCGAACCTACGGGCGGCGGAGGGCCGCACGGTCCTCACCTTCGGCGGCGCGTACTCGAACCATCTGCGGGCCACCGCCGCCGCGGGCCGCCTCCTGGGCCTGTCCACCGTCGGCGTGGTCCGCGGCCAGGAACTCGCCGACCGCCCGCTCAACCCGTCCCTCGCCCAGTGCGCGGCCGACGGCATGCGGTTCCACTTCGTCGACAGATCGACGTACCGCCGCAAGAGCGAGCCCAAGACGCTGGCCGCCCTCCTTCGCGCGAGCGCCGCCGAGGACGCGTACGTGATCCCGGAGGGCGGCAGCAACTCCCTTGCCGTGCTGGGCTGCCGGGCCCTCGGCGAGGAGCTGCGCGACCACGGCGGTGTCGACGTGGCCGCGGTCGCCTGCGGCACGGGCGGCACCTTCGCGGGCCTGGCCGCCGGTCTCGGCCCGGGCCGGCGCGCCCTCGGCATACCCGTCCTCAAGGGCGGCTTCCTCGGCGCGGAGATACGTACGCTCCAGGACGAGGCCTTCGGCGGCCCGCGCGGCGACTGGTCGCTCGACGACCGCTTCCACTTCGGCGGTTACGCCCGTACGCCACCCGAACTCGACGCGTTCGCCGCCGACTTCGAGCAGCGTCACGGCCTGCCCGTGGAGCGTCTCTATGTCGCCAAGTTGCTGTACGGACTTGTCGCTCTCGCCGAGGAGGGCGCGTTCGCGCGCGGGACGACGATCGCGGCGGTCGTCACCGGCAGCCCCCACCTCCGGCCCGCCGACCGGTTCTAGGCCTGCCCCAGGCTCTACGCCGGGGCTGCCCCATGCCCTACGTCGACTCGCGGAACGCCGCCGCCTCCTCCAGGTCCAGGCGTCGCAGCAGCGTCCGGAGCATCTCGTCGTCGATGTAACGGCCGTCCCGGAGTCTCACGAACATCTCCCGCTCGGCGCCGATCATCTCGCGCGACAGCCGCCGGTACGTGTCGTCGGCGGTCTCGCCTGTCACGGGGTTCACCGTCCCGAGCCGCTCCCACACGGCGTTGCGGCGGCGCTCCAGGACCGAGCGGAGCCGGTCGGCGAGCGGCGGCGGCAGGGTATTGCGCTCGTCGTCGAGGAGTTCGTCCAGGCGCCGCTCCGCGGTCCGGGACGCCTGCGCCTGGGCGTTCGCCTCAGCGAGCGTCTCGGCCTGCCGGTCCCGCTCGGGCAGCTTCAGCAGCCGGACCAGCGGCGGCAGCGTCAGCCCCTGCACGACCAGCGTGCCGATCACCGTCGTGAAGGTCAGGAAGAGGATCAGATTGCGGCCCTGGAACTCCTCACCGCCCTCCGCGGTGAGCGGGATCGAGAAGGCGATGGCGAGCGAGACCACGCCTCTCATCCCGGCCCAGCTGATGATGAAGGGCCCCTTCCAGGTGGGGTCGTCCTCCCGTTCCCGGATCCGTTTGGACAGGATGCGCGGCAGGAAGGTCGCGGGATACACCCACACGAAGCGGGACACGACGACGACCAGGAAGAGGGCCACCGCGTACCAGGCGGCGCTCACTCCCTCGTACTCGTCGAGGCCCTTGAGGACGATCGGGAGCTGCAGGCCGATCAGTGCGAAGACCGCCGACTCCAGGATGAACGCGACCATCTTCCACACCGCCTCCTCCTGGAGCCGGGTCGCGAAGTCGACCTCCCAGTTGCGGTGTCCGAGGTAGAGCGCGACGACGACCACGGCGAGCACTCCGGAGGCGTGCACCTGCTCGGCGACCGCGTACGCGAAGAACGGGATCAGCAGGGACAGGGAGTTCTGGAGCAGCGCCTCCTTCAGGTGCGTGCGCAGCCAGTGGAGCGGCACCATCAGGACGACTCCGATCCCGATGCCGCCGATCGCCGCGAGCAGGAACTCGCCGATGCCGCCCGCCCAGGTCGCGCCCTCGCCGACGGCTGCGGCGAGCGCCACTCTGTAGGCGGTGATCGCGGTCGCGTCGTTCACCAGGGACTCGCCCTGGAGGATCGTGGTGACCCTGGAGGGCAGTCCGACCCGGCGCGCCACCGCCGTTGCCGCCACCGCGTCCGGCGGCGCCACGACCGCGCCGAGCACCAGTGCCGCGGTCAGCGACAGGTCCGGCACGATCATGTAGGCGGCCCAGCCGACGACGAGCGTCGCGAAGAGCACGTACCCGACCGACAACAGTGCGACCGGCCTGAGTTGTGCCCGCAGATCGAGGTACGAGCTGTCCGTGGCCGCCGTGTAGAGCAGCGGGGGCAGCACGAGCGGGAGCACCACGTCGGGGTCGAGGGTGTACTCGGGGACCCCGGGCAGGTACGAGACGATCAGACCCGCGGCGACCAGCAGCAGCGGCGCGGGCACCGGGGTACGGCGGGCCGCGCCGGCGACGACGGCGCTGCCCGCGACCAGCAGGAGGAGGGGCATCACATGCATCGGCTTCGGCCCACCTTCGTTTCCGCGCGGATTCCCGCACGCCCGACGTAATCTGGCAATCATGAAACAGTGCACGCACGCCGACGCGCTGCCGCATCCAGAACCCGAGCCACTGAGCGAGACCTGCCTGGAGTGTCTGGCGGCGGGCTCGCACCCCGTGCAGTTGCGACTGTGTCTCATCTGCGGAGACGTGGGTTGCTGCGACTCGTCGCCGCTGCGGCACGCGACGGAGCATTTCAAGAAGACGGGACACCCGATCATGCGCACGTTCGAGCCCGGAGAGAACTGGCGCTGGTGCTTCGTCGACCACGTACTCGTGTGACGAGGGATCCGGACGGTTCGACCCTCTGACCGTTGGGTACGTCAACCCGGCGCGCGCTCTTCCCAATTGGGCCCGCAGACCCCTAGCCACTGTGCGTATCCATAGGTTTACTATGAGTGACAGCAAGGGGTTGGGGTCCCGGGGACAGGAAACCTGAGAGCGCGATAGCGTCACCGCTGAACCACGTTGCGCGTTACCCCGGGGGGCGACCCTCGGCCCCCGAAAGAGCTTGTACCACCTTGGAGGTGAGGGTGTCCCAGATCGCAGGCGAGCCCGCGACCCAGGACTTCGTGGAAGTCCGGCTGCCGGCTGCGGGTGCCTACCTGTCGGTGCTGCGCACGGCCACGGCCGGCCTCGCGGCGCGTTTGGACTTCACCCTCGACGAGATCGAGGACTTGCGCATCGCCGTGGACGAGGCATGCGCGATCCTGTTGCAACAGGCGGTGCCGGGCTCCGTGCTCAGCTGTGTCTTCCGCCTGATCGACGACTCGCTCGAGGTGACCGTCTCGGCCCCGACCACCGACGGCCATGCCCCCGCGCGGGACACCTTCGCCTGGACCGTGCTGTCGGCCCTCGCCGGCAAGGTGTCCTCCTCGGTGGCCGACGACAAAACCGTTTCGATCAGCCTCTACAAACAGCGCGGCGCGGGACCCGGGCCGGCGTGAGGAACGGGGACGGGCCGGTGCGGGACGAAGAGCGCGGCACACGGGAACTTCCCGGCAAGGGCGAGGACGGCCCGACCGGGCCTCGGCGTCTGGCGGAAGGTGTCGACGGCATCCCCGAGCAGCAGGCCCGGCCGCATCCGGAGGACGACGCCTCCGCGGCGGCCGAAGAAGCGCCTCAGCGGGAAGAGCCGATCGGCAAGGACGGGCGCGCGGCGCTCTCCGACAGTGACGGGCGACAGGATCCAGACGTTGCCGCGCAGAGGGGGTCCCCCCGGACGGAGTCTGGGGGGACGTCCTCGGAAGGGCGGCGGCGGGTGACGGGCGGGATCATGAGCGAGCAGCACGAGCACGAACGAAATGCCGACAGCGGCGCGTCGGGTACGCACCACGACCCCCACGACCGCAGCGGGGCGCGGGCCAGGTTCATCGAGCTGCGCAAGCTGGACCCCAGCAGCCCGGAGTACGCGGAGCTGCGCAACCGGCTCGTCCGGATGCATCTGCCGCTCGTGGAGCACCTCGCGCGCCGTTTCCGCAACCGCGGTGAGCCGCTGGACGACCTCACGCAGGTCGCGACCATCGGCCTGATCAAGTCGGTCGACCGCTTCGACCCGGAGCGCGGCGTCGAGTTCTCGACGTACGCGACTCCGACGGTGGTCGGCGAGATCAAGCGGCACTTCCGCGACAAGGGCTGGGCGGTGCGCGTGCCGCGCAGGCTCCAGGAGCTGCGCCTCGCGCTCACCACGGCGACGGCGGAGCTCTCGCAGCGGCACGGCCGCTCCCCCACCGTCCACGAGCTGGCCGAGAAGCTGGGCATCTCGGAGGAGGAGGTCCTGGAGGGCCTGGAGTCGGCCAACGCGTACTCCACGCTGTCCCTGGACGTCCCCGACACGGACGACGAGTCCCCGGCGGTCGCGGACACCCTGGGCGCGTACGACGAGGCCCTGGAGGGCGTCGAGTACCGCGAGTCGCTCAAGCCTCTTCTGGAAGACCTCCCACCGCGCGAGAAGCGGATCCTCCTCCTTCGCTTCTTCGCCAACATGACCCAGTCCCAGATCGCCCAGGAGGTGGGCATCTCCCAGATGCACGTCTCCCGCCTGCTGGCCCGCACCCTGGCCCAGCTGCGGGAGAAGCTCCTGGTGGAGGAGTAACAGACCGCGCCCCTGAGGCAGGGGCGCGGGAATCTGCACGGTTTCAGCGGCACGGGCGCCTGCACAGTTTTCGTCGGCACGGGCGCCCAAGCGGTTTTCGGCGGCACGAGCAATTGCGCTTCCCCCCGGGGGGCACGTCCGACGCCTCGCTTTTAAGGGGCGCGGGGAACTGCGCGATCAGCCACGGCGGACCCGCAGACTCAGTACGCCCTCAGACCCACCCCAGCAGTGCGCCGTCAGCGCACCCCGGCCTACTTCGACTCCCGCACGCCACCCGGCCCGGTGATCCCCAGGGCCCTGGTCGTCTCCGGATTCACGATCAGCACCAGCGCCGCGACAGCCACCACCGCCAGAGCGATCCCCCCGGGAATGGCGAGACTGTCGGCCTGAAGCAGGTTGTACGCGACGGGCAGCGCCATGATCTGCGTGATGATCGCCGGCCCCCGGCTCCACCCGCGCCGCAGCAGCAGCCCGCGCGCGGCCAGCAGCGGAAGCAGTGCGAGCACGATCAGCGTCACACCCCCGGTGACGGCCTGGCTCCGGTCGTCCGGGTGCCCCGTGAGACCCATCACCAGCATGTAGGCGCCACCGGCGACAAGCGCGAGCCCCTCCAGCGCGGCGAGCGCCGCCGCGACGGTCAGCCGCGTGGGACGGGGTTCGGCGTCGGAGGTGTCCGGGGTCGGTTTCTGCTCAGAACTCACCCCTGAAGAGTAGCCCTCACCCCGTACCCGCCAACGGCCCCGGGGCACCCCCGGGGACTCGCCGCGTGCCGCCCCTCACACCTGATCCTTACCTCGGTATGGGCCGAGTACCACGCGGTAGGTACGCTGCATCGCATGCGTGCACTTCTCGTGGTCAATCCGGCAGCAACCACCACAAGCGCGCGCACGCGTGACGTCTTGATCCACGCTTTGGCGAGCGAGATGAAGCTCGAAGCGGTCACCACCGAGTACCGCGGGCACGCCAGGGACCTCGGCCGGCAGGCCGCGGAGAGCAAGGACATAGAACTGGTCGTGGCCCTCGGCGGCGACGGCACGGTCAACGAGGTCGTGAACGGCCTGCTGCACGGCGGCCCCGACCCCGACCGGCTGCCCGGCCTCGCCGTCGTCCCCGGCGGCTCCACCAACGTCTTCGCGCGCGCCCTCGGCCTGCCGAACGAGCCCGTGGAGGCCACCGGCGCCCTCCTCGACGCGTTGCGCGAGGGCCGGCAGCGCACGGTGGGACTCGGCCTCGCCGCGGGCACCCCGGGCAGTGAGGACGAAGGCGTCCCCGCCCGCTGGTTCACCTTCAACGCGGGCCTCGGCTTCGACGCCGGCGTGGTCGGCCGCGTCGAACAGCACCGCGAGCGCGGCAAGCGTTCGACACACTCCCTCTATCTGCGGCAGGCGATGCGCCAGTTCTTCGGGGAGACCCACCGCCGGCACGGCACCATCACCCTGGAACGGCCGGATGCCGACCCGGTGGCCGATTTGGTGCTGTCGATAGTCTGCAACACCTCCCCGTGGACGTATCTGGGCAATCGCCCGGTGTACGCGTCACCTAAGGCCTCGTTCGATACCGGGCTCGACGTACTCGGTCTCAGCCGCATGTCGACGACCGCGGTTGCCCGGTATGGCACCCAGTTGCTCACTTCGTCCCCCGAGCGCGGACCCCATGGGAAGCATGCGGTGTCCCTGCACGACCTGACCGACTTCACCTTGCATTCGAAGGTCCCACTCCCCCTCCAGATGGACGGCGACCACCTCGGACTGCGTACGAGCGTGACGTTCACAGGCGTTCGTCGTGCACTGCGTGTGATTGTGTGAGCGGAACGGGCTAAAGTCCTTCCACTCGAACGTTTAGGCCAGGATCCACCCCATGGAAGTACGGCTGTGACCTAGTCGACACCGAGGAATCAAAAAAAACTTTCCGGTAGGGGTTGTATCCGCCGCTGAGGTTTGCGAGTCTCTTTGTGGCGCTCGGGACGGGCCGCAACATCGCCCCCACAGAGCGCCGGAACCCCTCCTCAATTCACAGGACCACACCAGTCCGTCTGGTAGTCGGCCCTTCACTTGTTGAGGGATTCGTGAAAGCGTTCACATTCACAAGCAACGTGCATGTAATACCAAGGAGAGGTAGCAGCCATGGACTGGCGTCACAACGCCGTTTGCCGCGAGGAAGACCCCGAGCTCTTCTTCCCCATCGGCAACACCGGTCCTGCGCTGCTGCAGATCGAGGAAGCCAAGGCCGTCTGCCGTCGCTGCCCCGTCATGGAGCAGTGCCTGCAGTGGGCGCTCGAGTCCGGCCAGGACTCCGGCGTCTGGGGTGGTCTCAGCGAGGACGAGCGCCGCGCCATGAAGCGCCGCGCCGCCCGCAACCGGGCTCGCCAGGCATCCGCCTGACAACCCGCCCCACACGGCCTGAGCTTGGCGGCGCGTACAGCGAGTACGCATATCCCGCCCCCGAGCCGCAGCGCGCAGTACCCCCGATGCGCAGATAGCAACGAGCACGATGAGCCCCGGACCGGAAAACGGTCCGGGGCTCATTGCTGTTTGCGGCTGCGTCTTCGTGGGGCGCACGGCGACCGTCGGCCGCTCCCGGCAACGCGTGATGATTACGCAGCGTGCGCGTGAAGTAATGGTGCGGATTGCCCGTGCGTCACTTGTGGGGCACCACGGGAATGTCCAGGACGACCTGCGTTCCGCGCTCGGGGGCGCGGACCATGTCGAAGGTGCCGCCCAACTCCCCCTCCACCAGCGTCCGTACGATCTGCAGGCCCAGATTGCCCGAGCGGTGCGGGTCGAAGCCCTCGGGCAGACCGATGCCGTCGTCCTGGACGGTGACCAGGAGACGGGCCTCCTTGGTGCTGCCGCCGCGGACCGCGGACACCTCGACCGTGCCGCGGTCGCCCTCCCGGAAGCCGTGCTCCAGCGCGTTCTGCAGGATCTCCGTGAGGACCATGGAGAGCGGGGTCGCGACCTCGGCGTCGAGTATGCCGAAGCGTCCGGTGCGCCGGCCGACGACCTTGCCCGGGGAGATCTCGGCGACCATGGCGAGCACCCGGTCGGCGATCTCGTCGAACTCCACGCGCTCGTCCAGGTTCTGGGAGAGCGTCTCGTGCACGATGGCGATCGACCCGACTCGCCGAACGGCCTCTTCGAGCGCCTCCCGGCCCCGGTCGGACTCGATGCGGCGGGCCTGGAGGCGGAGCAGGGCCGCGACCGTCTGGAGGTTGTTCTTCACCCGGTGGTGGATCTCCCGGATGGTCGCGTCCTTGGTGATCAACTCGCGCTCGCGGCGCCGCAGTTCGGTCACATCACGCAGGAGTACGAGCGAACCCACCCGGGTGCCCTTGGGTTTGAGCGGGATGGCGCGCAACTGGATCACGCCGTCGGCGCTCTCGATCTCGAACTCGCGGGGCGCCCAGCCGCTGGCGACCTTGGCCAGCGCCTCGTCCACCGGGCCGCGGGACGGGGCCAGTTCGGCCGTGGTCTTGCCGAGGTGGTGGCCGACCAGGTCGGCGGCGAGGCCGAGACGGTGGTACGCCGACAGCGCGTTCGGTGACGCGTACTGGACGATGCCCTCCGCGTCCAGCCGGATCAGGCCGTCGCCCACCCGTGGCGAGGCGTCCATGTCGACCTGCTGGTCGGGGAACGGGAAGGAGCCCGCCGCGATCATCTGTGCGAGGTCGGACGCGCTCTGCAGATAGGTGAGTTCGAGCCGCGAGGGCGTGCGCACGGTGAGGAGGTTGGTGTTGCGGGCGATGACGCCCAGGACGCGGCCCTCCCTGCGCACGGGGATCGACTCGACCCGTACGGGAACCTCCTCACGCCACTCCGGGTCGCCCTCGCGGACGATCCGGCCCTCGTCCAGGGCCGCGTCCAGCATGGGGCGGCGGCCGCGCGGGACGAGGTGGCCGACCATGTCGTCCTGGTACGAGGTGGGGCCGGTGTTGGGCCTCATCTGGGCGACCGAGACATAGCGGGTGCCGTCGCGGGTGGGAACCCACAGGACGAGGTCCGCGAAGGAGAGGTCGGAGAGCAGCTGCCACTCCGAGACCAGCAGGTGCAGCCACTCGAGGTCGGAGTCACCGAGGGCGGTGTGCTGGCGGACGAGGTCGTTCATGGAGGGCACGTGTGCGAGCGTACCCGCCGGGTACGACATGCTCCGAAATCGGCCACCCGCACGGGCCCGGAAACACCCGCGGGCCGCGGCGCCTGAGAGGGACCCTCAACCCTCCCGGCACCGCAGCCCGGAGCAACATCGGCCGCGGGGTGTGCGGTCCCGTTCGGCCGAAGACGAGGATCCGGTGCAGTCAGGGCAGAGAGCGCCGGCTCCTCGGTCCGTCTTCCTGTGCGGGGAAGACGGAGGCTTGGTCATACGGACAGCTTGATCATCAAGTTGCATTCTCAAGCTTTGTACGATTGTGGACTAGACCACTCTCGACTGTCCATGCGTTGGCGGATGTTTGTTGTTGTCTCTTTATCCAACAACTCGCGCCCTACATCCACCACGCAGCCTATCCCCGAGCGGTTCACGAGCGGGGCCAGATTCGCATGGCGAGTTCGGCCAGCGCCTCCAGCTCCTCCTTGGCGGCGCCGTCACGGGCCTGCTGGGACATGCCCTGGATCATGGCTCCGGTATGCCGGGCCAGGGCCGCCGCGTCGGTGTCCGCGGGCAGCTCACCTGCGGCGACGTCGGCCCTTATGCGGCTCTCGAAGGCGGCGATGTTCGCGTTGCGCCGATCACGGAGGGACTCCTCCACCTCCGGGGTGGTGCAGTTGGTGGCCGCGTGGACGACCAGGCAGCCGTGCGGGCGGCCCGGCTCGGTGTACTCGGCCGCGGCCTCGCGCAGCATCCGCTCGACCGCGGCCCGGGCCGTCGGCTCCTCGGCCAGGGCGCGGTCGCCGAACGAGCCGTACCTCGCGCCGTACTCGCGCACGACCTCCTCGAAGAGCGAGCGCTTGTCGCCGAAGGCCGCGTAGAGGCTGGGGGCGCCGATGCCCATGACCTGGGTGAGGTCCGAGACGGAGGTCGCCTCGTAGCCGTGCTCCCAGAAGGCGAGGATCGCCTTCTCCAGCGCGGTCTCGCGGTCGAACGAGCGGGGGCGGCCGCGGGGCTTCGAGGCCGGACCGGCGGCGTCCTTGATGTCGTGGCTGCTCACCATGGAGTGAATTGTATAGCGGGTGCTAGAGAAATGTCCGCACCTCGTTGTACGGTCTTTTTGTAGCGACCACTAGGCAAATGAGAAGGGGGCGCCGGTATGGGCGTGCTCACGGGCAGGACGGCACTCGTCACGGGGGCGAGCAGGGGTATCGGACGCGGGATCGCCGAGCGGCTCGGACGCGACGGGGCGCGGGTCGGGGTGCACTACGGCAGGAGCGAGGCGGCCGCGAAGGAGACGGTGGCGACGATCGAGGCGGCCGGCGGCTCGGCGTTCGCAATCCGCGCGGAACTCGGGGCGCCCGGGGACGCGGCGGCCCTGTGGGAGGAGTTCGACCGGTACGCGGAGGGGGTGGACATCCTGGTGAACAACGCCGGGATCGGTTCGACGCCGGCGATAGATGAGATAGACGAGGAGACGTACGACAAGGTCTTCGCGGTGAATGTGAAGGCGCCGTTCTTCATCGTGAGGCACGGTCTGCGGCGCCTGCGCGACGGTGGCCGGGTCGTCAACATCTCCTCGGGGCTGGCACGGACCGCGGTCTTCCCCGACCTGGTCGCCTACGCGATGACGAAGGGCGCCCTGGATGTCTTCTCCCGGGACCTGTCCAAGGTGCTGGGCGCCCGCGGCATCACCGTGAACTCGCTGGCGCCGGGCATCGTCGACACCGACAACACGGCCGAGTTGCTGCACGGCACTGACGACGGGTGGGCGAAGGCCGCGGCGGTGTCGGCGCTCGGCCGGGTGGGCGAGACCGCCGACATCGCCGACGCGGTGGCCTTCCTCGCCTCGGACCAGGGCCGGTGGGTGACCGGGCACTGGATGGACGCGACGGGGGGTTCGCTGACCTGAGCCGTCGGCCGCCCGCGCACGCCCCGGGCGGGCGGGGCGAGGAGGCGGGCGGGGCGAGCAGGGCGAGCGGGACGGCCGGGGGTGCCTTCGGATCGGTGGGATGCCACTGGATCGGTGAGGCGGCTTCGGATCGGCGGGATGCGTCCGGATCGGTGGGGCGGCTTCGGATCGGCGGGATGCGTCCGGATCGGTGGGGCGGCTTCGGATCAGCGGGGCGGCTTCGGATCGGCGGGGCGGCTCCGTACCAGCGGGAGGCTCGGGATCAGCGGGTTTCCGTGACCTTCGCGAGGGCGCGGGGCGCGTCCGGGTCCTGGCCGCGGGCGATGGTGACCTCGTAGGCGAGGAGTTGGAGCGGGAGGATCTCCAGGATCGGCTGGACCTCCTCGGCCACGCCCTCGGTGGGCAGGACGAAGCCGGCGGAGGCCTGTTCGACCTGGGGGCGGGGGCCGATGACGACGAGGTCGGCGCCGCGTCCGCGCAGCCGGTCGAGCACGGGCTGGAGTGCCGCGCCTCCCTTGCCGTCGGTCACGACCGCGATGACCGGGGAGATGTTGTCGACCATGGCGAGCGGGCCGTGCAGCAGGTCCGCGCCGGAGTAGGAGAGAGCGGGGATGTAGCTGGTCTCCATCAGCTTGAGGGCGGCTTCCTTGGCGGTGGGGTAGCCGTAGCCGCGGGAGGTGATCACCATGCGCTCGGCGAAGCGGTAGCGCGAGGCGAGGGTGCGGACCTCGTCCTGGCGGGCGAGCAGGTGCTCGGCGAGGCCGGGGAGCACCTTGGCCTGGGCGCCGTCGCCGCCGCGCAGTCCTTCGACGAAGAGATAGAGGGCAAGGAGGGAGGCGGTGTAGGTCTTGGTCGCGGGGAGTGCCTTCTCCGGCCCGGCCATGATGTCGATGTGGTATTCGGAGACGGCGGCCAGGGGTGAGTCCGGGTTGTTGGTCACCGCGAGCGTGATGGCGCCGGCCTCGCGGGCGGCCCGGGTCGAGGCCACCAGGTCCGGGGAGCCGCCGGACTGGCTGACCGTGATCACCAGGACGTCGGTGAGGTCGGGGCGGGCACCGTAGGCGGTCGTGGTCGACATGGAGGCGAGGCCGCACGGCAGGCCGAGGCGGATCTCCAGAAGGTACTTGGCGTAGAGGGCGGCGTTGTCGGAGGTCCCCCGGGCGGTGAGCAGTACGAAGCGGGGCTTGCGGGCGGCCACCCGCTGGGCCACGTCCTGGATGCGTGGGGCTCCCTCCGCCAGGATCCGCCTCAGGACGGCGGGCTGCTCTGCCATCTCGCGGGCCATGATCCGGCCCGGGCGGTCGGACTCGACGGGTACCGGCTGCGCGTCGGGCTGGGGGTCCGGCGGGGTGGCGGTCATGGCGTTTCCTCCTGGGGCTGTTGCGTGGCGGGCGGAGCTGCGTCCGCGGGAGGGGGTGGCGGTGGCGGTGGCGGTGGCGGTGGCGGTGGCGGTGGCGGTGGCGGTGGCGAAGCTTGATTGCGCGGGCGCAGGTTCCATTCCACTCCCCCGGGGCGCGCGGCGCCCGCTCGGGGTGGGGTGCCGGTCAGGGGCGTCGGTCGGAGCCGTCGGTCGGGGGGCCACTCGGGTGTGGCTCCTTGACGTGCTTCCCGACGCGGCTCGTCGACGCGCCTCTCGGGTGCGGTCGATCGAGGTGTCGCTCGTGTGCCGTCGACCGGGCGCCCTGGGTCGCGGCGACCGGAGGCGGCTGAGGGGCGACCCGGAAGAGCCGTTCTGCTAGATTGGTCTATACCACATGTTCGGTTGTGTCCCCTTCACCTTTCAGAACGGCAGGCCCAGCGTGGAAGTTGTCATCGTTTCGGACGCCAAGGCGGGTGGCGAGCTCATTGCCGAGGCCATGGCGGAGCTGCTCCGGCACAAGCCCGACGCGCTGCTCGGGGTGGCCACCGGCTCGACGCCGCTGCCCATCTACCAGGCGCTGGCGGCGAAGGTGGATTCCGGTGCCGTGGACGCCTCGCGGGCGCGGGTCGCGCAGCTCGACGAGTACGTGGGACTGCCGGCCGAGCACCCCGAGTCGTACCGGTCGGTGTTGCGGCGCGAGGTGCTGGAGCCGCTGGGGCTGAACGTCGACTCGTTCATGGGGCCGGACGGGACCGCCGCGGACGTGCGGGCCGCGTGCGAGGCGTACGACAAGGTGCTCGCAGAGGCGGGCGGGGTCGATCTCCAGCTTCTCGGGATCGGGACCGACGGGCACATAGGGTTCAACGAGCCGTGCTCGTCGCTCGCCTCGCGCACGCGGATCAAGACGCTCACCGAGCAGACGCGGGTGGACAACGCGCGGTTCTTCGAGGGCGACATCGAGCAGGTGCCGCATCACGTGATCACCCAGGGGATCGGGACGATTCTGGAGGCACGGCATCTGGTGCTGCTCGCCACGGGTGAGGGCAAGGCCGATGCCGTGGCGGCGACGGTCGAGGGGCCCATCGCCGCGGTGTGCCCCGCGTCGGCGCTCCAGTTGCATCCGCATGCCACGGTCGTCGTGGACGAGGCGGCCGCGTCCAAGCTGAAGCTCGCGGACTACTTCCGGCACACGTACGCCAACAAGCCGGACTGGCAGGGCATTTAGGCGATCCGCTCCACTACGCGAAGATGCCGGGTCCCCTCGTGGTGAACCCGGCATCTTCATCCTTGCGGTGATACGCGCCCTGGTGCGGCGGCCTGCGCCCCGGTGCGGTGACCCGCGTTCGCGTCCCGTCGGCTCACGACCCTGCGATGGCCTAGGCCCCCGCGATGGCCTCCGCCGCCGCGAGGCCGCAGACGCGGGCCGCGCCGTGTGTGGCGATGTGGAGGGCGCCCCGGGGCGGTGACTGGGGCACGCCCATCTCGACCACGACCGTGTCGGGGCGGGCGGCGAGCAGGATGTCGAGGGCCTCGGCCATCCAGGTGTGGCGGTGGGCGTCACGGACCACCGCGACCACGCGACGGGAGCCGGCCGCCGCGACGGCCTCGGCCCCGGCCCGCTCCCCCGTGAAGCTCCCGGTCTCCGTGCCCGGCAGCAGGCGCCGCAGTTCGGCAGCGACGCCCCAGGGGGTCTCGTCACCGACGGCGATGTTGGCGACGGGGGTGAGGGCGGCGACGTACGGAGCCTCGGTGACCGGCGTGAAGTGCGCTCCGCGTGTGACCGTCAGCGCGCGCCGGGCCGCGACCAGCCCGACGTCGGCGCTCGCTGCGGACCCCGCAGCTGGCCCCGCTGCGGAACCTGCTTCGGACCCCGCTGCGGAACCTGCTGCGGAGGACGAGCCACGCCCTGAAGTCCCGCCCGGTGCGCCCCCGTTCACCGATGCCGAGGGAGGTGTCGTCTGCGTCGAAGCCGTCCAGGCCGCCAGTGCCCTGACGCGGGCCGCCGCGTCCGCCAGGCGTTCCTCGGGGAGGTCGCCCGAGCGGACCGCCGCGACCAGGGCGTCGCGCAGGCGCAGGACCGTCGGCTCGTCGGAGAGGCCTCCGCCCACGCAGATGGCGTCGGCGCCGGCGGCGATCGCGAGGACGCTGCCCCGCTCGATGCCGTAGGTCGCGGAGATGGCCTGCATCTCCATGCCGTCGGTGACGATCAGGCCGTCGTAGCCCAGTTCCTCGCGGAGCAGACCGGTGAGGATGCGGCGCGAGAGGGTCGCGGGGTGGACGGGGTCCAGGGCCGGGACCAGGATGTGCGCGCTCATCACGGCACGCGTGCCCGCCTCGATGGCCGCGCGGAACGGCACCAGTTCGCGGGACTCCAGGACCGGAAGCTCCGCGTCGATGCGCGGCATCGCGTGGTGCGAGTCGACCGCCGTGTCGCCGTGGCCCGGGAAGTGCTTGGTGCAGGCGGCGACCCCGGCGGACTGCAGCCCGGAGACGTACGCGGCCGTGTGCCGGGCCACCAGTGAGGTGTCGGCGCCGAAGGAGCGTACGCCGATCACGGGGTTGTCGACGTTGGAGTTGATGTCGGCGGACGGCGCCCAGTTGAGATTCACTCCGCAGGCGGCCAGGCGGCGGCCCAGTTCGTGGGCGACCGCTTCCGTCAGTGCGGTGTCGTCGACCGCGCCCAGCGCGTGGTTGCCGGGGAAGGAGGATCCCGTACGGACTTCGAGGCGGGTGACGTCACCGCCCTCCTCGTCGATGGCGACCAGGACGTCGTCGCGTTCCGCGCGCAGCTGGGCCGTCAGGGCGGCCACTTGGGCGGGGGTGGCGATGTTGCGGCCGAACAGGCCGACGGAGGCGAGGCCTTCGCCCAGCCGCCGCAGCAGCCAGGAAGGGGCCGAGGTCCCGGTGAAACCGGGCTGCAGGACGGCGAGGGCGTCACGGGTCAGGGTGTCCGTGCCGGAGGCGATGGTGGTCATCGGGGGGTTATCCCTTCACCGCGCCGGAGGTGAGTCCGCTGACGGCCTTGCGCTGGAGGAAGACGAAGAGGACCAGGATCGGGACGGCGAAGAGCGAGGCCGCGGCCATGGTGGCCCCCCAGTCGTCGCCGAACGTCGTCTGGAAGCTGGAGAGCCACAGCGGGAGCGTCTGCTTCTCGGCGTCCTTGTTGAGGATCAGGACCAGCGGAAACTCGTTCCACGCCGTGATGAAGCCGAAGAGCGAGGTCGCCATCAGTCCCGGGGCGAGCAGCGGGAAGATGACCTTCACGAAGGCCTGCCTGCGGGTGCAGCCGTCCACCATCGCCGACTCCTCCAGCTCCTTCGGCACGGCGGCGACGTAACCGCGCAGCGTGAGGACGGTGAAGGGCAGCACCATGATCATGTAGAAGACGGTGAGCGGGACGAGGCTGTTCAGCAGGTCGGCGTCGCGCACGATGATGTAGATCGCGATGACCATGACCTCCCAGGGCGCCATCTGCGCGATCATGAAGGTCAGGATGAATCCGCGACGCCCCTTGAACCGCATCCGGGCCAGCGCGAAGGACGCGAGCAGCGCGATGACGAGGGAGAAGACCACCGCGAGGACGGTCACCGTCAGGGAGTTGCCGACGAGCGTCCAGAAGTGGTCGGCGTCGAGCGCCTTCTGGAAGTGGTCGAAGGTGATGTTCGTCGGCACGAAAACCGGGTCGTCCGCGATGATGTCGTTGGTCGGCTTCAGCGAGGTCGCGAACATCCAGTAGACGGGGAACGCGAAGACCACGAAGAGCACGAGGGCCGTCGCATTGGGCCACAGCCGGGCCATCAGCGAGCGCTTCACAGCTCGTCCTCCTCTTGCTTGAGAACGGTACGCAGGTAGTAGGCCGTCAGGCCGAGCAGGATGAGGATCGTCAGGAACGAGATCGCCGCTCCCATCCCGTAGTGCTGGTTGCCGGGGCCCTCGACGAACGCGTAGATCGGCAGGGTCTCGGTGAGCCGGTCGGGACCGCCCCTGTTCATGGCGAAGATCTGCGGGAACGCCTTGAACACCCAGATGACCTCCAGGAAGGTCGTCGCCCACAGGAACGGCCGCATGAAGGGGAAGGTCACGTGGGTGAAGCTCTTCCACACCCCGGCCCCGTCGATCGAGGCGGCCTCGTACAGCTCTTTCGGGATGGTGGTGGTGGCGGCGTACAGGTTGATCGCCACGAACGGGATCGACTGCCAGACGATCAGCAGGGTGATCACGGAGAAGGTGGAGAGCTGGGTGCCGAACCAGTTGTAGTCGGCCATCGACGTCCAGCCCGCCTTGGCGAGCAGCCAGTTGACGACGCCGAAGCGCTGGGCGAACAGCCACTGGTAGACCGTGGTCGCGGCGATCACCGGCATCGCCCAGGCCAGCACCAGGCCGAGCATCAGCAGCAGCCGCATGCGCTTGCCGAGGCGGGCGAGGAGCAGGCCGACGAGCGTGCCGAGCAGCATGATGAGGGCGACGTTCACGGTGGTGAAGACGACCGTCCGCTGGACGACCTTCCAGAAGTCCGAACCGCTCAGTACGTCCGTGTAGTTGTCGAACCCCCGCCACTCGGTGAGGTGGAGGATCAGCTGGCGCGGGTTGAGGTTCTGGAACGACAGCACGCCGTTCTTGACCAGCGGCCAGCCGAGCAGGATCACCGTGGCGAGCAGGGCGGGCAGCAGGAGCAGATACGGGGCGGACGCGCCGCCGCGCCTTCTCGCCGGGCCCGTGTCGCCGGGCGGGGTTACGTCGGTTCTACGGACACCGGGCGCCGCGGCCGTGCCTGTGTCCGTGCGTTCGGTCTGCACTGACATGCTCGCCATCTCTTCCAGGTTCGGGAGTCGCAGATCGTTCGATACGCCGGCGCGCCGGGGACGGAAGGGGCCGCCCCCGGCGCGCTGGTGATCAGCTGCTCTGTGCGAGCCGCTTGTTGATCTCGGCCTCGACCTGCTTGGCGGCCTCGGCGGGCGACTTGCCCTTCAGAACCGCGGTCATGTAGCTCTTGATCGGGTTCGGGTCGTTCTCCACGGCGGCCCACTCGGGGATCAGCGGCGTGGTGCCACCGCCGGCCGCGGCCGGGGCGGCGGCCACCGCGGCGGGGTTGGCCGACAGGTTGGTCTGCAGCGACTCCTTGTTCGGGATGACGCCGTTCTCCTTGGCGAGCGCGCCCTCGAACTTGTCGGACAGCGCGAGCTTCAGGAACTCCTTGGCGAGCTCCTGCTTCTTGCTGCCCGCGGCGACCGCGAAGTTGGAGCCGCCGAGGAACACGCCCTCGGGCTTGTCGGCCGTCTCACCGGGGATGGTGAAGTAGCCGATGTCCTTCTCGATCTTCTTGTTGGCGGCGATGGCCGTGCCGGCCTCCCAGCCCATGCCGATGAAGGCACCGACGTTGCCCTTGGCGAAGACCTCGGCCTGCTGCGGGGTCGCCTCGTCCTTGTCCTTGGGGGCCTTGGAGAAGGCCTGGTACTCCTTGTAGATCTCCATGGCCTTGCCGACCTTCGGGTCCGCGAGGTTGGAGACGTACTTGTCGCCGTCCTTCTTCACCAGGTCGGCGCCCTGGCCGATGGTCAGACCGTCGAAGAAGTACCAGTTCTGGCCGGGCAGGTAGAGCGGCTCGGCGTCGGTCTTCTTGTCGATGGTCTCCAGGGCGTCGAAGAACTCGGCCCGGGTCTTGGGGGTGTCCTTGATGCCCGCGTCGGCCCAGACCTTCTTGTTGTAGACCACGACACGGTTGGCGAAGTACCACGGGGCCGCGTACTGCTTGCCGTCGAAGACGGAGGACTTGTTGAGGGCCTCGGTCCAGTCGGCGCCTATCTCGGACTTGAGGTCCGACAGGTCGGCGAGGCCGCCGGTGGCCGCGTACGCCGGGGTCTGGGTGTTGCCGACCTCCAGGACGTCCGGCGGGTTGTCCTCGGAGAGCGAGGTGGTGATCTTCTGCTGGATGCCGTTCCACTGCTGGGTCTCGAACTTCAGCTTGGCCTTCGTCTGCTTCTCGAAGGCGGCCGTGAGGTCCTTGGTCCAGCCGGGCGGCGTGGAGCCGTCCATGGCCCAGACGGTCAGGGTCTGCCCCTTGAAACCGTCGGCCCCCGTCTTGTCGCCACTGTCACCGTCGTCGCCGCCGCACGCCGCGACAGACATCAACATGCCCGCGACACCGACAGCCGCAATGAGCTTGCGCTTCACGTCACCCTCCTCAGGGATGCCAGCAACCCCCCTGCCCACCGCGTGACTTACGACGAGTACTGCCTGTGGGGCTGGGACCTGGTCCTCAATGGTTTAGACCAGTAGGGGGGAGCTTGGCCTAGACCTAGAGGGGTGTCAAGGGCTGAAAAGCCGCCCCCGACCGTCCGTTACGCGACCTACATATGCAGGGACCTTTCACTACACGGGGAACAGAACGGGCATGCTCCGACGGGCGCCCCACCAGCCCCGACAGGGCACCCGCAGCAACCGCTCTCCGACCCTTTGGACTAGACCAAAAGAGACCCCGACTGTATATAGAGAGGATCACGCAGCGTGCGGGGGGACACTCGCACGGGAAGCCGTGCCACGATGTGAGCCGCGGCCGACGCGCACGTCGGCCCATCGGCACCTGGAGCCGGGAAGGCAGAGTATGAGCACCGACGTCAGCAGTGCGGAGAACGAGGGTGGGGCACCCATCCGTACCGCGCGCGTGCCCAAGTACTACCGCCTCAAGAAGCATCTGCTCGACATGACGGAGACGCTGCCGCCCGGCACACCCGTACCGCCCGAGCGCACCCTCGCCGCCGAGTTCGACACCTCGCGCACGACCGTGCGGCAGGCCCTTCAGGAACTGGTCGTTGAGGGCCGGCTGGAGCGCATCCAGGGCAAGGGCACGTTCGTCGCCAAGCCGAAGGTCTCGCAGGCGCTGCAACTCACCTCGTACACCGAGGACATGAGGGCCCAGGGCCTCGAACCCACCTCGCAGCTCCTGGACATCGGCTACATCACGGCGGACGACACGCTCGCCGAGCTGCTCGACATCACCGCCGGCGGGCGGGTGCTGCGGATCGAGCGGCTGCGGCTCGCGAGCGGGGAGCCGATGGCGATCGAGACGACGCATCTGTCCGCGAAGCGGTTTCCCGCGTTGCGGCGGTCACTCGTCAAGTACACCTCGCTGTACACGGCGTTGGCCGAGGTGTACGACGTTCATCTCGCCGAGGCCGAGGAGACGATCGAGACGTCGCTGGCGACTCCTCGGGAGGCCGGCCTTCTCGGTACGGATGTGGGGCTGCCGATGCTGATGCTGTCCCGGCACTCGTTGGACCGTGGTGGGTTGCCGGTGGAGTGGGTGCGGTCGGTGTACCGGGGGGACCGGTACAAGTTCGTTGCGCGGTTGAAGAGGCCTGTGGAGTAGGGGGCTGGGGTGGGTGCGCGGCTGCGGGTGCGTCGTGGCTGGTCGCGCAGTTCCCCGCGCCCCTAAAGACAAAAGGCCGGGCGCAACCCCCTGCTTTTAGGGGCGCGGGGAACTGCGCGACCAGCCCCCACCGGGCCCGCACAATGTCCACCGGCCCAAGCCCCCGCCAGGACAAGCGAGTTGCGCCTGCGCACACCGACTGGTGCGCATGGTGTAGCGCTGGTCCCCTTCCTGTTCTACCGTCCTCCCGTCACCCATGGACGGGAGGACGACCCGTGCGCACCGACAGCCCACAGACGGCATCCCCTCAAGGCCCTCGCAAGGCAAGTCCGCAAACCATCGTCATCTGGACCGTCGTCGCGCTGGTGTGCGCGGCCGGCTGGTCGGTCCTCGCGCTGTCCCGGGGCGAGGAGGTGTCGGCCGTCTGGATGGTGGCCGCCGCCCTCGGCTCGTACGCCATCGCGTATCGCTTCTACTCGAAGTTCATCGCCTACAAGGTCCTGAAGGTCGACAAGACCCGGGCCACGCCTGCCGAGCGGCTCAACAACGGCATCGACTTCCACCCCACCGACCGGCGCGTCCTGCTCGGCCACCACTTCGCGGCGATCGCGGGGGCGGGCCCCCTGGTCGGACCCGTACTGGCCGCGCAGATGGGATATCTACCGGGCACCATCTGGATCATCGTCGGCGTGATCTTCGCGGGGGCGGTCCAGGACATGGTCGTCCTGTTCTTCTCCACCCGCCGGGACGGCCGGTCCCTCGGGCAGATGGCACGCGAGGAGATCGGCCCGTTCGGCGGCGCGGCCGCACTGCTCGCCGCCTTCGCCATCATGATCATCCTGCTCGGGGTGCTCGCGCTGGTCATCGTGAACGCGCTCGCCCAGTCGCCCTGGGGCACCTTCTCCATCGCGATGACGATCCCGATCGCCCTGCTGATGGGCTTCTACCTGCGGGTCCTGCGGCCCGGCCGGGTCAGCGAGGTCTCGCTGATCGGTGTCGCCCTGCTGCTGCTCGCGCTGGTCGCGGGCCGCTGGGTCGCCGAGTCGTCGTGGGCCGACACGTTCACGCTCGCGCCCTCGACACTGGTGATCTGGCTGGTGGCGTACGGGTTCATCGCGTCGATCCTGCCCGTGTGGATGCTGCTGGCGCCCCGCGACTACCTCTCCACCTTCATGAAGATCGGCACCATCGCGCTGCTCGCGATCGGTGTGGTCGTCGCGATGCCGACGCTGAAGATGGACCCGGTCACGGACTTCGCCACGCGCGGCGACGGGCCGGTGTTCGCGGGTTCGCTCTTCCCGTTCGTCTTCATCACCATCGCGTGCGGGGCCCTGTCCGGCTTCCACTCCCTCATCTCTTCCGGTACGACGCCGAAGATGATCCAGAAGGAGACGCAGGTCCGGATGATCGGGTACGGCTCCATGCTCATGGAGTCGTCCGTCGCCGTGATGGCGCTGATCGCGGCGTCCATCATCGACCCGGGCCTGTACTTCGCGATGAACGCGCCGGCCGGTGTCATCGGGGACACGGTCCAGAACGCCTCGCAGGTGGTGGGGAGTTGGGGGTACCAGATATCCCCCGAGGACCTGGCCGCCGCGGCGAAGAACGTCGAGGAGGCGTCCCTGCTGTCGCGGACCGGTGGCGCGCCCACCCTCGCGATCGGCGTCTCGGAGATCTTCTCCGAGGTCACCGGGGGCAGTCTCCGCGCGTTCTGGTATCACTTCGCCATCATGTTCGAGGCGCTGTTCATCCTGACCGCGCTCGACGCGGGCACCCGCGTGGGCCGCTTCATGCTCCAGGACACGCTCGGCAATCTCTACAAACCCTTCAAGAATGTGAGCTGGAAGCCCGGACTGGTCATCACGAGCGCCATCGTCTGCGGCCTCTGGGGCTACTTCCTGTGGGTCGGCGTCCATGAACCGCTCGGCGGGATCAACCAGCTGTTCCCGATCTTCGGCATCTCCAACCAGCTCCTCGCGGCGGTCGCCCTGGCCGTCTGCACGACCCTGCTGGTGAAGTCCGGACGCCTCAAGTGGGCCTGGATCACGGGGATTCCGCTCGCCTGGGACGCCACGGTGACGCTGACCGCGAGCTGGCAGAAGGTCTTCTCCAGCGACCCGCGCGTCGGCTTCTTCAAGCAGCGCTCGGTCTACCAGGACGGCATCGACCGGGGCGAGCTCATCGCGCCGGCCAAGAGCATGGACGACATGCACACGATCGTCACGAACTCCACAGTCGACGGCGTCCTGTCCGCGGTCCTCGCCCTGCTCATCGTGATCGTCATCGCGGACGCCACGAGGGTGTGCATCCGGCACGTACGCCGTCCCGCGCTCTCCACGCTCAGCGAGTCGCCGTACGTCGAGTCGAAGATCGTAGCTCCGGCCGGGCTGATCCCGACCAAGGAGGAGAAGGAGGAGGCGCGCGATGCGGTCGGCGCTGCACCGGGCGGCTAGCCGGGCGGTCAGGGGCGTGCGCTGGTACGTACGGGAGCTCACCGACGAGTCGGCGTACGACCGGTATGTCGCGCATGTGCGCGAGGGCCATCCCAACGCGGCCGTGCCGTCGCGGCGGGAGTTCGAGCGGATGCGTACGGACCGTCAGGAGGAGGATCCCCGGCAGGGCTTCCGCTGCTGCTGAGGCCAGTTGGCAGCACTGAGCGGAACACCGTATCCGTTATACGGACAGGGGTTCCATAAAGCGGAACCGTCCCTTAGATTTCCTGCGCGTTGCACAGGTGATCAGTGAGGGGACGGAGCCGCCGTATGTCTGAAGCGCCGGATGCGCCAAGAGCGCCCGAAGGGAAACCGCCGGTGGAGACCCCGCCGGTCGTGACACCACCTGTCGTCACACCGGTCCGTGTGGTGATCGCCGTCTGCCTGATCGCGCCGTTCGTGGCGATGCTCTGGGTGGGCTCGTACGCGAAGGTCGACCCGGCCTTCATCGGCATCCCGTTCTTCTACTGGTACCAGATGCTGTGGGTGTTCATCTCGACCGCGCTCACGATGGTCGCGTACAAGCTGTGGAACCGTGACCAGCGCGCCCGCAAGTCCCAGAAGGAGGGCGCGTCCGCATGAACGACGGCGTGAACGGCGTGGCACTCGCCGTCTTCATCTTCTTCTTCGTGGCCGTCACGGTCATGGGCTTCCTGGCCGCGCGCTGGCGCCGGGCCGAGACCGACAGCCTCGACGAATGGGGCCTGGGCGGACGGTCGTTCGGCACCTGGGTCACCTGGTTCCTGCTCGGCGGCGACCTCTACACGGCGTATACGTTCGTGGCGGTCCCGGCGGCGATCTACGCGGCGGGCGCGGCCGGCTTCTTCGCCGTGCCGTACACGATCCTCGTCTACCCGCTGATCTTCACGTTCCTGCCGCGCCTGTGGTCGGTCTCGCACAAGCACGGGTACGTGACGACGTCGGACTTCGTGCGCGGACGCTTCGGCTCGAAGGGCCTGTCGCTGGCCGTCGCGGTGACGGGCATCCTCGCGACGATGCCGTACATCGCGCTCCAACTGGTCGGCATCCAGGCCGTCCTGGACGTGATGGGCGTCGGTGGCGGCGAGGACACCAACTGGTTCGTCAAGGACCTGCCGCTGCTCATCGCCTTCGGCGTGCTGGCCGCGTACACGTACTCCTCCGGCCTCCGGGCCCCCGCCCTGATCGCGTTCGTCAAGGACACGCTGATCTACATCGTCATCGCGGTGGCGATCATCTACATCCCGATCAAGCTGGGCGGCTTCGACGAGATCTTCGCCAAGGCGGGCGAGGCGTACAGCCAGACCAACCCGGCGACGGGCGCTCCGCGTGGTGCGCTGGCGCCGGGCGAGGCGGGCCAATGGACGTACGCCACGCTGGCGTTGGGCTCCGCCCTGGCCCTGTTCATGTACCCGCACTCGATCACGGCCACGCTGTCCTCGCGCAGCCGTGAGGTGATCCGGCGCAACACCACGATCCTGCCGCTGTACTCGCTGATGCTGGGCCTGCTCGCGCTGCTCGGGTTCATGGCGATCGCGGCCGGAGTCAAGGTCAGCAACGGGCAGTTGGCGATCCCGCAGCTCTTCGAGGACATGTTCCCGGCGTGGTTCGCGGGGGTTGCCTTCGCGGCGATCGGTATCGGTGCGCTGGTGCCTGCGGCGATCATGTCCATCGCCGCGGCGAACCTCTTCACCCGCAACATCTACAAGGACTTCATCCGGCCCGACGCGACGCCGGCCCAGGAGACCAAGGTCTCCAAGCTGGTCTCGCTGCTCGTGAAGGTGGGTGCGCTGGTCTTCGTCCTCACCATGGACAAGACGGTGGCCATCAACTTCCAGCTGCTGGGCGGGATCTGGATCCTCCAGACGTTCCCGGCCCTGGTCGGCGGCCTCTTCACCCGCTGGTTCCACCGCTGGGCGCTGCTCGCCGGGTGGGCGGTCGGCATGCTGTACGGGACGGTGGCGGCGTACGGAGTTGCCTCGCCGACTCAGAAGCACTTCGGTGGCTCCTCGAAGGAGATTCCCGGGATCGGGGAGATCGGTTACATCGGTCTGACGGCGTTCGTCCTGAACGTGGTCGTGACGGTGGTACTGACCTTCGCCCTGCGGGCCCTCAAGGCGCCCGACGGTATCGACGAGACGTCCCCCGAGGACTACACGGCGGACGCGGGCGACAAGGGTGTCCAGGTCGAGCTGCCGCCTGCGACGGCGGGGGCCGGCCACTAGCTCTTTTCGCCCCCGCCGCCCCTGCCCATTCCCGTCCCTTTTCAGGGGCTCCGCCCCCGAACCCCCGCTCCTCAAACGCCGGAGGGGCTGGGTGGACGGGGGCTCGCGGAGTGGGATGCGTGCGGGTAAGTCGTGGCTGGGTGCGCAGTTCCCCGCGCCCCTGTTCAGGGGCGCGGGGAACTGCGCAATCTTTTGGGGGTTCGGGGGCGGAGCCCCTGAGTAAGGGACGGGAATGGGTAAGGGCGGCGGGGGCGACAACTGCCCCTGGCCGCACGGGAGTCCGCGGTTACGCTGGTCGGCGTGACCGTTCGCGCTCCGATCGTCCTCGACAGTGATCCCGGCATAGACGACGCCGTGGCTCTCCAGTACCTGCTCGGCACAGGCAGATGGGACCTCAGGGCCTACACCTCCGTGGGCGGCAACCTCCCCGCCGAGCAGACCTACCGCAACGCCCGCGCCCTGGCGAGAGCCCTCCGCATCGACACCGACGTCCCGGTCCACCGCGGAGCGGCCCGCCCTCTCACCCGCCTCCCGTACACGGCCGCCGCGCACTTCCACGGCCCCGCGGGCCTCGGCCACGAGACGCTCCCCGACTCGACCGCCGCGCACCTGCCGGAGTCCTCCGCACAGGCGTTGCTGCGCCTCTCCCGGGAGCACGAGGGCGAGCTGACCGTGTGCGCCACCGGCCCGCTCACCAACGTGGCCATCGCGCTCCTGGAGGACCCGGCCTTCGCCCACCGCGTGAAGAGGTTCGTGTTCATGGGCGGCAACGCGCAGGTGCCGGGCAACATCACCCCGGTCGCGGAGTTCAACATGTGGGCGGACCCGGACGCCGCCGAGGTGGTGCTCTCCTCCGGCATCCCGTTCACCATGGTCGACCTGGACGCCTCGCACCGGTGGCTCTTCGGCCCCGCCGACCTCGCCGCGCTGGAGGCGGCGGGGGCGGGCGCGGCGCTCGCGGCCCGGCTGCTGCGGGTCTACACCGACTCCTACCGCCGCCACGGCGGAGGCGACTCCTGCCCGCTGCACGACCCGCTCGCCGTGGGCGTGTGCGCGGACGAGTCGTTCGTGACGCTCGCGGAGGGAGCCGTCGTCGTCGAGTGCGCCAGCGAACTCACCCGCGGCCAGACCGTGTTCGTCCCCTCGGCCGCCCAGCGGAACTACTACACCGAGTCGCCCGCCCTGACCGCCCGCACCCGCCACATGGGCCGTGTGGCCCTCGGCCCGGGCCCACGCGACTTCACGAAGGACTTCGTCACGACCCTCCCGCAGTGGCCGGCCGTGGGCTGAGCCCCCACGGATGACCTCGGCCCTGGTGCGGGAAAAACTCGGCGGCCCCACGCCGTACCCCTCGGGCACACTGCCAGGCATGGACATCGTGATCAGGCGGGCGAGGCCCGAGGAGTACGAGGCTGTGGGTGAGATCACCGCGCAGGCCTATCTCGGGGACGGGCTCCTCGACTTCGGCGAGAGCGACGAGTATCTGGGCGAGCTGCGGAACGTGGCGAAGCGGGCCGCGGCCGCCGACGTACTGGTGGCCGTGGTGGGGGCAGGGGCGGGCGAGCGGGTCGTCGGCGGCGTGACCTTCGTCCCGTCCGGCGGGCCGATGGCCGAGATCGCGCGCGAGGGCGAGGCGGAGATACGGATGCTGGCGGTCGCCGGGGAGGCCCGCGGGCACGGGGCGGGCGAGGCCCTCGTACGCGCCTGCGTCGACGGCGCCCGGGCCACGGACGGCTGCGTACGCGTCGTGCTGTCCACCCAGCGCACCATGCACAGCGCCCATCGCATCTACGGACGCCTCGGCTTCACCCGCGCCCCCGACCGCGACTGGAACCCGATCCCGGACCTCGACGACATCATGCTGCTCACCTACGAGTTGACGCTCTGACACCCTCCGAAGCCGACACGACACAACATGTGGGGGTGCTTCCCGAGCCCGGCACAAGATGTATGCTCATGCTCGCTGTCGCCGCAGGGGAATCCGGTGCGAATCCGGAACTGTCCCGCAACGGTGTACTTGTGCATGTCTGTCCCCAGAGGAGAGCCGTGCGCCTGGTCAGTCCGAGGACCTGCCGACAGCGTGCCCAGGCCACCCGGCCCGGGTGCCATGACGTCCGGGCCTCGCGGAGTGGGCCGGTGGACGCGGCGTACCGCTGCGCAGAGCGTGTACCCCCGTGTGCCCCGAACCCCTCTCCCCGCAGGCCCCGTGCCGAGCGAGGGAGAGCCCCACGTGACCATCGCGCCAGCCGATCCGGTCTCAGCGAAAGCGCCCCAGTACCAGCAGGACAGGGCCGAGGCCGACGGACCGGGAACCGCGTTGCTGCGGACCCTGACCGACCTCACCGCCGACCTTCCCGACGCCGATCCCGGCAGGGTCGCCGCCGCCGCGCTGCGCGGCCGGTCCTCCGTGGGAGCCGACGGGATCACCGCGGAGCTGCGCGAGCTGGCCACGGAGGCGGCCGCGGGCCTCATCTCCGAGGACCCCGTGTACTCGAAGCTGGCCGCCCGCCTGCTGACGATCGGCATCGCCGAGGAGGCCGCCTCGCAGGGGGTCCGGTCCTTCTCCGAGTCCGTCGCGGTCGGCCACCGCGAGGGCCTGATCGCCGACCGCACCGCCGAGTTCGTACGGACCCACGCGGCCCGTCTGGACGCGCTGATCGACCTTGAGGGCGACGACCGCTTCGGCTACTTCGGCCTGCGCACGCTGCACAGCAGGTATCTGCTGCGGCACCCGATCACGCGGTCCGTCATCGAGACGCCCCAGCACTTCATGCTGCGCGTGGCGAGCGGTCTCGCCGAGGACACTGCGCTGGATTCAGAAGCGGGCACCCGGTCGGTCGACGAAGTGGCCGCGCTGTACCGGCTGATGAGCCGCCTCGACTACCTGCCGTCCTCCCCCACGCTCTTCAACTCCGGTACGCGGCACCCCCAGATGTCGTCCTGCTACCTCCTCGACTCCCCGCTGGACGAGCTGGACTCCATCTACGACCGCTACCACCAGGTGGCCCGGCTATCGAAGCACGCGGGCGGCATCGGCATCGCGTACTCCCGTGTCCGTTCCAGGGGTTCGCTGATCCGCGGCACGAACGGGCACTCCAACGGCATCGTCCCGTTCCTGAAGACGCTCGACGCCTCGGTCGCCGCCGTGAACCAGGGCGGCCGGCGCAAGGGCGCGGCCGCGGTGTACCTGGAGACCTGGCACTCCGACATCGAGGAGTTCCTGGAGCTGCGGGACAACACCGGTGAGGACGCCCGGCGTACGCACAACCTGAACCTCGCGCACTGGATCCCGGACGAGTTCATGCGCCGGGTGAACGAGGACCGCGTGTGGTCGCTGTTCTCGCCGTCCGACGTGCCCGAGCTGGTCGACCTGTGGGGCGAGGAGTTCGACGCCGCCTACCGCAAGGCGGAGGAGCAGGGCCTCGCCAAGAAGACGATTCCGGCCCGCGATCTGTACGGCCGCATGATGCGCACCCTCGCGCAGACCGGCAACGGCTGGATGACCTTCAAGGACGCCGCCAACCGCACGGCCAACCAGACCGCGCTGCCCGGCCACACGGTCCACTCCTCCAACCTCTGCACGGAGATCCTGGAGGTCACGGACGACGGCGAGACGGCGGTCTGCAACCTCGGTTCGGTCAACCTCGGCGCGTTCGTGAACACTGCCCCCGGGGCCACCGAGGTCATCGACTGGGAGCGGCTGGACTCGACCGTCCGTACCGCCGTCACCTTCCTCGACCGGGTCGTGGACATCAACTTCTACCCGACCGAGCAGGCGGGCCGCTCCAACGCCAGGTGGCGACCGGTGGGCCTGGGCGCGATGGGTCTGCAGGACGTCTTCTTCAAGCTGCGGCTGCCCTTCGACTCCCCGGAGGCCAAGGCGCTCTCCACCCGGATCGCCGAGCGCGTCATGCTCGCCGCGTACGAGGCGTCCGCCGATCTCGCCGAGCGCAACGGCCCGCTGCCCGCCTGGGAGAAGACCCGTACGGCACAGGGTGTGCTGCACCCGGACCACTACGACGTGGAGCTGAACTGGCCGGAGCGCTGGGCGGCGCTGCGAGAGCGGATCGCCTCGGTCGGCATGCGCAACTCGCTGCTGCTCGCGATCGCGCCCACCGCGACGATCGCGTCCATCGCGGGCGTCTACGAGTGCATCGAGCCGCAGGTCTCCAACCTCTTCAAGCGCGAGACCCTCTCCGGCGAGTTCCTCCAGGTCAACTCCTACCTGGTGGCGGAGCTGAAGAAGCTCGGCGTGTGGGACGCGCAGACCCGGGAGGCGCTGCGCGAGTCGAACGGCTCGGTGCAGGGCTTCACCTGGGTGCCGCAGGACGTGCGCGATCTGTACCGCACGGCGTGGGAGATCCCGCAGCGCGACCTGATCGACATGGCCGCCGCCCGGACCCCGTTCCTGGACCAGTCCCAGTCGCTGAACCTGTTCCTGGAGACGCCGACCATCGGCAAGCTCTCCTCGATGTACGCGTACGCCTGGAAGTCGGGGCTGAAGACGACGTACTACCTGCGCTCGCGCCCGGCGACGCGCATCGCCCGTGCCGCGGGTTCCTCCGCGGCCGCCCCCATCCCCGTACAGGCGACTCCCGCGACTCCCGACGAGGACGCCGTCGCCTGCTCCCTTGAGAACCCCGAGTCCTGCGAGGCCTGCCAGTAATGACCACCGCGCCCGAGAACACCGCGAACACCGAAAAGACCCAGAAGAACCTGCTCGACCCGGGCTTCGAGCTGACCCTGCGTCCCATGCGCTACCCGGACTTCTACGAGCGCTACCGGGACGCGATCAAGAACACCTGGACCGTCGAGGAGGTCGACCTCCACTCGGACGTCACCGATCTGGCGAAGCTGTCACCGGGCGAGCAGCACATGATCGGCCGGCTGGTCGCGTTCTTCGCGACGGGCGACTCCATCGTGGCGAACAACCTGGTGCTGACGCTCTACAAGCACATCAACTCCCCCGAGGCGCGGCTGTACTTGAGCCGCCAGCTCTTCGAGGAGGCCGTGCACGTCCAGTTCTATCTGACCCTGCTGGACACCTATCTCCCCGACCCGCAGGACAGGGCGGCCGCCTTCGACGCGGTGGAGAACATCCCCTCCATCCGTGAGAAGGCCGAGTTCTGCTTCAAGTGGATCAACGAGGTCGAGAAGCTGGACAGCCTGCGGACCCAGGCCGACCGCCGCCGCTTCCTGCTCAACCTCATCTGCTTCGCCGCGTGCATCGAGGGCCTGTTCTTCTACGGTGCCTTCGCGTACGTCTACTGGTTCCGCAGCCGGGGTCTGCTGCACGGTCTGGCGACGGGCACCAACTGGGTGTTCCGCGACGAGTCGATGCACATGAGCTTCGCCTTCGAGGTCGTGGACACCGTCCGCAAGGAGGAGCCGGAGCTCTTCGACGACCTGCTCCAGGAGCAGGTCACCGACATGCTCCGGGAGGCCGTCGAGGCCGAGCTGCAGTTCGCGCGCGACCTGTGCGGTGACGGCCTTCCGGGCATGAACACCGACTCGATGAGGCAGTACCTGGAGTGTGTCGCCGACCAGCGCCTGGCGCGCCTCGGCTTCGCTCCGGTGTACGGCTCCGAGAACCCCTTCTCCTTCATGGAGCTGCAGGGTGTTCAGGAGCTGACCAACTTCTTCGAGCGCCGGCCTTCGGCGTACCAGGTGGCCGTGGAGGGCTCGGTCGGCTTCGACGAGGACTTCTGATCCTTGCGGTGTCCCTGCTCGGCCTCCCTGAGCTGACGGTCGACGCGCCGGTCGCGCACGATGCCGATCACCGAGGGGAGGACGAGCAGGACCAGGATTCCGAGGACGAAGAGCATTGAGATCAGGCCTTCCAGCTGTGTCGTTTCCATGGACACCACTGTCGCGTCGAATACTCCTTACCGTGAGTGGCAGTACTGCCGCACACCCTCGATTTCCTGCCAGATCGGGTGCACACTTGGCAGCATGCTGAACAACGTGGCCGTCGTCCTGCTCGACGGTGTGCATCCTTTCGAACTCGGTGTGGTCTGCGAGGTGTTCGGCCTCGACCGCAGCGACGAGGGGCTGCCGGTGTACGACTTCGCGGTGGTCTCCGCCGAGGCTCCGGGCGCGAACCTCAGCACCCATGTCCCCGGGTTCACGGTCGCCACTCCGTACGGCCTCGACCGGCTGGAAGAGGCCGACCTGGTCGTCGTACCCGCCGGAAGCACCTATGCCGTACGCGAGTACCCGCCCGAGATGCTCGACGCGCTGCGCCGGGCCGTGGACCGCGGGGCCCGGGTCCTGAGTGTCTGCTCCGGGGTCTTCGTGCTCGGCGCCGCCGGTCTCCTGGACGAGCGGCGCTGCGCCGTGCACTGGCAGCACGTGGACACGCTGGCCCGGCAGTACCCGCGGGCGAGGGTCGAACCGGACGTGCTGTACGTGGACGAGGACCCGGTGATCACCTCCGCGGGCACCGCGGCCGGCATCGACGCCTGTCTGCACATCGTCCGCAAGGAGCAGGGCCCCGAGGTCGCCAACGCCATCGCCCGCCGCATGGTGGTGCCGCCGCACCGGGACGGCGGCCAGGCCCAGTACATCGAGCGGCCACTGCCGCGCTCGCAGTGCGACACGGTCGGCGAGGTGCTCGCCTGGATGGAGCGCCACCTCGACGAGGAGGTGACCGTCGAACAGCTCGCCGCTCGCGCGCACATGTCCCCGCGCACCTTCGCCCGCCGCTTCCAGCAGGAGACGGGCACGACCCCGTACCGCTGGCTGCTGCGTCAACGGGTGCTGCTGGCCCAGGAGTTGCTGGAGGCCACGGACGAGACAATGGACTTCATCGCGGACCGCACGGGGTTCGGGACCGCGGCCGCGCTGCGCCACCAGTTCGTCCGCTCGCTCGGGACGACCCCGAACGCGTACCGGCGCACGTTCAGGGGCACACAGGCCGCCTGAACGTGCGCCGGTACGCGTGATGCGGCGGTGGTTCAGTCGTTCGCGACGACGGGGTACCGCGGCTCGTTCTCGGCCATCTGCCGCAGCGCGTCCTTGCGCTCGCGCTTGGAGAGCCGGTCGATGTAGAGGTACCCGTACAGGTGGTCCGTCTCGTGCTGGAGGCAGCGCGCGAAGTAGCCGGTGCCGCGCACCTTGATCGGGTTGCCCTTCTCGTCCTGCCCGGTCACCTCGGCGTAGTCGGGCCGGGCGAGCGGCGCGTACGCGGTCGGCACGGACAGGCACCCCTCGTTGCTCTCGTCCAGCTGGCGCCGCTCGGCGGGCAGTTCGACGAGCACGGGGTTGCAGACCACGCCCACGTGCCGCTTGCCCTCGTCGTCCGGGCAGTCGTAGACGAAGACCTTCAGGTCGACGCCGACCTGGTTGGCGGCCAGGCCCACACCCTCGGCGGTGTGCTGGCTGGCGAACATGTCGTCGACCAGCTTGGCGAGGTCGTCGCCGAACTCCGTGACGTCCTTGCACTCCTTGTGCAGTACGGGGTTCCCGACGACCGTGATGGGCCGCGAGCTGCCGCGCCCGCGATAGGCCGCCTCACGCTCCCCCGCGTCGTCCTCGCTGTCGATGACGAAGCCCTCGTCGTCCACGGGGAGCACGCCCACGTGCTGCTGATCGGTGTCCTGCTGCGCCATGACCGACGTAAGCCTTCCTCGGAAACAGGGTTGTGATGCTGAACAGGGTACGGGGGCACGCCCCGGGCAAGGGGCGCCCCTTCAGGGGCGCGGGGAACTGCGCGACCAGCCACGAACGACCCGCAGCCTACGAACAACCCACGCGACCCCTAACAAACCTCTTCAAGATCCCGCCAGTCCCTGGAATCCGGACTGTCGGCAACCCACCCGTCCAGCAACCCCCGCACCAACGAGGCGGGGGCGGCAAGCCCACACTCCCGCTCAGGCACCCACAGCTGCCCGTCCGTCCGGTGCCCGAGGGGCCCCGGATGCCCCGGCTCACTGTGATCGTGCGGATCGAGATGCTCCCCGTCCCCCTCGTCGGACGGCATCCGGGACTCGGAACACATCCGGCAGAGCAGCCGAACCGACGACGACCAGTCCTCCGCGGCGAACCCGGCGTCGGCCGCCAGCCGCTCCAGGGCGTTGCGGTCGTCCTCGGTCTCCGCCTCCAGGAGCACCACCCAGGTCGGCACGGGAGAGGGCGCCCACAGCTCGATCTCGTCGAACACGGGATAGGAGTGGCCCGCGGCGGTCGTCCGCTCACCGTGCGGAACGCCGTCGTGCAGCACGACCTCGCCCCAGCGCCGCCCGGAGGACGGCAGTGGAATGGAGAGGACCTCGATGCGGGCGGGGTCCAGCCGCCGCCCCCACACGACCTCGGCCTCGCCCTCGGGCGACAGCCGTACGGCCGCGCTGCCGAGGTCCATGCCCACCGGTTCGCCCGAGGCGGTGGCGCCGCCGGGCACCCGCAGTCCGTAGGCCTGCCAGGCCCGCCGCGCGAGCGGCCAGTCCTGAAGGGCGGTGGCCGCGATGCCGACGTTCCACCAATCAGGGGCCCCGGTCTCCCGGTCGAGCAGTGCCACGGCCCGCAGACCGGCCGCCCGCGCCTGCTCCCAGTCGTGCCGGAACTTGTGCAGCAGCGCGAGGTTGAACCACGACTCGGACAGCCAGGGCTCGAGGTCCGCGGCGCGCGTCAGCAGCGCCCCCGCGTCCTCGTACCGGCCGTCGCCGATCAGCGTGAACGCACGGTCGGTGGCCTGCCGCCATGAGGCGGAGGGCCGGTGCCGTCCCTTGCCGAAGATCCTCACGATTCCCGCCTGCCAGTTCGTTGAAGAGCGTGCAGCCTCGGGCTGGACTGTGCCCCCTGATGTCCTCTTCCTCGCATCCAACCACGGACGGTCGGACGGGCGCTCATTACCCATGGGTTACCCAGCCAGGGGCAGCATAAGACTGCCCCTCGCCAGCACCCTGGCCAGCGACTCCACCACCTCGGGCTGATAGTCCCGGGCGGTGCCGAGCCTCAGCTCCTCCAACGCGTTGAGGGGCCCGCCGGGACCTGCTTCCCGGGCTTTCTCCTCGTACGCGTTGACCGCCCGCACGATTCTGGCGCTGACCGGCTGTTCGCGGTACGGATCCGCCTGGCACTCCACCACCACGGCGACCTCCGCGTCCACCCCGGTCTGGCGCACCACGGCGCCGCCGAGCAGGGCGATGCGCCGCTGGTCGTCGGGGTCGAGGCAGGCCGTGGCCCCCGCGGGAACGGGGTCGACGAGGGACAGCTGACCGATGTCGTGCATCAGGGCCGCGTACTCCAGAACGGTCAGGTCGGGCTCGGAAAGCCCCAGCTCACGGCCGACGGCCCGGCTGAGCGCGGCCACGCGTCTGGCATGCCCCGCCGGGGTGCAGCCGGCGATCTCGGTGGCCCGGGCGAGGGAGGCGATGGTCTGGCGGTAGGTGGTCCGTACGGCCGCGTACCGCCGGAAGGAGAGCTGGGTGAGCAGCAGCGGCAGGGAGAACACGGGCAGCGCCCACAGGCCGGCGACGGCGACCGCGAGCGCCATCACGGCACCGGTCGCGCAGACCGCCGACCCGATGCCGAGCGTGCCCCGCAGCTCGTCCCGCAGCAGCGGCCCGAACGGCCAGCGCGTCCGTGCGTGCGCCATGGCGGCGGCCAGGACGGCGTCCCACAGCGCGGACAGGACGAGCAGCGCGACGACGAGGGCCGCGTACGTGGGTCCGTCCTCGGCCCACTCCCTCAACCTGCCCTGGTTGTAGAGGGGTTGGAAGCACACGGCGGCGAAGGCGACGGTCAGGACGCGCCGCGTGAGGTGGTCGGCGGTGGACCCGTTCCCCTTGGCCACATGGGGCACGCACCCCACCAGCGAGGCCGCCACGACCACGGCGACGGTCTGCAGCACCCCGTGGTGGGTGCTCTGCCCCCCGTTCTCCCCGAGCAGCGCGTACGCGAGCGCCCCGGCCGCCCCGAGCGGCGCCGACTCCCGTTGCTCCGCCCCGCCCCACCGGGCCAGCTCCCCAATGGCGATCAGCACCCCGAAGGCAAGCGCCACACCGCGTTCGTCGAGTCCGTGCCAGAGGGTGGCGACGAGGGCGACGACCGCGAGGAGCGCGGCGGTGGCACGGGCGAGGGGGAGCACGGACAGGGGGCGCGACGGGTTCACGGGGACCTCCGACGGGCCGTGCGGACGGTGACTCGGCGGGCGGAGTGGGGCGCGGGTGCTCGGCGGGCGGAGCCCCCGGAGGGAACTCTGCCGGGCAGGCGGGCGTGGGAGTCGGTGGCTTGTGAGGGCGAGGTGTGGCCGGGGGCCCTCATGGTCTGGTTCCGTCGAGGCTTTTGCGTTGACCTGGTGGCGTGCTGGAAACGGGCGGAGCGGGCGGGTAGGAATCGCCGGGCGGCGGCGTCTCGTCAGCGGTGACCACGGGACGCCACCCCCGCCGGGCAAGCCCCCGCACCAGCGCCTCCACCATCCGCGGATCGAACTGCGCCCCCGCACACCGCTCCAACTCCTCCAGCGCGGCCGCGACAGGCCGCGCCCGCCGGTACGACCGGGTGGACGTCATCGCGTCGAAGGCGTCCGCGACCGCCACCACCCGCGCGAACTCCGGAATCTGGCCCCCCTTGAGCCCGTACGGGTACCCGCTCCCGTCCAGCCGCTCGTGGTGGTGCAGGATCGCCGACCTGGCCTCCCCCAGGAACCCGATCCCGCGCACCATCTCGTGCCCGTACTCGGGATGCAGTTCGATCACCCTCCGCTCGTCGGGCGTCAGCGGCCCGTCCTTGCGCAACAGCCGTGTGGGGACCCCGAGTTTGCCGACGTCGTGGAGGATCCCGGCGAACCTGAGCACCTCGGCCCGCTCGTCGTCCATGCCCAGTTCGCGCGCGATCACCATCGAGGCCTGCCCCACCCGCTCGCTGTGCCCGCGTGTGTACCCGTCCTTGATGTCGACGGCCTGCACGAGCGCCCGGATGGTCGCCTGGTGGGCGGCGCGTTCCCGGTGGTACTGGGCGAACACCCACCACGACACGTACATCGGCAGCAGCACGAGCAGCGCGGAGACCGGCCCGTACGGACTGTGCCAGAGCACCGCCATCATCAGCCCGGCGAGCCCGTGCACGGCGACGGGCGCGAGCGAGCGGAGGAAGAGGCCGCGCCAGGCGCTCCGTAGGGGCACCCGCTCGGCGAGCACCAGGATCCCGCCGTCGAGCACGGTCAGCACCAGGCAGAACGCCACGACGGCCGCGCCGGCGGTGACGAGGACGTAGGGGAAGTGGGACGAGAGGACCGCGTCCCGCCCGTCCAGCGCCCAGTGCGCCCACGAGGCGGCCCAGGCCGCGAGTGCGAGCTGTCCGGCCCGCCACACCCGGCGCAGCCATCGCGGCCGCTGCTCGACCCGGGTCAGCAGCGCCCCCGGCAGGGCCACGAGCGCCGCGGCCGGAGGCGGCAGCAGAAAGGCCGCGGCGAGGAGCACGGGCGTGTGCCACCTGGGCGAACCGCCCGGTTCCCCGGCCGCCCCCGCGCCCTCGGGTGTGCGGCCCGCCGCGAACCGGCTTCCGGCGAGCCCTTCGCACCCCGCGCAGAGCGCCGCGAAGAGCAGCACCGCACCCCATGGGGCGTGCGTGGCCGGCAGCGGGAGGGCGCAGCACGCCGCTGCGAGCGCGGTGCAGACGACGTAGACACGCGCCCACGGCGAAACCGGCCGCATGGCGTCCCCTTCCCTGTGGCCCGGCCCCTGTCGGCCGACCGGGCGCGGCGGCTCCGGCACAAGCCCCGTACAGGCCTTGGGACATGGACGATAGAGCGGCCGGGCAGGGCTCGGGGAAGGCATGGAACGATTCGACCGGCCCAGGAGGCAGATTCGCCCGTTCGAGTGAGCCGGGAAGGCGCGGGGCGCTGCGCCTGCCAGAGGTGCCCTCAGAACGCCGTCAGAGCCTCGTCGGAGCCATCAGTGCGCATCAGTGCGCCACATCGGCCGCGAGCGCCCGGCTCAGCTGCTCCACCGTCGCCGGTGACTCGCGCTGGAGGGCGGGGATGTCGAGGCCGTCGTCCCCCATGACGGTCAGCAGTGCCCGGTCGCCGACCGCCATCACGATGACGTGTCCGGAGCCGCACCTCGCCACCACCTCGCGGAGCGCGCCCACGCCCGCCTGGTCCGCCATCCGCCGCCCCACGCCGAGCGTCGCGGCGGCCAGCGCGGCGACGGACTCGGGGTGGACGGAGTCCGAGTCGTGGACGACGAGGAGGCCGTCCGCCGTGGACAGAACGCTCTGGGATATCCCCATCACCCGGTCGCGCAGCGAGATCAGGATCTCGGCCAGAGAGTTGCTGGGCGGCGGCTGTTCACTCATGACGAGCTCCTTGCTGAGGGGCATATGCAGTCCTGGTGCGGTCCAAGTGGCACGTGCCAACGGGGTCAGTCGGATTCCGGCAGTCCCGACAGGCCCCGGCGGACACGGCGCAGCATGTCGATGGAGGGTTGGTCGGCGGCCAGGTCCTCGGGCGAGAGCATCGGGAGGACGAAGGGCCGCGCCCCCGGAGATTCACCGGCGGTGTCCCCGTCGGCCCCGGACGACAAGGCCGCGCCCCGCACGGGCAGCGGCGGTCTGCCGACCGGTGGTAACGGTCGCGACGGCGGCGCCTGTTGGGCCTGCGGGACCTCTTGCGCCTGCGCCCCTTCCGGGACCCGCGGCGCCTGTGGAACCTGTGGAACCTGCGGCGGAGTGCCGGATTCGGCAGAGCTGCCGGGCCGCGTCCGTGGGGCGTCCACGTCCGGTCCTCGGGTCCGCCGCTTCGCGGCCCGCCTCGCTTCGGCCTCCGTGCTCCGTCGGCGCATCGCTGCCCGACGCCTGCGTGAACTCACTACCCCCCCGTCCCCCCGTCGTTCCCTGCGGCTAAAGCGTTGCTTCCCCCCGCGGGCCGTTGGCCCGCCGGACCCTCCCGTGCCGGGCCTTCGCCCACCCTCGACGCACCGCCGGGCCTGCGCCTCGGCAGTGGTTCGGCCTTGGACTGTGACCCGAACCCGGACCCCGACCCCGATCCGGACCTCGACCCCGACCCTGCCCCTGACCCGGCGCCCGACCTCGACGGCTGCGGTGTCGCGGAACGCCGTTCGGGCAGTACACGCGGCGCGGTGCTCGGCCTGCCACCGGGTTCCCTGCCCGCCTCCCACCGGACGAGTTCCAGAGCTTCCAGGCGGGTCAGGTCGAGCATGACCGCGTACAGCCCGCGGCCAAGCGTGAAGGCGATGTCCCGGGCCGTACGGCGCCCGTTGACGGTGTTCAGCACGGACTGATGGCGGTGCGGCAGCCGGCGGCCCGGCCCGGGGCCCGGAACCGGTGTGGGCCGCACGCGCGCGAGTTCTCCCGGCGCGCCCCACGGACCGGACAACCGCGCCATCCGCCGCGTGGTCTCCTCGGTCAGCCGCCGCGGTTCCACACCGGGCACCGCGAGCAGGGTGGGCTCCGGGTCGCCCAGCGTCCAACTGCCGGGCGGGCCGAGCGCCATGGCGAAGGCCGCGTCGAACACGGCCGCGGTGCACACGACCTCCAGTTCGGCGGCGCCGATCAGGCCCGCGGCCACCAACTGCCCGCCCAGCCGGTCCATGTCACGCTCCGCCGCACACGCGGCCAGCCAGGCCTCGTCGTCGATGCGGCCCGGTGTGAGCAGGACCGACGTGGCGGTCGGCGCGCCCGGTGTCTCGACCGCGCCGACCAGACCGCCCCTCAGATGAATCGTTCCGCCCGGGGCACCGGAGACCCTCACGGTGCCGGTGAAACCTTCCTCGAACAGCCCCTGCAGAAGCGCGGGCAGATTGCGCGCCGGGGCTCCCGTCATGCGAGCACCTCTGCGACGCGGTCGCCCAGACTCCGTGTGGCGAGCGCCAGGTTGGCCCGCTCCCGGTCCATACCGGCCGCCAGCAGCAGGGGGTCGCCGGCCGGCCGTGTCACCGCGAGCAGCACCTGGTGGCGCCGCGCACTGGTCGTGATCACGCTCTCCAACTCCCCCTCGGCGCCCGCCTGTCCGAGCCGTTCGACGATGAGCGCGGCGAGTTCGGCACACTCCGCGCCGCCCGCGGCCTCGTCGGCGTCCCCGGCCACCCCGTAGGTGAGGCCCGTGACCGCGTCGACCAGGGCGACACCCATGACCCCGGGGGAGTCGAGGAGCCGGGCCAGGGAGGCTTCAACGGCCGTCGTCATTTCCCCGTTCCCCCTTCACGTCCGAACGTCGCACAGTACTTTGAACATCAACTAACGCAACAAGTAACAAATTTGATGGTTTGTGACGCACAAACAACTTGTGTTCGATCGTAGTTGTACGAGCAACGACCGTCAGCGTCACTGAGGAATTGGGGCAACGTGAACATCGAGACCGCGCTCAAGGAAGCCATGTCCGTGGACGGAGCCATCGGCATCGCCCTCGTCGACTACGAAAGCGGAATGTCGCTCGGCACGCTCGGCGGGGGGCCGTCGCTCGACCTGGAACTCGCCGCGGCGGGCAACACCGAGGTGGTGCGCTCGAAGATGCGCACGCTGGCGTCGCTGGCCATGGACGACACCATCGAGGACATCCTGATCACGCTGGGCAAGCAGTACCACCTGATCCGCCCGCTCGGCAGCAGCAGCGGCACGCTCTTCCTCTACCTCGCGCTCGACCGGTCGCGCAGCAACCTCGCGCTGGCCCGGCACAGCCTGAAGCGGATCGAGAACGGCCTGGAAGTCTGAGACGGACTGGGACGTCCGGACTGGGACGTCCGACACCACTGCCCGCGGCCGGACCGGTCAACCCGGTCCGGCCGCGGGCAGCTTGGCGACCGGGCCGGCCTCAGGACCGGCAGCGCGGAGACGCGGAGGCAGGGACCGGGGCGGTTGTCAGCCTTCGGTGGCCGCGCCGCGGACGTCGGCGACGGTGACGTCGTGCTCGGGCACGGTCTCGCCGGAGCGGATCAGCTCGATACGGCCCATGACCTTGGCCCGCAGGTCGGTCGGCACGTCGTCATGGCCGCAGCACCGCTTGACCAGCTTCTTCACGGCCTGCTCGAGGCCGTACTTCTCCAGGCACGGGGAGCACTCCTCGAAGTGCACCTCGAACTTGGTGCAGTCGGCATCCGGCATCTCCCGGTCGAGGAACTCGTAGAGATGATCGAGTACTTCACTGCAGTCCGTCTCGTGCGGCTCTCCGCAGCTCATGAGCCCGAGCCTTTCGTTCCGTCCGACTCCCCGGCGCCCGCCGGGACCAGGCCGCGGTCCTTCGCGTAGTCCTCGAGCATGCCGCGCAGCTGGCGGCGGCCCCGGTGCAGCCGGGACATCACCGTACCGATGGGTGTCCCCATGATGTCCGCGATCTCCTTGTACGCAAAGCCCTCTACGTCAGCGAGATAGACGGCGATGCGGAATTCCTCGGGGATCGCCTGCAGCGCGGACTTGACGTCCGAGTCGGGCAGGTGGTCGAGCGCCTGCGACTCTGCGGAGCGCAGACCGGTCGACATGTGCGACTCGGCGCGCGCCAGCTGCCAGTCCTCGATCTCCTCGGCGGCGGACCGCTGGGGCTCGCGCTGCTTCTTGCGGTACGAGTTGATGAAGGTGTTGGTGAGGATCCTGTACAGCCACGCCTTGAGGTTGGTGCCCTCACGGAACTGGTGGAAGGACGCGTACGCCTTCGCGTACGTCTCCTGCACCAGGTCCTCGGCGTCGGCCGGGTTCCGCGTCATGCGCAGCGCGGCCGAGTACATCTGGTCGAGGAACTCCAGCGCGTCCCGCTCGAAGCGCGCACTGCGCTCGGCGGTCGACTCGCCGCTGCCCGGGCCCTCGGGCTGCTCCGCCTGGCCGTTTTCGGTCCCTGCGTCGGTCCCTGTGACCGGACCCACCTCCTCCAGAGTCTGGGCAGGACCGAAACCGGTCCCACCAGAATCGGAGGATAGACGACGATCCGGCCCGGCCGCCGCCCGAATAGGGGTGGTCTTTGCCGCATGCAGAACCGACCACTCCAGGTCAGCGCTGCTGCTACGGCTCGGGCAGATGGTCGAACCCATGCGGCGGACTTCCTCTCATGCGACTTCTCACAGCACGTGTCGTGCCGTCTGATCCGCACAACAGTGGCCCGGGGCTCAGCATTCCCGGGGGTCACCCGAGTGATGAGGTCCACTTCAGTACGCCGTCGGTGACGATCTTCAGGGCCTGGTCCTGGTCGATCGGCGCACGCTTCGGCACGGCGAAACCATGATCGCCGTACGGCACCTCGACCATCTCGTACGAGCCCTCCGGGAACTCCTCCGGCCTGCCGAACGGGTCGTTGCCGCCCTGGACGACGAGCGTGGGCACCCCGGAGCCGAGCAGTTCACCGGCCCGGGACTTCTCAGGCTTGCCCGGCGGGTGAAGCGGGAAGCTGAGCGCGAGGACGGCGTGGGCGCCGAGTTCGGTGGCCGTGCGGCAGGCGACGCGGGCTCCGGCGCTGCGTCCGCCCGCGATCACGGGCAGCCCGGGCTTCACCAGGACGGGCCAGATGCCCCGCCATCCCACATCGAGCGTCTTCGGCGCGGGCGCGAGCTTCTTGCCCGCCACCCGCCAGGGCTGCTCGACGAGCGCCACGCTCACTCCGTGCGCGGGCAGCTCGGCGGCGAGCGCCCGCAGATCGCGCGCCTCGATCCCGCCGCCCGCGCCATGGCTGACGGCCAGCACCAGCCGCGCCTTCCTCGCCCGGTGCCAGGTGACGCGGGCCGTACCCGCGTCGGTGTCGATGGTCTCGACGATCTCCGCCAGGTGACCCATATGACCCATCTGTTCCATCTGATCCGTCACGTCAGAAGAGTGTGCCCTCTTCGGGCCCCTCCAGCTCCTTCAGCAGCTCCGGCCCGTTGTTGCGGACGTTGCTCACGGCCGTGGAGACGGGATAGGCCCGCATCAGCCCCTCCGGGGGCGGCGCGAGCAGGGAGCGCAGGTCCTCGACGTCCGTACGGGACGGGTCGAGCCAGGAGTCCCAGCGGTCCGGGGTGAGCATGAGCGGCATGCGCGGGTGGATGTCGGCCAGCGCGCGCGGCCCCTCCTCCGGTCCGACGGCGAGCGGCGAGGTCTCGGCCTCCGTGGTGATGACGGAGCACGTCACCCACCAGGCCCGCGGATGGTCGTCGGGCAGCGTCTTGTCCCGCCAGAACTCGTACAGCCCGGCCATCGCGAAGACGGACCCGTCGGCGGGGAGCACGAAGTACGGCTGCTTGCGCGGCCGCTTCTTCTTGCCCTCGACCTCCAGCTCGCGCTCACCGGTCCCGGTCACCCACTCGTAGTAGCCGTCGGCGGGGATGATGCAGCGCCGGGTGGCGAAGGCCCGCCGGTACGAGGGCTTCTCGTGGACGGTCTCGGCCCGGGCGTTGATCATCCGGGCACCGCCCTCGGGGGTCTTCGACCAGGACGGGACGAGGCCCCACTTCAGCGTGCGCAGCTGTCGAACCGGCTTCGGGTCTTCCGCGTCCTTAAGAGGACGGTCCAGGACCGCGTAGACCTCTTTGGTGGGAGCCACGTTGAAGTCGGGGGCCAGAGCCTCCTCCGGCTCCCACTTCTCGATCTCAAAGATTCCTGCGAGATCCTCGGGTCCACGACTCGCTGCATACCGTCCGCACATACGTGCCAGACTGCCAGATTCCATACGACCCGAGGGAGCCCAACCCCACAATGGACAGCATCGCCGCCACCTCGCTGGCCTCCCTCTGGGACGAGGTCTTCGGGAGCCAGCCCGACCCGGACACCTGGGTGGTCATAGCCACGATGGTCGCGGCACTGGCCGTGATCGTCCCGCACAACGTCTGGCGGCTCTCGCGCAACGCCATCACCATCGCGCACGAGGGCGGCCACGGTCTGGTGGCACTGCTCACCGGTCGCAGCCTCAGCGGTATCCGGCTGCACTCCGACACCAGCGGCCTCACCGTCAGCCGCGGCAAGCCGACCGGCCTCGGCATGATCCTCACGGCGGCCTCCGGCTACACCGCTCCCCCGCTGCTCGGCCTCGGCGGCGCCGCGCTCCTGGCCGCGGGCCACATCACCGCCCTGCTGTGGCTGGCCACCCTGCTCCTCGTGGCGATGCTGGTGATGATCCGCAACGCGTACGGCGCACTCACGGTGCTCCTGACCGGCGGCACGTTCGTGGTGGTCTCCTGGCTGGCCGGCCCCCAGGTCCAGGCCGCCTTCGCCTACGCCGTCGTCTGGTTCCTCCTCCTCGGCGGCGTCCGCCCTGCCTTCGAACTCCAGATGAAGCGCAGCCGCGGCGGAGCCGGCGACTCCGACGCCGACCAGCTCTCCCGCCTGACCCACGTCCCGGCGGGCCTGTGGCTATTCCTGTTCCACGCGGTATCCCTGTGCTCGCTGATGGGCGGGGGCAGGTGGCTGCTGGGGTTGTGAGCGGCGCCCCGTGCCCGTAGGGGCGCGGGGAACTGCGTGACCAGCCACACACATGCCGCAGCCGCCCAGCCACACGAGCCCCCCGAGCTCTCAGGCGCCCCCACCCACGGAGTGGTTCCACCCCTTTCGATCAAGATCTCCGTTAGTGGCAAGCCACTAAAGTGAGGGCATGCCCGTTAACGCCGCACACACCGCCCTCTGGCCCGCCCCGCACGCGAGCGGAGCCGTCGACGCGACGGTCCACGTGCCCGGGTCCAAGTCGGTCACCAACCGCGCCCTCGTCCTCGCCGCCCTCGCGGCGGAGCCCGGTTGGCTGCGCCGCCCCCTCCGCTCCCGCGACACCCTCCTGATGGCCGGCGCCCTGCGCGCGATGGGCGTGGGCATCGAGGAGGGCGTCGGCCCGGACGGCTCCGGCGAGGCCTGGCGTGTCATCCCCTCGGGCCTGCACGGCCCGGCGACGGTCGACGTCGGCAACGCCGGCACGGTGATGCGCTTCCTGCCCCCGGTCGCCGCCCTCGCGGACGGCCCCATCCGATTCGACGGCGACCCGCGTTCGTACGAGCGCCCCCTGCACGGTGTGATCGACGCGCTGCGTGCCCTCGGCGCCCGGATCGACGACGACGGCCGCGGCGCGCTGCCGCTGACCGTGCACGGCTCCGGGGCGCTGGAGGGCGGCCCGGTGGAGATCGACGCGTCCTCGTCGTCCCAGTTCGTCTCGGCGCTGCTGCTGTCCGGCCCGCGCTTCAACCAGGGCGTGGAGGTCCGGCACACCGGTTCGAGGCTCCCCTCCATGCCGCACATCCGGATGACCGTCGACATGCTGCGCTCGATCGGTGCCCAGGTGGACACGCCTGAGTCGGGCGGCGAGCCGAACGTCTGGCGGGTCACGCCGGGCGCGCTCCTCGGCCGCGACCTCACCGTCGAGCCGGACCTGTCGAACGCCCAGCCGTTCCTGGCGTCCGCCCTGGTCACCGGCGGCAGGGTCGTCATCCCGGACTGGCCGCTGCGCACCACCCAGCCCGGTGACAAGCTGCGTGAGATCTTCACCGAGATGGGCGGTTCCTGCGAACTGACCGACCGGGGCCTGGAGTTCACCGGCTCGGGCTCGATCCACGGCATCGACGTGGACCTGGGCGAGGTCGGCGAGCTGACCCCGGGCATCGCGGCGGTCGCGGCCCTCGCGGACTCCCCCTCCACCCTGCGCGGCGTGGCCCATCTGCGCCTGCACGAGACGGACCGGCTGGCCGCGCTCACCAAGGAGATCAACGAACTGGGCGGCGACGTCACCGAGACCGCCGACGGCCTCCACATCCGCCCGCGCGCACTGCACGGCGGGGTCTTCCACACGTACGACGACCACCGCATGGCCACCGCGGGCGCGATCATCGGCCTCGCGGTCGACGGCGTACAGATCGAGAACGTGGCGACGACGGCGAAGACCCTGCCGGACTTCCCCGATCTGTGGACCGGAATGCTCGGGAACTGACGGGCGGACCGGGATCATGCGCCGTTACGGCAAGCACACCGACGAGGACGACATCCGCCAGCGCCCGAACCGCAAGGGCAACCGGCCTCGTACGAACATCCGCCCCAAGCACGAGGAGGCGGTCGAGGGCATGGTCCTCACCGTCGACCGGGGCCGCCTGACCTGCCTGGTGGACGACCGGGTCGTGATGGCGATGAAGGCCCGCGAACTGGGCCGCAAGGCCGCGGTCGTCGGCGACCGGGTGGCCATCGTCGGCGACCTGTCCGGCGAGAAGGACACCCTGGCCCGCATCGTCCGCATCGAGCCGCGCACCTCCGTGCTGCGCCGCACGGCCGACGACGACGATCCGTACGAGCGTGTGGTCGTCGCCAACGCCGACCAGCTGGCCATCGTCACGGCCCTGGCCGACCCCGAGCCCCGCCCGCGCCTCATCGACCGCTGCCTGGTGGCGGCGTACGACGGCGGTCTGGACCCCCTGCTGGTCCTGACGAAGTCGGACCTGGCCCCGCCCGACGAACTCCTGGAGCTGTACGGGGCGTTGGGCGTCCCGTACGTCGTGACGAGCCGTGAGGAGCTGGAGAGCGGTGAGGCGCTGGACCGCGTGCACAAGCAACTGGACGGCAAGATCACGGCGTTCGTGGGTCACTCGGGCGTCGGCAAGACGACGCTGGTCAACGCGCTCGTGTCACGGGAGCGGCGGCGCTCGACGGGCGTGGTCAACGCGGTGACCGGCCGAGGCAGGCACACCACGACGTCGGCTCGCGCGATCCCTCTTCCCGACAACGACGGCTGGGTCGTCGACACGCCGGGCGTTCGGTCGTTCGGCCTGCACCACGTGGACCCGTCCCGGGTCATCAAGGCATTCCCCGACCTGGAGCCCGGCACCGAGGGCTGTCCGCGCGCGTGCAGCCACGACGAGCCGGACTGCGCACTGGACGCGTGGGTGGCCGAGGGCCACGCGGACCCGGCCCGCCTCTACTCGTTGCGCCGGCTGCTCTCCACGCGCGAACGGCGTGAGGGGGACTGATCTCCGCCCGGTCTCCGATCGATCCCCGGCTGATCTCCGTTTGACCTCAGTGTTGTTTGCATCCCCGCTGCGACGGTAAAGGCATAATCGCACCAAGCGGGATGCAAGCGAGACGAAGCGGTCACGGAGCGTGGGAGGGCATCACATGGCGTGGCTGCTGGTTGTCGTTGCGGGGCTCCTGGAGACGGGTTTCGCCGTCTGCCTCAAGCTCTCCCACGGCTTCACGAGACTCTGGCCCACGGTGGCCTTCTGTATCTTCGCCCTGGGCAGCTTCGGCCTGCTCACCCTGTCCCTCAAGAAACTCGACGTGGGTCCCGCGTACGCGGTCTGGACAGGCATCGGCGCGGCCGGTACCGCCATCTACGGCATGATCTTCCTGGACGACCTGGTCTCGGCCCTGAAGATCATCTCGATCTCCCTGGTGATCATAGGAGTCATCGGCCTGCAACTGTCGGGCTCGTCCCACTAGGACCACCGGTCCCGGCCGCGGGCCGCGGCCACCCGGCCACCGGCCACCGGCCACTGGTTGGTGGCCACCCACCCGCAGCCGCGTCAACTCACGGACCGCACAGTCGTCAGAGCGTCCCGGACCATCCCCGCCGTACCGCCCTCCCCGGCAGGGGCGAGCACGCACGACACCCCCAGCCGCACCACGAGCTCACAGGCCCGGGCCAACTCCGAAGCCTCGGACTTCGACGTTCCGGGCACGGTCAGCGACGCGACGGCCCGGTCCCGTACCAGCCCCACGAAGTCCCCCGGCGACGGTAACGGCCCATCGGCCCTCCGCTGAGCGGGTACGGCCGACGAGGACGGCACCGCGGACAGGGTGGGCGAGGGCAGCCTCTCCGCCCAGCAGCCGGTGAGCATCGCCCGCACCAGCGCGTTCCCCCGGGCCGCCGACACCGTCCACTCCGCGGCCGCGGCCAGCCGCTCCCGAGGCTCCGCATGGCTCGCCAGAGCCCGCTCGACGCCCGCGAGATACGCATCGGCCTCCCGCCGTACGAGCGCACGCGCGAGCCCCTCCTTGCTCCCGAACTCGTTGTAGAGGGTCTGCCGGGAAACCCCGGCCGCGGCGGCCACGTCGACCATCCGCACGGCGGACCACGGACGGCGTCCGAGTGCCGTGTGGGCGGCGTCCAGTAGGGATTCCCGCGCTGCAGGCATCGTCGCCTCCCTGGGGCGATCGGCTCTGCGCTTCAGAGTTGACGCGCACGGAGGCACTGTCAAGGGTTCGCGGCACGACCAGGGGGCGCCAAGCGCCGCCAAGGGGCGCGCGGCTGTGCCGAACCGCGGCTCGTCGCGGGGTGCGACCGGCCACAGCGGGGCGCGACCGGCGGCATCCGACCCGCACCTGTAACACAACCCCCGGCCTCCCCCGGTTCCCCGCGGAGCGACCCGGAAGATACGGTTCGCTCATGCCCGACTATCGCGATGACCTGCGCCTCGCCCATGTCCTGGCGGACGCCGCCGACGCCGCGACGATGGACCGGTTCAAGGCGCTCGACCTCAAGGTCGAGACCAAGCCGGACATGACCCCGGTGAGCGAGGCCGACAAGGCCGCCGAGGAGCTGATCCGCGGCCACCTCCAACGGGCACGGCCGCGGGACGCGATCCTCGGCGAGGAGTACGGCGTCGAGGGCACGGGCCCCCGCCGGTGGGTGATCGACCCGATCGACGGCACCAAGAACTACGTACGCGGCGTACCCGTCTGGGCCACGCTCATCGCGCTCATGGAGGCGAGCGAGGGCGGCTACCAGCCGGTCGTCGGCGTGGTCTCCGCGCCCGCGCTGAACCGCCGCTGGTGGGCGGCGAAGGGCCACGGCGCGTTCACCGGCCGCAGCCTGTCGTCCGCGTCCCGGCTCAAGGTCTCCCAGGTCTCGCGCATGAAGGACGCGTCCTTCGCGTACTCCTCCCTGGCGGGCTGGGAGGAGCGCAGCCTGCTCGACGGCTTCCTCGACCTGACCCGTGAGGTGTGGCGCACGCGCGCGTACGGCGACTTCTGGCCGTACATGATGGTCGCCGAGGGCGCGGTCGACATCTGCGCGGAGCCGGAACTGTCGCTGTGGGACATGGCGGCGACCGCGATCATCGTGACCGAGGCGGGCGGCTCCTTCACGGGCCTCGACGGCCGCCCGGGCCCGCACAGCGGCAACGCGGCCGCGTCGAACGGCATCCTCCACGACGAGCTGCTGGGTTATCTGAACCAGCGCTACTGAGGCGCCCGGGGGCAGTTGAGGCACCGACAGGCCGGAAAGCGCCCCCAATATCGCCTGCACGCGCCCTCTTGTTGACCGTCTCTTTAACTGCGACTCTGAGAGTCCCCCCACTTGTGAACTTGTGAATCCGTTAACTAACGGATTCGTAGGAGGTGGCTCCGTCCATGCTCGTCCGCGACGCCATGAGCACGGTGGTCCTCACCATCGGACCCGCTCACACCCTCCGGCAGGCCGCCGCGCTGATGTCCGCACGCCGCGTCGGCGCGGCCGTGGTTCTCGACCCCGACGAAGGCGGGCTCGGCATTCTCACCGAGCGCGACATCCTCAACTCCGTAGGCCTGGGCCAGAGCCCGGACGCCGAGCGGGCCCACGCCCACACGACCACCGACGTGGTCTTCGCCGCCCCGACCTGGACGCTGGAGGAGGCGTCGCTCGCCATGACCCACGGCGGTTTCCGCCACCTCGTCGTCCTCGACCGCGGCGAGCCGGTCGGCATCGTCTCGGTCCGCGACATCATCCGCTGCTGGGCACCGCTGCGACAGCACGCCCCGGCCTGAGCAGCTCCGGCTGAGCACGGCTCTCCACGTAACCGATCCTGAAAGCGAACGGGCCGGATCTCCGGTACGGGAGATCCGGCCCGCTCTTCTACGACAAGCGTTCCAGTGCTGGCGTCAGCCGCGCAGGGCCTGGACCGCGGCTTCCAGCCGCTTGCCGAAGTCTCCGTCGGCCTGACGGAAGTTGTCGATCGCGCGCTCGGCGATGTCGTCGCGCGAGACCTTGGCGATGAAGCCCGCGAGGTTGTCGACCAGACGGCCCTTCTCGTCCTCGGACATCAGGCGGTAGAGGTTGCCCGCCTGCACGAAGTCGTCGTCCTCGGAGTGGACCGGGGCCTCGTGGTTGCCGGTGCCGGCCGTGAAGTTCGCGCTCGACTGCCACAGCGGCCGCTCGGTCTGGAACGGGCCGCCGAAGCTGTTCGGCTCGTAGTTCTTGGCGCCCTTGTGACGGCCGTCGTACAGGAAACCGTCACGGGAGTGCGTACGCGCCTCGGTGGCGTGCGGACGGTTCACCGGCAGGTGGTCGGCGTTGACGCCGACGCGGTAGCGGTGGGCGTCGCCGTACGCGAACAGGCGGCCCTGGAGCATCTTGTCGGGCGAGGGTCCGATGCCCGGCACGAAGTGCGCGGGCGAGAAGACGCTCTGCTCGACCTCCGCGAAGACGTTCTCCGGATTGCGGTTGAGCTCAAGCCTGCCGATCTCGATCGGCGGGTAGTCCTCGTGCGGCCACACCTTGGTGAGGTCGAACGGATTGAAGCGGTACGTCGCCGCGTCGGCCGCCGGCATGATCTGCACCTGCACGGTCCAGGTCGGGAAGTCGCCGCGCTCGATCGACTCACGCAGATCACGCTGGTGCGAGTCGGGGTCGAGACCGGAGACGTTCACGGCCTCCTCGGTCGTCAGGTTCTTGATCCCCTGGTCGGTCTTGAAGTGGTACTTGACCCAGAAGACCTCACCGGCCTCGTTGTTCCACTGGTAGGTGTGCGAGCCGTACCCGTTCATGTGGCGGTACGAGGCGGGGATGCCGCGGTCGCCGAAGAGCCAGGTCACCTGGTGGGTGCTCTCCGGGCTGAGCCCCCAGAAGTCCCAGACGTTGTCGGCCTCCTGGGAGCCCGTGTACGGGTCGCGCTTCTGCGTGTGGATGAAGTCGGGGAACTTGATGGCGTCCTTGATGAAGAACACCGGGGTGTTGTTGCCGACGAGGTCGTAGTTGCCCTCTTCGGTGTAGAACTTCAGCGCCCAGCCGCGCGGGTCACGGACGGCGTCGGCCGAACCGAGGTTGCCGGCCACGGTGGAGAAGCGCAGGAACGTCTCGGTCTGCTTGCCGACCTCGGAGAGGAAGTGGGCGCGCGTGTAGCGGCTGACGTCCGCGGTGACCGTGAAGGTGCCGTAGGCGCCGGCGCCACGGGCGTGCACCACGCGCTCCGGGATGCGCTCACGGTTGAAGTGCGCGAGCTTCTCCAGGAGGAGCTGGTCCTGGACGAGAACAGGGCCGCCGATGCCCGCGGTCTCGCTGTTCTGGTTGTCGGCCACCGGCGCGCCGGCCTCCGTCGTGAGCGGTCCCTGGGTCACGTGCGCCTCCTGCGTAATTCCTTGCCGATCCCTGCCGACTCCGCTGATCCCGCCCCTACGGCGCCCCTCAGTCAAAGCCAAACTCGATCCTACAATAGACAATGTCCAAGTCAAGCAATGCTCCAAAGTCACACCTATTCGGAAACTGGGCCTCCTTGCTGCTAGGCTTGGTGGTATGAGCGACCTGTTGGAACGACTGCGCGGACGCGGCTGGCGCATGACCGCGCAGCGGCGCGTCGTGGCCGAGGTCCTCGACGGCGATCACGTCCATCTGACGGCCGACGAGGTCCACGCGAGGGCCGTGGCCAAGCTGCCCGAGATCTCCAGGGCGACCGTCTACAACACGCTGGGTGAGCTGGTCTCGCTCGGCGAGGTGCTGGAAGTCGCCACGGACAAGCGCGCGAAGCGGTACGACCCGAACGCGCACAGTCCGCACCACCACCTGGTCTGCGCCCAGTGCGGCGCGATCAAGGACGTCCACCCGGGCGGCAACCCGCTGGCGGACCTCCCCGACTCCGAGCGCTTCGGCTTCGCGGTCTCGGGCGTCGAGGTGACGTACCGAGGCGTATGCCCGAACTGCGCTGCGGCCTGACGGCCCACCCCACACGCTCTCGAAGCCCCGGCCACAAGAAGGCCGGGGCTTTCGACATCCCGCGCCCCTATCCTTGCTCCTCCTACCGCCGAACACACCGAAGGCCCGGAACCATTGGTTCCGGGCCTTCGGCCTTCAGTAGCGGGGACAGGATTTGAACCTGCGACCTCTGGGTTATGAGCCCAGCGAGCTACCGAGCTGCTCCACCCCGCGGCGATGTCTGAACAGTACGTCACCACCGCCGACCAGTGCAAATCAGTTCCCCGCGCCCTCAGACCCCCGCTCCTCGAACGCCGGAGGAGCTGATGTGCAGGGTCGCTTCCCTGGTGCTGGGTGCGGGTGGTGTGCGGCTGAGCGCGCAGTTCCCCGCGCCCCTGAATGGGCCGCCTTCACAGCCCGGGCCAACACACCTTCAGCCCGTCCGGCGTTTGAGGACGAGGCCGTTCAGGCCGATTTTCCCACCCACCCACGATCAACCCACCCACCCCCGTCAGCCCCCACCCACCCACTCAGCCCGTCCGGCGTTTGAGGACGAGCGCGGCAGCGCGATACGGGGGTTCGGGGGCGGAGCCCCTGAGTCAGGGACGGGAATGGGTAGGGGCGGCGGGGGCGAAAAACTCACCCCGCCACCCCGTCACGCCGACAACTCCTGCCGCAACGCATCCCGCAACCGAGCCGCCCGCTCAGAAACCTCCTCGGGCCCGAGCGACACGGCCCGATCAGCCCACCGCTGCCCCTCCGCCAACTCACCACGACGCGCGTAGACGAGAGCAAGCCGCAACGCCGCCCGCCCATGCCCCGCGTCAGCGGCCCGGGTCCACCACAGCGCAGCCTCCGGCTCACTCCCCTCCCGGGCAAGCAACAGCCCAAGATTGAACGCCCCGTTCCGAGACCCCGCCTCCGCGGCCTCCCGGTACCACCGAGCCGCATCCACGACGTCCCCGCGCGCGGAGGCGAGCATCCCCACCCGCACCTGGGCCCGCCGATGCCCCTGGGAAGCGGCCCGCTCGTACCACTCCTCGCACTCGCTCTTCTCGGTAGCCGGCTCCCCCAACTCGTGCGCGGGCGCAGGCGGCCGCCGCGCGTCGAGCACGGTGGCCAGCCGATAGGCCGCCTCCGCGCTCCCCCCACCCGCGGCACACCGAAGGTGCCGCTCGGCAGCCCCCTCGTCCCCGTCCCGAAGACGCGCGATCCCCACCTGCAGCGCGGCCTCGGAGTGCCCGGCGGCAGCGGCCCGCTCGTACCACCGAAGGGCTGTCTTGTCCGCCCCCCGCCCGGCGTGCAGGATCCCGAGGTTGAAGGCGGCGTCCACGCTCCCGGCCTCCGCGGCCTTGGAGAACCACGGCTCGGCCCCGGACGCGTCACCGACCTGCAGCAGCAGAATGGCCAGCGCGTTCGCGGCCTCCCGGTGCCCCGCGTACGCCGCGCGCCGGTACCACTGCTCGGCCTGCGCGGTCCGCGCCTGCTCGGCGCAGAGCAGCCCGAGGTTGTACGCGCCGTTCACGTCGCCCGCGTCCATCGCGGCCCGGTACCACCGCTCGGCGGTCTGGGTCTCGCCCCGCTCGGCGTGCAGCGCGCCCAGCGCGTTGGCGGCGTTCCCGTCGCCGTCCTGGGCGGCCCGCAGCCACCACACGGCGGCGCTCTCGGTGTCCCCCGCGTCCCGCAGCAGGAACCCGAGCGCACAGGCGGCCCGCGCCTCACCGTCCTTGGCGGAGGTCAGATACCAGCGTCCGGCCTCCTTGAGCTCCCCCCGCCTCTCCAGGATCGCTCCGAGGTGCAGCGCGGCCCGTCGGTGACCGCGCGCGGACGCCTGCCGGTACCACTGCTCGGCCTGCGCGGCGACGGTCGCCGCGACGCCGTTGTCGCCCTCGTCCTCGCCCGCCTGCACGGATTTGCGGTCCAGTGTCCGCGCGAGCCGGTAAGCCGCCTCGCGGTGCCCCCGCTCGGCGGCAGCCCGCATCCAGTCCCCGGCACCGGCGTCGCCGCGGTGCTCCAGCAGGTCGGCGAGCGCGTACGCGCCGAGGGCGTGGCCCTGCTCGGCGGACTGGCGCAGCCAGTACTCGGCGGCGGGCTCGTCCCCGCGCTCGCGGTGGTGGCGGCCCAACGCGTGCGCGGCGGCCGCGGATCCGGCGACGGCGGCGATCCGCCACCAGCCGGCCGCCTCCTCGGCGTATCCGCGCTGGTGCAGGAGGACACCCAGGTTGTTGGCGGCGGCCCGGTCACCGGCCGCCGTGGCAGCGCGCAGCTGAGGCTCGGCCCCGTCGAGATCACCGCGGCGGAGCAGCATCGCTCCGAGAACGCTCATCGCCTCGACGTCGCCAGCCTCCGCGGCGAGTCGTCGGCGCGCCTCCTCCGCAGCCTCGCCGGTCTCGTCCCGGTCGGAAGGCTGCACAAACCGCCCTGTCTCCAACAGAGTTGCCTTGTCCCCCATAACGTCCATCGTCGCACCACCTGCAACCTGGGTACACCTGGTATACCGCAGCCAGTGAGGTCACTTCAGCGTTTTGTCGACATGCCCACAGAGAGACAAGTGAAACACAGATTCCCCAACTCCAGGCGGATGGCGCAGCCTTCGCCGCAGCAGCACTGATGAGCGATGGGCACACGCACGCGATCCCCGCACGGTCAGCACTCGGTCAGCACTCGGTCCGCGCACGCAGAAGGACCCGGATCCTTTGAGGATCCGGGTCCTTCTACTTCAGTAGCGGGGACAGGATTTGAACCTGCGACCTCTGGGTTATGAGCCCAGCGAGCTACCGAGCTGCTCCACCCCGCGCCGTTGTGTTGCAACCGTACCACGGCGCGGGGTGGGACTGCTCAACTGCCCTGGTCACCGTCCTGTTGACCACTTGTTTCCTTGTCGGCGTCACTGTTGGCACCACTGGCCGAGCTGGCCTTCTGCTCGGCCTCGGAGGCCCGCTGGATCGCGTCCTGAAGGTCCTCCTGGGCCTTGCCGTACGCGTCCCAGTCGCCCTTCTTGAGCGCTTCCTCGCCGGCCTTGTAGGCCTCCTCGGCGTCGGCGATGGCCTTCGCCAGGTCGGTGTCGCCCGTCGTCGGTGGCGTCGGGGTCTCACCGTCCTTGGGTGGTGGCTCGGTGGTCTCCTCGCCGTCCACTCCGAAGACCGTGTTCAGCCCTTCGGCGAGGGTGTCCTTGAAGACGGTCTGGTCTCCGTAGGCGACGCCCACCTTCCTCAGCAGCGGGTAGTTGGACGTGCCGCCGCGCGCGTACACCGGCTCGATGTACAGGAACCCGCCGTTGAGTGGCACGGTCAGCAGGTTTCCGTACTCGATGTCGGAGTCCGTGCCTCTGAGGTTGCGGACGAACTCGGCGACGTCGGCGTTGCTGTTGAGCTCACTCTGCACCTGTTGCGGACCTCTCACCGTGGAGGTCACTCTCAACAGCCTTATCGTGCCGTAGTCCTTACTGGCCGCGTCGGCGTCCACCGCCATGAACGCCCCGAGGTTCGGGCGCCCGTTGGGCGTGAAGGTCGTGGTCAGCGAGAACTGCTGCGCGTTCTGCCCCGGCATCTTCAGGCTCAGGTAGTACGGCGGGACCGCACTGCTGTCCTTGTTGGTCGGGTCGTCCGGCACCTGCCAGGCGTCACTGCCGCTGTAGAACTGGGCGGCGTCGGTGACGTGGTAGCGGGTGAGCAGCTCGCGCTGGACCTTGAACAGGTCCTGCGGGTAGCGCAGGTGCTCCATCAGCGAATCGCTGATGTCGGTCTTCGGCTTCACCGTGTCGGGGAACGCCTTCATCCAGGTCTTGAGGACCGGGTCCTTGGTGTCCCACTGGTAGAGCTTGACCGAGCCGTCGTACGCGTCGACGGTCGCCTTCACCGAGTTGCGGATGTAGTTGACGCGGTTCTGCTGCGCCACCACCGCCCGCTGATTGTCGGTCAGCGAGTCCGCCGTGGTGTCCCCCAGCGTCGTACGGGAGGCGTAGGGGTACCCGTTGGTCGTCGTGTAGGCGTCGACGATCCACTGGATCTTGCCGTCCACGATCGCCGGATAGGCGTCACCGTCGATGGTCAGCCACGGGGCCACGGCCTCGACGCGCTCCTTGGGCGTGCGGTTGTAGAGGATCCGGGAACCCTCGCCGATCGCGCCCGAGTAGAACATCTGCGGCTCGCCGAACGCGACCGCGTACGCGGCGCGGTTGATCGGGTTGGCGAGGTTGACGCCGCTCTTGCCCTTGTAACTGGTGGTCTTCTCGCCGTTCTCCTCGTAGTCGAGCTCCTTCTGCGGGCCGCCCACGATGGAGTACTGCTCGGTCTTCTCCCCGTAGTAGATCCGCTGCTCGTACTTGCCGAGGTCGCCGGTGGTCGGCAGCCCCGACTCGGAGAAGTCCGGGGAGCCCGGCGGATCGGAACCGGTCGCCGTGCCCCTGGCCGCGACCGCGCCGTAGCCGTGGGTGTAGGTGAAGTGGTCGTTGATCCAGTTGCTCTTCGGGATGCCGTTCAGGTTCAGCTCGCGCAGACCGATGACGGTGTCCTGCTCCTTACCGTCGGCGTCCGTGTACCGGTCGACATCGAGCGTGGAGGGGAACTGGTAGTACTTGCGCTCCTGCTGGAGCTGCTGGAAGGCCGGCGAGACGACGTTCGGGTCGATCAGCCGATAGCTGGCCGCCGAGTCGGCGTCCTTGCGGATCTGCTGGGCGTTCTCGGTGCCGCCCTTGCCGGAGTAGTCCGTCACCTTGGCGTCGTCGATGCCGTAGGCCTCGCGCGTCGCCTTGATGTTCTTCTCGACGTACGGCGCTTCCTTGGCCTGCTCGTTCGGCTGAACCTGGAACTTCTGGACGATCGCCGGGTACAGACCGCCGATCAGGATCGCCGAGAGCACCATCAGGCCGAAGCCGATGACGGGCAGCTGCCAGGTGCGCCGCCACAGGGTGGCGAAGAACAGCAGCGCGCAGATGACGGCGATGCAGAACAGGATCGTCTTGGCGGGCAGATACGCGTTCGCGTCGACGTACCTGAGGCCCGTCCAGTTGTCCGTCGCCTTGAAGTCACTGGACTTCACCGCGAGACCGTACCGGTCGAGCCAGTACGCCACCGCCTTCAGCGCGACGAAGAGGCCGAGCAGCACCGAGAGATGCCCGGTGGCCGCGGCCGTGGCGCGCGCTCCGGGGCTGGTGATGCGCAGCCCGCCGTACAGGTAGTGGGTCAGCGCGGCGGCGATCACCGAAAGGATCGCGGCAGCGAATCCGAAGCCCAGCAGGAAGCGGTACCAGGGCAGGTCGAACGCGTAGAAGGCGATGTCCAGGTGGAACTGGGGATCCTTCTGGTTGAAGGGCACCCCGTTCACCCAGAGCAGCCACGTACGCCACTGGCCCGCCGCGGAGGCGCCCGCGATCAGCCCGACCAGGGCGGTGATCCCGAGAAGAATCCACTTCTTGTACGGGGCCACGCCCATGCGGTAGCGATCGAGGCTCTGTTGCTCCATCGACATGGCGCTCAGTGGCGGCCGCAGCCTGTGGGCCAGCCAGATGTTCACGCCGACAGCCGTGGCCATCAGCAGTCCGAAGACGAAGAACAGGCCGATCTTGGTCCACAGGGTGGTCGTGAAGACGGACGAATACTTGACCGATCGATACCAGAGCCAGTCCGTCCAGAACCCCGCGAACATGACGAAGGCCATGGCCAGCACGGCCAGTACGCCCAGTGTCATGAGCAGGGTCCGGACGCGCCGGGACGGTCGGCCCACTCTGATCCGTGGCCCCGTCGGGCCTCCGCCGCGGTCCGGCATCTGGAAAGCCAAGGTGCGCACCTCGAAGTTCGCTGTTGGTATCTGGGGGCCCCGCAAACGCCGGGCCACATCTATGCAACTTACTGATGCTTTACTCGGTTCCCGCTTCGGGGGCCGAACGAGGCAGGATTGTGACCATGTCCAACACCGCCTCCTCAGGCACACCCATGGCGGCCGGGCCCCTCACCCGTGCCGTCCTCGAGATCGACGAGTACGTGGCGGGGCTCGGCTGGGACCAGCCCGCCCGTCTCTTCGCCCTGGTCGACACCGGCCGACTGCGCTCCCAGGAACCGGGACTCGCCGAGCGCCTCGGCCTGACCGAAGACGCCCCAGAGGGCACCCTTACCCCGATTGAGCAGGACGAACTCCCCGCCGGCAGCCCGCTGGACGAGTTCCTCGGCACCATCGCCTGGCCGGACGCCGTGGTCGGCTGCGCCCTGTCCGTGGAGCGCCTGATGCTCCCGCCGTCCGCGGAGGCGTCCGTACCGGACGGCCTCGACGAGCAGCGGCTGGCGAAGTGGGTCGCCGAGCATCCGGAGCGCCAGGAGGTCCGGATGACCGTCGCGGTGCTGCGCGGCGGGAAGCGCGAGTCGGCGCTGCGGCTGCGCGAGAAGGACGCGGCGACGGACGTGCTCACCGGATCCGACCTCGTACCGGGCCTGGCCGAGGCCCTGACGGCGACGTTCGCGGAGTAGCGCAGAGCGGGCCGACCCGCCGCGAGTGCCCTAGCTCTTGGTGCACTTCGGCAGGTCGGCCGTCTTGCCGCCGCGGATGTCGTTGAGGGCGCTCATCGCGTCGTCGATGGTGTCGACCTTGACGAGGGTGAGCCCCTCGGGGACGTCACGGGAGGCGGCCGCGCAGTTGTCCTTGGGCGTCAGGAAGTACTGGGCGCCCTTGTCGCGGGCGCCGACCGTCTTCATCTCGATGCCGCCGATCGGTCCGACCTTGCCGTCGTCGGTGATCGTGCCGGTGCCGGCGACGAACTTGCCGCCGGTGAGGTTGCCCGGCGTCAGCTTGTCGACGATGCCGAGGGCGAACATCAGGCCTGCGCTCGGGCCGCCCACGTCGGCGAGCTTGATGTCGATGGTGAACGGCAGTGTGTGGTCGGTCCCGGCCGAGATGCCGACGATCGCGCGCTGCTCGCCGGTGTCGTCGGACTTGGCGGTGGTGATCGTGATCTCCTCGGTCTTGGTCGCCGTCCGGTTCTCCTTCTCGGCGGCGGCCTGTTCCTTGGCGGGCACGATCGTGAAGACGACCTTCTCACCGGGCTTGTGCTTGGTGACCAGCTTCGCGACGTCGTCGGGCGCCTTCACCGTCGTACCGTCGACGGCCTTGATGACGTCACCGGCGTGCAGCCTGCCCTCGGCGGGGGTGTCCTTGACGACGGTGGAGACGATCACCCAGGACTTCACCGGGATCTTCAGTTCCTTGAGCGCCGCGACCTTGGCGCTCTCCTGGGACTGGCTGAACTCCTCGGCGTTCTCCTGCGTCGACTGCTCCTCCGTCTTGCCGTCCGGATAGAGCGTGTCGTGCGGAACGACCTTGTTGTCGTGGGCCAGCCAACCGTACACGGCCTCGACGAGGTTCATCTTGTAGTCGGCGCTGGTGACCCGGACGGTGGTCATGTTCAGATGCCCGGTCGTCGCGTAGGTCTTGCGACCCGAGATCTGGAGCACCGGCTCGCCGTCGTGCTCACCGAGTGTGTTCACCGTCGGACCCGGTGACATCTCCGAATACGGCACATTGATGAAGACTCCCGCGCACAGGAGCGCGATCAGCATCAGGGTGGAGGCGAGCATCGTCGCGGTGCGGCGTGGCATGGAACGACAGTACGGGACCGGTCTGTCAGCGCACCGTCAGGGCCGTCCGTCCGGGGAATCCGGGCCGGTCAGGCGTCCGTGTGCAATTGCTCCGACTTCTCCGGGTTCTCCGACTTCTCCATGGCCTCGCGGAAGCGTGTGTAGCCCGCGAGCTCGGTGCCGTCCCCGAGGGTCTTTCGGTTCCGTCCGGCCCAACTGCCCCACAGTCCGGCGCCGATCGCGGCCAAAAGCGGAATCAGCAACCAGGCGAGCGCCGCCATGCCGACCTCCCAACCCCATGAGCGACCGCAACTGACTGATCAGCAGATTAACCATCCGCATGTTCAACGCTCACGGCAGGGGTCGGGTTACGCAACCGGAACGGCGGACAGGAGTGGCACCTGCGTCTCAGGTGACCAGTGTGACCTCAACAGGCCCCGACCCATTCCTCCGTACCGTCGGAAAACGTCTGGTGTTTCCAAATCGGAACCTCGTGCTTGAGATCGTCGATCAGCTTCCGGCAGGCCTCGAACGCCTCGCCCCTGTGCGGACAGGAAACGGCGACGACCACCGCGAGATCACCCACCCGAAGGTCACCGATTCGGTGCACCGCGGCGAGCGCCCGCACCGGATACTCGGCGACGACCTTCTCGGCGACCCGCCGCATCTCCGCCTCGGCACTCGGATGGCACGAGTACCCGAGCGCGTCGACATCGGCTCCCCCGTCATGATTCCGCACAGTCCCCACGAACAGCGCGGTCCCCCCGGACGCATCGTCCCCGACAGCCCGGAAAACCTCGTCCAAGGAGAGGGCGTTCTCCCGAATCGCCAGCAACTTGACGGGCTCCTGAGCGGCCTGCTCACCGGGATGATCATTCATGGGTGCCATACCCCCATCGTGCCCCACCCCGCCACTCCCAAGGAATACAGCTTTCCTCCCGCACACGCGCGTGCCCCATTGGAGCCTCCTACAGACGCACACCTCTCGGCCCGGTCCAGGCACAACCAGCCCGTCCGGCGCTTGAGGACGAGGCCGTCCAGGCCGATGCCCCCCCCCCCCCCGGGCGCCCCCCCCCCCCCCCCCCCCCCGCCCGCGGGTTGGGGACAGCCGGGTGCACGCCGAAAGCGGG